>CACAFZ010000001.1 GCA_902531885.1 uncultured Pelagibacteraceae bacterium
GATTTTAAATTAAAAATTTCTTCAAAATTAAATTCTTTTAATCTTAATATAAAATCTTCCAAATGAGCCTGTCCTGACGTAGCGTGAGTTGATATTGCATAATCAATAGGCGACCCCATTTCTTTTGACATTGCCTCAGCCATCTCATTAAATCTTTTTTTATAAATTTTTAGAAGTTTTTCTAAAAGACTTATTCTTTCTTCTTTTGAGGTATCTTTCCAATTAACAAAAGCATTTTTTGCTGCTTTTACAGCAGAATCAGTATCTTCTTTAGATCCTAGTGAAATAACAGCAAAAGGTTCTTCGTTAGACGGATTAATTACTTCAAAATCATTTGACTTAAAAGGTTTAACCCATTTTCCATTTATGTAAAAATTTTTTTTATCAAGCATAATTTATTATTAACATATTAATTAAATTTCATATCCTTTTTCTTCTTTTTCATTATCAGTTAATTCATCAGGAAATCCAGAAGCCCTAAAGCTCAAACCAAATTTATCTTCAAGTCTTTTAACTACCATTGATGACCATGCTCTAGAGCCGTATTTTTTTTGTGCGTCTTTAAATATATCTAATACAAATGGGGATATTTCTAATGGAGTATTAAGTTTTTTTGAAAGATCATTAAAAAGATTCATATCTTTTTCAACTAAATCCATTGTAAAATTAATGTTATAAGATCCATTTAAAATTACCTGACTTTCAGTTTCATGAACAAAAGAGTTTCCAGACGAAACAGCTATTCCTTTAAAAGCTTTATTAAGATCTAATTTTGATTTTTTAGCTACTGTCCAAGCTTCACCAAGTGCTGCTAAATGCACAGAAGCTAGATAGTTTGTAATTACTTTTAATATAGAAGCTGTTCCAAGTTCACCAGTATGTAAGATTTTTTTTCCCATTATGGTTAAAACTGGAAGAATTTGATCGAAAACTTTTCTTTTTCCTCCAACAAAAATGGTAATATTTCCTGTTGCTGCTCTGTGACATCCGCCACTAACTGGCGCATCTAAAGGAGTAGCTCCTTTATTTAAAACTAATTTTCCTAATCTTTTAACTTCAGTTTCATCAGTTGTGCTCATTTCCAACCAAATTTTATTTTTTGAAAGACCATTAATTACACCATCAGCTGATTCCATTACTTCCGCACATATTTCAGGCGATGGCAAACAAGTGACGATCAAATCATTTTGTTCAGTTAATCTTTTTGCGCTATTAGCAACTTTAGCTCCTTTGTTTTTAAATTCATTTGTTAAGTTTTTATCTAAGTCCCTTACTGTTAGCTCGAACTTATTTCTTAACAAGCTACCTGCTAATTTACCCCCAACATTTCCAAGCCCTATAAATCCAATTTTCATAACAACCTTTTAATTATAGTGAATATTAAATAGTTTATGATATATTTTTTTTTTAAAAATGTATTCTACAAAAATAGAACCAAAATATAAAGTTAACTCTAATTCTAGAGTAGGTTTAATTACATTAGCTACAGATTTTAGAATTGAGAAAGATTTTAATGATGTTATTAAAAATATGGACATAGATCTGTTTGTAAACAGAATTCATTGTTATTTCCCCTTAACAAGCAAAAACTTAATTAAGATGTCAAATACTGTTACAGAAGTTTCAGAAGATATTCTTCCAAACGAAAAACTTGACTGCGTTGTTTATGGATGTACGTCAGGTACTGTTGCTGCGGGTTATGAAAATATTAAAAATAAAATTAATAAGGCAAAACCGGAAGCTAAAGTTACGACACCTAGCACAGCAGCATTAAATGCTTTAAAAAAAATGAATATTAAAAAGATCTCAATTTTTACTCCCTATTCAAAAGTATTGAATGATGATGTTTTAAATTATTTCAAAAAAGAAAATTTTATTGTCACTACAAATTCATATTTTGATATTACTAATGATTTGGATATTGGAAAAGTAGATCCGAATTACTTATATGAAATTCTATGTAATATGGATTTAGGAGATGCTGATGCATTATTTATTTCTTGCACGGCATTACCAGCATTATCAATAATAGATAAATTGGAAAAAAAATTAAACAAAACTGTACTTTCAAGTAATCAAGTTTTAATTTGGGACACTTTACAAAGCATAGGAAAAAACCAATCCATCAAAGGATTTGGAAAACTTTTTAATACAAATTAAAAATGTTATTCAACAAAGAAGAGTACAAAAGTAGATTAAAAAGAGTTCAAAAATCAATGCAAGATAAAGGTATTGAACTACTAATTTCCCAAGATACTAATAATATGAATTACTTAACTGGATATGATGCTTGGTCATTTTACTATACTCAGTGTGTAATAGTTCATGCTAACGCTGAAGAACCTTTGTGTTTTGTAAGAGCACAAGATGCTGGAGGTGCATACATCAAAACTTATTTGAAAAAAGAAAATATAATTGTGTATGAGGAAAAATATATTCATACATGGCCAATGCATCCTTATGATCCTTTAATTGAATTAATTAAAAAAAATAAATGGGATAAATTAAATATTGGTGTTGAAATGGATAGTCACTACTTCACTGCCTATTGTTATGAAAAATTAAAACAAGGTTTGCCAAACGCTAAAATTCAAGACTCTGAAAGATTAGTTAATTGGGCTAGATTAATTAAATCCGAAACAGAAATTCAACTTATGAAAGGAGCTGCATTAATATCACAAGAAGGAATGAAAGTAGCTATGGAAAGTATTAACCCAGGCGTTAGACAATGTGATGCTGTTGCAGATATTCAAAGAGCGCTTTTTAGAGGAACCCCAGAGATTGGAGGAGAATATGCAAGTATTGCAACATTGTTGCCCACAGGAAAAGGAACTTCAGCTTCACATTTAACAGCAACAGATGAAAAATTTGTTAAAGGAGAAGCTACGATAATTGAATTATCAGGAGTTAACAAAAGATATCATTGTCCAATGGCAAGAACAGTTCAGCTGGGAAAACCTGAACAAAAAAAAATAGATGCGATGAAAGTCACCAATGAAGCTCTTGACGCTGGTATAGCCGCCACAAAACCTGGCAATACTGCTGATGATGTAGCTAAGAAATTTTGGGCAGTTCTTGATAAATATAATATTAAAAAAGAATCAAGGACCGGATATTCAATTGGAATAGGGTATCCACCAGATTGGGGTGAACACACATTAAATATCTACAAAGGAGATATGACGGTACTAAAACCTAATGTTTGTTTTCACATGATAGCTGTTATGCAATTTGGTGATTGGGGTGTAGAAGCTTCTGAATCAGTAAGGGTTACTGAAAAAGGTAGTGAATTATTCTGCAATTATTCTAGAGATTTACATATAAAATAAAAGAACTTGAAATAATTCTCTACAAATGTTTTAAATCCTCATGTCAAAGAAGCAGCAATTCGTTAAATTTGATAAAGTTGATAAAAGTTATGATGGCAAGGTCTTAGTAGTTAAAGACTTAAATTTAGATATTGCTGAAGGTGAATTTATTACAATGTTAGGTCCATCTGGCTCTGGCAAAACAACTTGTCTAATGATGTTGGCGGGTTTTGAAACGCCTACAAATGGAGAAATTTATTTAGATACAAATCCGATTTCAAATATACCACCTCATAAAAGAGGAATAGGAATGGTGTTTCAAAATTATGCTTTATTTCCACACATGACAGTGTACGAGAATCTAGCTTTCCCTTTAAAAGTAAGAAAATTTTCAAAAGAAGACACGGATAAAAAAGTAGACAAAGCACTATCAATGGTTTCGCTTTCAGGATTTGAAAATAGAATGCCAGGTCAATTATCTGGCGGACAACAACAAAGAGTAGCTGTTGCAAGAGCACTGGTATTTGATCCACAAGTAGTACTTATGGATGAACCATTAGGAGCTTTGGACAAAAATTTAAGAGAGAGTATGCAATATGAAATAAAACATATTCATGAAAGCATAGGCGTTACAGTTGTTTATGTTACTCATGATCAAGATGAAGCTTTAACAATGTCAAATAGAATTGCAGTGTTTAATGATGGCAAGGTTCAACAGTTATCCAGCCCTGACAAATTGTACGAAGAACCAGTAAATTCTTTTGTTGCAGAGTTTATTGGAGAAAATAATACTTTTTCAGGTGAGGTCGTAGATATTTCAAAAGGTGAATGTAAAGTTAAGTTAGATTCAGGTACTGAAATATTATCTAATCCAATTAGAGTAAAATCTAAAGGAGAGAGAACTATAGTTTCTTTAAGACCCGAAAGAGCAATTATTAATCCAGAGAAAAAAATGGACAATAAGCACAATGGGAAAATAGAAGAAGTAATTTATCATGGTGACCACACAAGAGTGAGATTAAACATGCTAGGCAATAGCGAATTTATACTTAAAGTTCCAAATAGCTCTGCAAGGATGGATATAAAAGTAGGAAATGAACTTGCGGTAGGATGGAACAGCTTAGATGCTAGAGCTTTAGACCCAAAGTAAACTATATTCATTCTAAACAATAATAAATGCCTGATAATATTTAATAAATGGGCTGTTGACTCTCAAATATATCCTTGTTCTAATCCAGCCCTTAAAAAACGTTTAAACGGAGGATAAATGAGAAAACTAAGTAAATTATTACTTACATTGACTTTTGCTCTTTCTATAACTTCATCAGCATTTGCAGTAGTAGTTGCATCATGGGGTGGGGCTTATACAGAGTCTCAAAAGTTAGGATACGGTGATCCAACTGCTAAAAAATTAGGAATACCTATAGAATGGGTAGACTATTCAGGTGGATTATCTGAAATTAAAGCACAAAAAGAAGCAGGTGCAATAGTGTGGGACATCATAGATGTTTATGCTATGGATACTATTAATGGATGTGACGAAGGTCTATTTGTTGAGTTTGATTTTGATAAAGACTTTCCTGCAGCTCCAGATGGAACTCCAGCAAGTCAAGATTTCTTTACATCAATGCCTAGTAAATGTGCTGTAGGAAATATTTTATATTCTTGGAACTACGCGTATAACAGCGAGAATCTTAAGGGTACACCAAAAACTATAAAAGATTTCTTTAACACAAAAAAATTCCCTGGAAAAAGAGCTATATACAAAGGTGCATTAACTAACTTAGAAATAGCTTTAGCTGCAGATGGAATTAAACCAAAAAAAGGTGGAGCAAAAATATACGAAGCTCTTCAAACTGAAAAAGGCATCCAAAGAGCAATGGATAAGATCAAAAAACTTTGTACTGATCCAAACGGTGGATGTGTATTTTGGTCTGCAGGCGCTCAACCACCAGAACTGTTAATGAGTGGTGAAGTTGTAATGGCAACTGGTTGGAACGGTAGATTCTTCAACGCAACAGTTGGAGAAGGTGCTCCAATAGTTCAGGTTTGGGATGGACAAGGTCTTGACTATGAATACTTTGTTTTAGTTAAAGGTGGTCCAAACGAAGCTGATGCGAAAAAAGCTCTTGCTGAAATGACAAGTACTGAAGGTTTAGCAGGAAGCGCAAAGTATATTGCTTATGCACCTTGGAGAAAATCTTCTATAAAAATTATGGAAAAAGGAGAGCCTTGGTATAAAGATGGTAAAACAAATATGGTACCTCATATGCCAACAAATCCAAGAAATACAAAAAACTACTTTCTAGTTGATCCAGTATTTTGGGCTGATAACGGCACAGAGATTGGAGAAAAATGGGAAGCTATGAAAGCTGGTCTATAATTTTAAGTTTTAAAGATTAAAATTATATATTATATTTAGGGGCGGTTATTTTATAACCGCCCTTTTTATTTATGAGTAGTGAAACACAAAAAATTTTAACAACTGACGGCATACCTTTAGAGGAGAGTCTAAAAAAAGCTGAAAAAAAGAATAAGATAAAAGCTTTTTTACTCGTAGCACCTTTATTATTATTTATATTAATTACATATGTCTTTCCAATTGGGGACATGCTTTTTAGAAGTGTTGATGATCGAATGGTTACCAATATGCTTCCCAAAACATTTAAAGCTATGGAAAAATGGGATGGAAAAGAAATGCCACCAGAGGAAGTTTTTGAGGCATTTTATTTAGATTATAAAATTCTTGTTAAAGAGAAAAGACATGGAAAATTATCAACTCAAATGAATTATGAGAAAAATGGTTTTAAAAGTATTCTTAAAAAATTAGCTAGAAAACAGAAAAAATTTAAAGAAGGAAATTATAAAGAACAAATAATGGCAGTTCACAAAAGATGGGCAAATGTAGAATATTGGAGAGCAATTAAAAGAAGAGCACCTGAGTATACATATTCAAAATACTTAAAAGGTATAGATATGTACAAAAATGAAGACGGCAAAATAGTTCAAGTCCCCGAAGATAGAAGAGTTCACAAAATTTTATGGTTAAGAACTTTAGAGGTAGCTCTTTTTGTTACAATTTTTTGTTTTTTAATGGGTTATCCAATTGCGCATCTTTTAGCAACATTACCAATGAAGTATAGCAATTTATTAATGATTTGTGTTCTTCTACCTTTTTGGACTTCTTTACTTGTAAGAACTGCAAGTTGGATGATTTTATTGCAACAACAAGGCGTCATAAATGATTTTTTTGTTTTAACAGGTTTGGTTTCTGACGATAATAGGCCGGAGATGATGTACAACAAAACTGGCACTTATGTTGCGATGACACAGATTCTTTTACCTTTTATGGTGTTACCTTTGTACAGCGTTATGAAAACTATATCGCCAAGCTTGATGAGAGCAGGGAAATCTCTAGGCGGAACACCATTCATTGCATTCTGGAAAGTATATTTTCCATTAACAATCCCAGGTATAGGCGCAGGTTGTTTGTTAGTTTTTATACTTGCAATTGGATATTATATAACTCCAGCCTTAGTAGGTGGAGCTTCTGGTACACTTATAAGTAACCAGATAGCTTTTCATATGAAAAGCACTTTAGATTGGAGTTTTGCATCAGCTATGGGACTAATGTTATTGACCGGAGTATTAGTTGTTTACTGGATTTATAATAAATTAGTTGGAATTGATAATATTAAATTGGGATAGATATGGCTTTACCAAAATATACAGAAACACATTATAGAATTTGGCACTATATATATTTAGCAATTTGCAGTTTTGTATTTTTCTTTTTAATAGCACCATTGTTTGTAATTTTTCCATTATCATTTAATGCTGAAGAATTTTTGAGCTTTTCAGAAGGAATGAAAAGACTGGACCCCGACGCTTTTTCTTTGAGATGGTACAACGATATGATTTATGGAACAAAAAACCCCTGGGGACTTGCTGCAAAAAATAGTTTTTTTATCGCAATTTTTGCAACATTAGGATCTGTTTTACTTGGAACTGTTGCAGCATTAGGCCTAAGTAGCAGACATATGCCTTATAAAGGGATAATAATGGCAACTTTAATTTCACCAATGATTGTTCCTCTTATTATTTCAGGCGTCGCTATTTTCTTTTTTATGGCTAAAGTTGGTTTAGCTGCGACACATACAGGGATAATATTGGCTCATATAGTTTTGGGAACACCATTTGTTGTAATTACTGTTACTGCAACTCTTTCAGGTTTTGATCATAGCGTAACCAGAGCTGCAGCTAGCCTTGGAAGTAATCCAGTAAACACTTTTATGAAAATAACTTTGCCATTAATTTTACCAGGAGTAATTTCTGGTGGCTTGTTTGCATTTGTTACTTCTTTCGATGAAGTTGTAGTTGTACTATTTCTAGCTGGACTAGATAACACAACAATTCCAATTCAAATGTGGACGGGGTTAAGAGAGCAATTAAGCCCAACTATACTTGCTGTTGCTACTTGTTTAATTATTCTTTCAACATTAATACTTGTTACCGCAGAACTTTTAAGAAGAAGATCTGAAAGAATAAGAGGTATCAACAGATAATCTATTATTTAATCAAGTTATAAATTTTATGGAAATAAAAAGAGTAGTTGTAATTGGATCAGGAACAATGGGAAGTGGTATTGCTGCACAATTATGTAATGCAAATATACCTGTAACCTTACTAGATCTAAAAACGGAAATTAGTCAAAAAGCCAAAGATAAAATTTTTAACTCAAGACCACCGCTTTTAATAGATAGATCAAAAATAGATAATATTAAAGTTGGAAACATTTTAGATGATTTTAATGTTGTAAAAGATGCTGATTGGATTGTTGAAGCAGTAGTAGAAAGAATAGATATAAAACATAATATTTATGAAAAAATATTTAAAACAAGAAAAAATGGAGCAATAGTCTCTTCAAATACATCATCAATTCCAATTAAAATATTATCACAAAATTTATCTGATGAAGAAAAGAAAGATTTTTGTATTACCCACTTTTTTAATCCAGTTAGATATATGGGTCTTTTAGAAATTGTTAAAAGTGAAAATAATGATCTTAATAAAATAAATTCTCTAAAAGTTTTTTGTGAAAACCTTTTAGGAAAAGGTGCAATAATTTGTAACGATACCCCAGGTTTCTTGGGAAATAGAGTAGGTGTTTATGCAATGCAAGTTGCAATGACTGAAGCATTCAGAATGAAACTATCAATCGAGGAAGCAGATGCAGTCTTTGGAAGACCAATGGGAATCCCTAAAACAGGAGTATTTGGCTTATATGATTTAATTGGGATCGATTTAATGGAAGATGTTCTCAAGAGTTTTATTAAAGAGCTTCCTAAAAATGATGAATTTCAAAAAGTTGCTCAAGAAATACCATTAATTAAAAAACTAATTGAAACTGGTTACACAGGCAGAAAAGGTAAAGGAGGTTTTTATAGAATGAATAAAGCTGAAGGTAAAAAAATTCTTGAAGCAATTAACTTAGAAACTGAGAAATACTCCATATCAAAAAAAATTGATTTAAAAATAGATAAAGTAGACCTTAAAAATCTTATCAACAGAAAAGATAAATATGGTGAATACGCATGGTCTGTTATTTCAAAAATAATAATATATGCTTCTTCGTTAGTTCCGGGAATTACAGATAAATTTAATGATATTGATGAAGCCATGAGACTTGGTTTTAATTGGGTTAAAGGTCCATTTGAAATGCTTAAAGAAATAGGAGTTAAAAATTTTTTTGAAAGGATAGATAGTTTTAAAAATAATAAGTTTTTAGAAAATTTATCTAAATCAAAAAATGAAAATTTTTATGGAGAGAGACAGCTTTATACAAATATAGAAACATTAGGAAAAATTAAACCAAAAGCTATCAATGTAGATAAAAACAAATCTGCAGAAATTTATAAATTTGAAGACTTTAATATTGTGGAGTTTACAACCAAAGCAAATACATTGGACTATAATTCAATGGATTGCTTAAAAAAAGCAACTGACAAACCGTTAATAATAATTAATGAGAGTATGCAATTTTCGGCAGGAGTAAATTTGAGTTATACAATGGATTTTGTTGATAAAGGAGATTTCAAATCAGTTGAAAAATTCATTAAATATTTTCAGGAAACTTGTAAGCATCTTAAATATTCTAAACACCCAGTAGTTTCAGCTCCTTCAGGTTTAACTTTAGGCGGAGGATTTGAAGTACTTGTTCAAAGTAATTTTGTAGCATCACATACCAATATCATTGTAGGTTTAGTTGAAACTATCGTTGGATTAGTTCCAGCAGGTGGCGGATGTAAAGAAATGTTGTGGAGATGGTCACAGTCAAATGAAGCAAAAAAAGATCCAGATTATGCATCACTAAAAGTATTTGATATTATTGGATATGCGAAAACTGCTACTTCCCCTGTAGAAGCCGAGCCCTTAAAATATTTAAAGCCAGAAGATAAAAAGATAATGAACAGAAATAGTTTATTCATTGAGTGTAAAAAAATTCTAGAAGAAAATAGTAATTTTAAAGCACCTAATGAATGTAAATTTAAATTGTCAGGCAAACCATTGAAAGAAAAAATGATTAAAATTTTAGAAAAACTTTATAATGAAAAAATAATATTAGATCATGGTGTAAAGGTTGGTAAAGAGTTAGCAAATATTTTGAGTGGAGGTGATACATCAATAGACAAAACTCTTTCCGAAGATGATTTATTTAAATTAGAATTGGAGTCTTTTATGAGACTTATTGAAACAAAACAAACCCAAGAAAGAATTAAGCACACTCTTGCAACAGGTAAACCTTTAGTAAATTAAAATTATTTTTAATTTAAATTAAAGGGTATTTTTTTTTTAAAATAAATCTATTTAAAACTATTCCAAAAATAATAATAATTATTGTTCCGACAATGATTGGATTTAGCAAAAATTCAAAATGAACACCACCCATTATTGCTATTATAGGATTTGCTCCAGCAGGAGGGTGAACAATATTAAATAAAATCATAAATAATGTAGCCAGACCTACTCCCAAAGGGATAAGTATAAAAATTGGAAGTGCAAAATAATTTATTAATATTATTCCTATTAATGAAGATAACAAATGCCCAAAAAAAATATTTTTTGGTTGAGAAAACAAACTATTTGGATAACCATATAGTAAAACCATAGATGAGCCAAATGAGGTGGTTAGAAAAATACCATATTCAGTTTTGTAAGAAAGCAAAGTTAAAACTCCCAAGGTTATGGCTGAGAAAGTCGCTGCAAAAAATGAATCAACTAAGCTATATTTATTCATTCAAAATTTTAAAGCTTTTGATAGAGTTTTAAATGGAAGTATTAAACATTCTTTTCTTGAAATATTTTTTTTATCAAACAATTTACTAAATCCTGACCATTCGTTATTAAATGATTTATTATTTTCATCGAAAAAAAATAAAACCATATTTATCAAACTTTTTATTTTTTTAACTGGTTTATTTATAACTTTTCTTGATAACAAACTAACAGATGCTTGGCAATAAATGCAAGATTTACACTGGTATCCAAAATCAGTTATTTTATCATTTTTAATTACTAAATTAATTTCCATTTCATCACCACAAATTGAATTTTTTAGTTTTGAACGGTGTGTATGATTTTCTAATATTTTATTGTTCTCAGTATTTGACGCAATTTTTAAAATATCTAAATCCATTTATATTCTTTAAATAAAATTCCAATGTTTTATATTCTATTTATGAACGAAAATATCATTTTACCCGTAGTCCTCGCCGGTGGCAAGTCTAACAGATTTGGTAAAGATAAATCAATTGTAAAACTAGGCAATAAGACAATGATAGAACATGTTATATCAAAATTAGAAAAAAAATTTTCAGAAATATTGATAGTTTCAAATAACAATAAATTAAACTTAAAAAAAAACAAGATTCATGTCATAAAAGATTGTATTGAAGGCCAGCTTGGACCATTAGTTGGTGTTTTATCTGCAATGAAATGGGCCCTAGAAAAAAAAAAAAATTACAAATGGATTGCAACATTTCCTTGTGACACACCATTTTTTGACAGTAAGATAATTGATGAATTTGAAAAATATTCAAATTTAAAAGAACATTTACTTTATTTTATAAAATCTAATAAGCAAAGGCATAATATATTTGGACTCTGGTCATTAGAGCTAAGTAAAAAAATAGAAACAGATATTGTGCAAAACAATTTTAGAAAAGTAGAAATGTGGGCAGATAAAATCGGAATGAAAATAATTGATTTAGGAGAAGATATAAGTAACAATTTTTTAAATATAAATACTCAAGAAGAGTATAAAATAGCTGAAAAAAATTTGGATAAATTAAAAAATGATTAGCTATAAAAAATCAAATAAAATATTATCAAAAAGTAAAATTAAAATAGGAAACGAAACTATTTTAACTAAAAAAGCTTCTTATAGAATCTGTGCAAAGAATATATATTCTTCAAATAATTATCCAGCAGCAAACAATACTGCATTTGATGGTTTTGCAATAAATTCAAAAGATACAACAAACTTAAATAAAAAAAAAATTAAAAAATTTAAAATAATAAAAACTATAGCAGCTGGAGATGATCCTAATATTAAAATAATTAAAAAATTTTCAGCAATTGAAGTAATGACAGGTGCAATAATTCAAAAACCATTTGATACAGTTATACCAATAGAACAAATAGAATTTAGACCAAGTAAAAAAAACAAAAAATATATACTAGTTAATAAAAAAATTAATAAAAATAATAATATAAGATTTTTAGGATCTGATTACAGAAAGGGAAAAAAAATAATTGGTAAAGGACAATTAATCAAGCCGGCACATATAATGGCACTTAAAACTCTTGGTATAAAAAAAATTGAAGTAAAAAAAAAAATAAACCTAAATTTTTATTCAACAGGAAACGAAATCACCAATCAGGATAAAATTCCTTTATGGAAAATTAGAAATTCAAATGTTCATTATTTAAATAGTTTAACCAAATATATGCCAATTAATTTCAAAGAAAAAATTATTTTAAGAGACAATGATGCTAAAAAATTTAAAAAAGAATTGATAAAAAACATTAAATCAAACACTGATGTTATCGTTACTTCAGGGGCCGTATCAGCAGGAAAATATGATTTTATTCCAAATGTAGTAAAAAAATTTAAATTAAAAAATTATTTCAAGGGGGTCGCCATAAGACCCGGTAAACCAATTACATTTGCAAAATTTATTAAAAATAAAGTATTTTTTGGGTTACCAGGAAATCCAATATCTTCAGCTGCATGTTTTAGATTTTTTATATTGCCTTTTTTAATAAAATCTTTGGAAATGACCACAGAAAAACCAATATATGCTAGACTTAAGAATTCTTTTTCAAAAAAAAAGAATTTTACAAGATTTATTAAAGGTAAACTTAATACAACCAAAAAAGGTATTACTGAGTTTGAAGTTTTAAAAGGTCAAGAGTCCTTTAAAATAAATTCACTTACAAAAGCTAATTCATGGGCACTTTTCCCTGCAGGAATATCATATTTGAAGAAGGGAGTTATTGTTGAGTGTTATTTAGTTTCACCGTTTTAATTAAAATTTAAATTTAATTTAGTTGTAGAAATATCAATTTGGTAATAATAATCTCGAATGCTACATATAAAAGATCATAGATCAGCAATCACAATTATTTTGTTAGCAGGTTTATTTTGGTCTTTTGGACCGTACGTAGTTAGACATATAGAACAAGCTGAAACAGTACCTTGGCAATATCTTTTTACGAGAGGAATTGTAATTTTTATTTTACTTAATTTATTTCTTTTCTTTGATGAAGGAAAAGATTTTATAAAAAATTACCTTAAAATAGGTATTGCAGGAGTTATAGGTGGAGTAGGGCTGGGAACAGCAATGATAACTTTCATTTGGTCAATAACAAGCACAACTGCCGCAATAACTTTGTTATGTCTTGCTGCTATGCCATTTATCACTGCACTTTTAGGTTTTTTATTTTTAAAAGAAGAAATATCAGCAAATGTTTGGATTGCTATAATAATTGCAAGTATTGGAATATTTATAATGGCATTTGAAACCACAGGTAAAAATTCACTGGAAGGTTTATTATTCGGTTTGGCTTCTGCTATAGGTTTTTCAGTATTTTCTGTTTCATTGAGATGGAAAAAAGATACACCAAAATTTACTACTGTGGCAATAGCAGGAATGTTTTGTACAATATTTTCATTAATTATGTTAATTATTCAAGATCAGTCATTTTTATCGTCTAATAAAAACCAGGCATTATTTTCACTTCACGGAACAATAGTTTGTTTAGGTTTAATTTTATATTCAATGGGATCAAAAGTTATTCCTGCAGCTGAACTTACACTCTTATCATTAACTGAAGTAATTGGAGGGATTTTTTGGGTATGGCTGCCTATTCTTGGTATAAATGAAGTTCCAACAAGCAACACAATAATTGGTGGATTTTTAATCTTTATGTCTATTATTTATTATAGTTTAATAATTCAAGGAAATAGAAGATTCATTGGATTAAATTAGTATTTTCTCATGAATAATAATAAAATTATTGTTAATAGCTGGAACGAGTGGGATCCATTAAAACATGTAATTGTTGGAAGAGCTGATGGATGCTGCATACCTGCACCTGAACCTGCCGTTGATGCAAAAGTTCCTGAAGACTCAGATATGAAAGGAAAATATGGTCCAAGAACTAAAGATTCTATTGATAAAGCAAATGAACTTCTTAATAATTTTGTATCTATATTAGAAAAAAAAGGAATAAAGGTAGATAGACCTGTACCATTAAAATTTAATCAAAAAATTTCTACTCCAGATTGGAAAGCAGAAAGCATGTTTGGTTGTATGCCTGCAAGAGATGTAATTTTAACTGTTGGTAACGAAATATTAGAAGCAACTATGAGTTACAGATGTAGATGGTTTGAGTATTTAAATTATAGACCTCTTATACAAAATTATTACAACTTAGATTCAAATATGCGACATGAGTCAGCTCCTAAGCCTAGATTAACTGATGATGATTATAGAAAAGATTATTTGTCCGAAAAAATTGGTGTTCAAAAAAGACTAGAATGGACTGCAAAAAAATTTTTTGTTACAACCGAGGAAGAACCTCTTTTTGATGCAGCTGATATTTTAAGATTTGGTAAAGACTTAATAGTACAGCATGGATTTACAACAAATTTAAAAGGAATAGATTGGTTAAGAAGACATTTTAAAGATCACAGAGTCCATGCATTAAATTTCCCAGGAGACCCTTATCCTATTCATATTGATGCAACTTTCACTCCAATAAGACCAGGTTTGATAATTAACAATCCACAAAGAAAAATACCCAAAGAACAAAAAAAATTGTTTGAAAATAATGACTGGGAAATAATTGATGCAGCTCAACCTGCTCACAATTCACCTCCACCGTTGTGTTATTCGTCAGTATGGCTTTCAATGAACGTTTTAGTTTTAGATCCAAAAACTGTTTGTGTAGAAAAGAGTGAAGTTTATCAAGCAGAACAATTAGACAAACTAGGTATGGAGGTTGTTCCTATAGATTTAAGAGAAGCATACGCTTTCGGAGGAGGTTTGCACTGTTCTACAGCAGATATTTATAGAGAAGGTTTATTAGAAGACTATTTTCCAAAACAATAGTTAACTTGGGTTTTTTTTTAAATACTCTATGTACTCAATTACTTCATTAAACTTTTCATCATCTATATATTTATAGCTTTTGTTAAATTTTGATTTAATGCAAATAGCAACATGGGCATATGGATTTCTACCTTTTGGATGATTAGGGTGGTCAGGTAGTTGTCCAGCGAGATAATCACCAGCTTTCTGGATAATTTTCCAGAGCTTACTTGCGTTTTCTTTATTCATAAAAGTTTAAACACAGATTTTTAAAAAATATTTTAATCTTAGTTTTTTCTATTTTGATCTACATCAAAAGATTGCAGTTTTGATGCTAATTCTTCTTTGATCTTTTGCTCTTCAGTTTCCTTTAATCTTTGATCTTCGATTTCTTTCAATCTTAATCTTTCTTCCTTTAATTTTTCTTTTTCTTCTTTTAATTTTTGCTCTTGATCAAACTTTTCTTCCCATTCTTTTATTTTTATAGATTCAATGTTTTTTTGTTTTTGCTCTTCTTCTTCTTTTTGTTTATGTTCTTTAAATTTTCTTCTTCTTTCTCTTTGTTCTTTAAGCTTTTGTTCTTCTTCTCGAACCTTTAAATCTATATCTTTTCTTTGCTGAGAATCTTCTTTTAGCTTTAGTTCCTCAGTTTTTTTTCTTATTTCTTTTTCTTTTAATCTTAACTCATCACTTTTTAATCTTAATTCATCTTCTTTTTTCGATAAATTTTCATCTTTTCTAACTAATTCTTCTTCCTTTAATTTTCTTTCTTTGTCTTTTATTTTTTGCTCTTCCTCTTTTAACCTTAATTTTTCTTGATCTCTTTTTAGTTGATCTTCTATTTGCTTAAGTTCTTTTTTTTGTGAGATTTTTTCTAATTTAGCATTTTCTAACTTTTTTATCTTTTGGTTTTTTTTATAACCTTCATAAACGCTACTTAATGATTGAGATGTAATTTTAGCTAATTTTTTTAAGCCAGTTTCATCTTTTTTTGTTCTTTTTTGTTTTTTCTTTTTTCTCATTGAAATTTTTATTTTCCTTATTTCAGCAAAATTTTTTTATTTTCACAAGCATAAGATTTAATCTTTGCGCTCATGTTGTACACAACCACAGGTGGATAAATTTAAGTGAATTATATTATTTTAATTTTCTTTCAAAACTTGTTCTTCAGTTGATTCATCCTCTTTTTTATAGCTAACTCCTTTTCTCTCAAGCATTTTCTTAACTTTTTCACTATATGGCTCTTCTATATGTTCTGTTGTCGGATTTAATTCCATGCCTATTGGTGTAATAGTTTGAGGCACAGGAACGAATTGGGAGTCTGGATTTTCTTTAGTAGGTCTAACTTTTATTCTATAAATCCCAAAAACTCCAATTAATGAATGAAATATAATTAAAAAAATAAAAAATCCATTTTCTCCAATAAAATTCATAAGTAAAGAACATAGAAAAGGACCACTTATTGCACCCAGTCCAAATGCAAATTGCAAACCTGCTCCCGCGGCAACAAATTTATCTTTTGTAATAAAATCGTTAGTATGAGCTAAAATTAATGAAAACATTGGCAAACTACAAAATGAAAAAAGTGTTAAAAAAATATAAAACCAAAATTTAC
Source organism: uncultured Pelagibacteraceae bacterium (assembly GCA_902531885.1). Classification (GTDB taxonomy): domain Bacteria; phylum Pseudomonadota; class Alphaproteobacteria; order Pelagibacterales; family Pelagibacteraceae; genus Pelagibacter. Next base: position 16,581 of record CACAFZ010000001.1, read on the forward strand.
TTCCAAGATCACCAGGTAAATGCATAGTTGAAGATGAAAGTATTGCAAATAATGCAAATAATGCTGCACCAAATGTTGAATAAATTATAACTAGTCTTCTATCATATTTGTCAGACAAGTTCCCCACCGGATATTGTGATACTGCTCCAGATATTGCGAGAAGAAATGTTACTAAAGAAATCTCAAAAATTGAAAAATTCATAGATGCTGCATAAACTGCTAAAAGTGTAAACAAAGCGGATTGAGATGTTCCATAAAAAACAGCTCCCACCATACCTAGAGGCGAACATTCATATAATTCTTTTAAAGACATGCTTTTTAATTTTTTAAAATTCGGAGGCTTTCTTTTTGTTAGCAAAATCGGTATTAATGCCAAAGACATAATTACCGATATCAATATGAACGGCTCAAAATTTTCAGGTTTACTAAAGTTAAGAAAAAACATTCCTATTCCCATCGCTCCATACAAAACAATCATATAAATAGATAAAACTTTACCTCTATTTTTGTTACTGGACCTATCATTTAGCCAGCTTTCAGCGATAGTAAAAATGCAGACCATGCAAAAACCATTTATTATTCTCAAGACAAACCATGTAAACGGATTGATAAAAATCGAATGAATTAAAATACCAAGTGACGCAATTGATGCAAATGCTGCAAATACTCTTATATGACCTACTCCAGAAATTATATTTGGAATAGTACGCGCACCTAAGAAATATCCAATGAAGTATCCGGACATCATAAAACCTGTTGATGCTAAGCTAAAGTTTTCTGAGACAGCTCTTACACCTAATAATGATCCCTGAAAGCCATGGGCCATCATAATTAAACCCATTCCTAAAAAAAGAGCCCAAGAATTTCTTAAAACTTTATTCATAAATCGATAGCTAATTATTTCTGATTTTATACTAAATCAAGCTTTTAATGTGTTCGAGTTATGAATTTTTTATTTTAAGAAATGAGTGAATAGCTATGGTTATTATTATAACCAAACCGCCTATAATAGTTTCCAGACTTGGCTGTTCTTTAATGATTAACCATACCCAGATAGGCCCTATTATAGTTTCAAGAAGAAAAAACAAGTTTACTTCTGCGGCTGTAATAAATCGGGGAGCGATAGTTACAAGCACAAAGGGTAGAGCAACACACATAATACACATTAAAGGTACAATGATAATATCATTTTTAATTAATTCGAAACTTTCAACGAAAAAGAAAGCAAATATAGCTACGCAAAGTTTGCCTATAACTGCAGAAGGTACAAGGTCAACACTTTTGGCATATCTTGCGAGGTTAGCATTAACTGCTAAACCGAAAGCAGTTATTAAACCAAAGATATCTCCAAAAAAATTTCCTATTTCAATAGAATCATAAAATATATATGTAACAGCAGCAAATGTTATAAATATTGCAAACCAAGTTTTTCTATCAGGTAATTCTTTTAAAAATATAGCTCCTAATACCGCTGATAACATTGGTGCCATAGCAACCATAATTAAAGTATTTGCTACATTGGTATTTTGAATTGAAATTATAAAAGTAATATTACAAATTGAAAAACTTATTATATAAAAAATTCCTGGGTAACCAATCCTTAACAGTGCCTTCAAAAAATTGTTTTTATAGAATAGCAAAAGCCCAAACAAAACCACAACAAATGGGATAGCTCCTCTATAAAAAAGCATTCCCCAAGTTTCGATACTGGCCATTCTTATAAACAAAGAGTCTGGAGTAATAAACATCACCCCAATAAAAGCTAATAACGAACCTTTTTTTTGGTTGCTCAACTTATTAAAATTCATAAATTACTCTTTATGTATTGTTGAACCTCATCTAAATCTTTTAATTTTTCTGAACATGTTTGATTTTTGCAAATAATGACGAAAGAATCTTTTTCGCTTTCTTTGTAAATTATTGAAACATTTCCCATAAATTTTTTTAATATTTCATTCTTTAGTTTTTCATTTATTTTTCCATGTAAAGTAACTGTTATATTTTCTTCACAAATATCTAGTATTTTAAGATAGCTAAACATCTGTGAAAAATTGTAATTTATAAATGTATGGTAAGATTTACTCAAAATATCTAATTTTTTAGACCATAATTTGTTATTAGTTATGTTGATTAATTTATTGCAAATTAGGAGATAAATACTGTTTCCATTTGGAATATTATTATCGGCAATATCCAGAGGCTGAACAAACAAATCGTTAGATTTTAAAATATTTTTTTGCAGCAATTTGTTTTCTTCATTAAAAAATAAATTCCATACTTCTTCCATGGTTTTTACACATTTTTCTAAAGAAATTTTATCGTTGTTAATTTCATATAAGGTAATTAATAACAGAGAATAGTAGACGTAGTCCTCTAAAAATACATCAATATCAATATTATTTTTATTATAACAATGAAAAACATTTTTTTTGAGCTTTTCATTAATAAGACTAATTGAGTTAATAGTTTTTTTTGTAAAGTTCTTGATCATCTAAAATTAATGATGAGTAGAGATTTGAGTATAGCCAATAACAATTTAAATCAGTTTGAACTTTGTCATCAAAAAAAGGCTTAATTCTTTTTTTTCTTTCCGTTAATAATATTTTTTCAGTCTTTTCTATATCAGATAGTTCTTCAACACTTAATTTGTTATCTTTATTCTCTATTAAGATATTTGAACCTTCAAAATTACCTTCTTTTGTAATTAAATATTTTTTTTTAAATATCTCAAATTTGTCATTTAAATGATTTTTTATTTCATCATACTTCCAAATATAATATTTTCCTTCAAATCCTTCGCTATCGGCATCGTATGCAGAACCAAGAAGATTGTTTTCAGATATAAATTCTGCATTTATAAAGTTTATAGTTTGTTTAAGCTTGTATTTTAAATAATCAGATTTTTCTTTTTGTAGAAATTGGTTAAGCAAATTTACATAAAGAATATTATCATAAAGCATTTTTTCAAAATGAGGGATAATCCATTTTTCATCCACTGTATATCTAGCAATACCTCCTTCTAACTGATCATAAATACCTTTAGAAGAAATATTATTTAATAATTTTTCAACGGGTTTTAAAAATTTTTTATCATTTTTTTTTTTATAAAAATAAAAAATAGTATCAAAAACGTAAAATTGAGGAAACTTTGGAGCACCTTTAAATCCACCATTTTCTTCATCAAGATATTGAATAATTTTTTCAGCATATGGTTCAAGATCTTGTTTTAATACTGCGTTTTTTCTATTGAACTCTTTAAATACCATTTGTAATTGTGAAACTTGTGCAATTATTTTTTCTCTATTTTCTAAATAAACTTTAGAAACATTTTCTAAGACCTGAGTAAAACTTGGCCTGCCATGCATTTCTTTAGGAGGAAAATAAGTTCCTCCAGTAAATGGAACTGCATTTTCATCTAAAAACATAGACAAGGGCCAACCTCCTTGTGCTCCTGTCAAAACTCCTAAACTTTTTTGAAATATTGAATCAAGATCAGGTCTTTCCTCTCTATCAACTTTTATATTTATAAATTTTTCATTCATTATTTTTGCAGTGTCATTATTTTCAAAACTTTCATGAGCCATAACATGACACCAGTGGCAACTTGCATAACCTACGCTTAAAAATATTGGTTTTTTTTCATTCTTTGCTCTTAATAAAGTTTCTTTGCTCCAAGGAAACCAATCAACTGGATTATTTTCGTGTTGTTTTAAATATGGACTTTTTTCGTTTTTTAGTTTGTTTGGCAAATTTTACACCTAACTAGAATAAGGTTTTCTGCTAAATATTTTATTAACTAGAGGTTTAAAACTTTCTAAAGGCAAATACTTAAAATTTGGGTCGAAAGATTTTTGGTCCCAGTTTTCACAAAAATTTATCGTATCTTCATAATATTTGTGGCCCTTGTATTTTTCTCTTTGATTTCTATTTCCTCCAAGGTGGTGTGCAAAATAATACATTTGAAATTCTCCATGTTTTTCGACTATCCAATGTGTTTTTTCACTAACATATGGTTTCAAAACCGCCGCAGCATATTCAGAATGATTTAATGGAGCCAATTCATCCCCGATATCATGCAAAAGTGCAGCTACAATCATTTCATCATCTGCTTTATCATTTAATGCTCTAGTTGCTGTTTGCAATGAATGTTCTAATCTTGTTATTTGATAGCCTTCTAACGTAGTGTTTAAACTGCCCATAAATTTCATTAACCTATCAGCGGTACCTTCAATATATTTTTTTTCGTGTTTTTCTAATAAAAGATAGTCTTCTTTAGTACCATCTTTCATTTGTTTAAATTTTACTCTTTCCATAAATTAATTATTAGAAGCTGTGCTTAATAGAGATAATTGAGTTATTTTATCATCTCCTAGGTTGTCAATTGGTTTTACCGGATAGTCTCCTGTAAAATAATGATCAGTTAGCTGAGGATATGCACTGTTTCTATTTTCAAATCCCATAGCTTTATACATACCATCAATAGATAAAAATTTTAATGATTTAGCATTAATATATTTACAAATTTCATCGTTGCTTTTGTTTGCTGCTAAAAGCTCTTTTTTTGTAGGTGTATCTATTCCATAAAAATCTGGAAACTTTATTTCTGGTGAAGCTATTCTAACATGGACTTCTTTAGCTCCAGAGTCATAAAGCATTTTGACTATTTTATGACAAGTTGTGCCTCTTACGAGAGAATCGTCTATCAGAACTATTTTTTTATTTTTTATTGTTGATTTATTTGCATTCAATTTTAATTTAACTCCCAAGCTTCTAATTTTTTGAACAGGTTCAATAAAGGTTCTTCCAACATAGTGATTTCTAATTAAACCTAAATCAAAACTTCTTTTTACATATTGGCTATAACCAATAGCTGCTGCGTTTCCAGAATCAGGAACTGGAACGATTATATCTGCCTCAATGTCTGTTTCTTTGGCCAACTCTTTACCAAAATCTTTTCTATATTCATAAGCACATTTGCCATTTAAAATACTATCAGGTCTTGCAAAATAAATATATTCAAACACACATGGCCTCTGTTTTTTTTTTGGAAAAGGTTTGATGCTTTTTAATTCATTATTTTCAATACAAACAATTTCTCCATTTTCAACTTCCCTTACAAATTTTGCCCCAATTATATCTAATGCGCAAGTTTCAGAGGCAAATATATATGAATCTTTTAGCTTTCCAATTACCAGAGGTCTTATCCCAAAAGGATCTCTCACTCCAATAAGAGTATTTTGAGTTAAAAAAACAAGAGCGTAAGCTCCTTGAATTTGGAAAATAGCATCAATGATCTTATCAATTTTTTTCTCTCTTTTTGATTTTGCAATTAGCTGAATTATAGTTTCTGTATCTGAGGTACTATAAAAAATTGCTCCATCTTCAACCAATTTTTTTCTTAAAGTAATTGCATTAGTCAAGTTACCATTGTGTGCTATAGCTATTCCACCTGCATTTGTGTCTGCAAAGAAAGGTTGAACATTTCTTAAAGTTGTTGCACCAGTTGTACTATATCTATTATGACCAATAGAATAGTTACCTGGTAATTTTTTTAAAACTTTTTCCTTATTAAAATTATCTCCAACTAACCCAAATCTTTTTTCTGAGTGATAATTTTTTCCATCATAAGAAACTATTCCACATCCTTCCTGACCTCTATGTTGCAGAGCATGCAAACCTAATGCTGTTAAGGTTGAAGCCTCTGAGGAATTGCTGATTCCAAAAATCCCACATTCTTCTTTTATTTTAGGGCTATAATTCTTGTACTTTTTCTTTTGCATCTTCATATTGTTTTTCGTTAGGAAATTCTTTTATAAGGTAGTTGTTGCCTTTTTCAACCCATGGAAAAGTGAATGATTTTTTTAAATCTAATGGCCAATTTTTGTGATTGTAAACAATATTAATGGTTGCAAATAAGCAAACTACAATAATGTAACCTTTTAAAAATCCTAAAAAGAATCCAAATATTCTGTCTAATGTACCAATTCCTGAGTAGGTTACAGCTTTACTGATTCCTTTATTAATCATTAAAATTATAAAAACTATAACAACAAATAAGCTTAGACCCAATAAAACATCCAATACATATTCATTTGAAATAGTATCTTTTAAATAGGGTTTAAATTTTGGAAACAAAAATAAAGTTATAACGTAGGCCAACAACCATCTTGCTGCAGAAAGAATACTTAAAACAAAACCTCTTTTTGTACATCTTATTATAGTTAGAATAGTTATAATGATATAGATTGAATCAAATGTAGGAACTTGTTCAAATAAATCAATTATTTTTTCCATAAATTTATTTTAAGCTAAATGGTTTAAAATAAATTATTAAAGCTGGAAGAAGTGTTAAAACTGATGTCATAGCTAAAAGCATTGCAATTCCAGTAAAAACTCCAAAATAAATCGTAGGTATAAAATTAGATAATACTAAAATTGAGAAACCGAACACAATTGTTATTGAAGTATTTAATATTGCTACTCCAACAGAAGAGTGACATTTTTTTATAGTTTTATTGTAGTTTTTGATTTTTAAATATTCTTCTTTAAATCTGTAAATGTAGTGGATGCTATTATCTACAGCTATTCCAATCGTGATTGCAGCTATAGTTATTGTCATCATATCCAGTGGTATTTCCATTAAACCAATTATTCCCAGTATAAAAAAAGCAGCTATAAAATTTGGAACCACACCTATTAATGAAAGCTTTATATTTCTAAATAGAATTAAAAACATAAATAATATGCCCATCATTACAAAACCTAGAGTTAGAATTTGAGATTTAAATAAACTCTGAAGTAAATTATTAAATAATATTAAAACACCTGCTAATTTATATTCATCTTTTTTAAAATTTAATTGGTTTTCCAAATCATTATTGATTTGATTAATTAAGTCATTTCTTCTTAAATTTTTTAAGGAGTCTTTTATTCTTAGATTTATTCTTGCTTCATTGTTCTCAATTGAAATATATGGGTTTACAATTTCTTTTTTAATTGTTTCAGGCAGTTTGCTATAAAGAACTCCCATTTCTAAGGTACCTAATTCTTTATTATTATTCAATTTTTTTGCCACTTCTAAGATAGAAGAAAAAGATAAAACTTTTCCAACGGCAGGAAGACTATCTAAATAGTTGTGAATTTTTCTAATTTTATCAACCTTATCTTTTGTGAACCAATATTTTTCTGGATTTTTATCTTCATTATCGTCCCAGTCGTCAAAATCATCGTCATCTTTTTCTATTTGATTTTGGTCAGTATTATTGAATTTTACAATTACATTTAGTGGTGTTGTTCCTCCGAGATTTTCATCAATAAATTTCATACCCTTATAGATCTCTGTTTTTTTATTAAAATAATTAATAAAACTGTTTTCAACTTCTAATTTATTGATTCCTATTATGCTTAAAATTATTACAATAAAGGTTAGAATAAATATTGCTTTACTTCTTTTTATAGAAATTATTGAAAAATATTTAGTTATAAAAGAATTTTTTTGCTCTTTGATATTAGAATGACTTTTTGAGAAGAAGTTTAATAGTGTGGGTAGTAGGGTAAAAGTAATTATAAATGATGTAATTAATCCTAAAGTCATCATCCATCCGAAATCAATAACAGGTTTTATTCCACTAAATATTAAAGAAAGAAATGCACATATAGTTGTTAAAACTGTATACAATATTGGCCAAAACATTTTTGTTGTAGCAAGAAATATTATTTTTGAATTATTATATTTAGGAAATTCCTTCTGGAGTTGCAAAAATCTTGTACTTAAATGAATATTCATTGCCATTGTTAGGATTAGCATCAGTGCAATAAAGTTTGATGAAATTACTGTTACTTTCCAATTCAAAAGACCCAACAGTCCAACCATAATTAAAACTGAAAAAAAGCAACTACTTATTGGAATTATTATCCAAATCAATTTTTTAAAAATAAACCATAAGGTTGTAACAATAAACAAAAACACACCAAGCCCAAACACGACTATATCATTTTTAATAAATGTAATCATGTCATCAGCTATCATTGGTATTCCACCTAAATATATTTTTGCATCACTATTATAATTAGAAATAATTTTTCTAATTTCTTTAATGTTTTCGTGATTTTTAATTTTTAAATAATCTTTGTATTTTTCAAGTTCTGAACCACCTGTTATTTGAAGTTCGATTAATTTTTTATCCCTTTTTAAATTAACAATAATACCCGTAGAAGAACCATCTTCACTAACCACAAAGTTTCTAAATACCGGACTGCTTAATATTTCTTTAAATCCTCTAGATTTATCAATATTTTCACTTTTTAATGTTTTAAAATTTTTTAATCTTTCGGTTAAAGGTTCATCAGAACTATCTAGCAGAGGTATATCTAGAATAGTTATTACACTTTCAACCCAATTAAGATTTTGGATCTCCTGTTTTAGATTGCTAAGATTAATTATTGATTTATCTGATATAATACTTTCTTTAGGAGAGTATGTTAAAACTAAAAAATCTTTAGCTCCATATCTATCATTAATTTCTCTTAGTAGTTTTAAATCCGGGTCATTTTCTAATAATAATGTATCTGATGAAGCATCTAGTCTAAAATCTTTTGAAAAATATCCAAATGATATTATAGCAATTATTAAAATAGAAAAAATTATTTTTGGTTTTTCAATTATATTTTTAAGGTAAAAACGTGCAAACATTTACCCATTGCTTATAAATTAAATTAGTTACTTTGATAATCTTTAAATTTGGTAAACATAGCTTCAAATTCAAGCATAATATTGCCTGTAGGCCCATGTCTTTGCTTACCAATAATTATTTCTGCAAGATTCGATACTTCATTCATTTTTGCTTGCCATTCAGCATGCTCAACAGTTGCAGCTCTTGGTTCTTGTTTTTCAAGATAATAGGCTTCTCTGTACACAAACATTACAACATCAGCATCTTGCTCAATTGATCCAGATTCTCTTAAATCTGATAATTGTGGTTTCTTAAGGTCTCTTTGTTCAACAGCTCTTGATAATTGTGATAAGGCTAGCACTGGAACCGAGAGTTCTTTTGCTAAAGCTTTTAATCCTTGGGTTATTTCTGAAATTTCCTGAACTCTTCCCTCATAAGATCTTGAAGAGGTCATTAATTGAATATAATCAATAACAACCATATCTAATCCATACAATCTTTTTATTCTTCTGGCTCTATTACTTAAAGCGGCAATACTGATAGCAGGTGTTTCATCTATGTATAATGGTAATTCTGAAATATTTTTTGAAGTTTCTATAAATTTATCAAATTGTTCTTCTGAGATTTTACCTCTTCTAATGTCATTAGATTTTATTCTAGATTGTTCAGCTAAAATTCTTGTTGAAAGTTGTTCAGAGGACATTTCAAGAGAAAAAAATGCAATCGAAGATTTTTTTCCATTATCTTTAATTTTTTTTGCTGCATGAAAAGCAATATTTGTTGCTAAAGCAGTTTTACCCATTGATGGTCTTCCAGCTATTATTATTAAATCTGATTTATGAAGACCACCCAATCTATCATCAATGTCAACTAAACCAGTAGGAACTCCTACTACACCTTCTTCATTTTTATAAGCGTTAGAGGCCATTTCAATAGTAAGTTTAACAGCATCATCAAATTTTATTAAAGAAGAACTAAAAGAACCTTTTTCCGCTAGATCAAAAAGAGCTTTTTCGTAATTTTCTATAATCGTTTGTCCATCATTGTCCAAATCATTTAATTTTGCAGAGTCAATTACATTTTCTGAAATTTTAATTAATTCTCTTTTTACAAAAAGATCATAAATTAGTTTTGAATATTCGATAGCTTGTCGAGAAGAAGTGGAAAATTTAGTAATTTTGACCAAGTAATCTGGAATATTTAATTCACTTTTTTCATTTTCAAAATAGCTTCGTAAAGTAATTGGATTAGCTAGCATTCCTCCATAAATTAATTTTTCAATTGCACCAAAAATTTTTTGGTGCATAGGATCATAAAAATTTATACTACGAACCAGCATGTTTATGTCATCAAAAATTTCGTTTGATACCATTATAGAACCAATGATGGACTGTTCTGCTTCAATATTATTTGGTAATTCTTCTATTTTTTGTTTTAGTAAATTTATTGGTTGGACCATACAAATAAGTAATGAATTTAAAAAAAATCTACAAGAGATTATTTTTTATGGGGAAAAAAATGTATAATTTATTTTATTGTTTCTTCAGGCGTTACTTTAATTGAAATTTTAGCTTGAACTTCACTGTGTAAATTTAATAATACTTTAAATACACCAATCGATTTAATTTCATTTAAAGGTTGAATTTGAGAAGGATTAATTTCGTAGTTAATTTCGTCTATTAATATTTTTGATATATCAGTTGGTGTTACCGAACCATAAAGTTCTTTTGCTTCATTACAACGTTTATTAATTTTAAATTCCTTATGTTGAACTTTTTCTTGTATTGATTTTGCTTGTTTTTTCTTTTCAAGATCTTTTTTATTTAAATCTTTTTTAATTTTTTCTACTTCACTAATATTTTGTTTTGATGCAAATAATGCTTTTTTTTGGGATATTAGAAAGTTTTTAGCATAACCTCTTTTAACATCTATTATATCTCCAATAGCTCCTACGTTTCTTAAATTTTCTAAAAGTATGACTTTCATTAAACTAGTGCTAAGTTTCTTGCTCTTTTTATAGACAAAGATAATTGCCTTTGTTTTTTTTGACTTACATTTGTAACTCTTGATGGAAGCATTTTTCCATTTTCTGAAATGTATCTTTTTAACAGACTTACATTTTTATAATCTACCACAGGAGCTCCTTTTAAAGACAATGGACAGTTTTTTCTGAATCTGTATCTATTTGTTTGAAACAAACTTAATTTACTAAAACTTGTCTGCCTATTTTTTTTGTTAGATGTTTTTTTTTTCATTTTTAAAATTTATTTTACTATTTTCAATAGAGCTTTCTTTTTTTAAAAAGTAATTAGTTTCCAAATCGTGTTTTTTTACTTTTACAGTTAGGTATTTTAATAAATTCTTATCTATTTTTTCATTTTTTTCTAATTCTTTAGTTAAGCTAATTTCTGACTCTATTTTAAAATGAATGTAATTTCCTTTTTTATTTTTTTTTATTGAATATGAAAGATTCATTAATCCCCATTTTTCAGTTTTTAGGAGTTTTCCCTGATTTTTTTCAATTATTTTTGTGTACTTATCTATAATCTGATTTAATTGCGTAGGTGAAATATCCTGACGTACTATTATTGTATGTTCGTAATAATTCATGTATTTCGTTTATAAGTGCAGTGGATATACTATTATAAAATCATAAATACAACACAAAAAATGATATATTAGATGAGATTTTATTTATGTTTTCTGTAATTTTTCCAGGCCAAGGATCCCAAACAGTGGGCATGGTAAAAAATCTTTATAATAAATTTACATATGTTAAAGAATTATTCAGCAAAGCTGACGAAATATTAGGGCTATCAATTAGTAAAATGATACTTGATGGACCACAAGAAAATTTAGATCTTACAGAAAATACCCAACCAGCAATATTTTTGGCAAGTTATAGCATTTATCAAATGATTAAAAATGAAACTAAATATGATTTAAATAAAGCTATATTTTATGCAGGACACTCATTAGGTGAGTATTCAGCATTAACAGCAACTGAGTCGATTAGATTTGAAGATACTTTAAAACTTTTAAAAATAAGAGGAAAATCTATGCAATCGGCAGTTCCAAAAGGTGAAGGTGGAATGATTGCGGTACTTGGTGCAGAAATAAATAATGTTACAGAAATAATAAGTAATAATAATAAAAAATATCAATGTTTTATTGCAAATGATAATTCCGTTGGTCAAATTGTTGTAAGTGGAAAAACAAATGACATAAATTTATTTGCAGATGATCTAAAAAAAGCAAAGATTAAAAATATAAAACTAAAAGTGAGCGCACCGTTTCATTGTAGATTAATGAATCATGCTACAGATATTATGAAAAATGAAATTTCTCAATCAACAATTGCTGACTCAAAAAATAAGATAATTGCCAATGTAACAGCCAAAGAAACATATAAAGCCCAAGAAATTAAAAACTTGTTGATACAACAGATTGAAAGCCCAGTCAGATGGAGAGAAAGTATTCTATATATGATTGAAAAAGGAACTAAAACTTTTGTTGAAATTGGTCCAGGAAAAGTATTATCTGGAATGATAAAAAGAATTGATAAAAATGTTAATACAATTTCTATAAATGAATATGAAGATTTAAATAAGTTAGAAATAAATGATTAATTTTAAAGGAAAAAAAATAATAGTAACTGGCGCAACAGGCGGGATAGGAAAAGATATTGTTAAGAAATTTATTTCTTTAGAAGGAAATGTGCTTGCCACAGGAACTAAAGTAGAAAATTTAGAAAATCTTAAAAAAGAATTTCCAAATATAAATATTCTCAAATTTGATATTTCTGAACATAATAAAATTGAAGAATTTATTGAAAATGCTAATTCTCAATTACAAGGCGTAGATATCCTTGTAAATAATGCCGGTACAAATATAGATAATTTATCTCTAAGAATGAAAATAGATGAGTGGAAAAAAATAATTGATATAAATTTAACTTCTACATTTCTTTTAAGTAAATATGCAATAAAAAATATGTTAAAAAATAAATATGGTAGAGTAGTAAACATCGCCTCTATCGTTGGGCATACAGGAAATTTAGGACAATCAAACTATTCAGCTTCGAAAGCAGGTATAATTGGAATGTCTAAATCTTTGGCAATTGAATATGCAAAAAAAAATATAACTGTTAATTGTGTATCACCAGGGTTTATTCAGTCAAAAATGACAGATAACATTGTTGAAAATATAAAGGCGATCTTGACTTCTAGAATACCTATGGCCAAATTAGGTACTGGAGATGATGTGGCAAATACTGTTGCTTTTTTGGCATCTGATGCAGCCTCTTATATCACAGGGGAAACTATACATGTTAATGGTGGTATGTATATGTCTTGACAAAGCCTTTTAAATATTTATAGACGATAATAACTTAATATTACAAGGAAATTTATGTCAGATGATGTTTCAAGCAAAGTGAAAAAAATAGTTGCAGACCACTTAGGTATCGAAGAAACTAAAGTAACCGATGAATCAAGTTTTATAGATGATTTAGGCGCAGACAGCTTAGACACTGTAGAACTAGTAATGGCTTTTGAAGAAGAATTTGGGTCAGAAATTTCTGACAGTGAAGCCGAAAAAATATTAACAGTTGGTGACGCAATTAAATTTATTGAAAATAAGTCAAATTAATACGAAATAAAATTAATGGTTTCGGAAAATGATGGGATGATGGTAGTTTTATCCTCCCCATCTGGAGTTGGCAAAACTACCTTAGTTCATAAAATAGCATCTTTAAAAAAATACAAAATTTCAGTTTCTTATACAACAAGAAAACCTAGAACTAATGAAAAAGATGGAGAAGACTATTATTTTATTTCAGAAAATAAATTTAAAAATTTGATAGCAAATAAAGAATTGATCGAACATGCCAAAGTATTCAATAATTATTATGGAACATCGAAAGATAAAATATTGAATTACCTTGTAAGTGGAAATAATGTACTATTTGATATTGATTGGCAAGGCACAGAGCAAATTAAAAATAAAAAATTAAATTATAAATTAATTACAATTTTTATTTTACCTCCAACTAAGAAAGAGTTGTTTAATCGACTTTCAAATAGAGACATGAAAGATAAGTTAATTGTTAATGAAAGAATGAAGCAATTTAACGAAGATGTGTTACACTGGAAAAGTTATGACTATGTAGTCATAAATGATGATTTGGATAAATGTTGCTCAGAAATAATTGAATATATTGAAACTAATTCAAAAAATAATTATGATAAAAAATTTATTGAAAAACATGTTAATGTATTAATTGGTTAGTTTTTCATATTCTTTACATATTTCATAATAAGTATTGGGAGATAAATTTTGCGGTCTATTATTTTCATTTAAATTTAATTTTTTGTAAATTTCCAGGTTATTTAAAAATATTCTTTTAATAGGTTTTTTTATCATTTTTCTTCTTTGGTTAAAAAAGGTATTCGTAATAAATTCTAGATTTTTTGCATTTTTAATTTTAAAATAGTTATCTCTAGGCTCAAAAACAAGTATTGTACTTTCTACTTTAGGTTTAGGATAAAATGAAGAAGGGTTAATATCTCTTATTTTTCTAATATTTAGTTTCCAAGATGAAAGAATAGATATTCTTCCGTACTCTTTCGTATTTGAACTAGCAACTATTCTATTTGCAACTTCTTTTTGAAAAACAAGTATCATTTTTTTACAAACTTTATTTAAATCTTTTAATTTTATCCACTTAACCAATATTTGTGTTGAGATATTATATGGAAGGTTGCCAAATATTATCATTTTATTACGTGAAAGCTCATCTTCTTTTGTATTCAATATGTTTTCATTTATTATTTTAATATTTTTAATTTTTTCAAATCTTTTTTTTAAGGCAATACAAAGGTTTGAATCTTTTTCAATAACTATTATATTTTTTGGTTTCTTATAAATTAATTTTTCTGTCAAGTTACCGGTTCCAGGTCCAACTTCAAGAACAGTATCTTCATTATTAATTTCCCCTAAATCCGCAATTATTTCCAATAAATTTTTATCTATTAGAAAATTTTGACCTAAGCTTTTTTTTGGTTTAATTTTCACTTAATTTCGTTAAAAAATTTGATGGCAGCGTAAAGTGACTGTGGGTCAGATTGATTTTTACCTATCATTTGATTATTGGTACCATGATCAGGTGAAATACGGATATAAGGTAATCCCAAAGTTATATTTATAGCATCAAATTTATATAATGTTTTTATAGGAGTAAGTACTTGATCGTGGTACATGCCAACAACCACATCAAAATTTATCAAATTTTTATTCTGAAAAAAAGTATCAGCTGAATAAGGTCCTTTTACATTTATTTTTTTTTCTTTAAGGGTCTTGATTGCAGGTATTATAATTTTATCTTCTTCACTAAAACTATCAGTTGTTTCACAGTGAGGATTTAAACCAAGTACAGCTATGGAAATCTTTTTGTTTAAATATTTTTTATAAAATTGATGAATTTTTTTTACGTTATTTATGATTTTTTTTTTTGATATATTTTTACAAACATGCTTCAATGGCAAATGTGTAGTTATTGGTGAAACACCAGTTTTATTATTGTAAATTAACATTACAACGTCATCAATGTTGCTTTTTCGTGATAAGTATTCAGTTATTCCAGGATGTTTTTTCTTTAAAAAAGACTTTTTTGAAACTGGTCCATTTATCAAACCTACAGCTTTATTTTTTTTTAATATACTTAAAGCAATATTAAAACAATTCTCTATATATTTTGAGGATTTATGAGAAATTTTATCAAATGTTTTTTTAAATTTAAAATTGACATTAATAATATTTATATACTTATTATCTATACGATTTTTTAAAATATCTGTTTCTTTTAAAATTTTTAATTTGTAAGAATAATTTAACTTATGCATTTGTTTTTGAAATAGGTCTTTTGATGTAATTAATATTATTGGAATTTTTATTTTTTTAATTTTTTTTTTGTATATTTTTAAAAATATTTCAGAAAAAATACTATAAGGTTCTCCCGATACTATAATTAAAGGTTTATAGTTCATTCAATTTCCTGATTAATAGCTACTTTTTTAAAATGTTGGCGCGAAAACTCAGATAGTTTGTTGTTCATTTCGTAAGTAATTCTTCTTTTAACTATTTGATCAATATCAATTTCTTCTTCTTCAATTATTTTATCTTTTATAAATAATATTATATATCCATCTCTGATTTTTATTGGGCTTGTGTATTCACCAATATTTATTTTTTTTAACTCTACTATTATTTTTTTTGATAATTGATTTTCATTAATCCATCCTAACTTTCCATTAAATTTGGCTGACTCACTTACACTATATAAGTTGGCTGTATTTTCGAATCCAATTTTTTTTATACTTTCTATAATTTCATTTGTTTTTATTTCAATTTCACCTTTATTTTTAACGCTATAAATTATTTCATGTAAAAAATATTTATATTTTTTAACTTGATTTTCTAATTCATTCATTATTTTTTTTCTTATATTTTCCTCATCAATAACTACCTGGTTCTTAAATTTTTTATATATTAGCATGTTCCAAAGGTGTTCAATATAAATTTTATAAACAAGATCTTTATAAAGAATATTTTGGTTTTTTAGATAATTTTTTAAATCAGGTAAATTATTTATTCCGAATCTTTTTGCAAATCTTAATATAGTTTCTTCCTTTAAACTGCTTCCATCATTTATTTCATAATATTTTGATAATTCGATAATTTTAATTTTTTCATTTACCAACGAATCTTCTGCGTATTTGTTAATTTTATTTTTATCAACATTTGATAATTTTGGATTTAGAGCAACTATAAATTTAACCTCATTTTCTACGTCTATATTAGTTATAGTATGTTCGTTTACACTCTTTTTAATAAATACTTTTTTTTCTATTGAGTTAACTTTAAAAGAAAAAAAAATTAAAATTAAAAAAAAAAAATATTTTTTTTTCATCAGTAACTTGGTGAAGTTACAGTTCCAAATGACCCTAAAGTTACCGTAAACATCAATTCTTCTTCTGGCTTTAAATCGTCATTAGTATAATTGCTTTTTTTGTATTCTACACTGGCTCTTAAACAATCATTTTTATACTCATAAATTAAATTATTATATTCAGTTATATCTGTTTTTTTGTTATCTCTTTTTGCAAAAGTAAGGCTATGATTGTCATTATGGTTATATTTAATACTTGATGTAAAATAATTATTATTATCTGATCCAATTTCATCATCCAAATACTCAAATGACGTAACAAACCTATTTACGTTAACATTCAAATCAACACTGTCATAGCTTGAGTTTCCTATATCAGTAAGATTAAAAACATAATCCAACTCTACAATATCTTCATTTAACAATGTAATGTTTCCAAAAATATCTGAAGACTTATCACCAATTGAACTTGATTTAGGTAAATCTTTATTTTCTTCATCCCTAAATACTTGGGCCAATCCTAGTTTCAAAAATTCATTATTACTATCATTTTCTATAAGTTTATAGTCAAATCCGATAGTTGCTGAACCTCCACCCTCAACAGGCTTGATTCTCTCTAGATCAAAAATATTGTTATATTCTATCCTTTTTTCATCTGCTGAAGTGTTTTGATTTTTGCCAGGGCTGTAACGAAAAGAAATTTTTGGATCAATTATACTGTTAAAAGTATTGCCTCTATTAATTAAAGGTAGTGCAATGTCATAAACAAATCCACCAATTAAATCGTTACGTTCTTTTTCTGGCGCTCTGTCTACTTTCATATTAGTATTTTTAAAAACTAAACTCCAATCTGATTTTATACCTGAAGCAAAATATTTTTCCTCTGGGCTATAAGTAAATTTATTTGTAACATCAAGTATATCCTGATTAGTGTTAAATTTTTTGTTATAACTTTTTAAAGAATATCTTAAATTATTAAATGATTTTGAAAAATCTACATATGGATAAATATACTCGTATCTATCGTTATTTTTTTTTGCCATATCCTCAATTATTTTACTATAAATATTAAAAGAAAAATCTTCATCGTAAATCGTATAATCAATGTAAGAATCAAGAATAGTTTTATTTTTAATTATTGGTGAAGAAATATTATAAGTATTCAGATATGTATCATTATTAGTACCTTGTAAATTTATTTCTAGAAAACTTCTGTCAAAATTATTTGATTCAATATTGTATTTTGAATTATAAAACAAATGTGATCTTGAGTTATTTTCATGATTAAAAAAACTGAAATCAGCTATATGAAAAGAGTTTTTGTTAGCCTGTCTATATTCTGTTTGTAGAATTGCTTTATTCGTCTCAAAGAATCTTGGACTAAATGTTAAATCTTTGTTTTCAGATATTACTTTGAAATATGGTAATTTAAAACTTGCTCCTAAATTCTTCGAGTCAGCAAATGTTGGAAATAGAAAGCCAGACTGCCTTTCCACAGAGGGATCAGGATGAAAAAATCTTGGAAAATAAAAAACAGGTACATCATAAATTTTTAACCAAGCATTTTTATAATTCATTAATTTTTTTTTCTTATCATGATTAATTTCTTCAGCTTCGATCCTCCAAGGAGGACATCCATCAGTTTTTTTACAAGTTGTAAAAACTCCTCTAGCGATTAATGTTTGATTTAGATCGTCAATTATAGTTCTTCCTTTAATTCTATATATGTCTTTTTCATTTTTTTGGTCTCCCATATTTACGTAAAAATCTTTACCAATCATTTCTTTATTTTCTAAATTAATTTTAATTTTCTCAATCGAATAACTGTTAGACACATTGTCGTTAAATAAAGCATTATCACCTGATAATATATTTTTTAGTTGATCTATTTCAAAATTATCCATTAATAATGTGTTGCTATATTTATCTATTATTTTTATTTTATTTTTAGAAAAAATTTTATTTTCATTTTTAAAATAAATTATTTCTTTACCAAATAAGGTATAATTATCTCCATAATAAATTATTGTGTCACCTTTTAAAAAAAACTCTTCCTCTTTTTTTTTGTATTCAGCAAGTTCAGAGTTAATTTTGATCTCTTTTAATTTATCAATTATAGTTATGTTCCCTTTTGCCTTTAATTCTTGAATTGTTTTATTATATGAAAATTCATCTCCTGTTATTTCAATACCGTTATCAGAAATAATATTAAATCCTTTATTCCCAGTTAGCAATTCTCCATTCTCTAAAATATTTATCTCTGTAGTTTTAATGTCAACTTCATCAGAATATAATATGATAGCAGAGTTAAATGCTAAAATTAAAACAATAAGTAATTTAAAAAATTTATTTTTCATTTATTCTTACTAAGCCAAATGATGTAATAATTGTTAAAAATAAGATTGGCAACCAAATTGAGACAAAAGGGGAAAGATCTTTTGTTTCACCCACAATATCAAAAATATATCTAATGAAATATATTGATACGGAGATAAGAACACCAACGGTGATAAAAAAAATTCTATTTCTTTTTCTGTTTAGATTAAGCATTACCACTGAAGATATTAAGGCCATCAAAGTGACATAGAACGGGTATGAATAAAGTTTATTCAAGTGAAATACTATTTGTTTTGATGAAAAATTAATTAAATTATTATCTTTAGAAAAATTAAATAAATTCCAAATTGATATGGAATATAAATTTGAAAACAAGCTATACAATTTTTCTTTATCAAAACTAGTTTCAAAATTTAGCTTTTCATAATTTTTTTTTGGTGAATTATCTTCATAAACTAACACATTTTCCATAACCCATTCAAAATTTGTTATGTCTGCTTTTTCTGACTCTATGTTTTTAACCAAATCAAAACTGTCAGTGAAAACTGTTATTGAAACTTTTTCCAAATAATTATCTCTAAGTTTTTCTGCATTAATAAAATTTATTGTTTCATTTTTTTGATCTTTTAGCCATAAGCCATTTGCAGTTACAGCAGCAAGATATTTATTTTCTTCAGATAATTTATTTTTTAAATCATAATAAAAGTGCTTTAGCTCAGCTGATAAATTGTAAAATAATGTTATAACTAGTATTCCAACTACAAAAGAACAGATTGAAATAATACTCATTATTTTGAAATTATTTAGTCCGAACTTGTTCATTGAGTCAATTTCTTCACTTTCATATAAATTTATAAAAAAATACTGTGATGAAATTAAAAAAATAAATGGAGATATTTCATAAATTAAATATGGTATGTTAAGTGAAGTTAATAATATTGCATAATAAAAACTATTATTTTTATCCTTAAGAAAACTTATTTCTTCAAAAATGTTTAAAACAAAAACTAAACAAATAAACACCAACAATACAGTTGCTAAACACGAAAAATAACTTTTTAATATATATTTTTGATATGTTTTTATAATCATTAATTTTTCGTTGTTAAATTCCTATTTAAATAAAAATAATTAATAAAAAAAATTAAAAAAGGTAGAGTCAAAAAAACAACCGTATTTAAATTATTTTCACCTGCATATCTAATAGATATTTCTGATAAAGATATAGTTATAAATCCATTAATAAATAAAAAAAATTTAAAATTTGAATATTGCCAAAAATCTTTTGATTTTAAAACAAGTATGCTGGCAATAAATGCTAGCAAAGGAATATAAATTGGTAAATAAAGTCTTTTTAAAATTTCTCTTATGATTTCACCCAAAACTTCTTTGTTACATCGTATAAATTTTGGTTTTTTAATATCTAAGTTAAAATATTTTAAATAAATTTCATCTTTAAAACAATAAAATAAATCAAATAAATTTGCTTCTTGTATTTTTGGATACAAAACTGTTTTTGTGAGATATTTAGATAAATTAAACTGAGTTTTATCAAAAGAAAAATTATTAATAGAACCAGAGTCATGATCAATTATTTTTCCGTTGTAAAGTATTAGATAATTAGTGTTATTTAAATTTTTAATTTCTCCTTCTTTAGCAGAAACTATTTGAAATTTATCTTCTCCTAATCGATCTTTTAAAAAAACATCATAAAGTAAATTATTTTCTTTTTTGCCAATAAATATAGTTAAATCCTTTACTGCATCGGTAAATTTTTGCTCATTAATTATTGATCCTAAATAATTTACTTTCGAATCCCTTACAAAGGATTTAGCTTTATTGTTAGAGTAAGGAACTATGATAGCGCTCAATACCAATTGAAATAATAAATAAATTAATGAAAATTTAACTATTTTTCTGGCAAATTCTTTTTTTCCGATACCGTTAATCCAAAATAATAACAATTCATTTTTTTCTTCATATTTTATCAAAACATAAAATATAGATATAAAAAAAATAAATAATAATATTCTACTTATAATTTTCGGAAAATTGTAAAGGGTATACATAAAGTAAATTTCCAGACCATGGCCGTCCTCTGAAACCAAATCTAAGAAATTTACAGCTTGAGTAATCCAGATAATTAGACTTATACTGAAAATACTAATTATAAAAAATAAAGTTATATTGTTAAAAAGCTTTCTAAAAATTAATTTTTCCATTGAAATAAGATAATTTTATAACTATATACATTCAACTTTAAGTATATATTTTAAAATTTATGAGTGTTCAAGTTGTCTATAAAAACAAGGCTAAAACTAGCGATCTGAGTGAGGTTGTTTTATTTTCTGATGAAAAATTTCAAATAAAAAATGGAAAAAACATATTTTCTAAACCCCAGATATCGTACATCGAAAAAGTTTTAAAAAATAAAAATAAATCAAAAAAAAATTTTATTTCTTTCAACATTAATGAAAATTCTAGTCTTATTTTAATATCTTTAAAAGATAGTTTAAAAAGCTTTGATGTAGAAAGTCTGGGAGCATCCTTTTATGATTTTGTAAAAAAAAATTCATTTAATAATATTTCAATAATTACAGATAGTGTTAAAAGCAAACCCGGAAAAGATTTTGTAGGACGTTTTATACATGGTCTAAAATTGAAATCATATGAATTCAATATATATAAATCAAAAAAAACTAAGCATAATATTACAATTAATATAATAGGTAAGCAGAGTTCTTTTTCAATCAAGAATAAATTAAAATTTAAAGCTCTTGAAGAAGGGACAAATTTTACAAAAGATTTAGTTTCAGAACCCGGTAATATTTTACATCCAGATGAATATGCAAAAAGACTCTTAAAATTAAAAAAACTAGGACTAAGAGTTACCGTTTATGATAAAAAAAAATTAAAAAAACTAGGAATGAACGCTTTAATAGGAGTTGGACAAGGAAGTATAAGAGGATCATATCTAGTAACAATAGAGTGGAATGGAACAAAATCTAAAACTAAACCTTTAGCATTTGTGGGAAAAGGCGTTTGCTTTGACACAGGAGGTATTTCGTTAAAACCAGCAAGATTTATGGAAGATATGACATATGATATGGCAGGGTCCGCAGTTGTTGCAGGTTTGATGAAAAATTTTGCTATTAGGAAAGCCAAAATCAATGCAGTAGGAGTCGTTGGTCTTGTTGAAAATATGCCAGGTGGAAATGCTCAAAGACCTGGTGATATCGTAAAGTCTTATAGTGGAAAAACTATAGAGGTATTGAATACAGATGCAGAAGGAAGATTAGTATTAGCAGATGCTTTAACATTTACTGAAAAAAAATTTAGACCCAATTTTATTGTTGACCTAGCAACTTTAACAGGAGCTATAATTGTTTGTTTAGGATCTGAGTATGCAGGCCTTTTTTCAAATGATGATATAATTTCTAAAAAGATTTTTGATGCTGGGGAAAAAGTAGGAGAAAAAGTATGGAGATTACCACTACATAAAAACTACGATAAACTGATGGACTCAAAAAATGCAGATGTTCAAAATATAAATTATGTAGGTGGTGCAGGATCAACAACTGCGGCACAATTCTTACAGAGATTTATTATAAATAAAACACCTTGGGTCCATTTAGATATAGCAGGAATGGCATTTTCTAAATATGCAGGAGCTCTAAACTCAGGGGGTGCAACAGGTTACGGAGTAAGATTGTTAAATAAATTTGTGGAAGATAATTATGAGTAACATCCAACAAACGCTATCTATAATTAAACCTGACGCGGTAGAGAGAAATTTATCAGAAGAAATAAAAAAAGTATTTAAGAATAACAATTTTAATATCTTGAAAGAAAAAAAGGTAAAAATATCAAAATCTGAGGCTGAAAAATTTTACCAAATACATCAAACAAAGCCGTTTTATAATGATTTATGTGAATATCTTTCTTCTGGGCCAATTATAGCAATGATTCTTGAAAAGAATGATGCAATCTTGGAAAATAGAAAATTAATGGGAGCAACAGATCCTCTTAAAGCAGACATTGGAACTATTAGAAAAAAATATGGAATTTCAATAGACAAAAATTCTGTGCATGGATCTGATAGCGAAGAAAATGCAAAAAAGGAAATAGATTTTTTTTTTAAAGATTAATTTAATAATTTATCTAAAACAACTGGATAGTATTTATTTTCTTGTTTACGAATTTTATTTTCTAATAATTTAGCATTATCACTATTAAATATTTTAATTTTTTTTTGAAAAACAATTTTACCTGAATCAAGTTTTTTATTTACTATATGTATTGTAAATCCTGAGTATTTATCTCTATTATTTATGGCTTTTTCGTGAGTATTTAAGCCTTTATATTTTGGCAATAAAGAAGGATGAATGTTAAGAATTTTACCTTTAAATCGATTAATAAAATTAGGAGATAATATTTTCATGAATCCTGCAAGACAAATAATTTTTACTTTTTCTTTTTTTAATAATAAAAGTATTTTTTTTTCAGGATTTTTTTTAATTTTGTAATTTGATACAAAATAATTAATTTTGTTTTTTTTTGCATGTAACAATCCATTAGCACCTTTTTTACTTGAAACAACCAACTTGATTCTAAATTTTGATTTTTTCAATTTTGAATATTTGATTAAAGACTTTAAATTACTTCCTCTTCCTGAAATAAATACAGCAATATTGTTTTTAGTTTTACCAGTTAATTGTTTCATTAAGAATTACTTTTTTTTCTCCACTTGTAATTTTTCCAATTAGATAAGGTTTAAATTCTTTTGAAAAATATTTATAAATCTTTTTAACTTTTGTTCTTGATACAATTAAACAAAATCCCACACCACAGTTAAATGTTTTTAGCATTTCATTATTAGTTATACCTTGGCTTTTTAACCATTTAAAAATCTTTTTTGTTTTAATAAGTTTTAAATTTATTTCAGCATTCATATTTTTAGGAATCACTCTTTTTAAGTTATCTGAAATACCTCCACCAGTAATATGCGCACAGCCTTTTATTAGATTTTTATTGGTTAACTCTAGAATCTCGTTAGTGTAAATTTTTGTTGGTCTAATAAGTTCTTTTTTTAAAAATTTATTTTTACTTAAAATAATTTTTTTTTTTTTTAAAATATATCTTACTAATGAATATCCATTTGAATGCAGACCGTTTGAAGGAACTGCCAATACTAAATCGTTCTTATAAATATTTTTATTTAGTATTTTTTTTTTATCTACTAAACCAATAGAAAAGCCAGCAATATCAAATTTATTTTTTTCATATGTGCCTGGCATTTCTGCGGTCTCGCCTCCGACAAGTTCACATTTTGAAATTTTACATCCTTTGATTATTCCTTGCATGATTTTTTTTAGCTTTTTCAATTTAATTTTATTAATTGAAATGTAATCTAAAAATATGAAAGGTTTTGCTCCTTGAACGATTAAATCATTTACGCACATTGCAACCAAATCGATGCCTATAGTATTAAATTTATTTAATGTGTTAGCTATTTCAATTTTTGTTCCAACTCCATCAGTGCTAGATACAATTAATGGGTTTTTCAGAGACTTAGGTATTTTATTTAAAGAGCCAAACCCTCCAATAT
Organism: uncultured Pelagibacteraceae bacterium; assembly: GCA_902531885.1. Lineage (GTDB taxonomy): Bacteria > Pseudomonadota > Alphaproteobacteria > Pelagibacterales > Pelagibacteraceae > Pelagibacter. Next base: position 41,146 of record CACAFZ010000001.1, read on the forward strand.
TCTTAAATTTACCATTATTTTTTGATTTACTTGTATTTAAAGATATGAATTTTACAAACTTATCAGCTGCTTTTATATTAACACCACTTTTATCATATGTTAATTTGTTATTTTTCATTTTAAATTAATTATGCTTTTATTTAGAGAAATTTACAAACTGCCTCTTCATTATATATTTTTTTTATATTTCATTATATTTTTTATTAAGTTTTCCACAGCATCAAGCTCAAGTGAAGTTTATAAAATAGATAAAATAGAATTATCAGAGAAATTTGATCTAAATTTCAGTAAAGATAAAATAATTAACAAGGCATTCGATATAGCATTTAAAGAGCTTGTATCAAAAATCACGTTATCTACTGATAGTAAAAAATTGGAAAAAATAAATTCCTTGGAAATTAAAAATTTAGTCGAGTCCTTTGTAATTGTAGATGAGAAATTTATTAATGATAACTATATAGCAAATTTTGAAGTTGAATTTAATAAAAGTAATTTTAACAATTTGTTAGAAAAAAATAATATTTTTCCTTCCATACCAATTAAGAAAGACATGTTTGTAATACCTATACTTATAAGAAACAATCAATATAAAGCCTCACTTTTTAGTGAAAATCCTTTTTACTTAAACTGGAATAATAATGAAAAGAAGCATTTTTTAATAAAATATATTTTACCAAATGAAGATATTGAAGATATTAATTTAATAAGAGAAAATTTTGATGAAATTGAAAATTATAATTTTGAAAAAATAATTAACAAATACGATTTAAATGATTTTATTATTATTGTTTTTTATGAAAATCAATTAGAATTAAATGTCTTGTCAAAATTATATATAAATAAAAGCTATAGAATATTAAATTCTAGGTTTAATAATTTTAACATCAGTAATTTAAATTCAATAGATAGCATAATAAATAATTTAAAAATAACTTATGAGAATGAGTGGAAAAAAATCAACCAAATTAATTCATCAATTAACTTAACACTTACATTGGCCATAGATAGTAGCAATCATAGGTTAATTAATAAATTAGAAAAAAAATTACTAGATTTAGACTTGGTATCAAATTACTATATTGATAAATTTTCTAAACAAGAAACAATTTATAAAGTAACTTACAATAATACTCCTGATAAATTTATAAAAGAAATTACATCAGCAGGTTTTGGTTTAGACACTTCGTCTAAGATTTGGTTAATAAAATGAGTGAATTAAATCAATTACTTTTAAACTTAAACCATAAGCAAAATTTTAATGAACAAGATTTTTATATTTCCAAAAGTAATTTTTATGCTTATCAATTAATTCAAAATTGGCCTAAATGGGAAAAAAATGTATTAAATATTTTTGGAGAAAAATCATCAGGAAAAACACATCTAACAGACATCTTCTTGAGTAAAAACAAAGGTATAAAAATAGATTCAAAAAAACTAAACGATGAAATATTTAAAGAATTAAAGATTCACGAAAACATAGTTTTGGATAATTTTAATAATAATATTGAAGAAAGATTAATTTATGCTTTACTAAATTTTGTAGATCATGATAATAAATTTTTAATTATAAATTCTTTAATACCAATTAATGAAATAGATTTTGATTTAAAAGATATTAAATCTAGAGCAAAAAATTGTATTTTTGCAAAGATAGACTCTCCTGATGATGATCTTATATTTGCTTTATTATTAAAAAGTTTTTCAGATAGGCAAATAGAGATTGATAAAAAACTTATTGATTTTATAACTAAAAGAATTGATAGATCATATAGCAAAATATCTGAATTTATATATAAAGTTGATGAATTAAGCTTGAAAAAAAAAAAACCAATAAATATTAAAACAGTAAAAGAAATATTGAAGGAATAATTTGAGTAAATACAGAACACATAATTGCGGAGAATTAAATAAAAAAAATAAAAATCAGAATATCATTTTGTCAGGGTGGATTAATAAAAAACGTGACCACGGAAACCTTTTATTTATTGATCTTAGAGATAATTATGGCGTTACTCAGTGCGTAGTTGATAAAAGTAATAAATTTTTTAAAGAATTAGAAAAAATCCAGCTTGAAAGTGTAATAAAAATTAATGGGAAAGTTTTAGAGAGAAGTAAAGAAACTGTTAACTCAGAACTTTTAACCGGAGAAGTTGAAGTAAATATAATTACATTTGAAATACTTGGTCATAGCAAAGAGCTACCAATGCCGGTTTTTAGTGATCAAGATTATTCTGAGGAAATAAGACTTAAATATAGATTTTTAGATTTAAGAAGAAAAAAAATTCACGAAAATATAATTTTAAGATCGAAAGTAATTTCTTTTATAAGAAATAAAATGCATGAATTAGGATTTTTAGAATTTCAAACACCGATATTAACTTCCTCTAGCCCCGAAGGAGCAAGAGATTTTTTGGTTCCTAGCAGGTTAAATCCAGGAAAATTTTATGCTCTTCCACAAGCTCCACAACAATTCAAACAGCTAGTAATGGTTTCAGGCTTTGATAAGTATTTTCAGATAGCGCCATGCTTTAGAGACGAAGACTCAAGAGCCGATAGAAGTCCAGGTGAATTTTATCAATTAGATTTAGAAATGTCTTTTGTAGAACAAGAAGATGTTTTCAATATAGTTGAAAAATTAATGACAAGTTTATTTAAAAAATTTTCCTCAAAAAAAATGATGTTTGAGAAGTTTCCCAGAATTAATTATCAAGAATCTATGCTAAAATATGGAACTGATAAACCAGATTTAAGGAATCCATTAATAATAAACGATTTAACGGAAATTTTTAAAAGAGAAGATGTTAAGTTTGATATTTTTAAAAAGTTAGTAAAGTCGGGTTCAAAAGTCAGATCAATAGTAACAAAAAATACTAAAGACAAACCTAGAAGTTTCTTTGACAACATTGATAAATGGGCAAAGGAACAGGGAGCTTCTGGATTGGCTTATTTTACTTTTGAAAGTGAAAATAAAATTTCAGCAAAAGGACCAGTTGGCAAGTTTTTTTCTGAAAATTCTCTTAAAGAAATTATGAAAATCACATCTGCTAATATTGGAGATAGTATATTTTTTGCATGTGGTAAAATTAATGAAGTTGAAAAAATTCTATCATTGGCTCGTGAAAAAATTGCTAAAGATCTAAATATAGTGGACGAAGAAAAATTTGCTTTTTGTTGGATAGTTGACTATCCAATGTTTGAGTTAGACAATTTAACAAATAAAATTAAATTCAGCCATAATCCATTTTCTATGCCTCAAGGAGATATAAAAAATATTAATTTTGACAAACCATTGGATATTAAGGCTTACCAGTACGATATAGTCTGCAATGGAGTTGAGCTGTCTTCAGGAGCAATTCGAAATCATATTCCAGATTTAATGTACAAACTATTTGCAATTGCAGGATATGATAAAAAACAAGTAAATGAGAAATTTAGTGGAATGATTAATGCATTAAGTTATGGCGCACCACCACATGGAGGTATAGCGCCTGGTATAGACAGAATAGTAATGTTATTAGCAAATGAGAAAAATATCAGAGAGGTAACAATGTTTCCAATGAATCAAAATGCACAAGATTTGATGATGGAAGCACCATCTTCAGTTAGTGATAGTCAATTAAAAGAGCTAGGCATTCAAATAAAAAAAAAATAAAACTATTTTTTTCCTTTAAGATTAATTCGTATGTCAGATAAATCTACAAGTTTTTTCTTGTAATTATTTCTTACAAAACCTTTACTTGTTATATCTTTTACAATCTTCAAAAACTGATTTTGATCATCTGAAACTTCTTCCAAATTTTTTTCATTTGATTTTTCTATATTTCCAATTGATGGAGTATGAGCTAAATCTTCTCTGTTTAAATATGAAATCGCTAACTCTCTAAATATATAATCGAGTATTGAGGAAGCACTTAAAATTCTATCATTTCCGAAAACTTTTCCAGATGGTTCAAATTTTGTATCTACATATGCATTTACAAACTCGTCTAATGGCACGCCATACTGTAAGCCCAGTGAAATTGCTATGGCAAAATTATTCATCAAAGCTTTAACTAATTCTCCTTCTTTACTAGTATCAATAAAAATTTCTCCAATTTTACCATCTTCATATTCTCCTGTATGTAAATAAATTTTATGATTTCCTACAGAGGCTTTTTGAATATAGCCCTTACGTCTATCAGGCATACTGAATCTTTTTCCTACAGTTTCGTTTACTTTTTTTAAAAAAGCATGTTTATTTTTTCCATTGGAAGTATCGGGTATTACTATTTCTTTTTCATCAATTGATTTATTAATTTTTTGTTTTCCTTTATTTAGTTCACTTAAATTTTTTGTTTTTCTATTATCAAATTTAATGTCTAAAATTTCAAACTTCCCATCTTCTCTTTTTTCTAAGTTTTTTAAATCAACACCATCTATATTGTCTAAATAATGACTTACTTTAATATTACAGGTATAATATGTTTCGACTAAATATTTTGACATTATTATATTACAAACAATTTAAATTTTTTTTTGAGTCTAATAATGATTCAATGTATATACATTTATAGTTTTTAGTCTAATTGATTTTTTGCAATTATGAATTGAAAAATTTTTAAAAATTTATGTTGACATTCTTTAAAGAAATATTCACATGGTGGAATCGCCAGACTTTAGGTACGAGAATCAAAACAATATTAAAAGGAAAATTAGTAGGAAAAGATAAATTTGGAAATAAATATTATGAAGATAAAAATGGAAAAAGATGGATTATTTACATCGATGAGATCGAAGCGTCTAAAATCCCTGAAGAATGGTATTCTTGGATACATAATATTCAAAATAAAATTGAAAATACACATGAGTTAAAAAAATATAAATGGCAAAAACCTCACAAGGATAACCTGACAGGAACAGATAAGGCATATAATCCAAACAAAAATAAAAACGCAGTCAGAAAAAAATATAATGTTTGGAAAATATAAAAAATTTAATATAGCGTCATTTATTATTTTAATATTATCAGCAATTCCAAGCAATAGTTCTGAGAATCTTGAAGGTGTTTATTTAGAAATTAAAATATTAGATAAAGTTAGTTCAAAAAATACAACTTTAACTTTAAATATAGGAGAGGAAAAAAAATTTCAAAATTTACTTATTAAATCTGAAAAATGTAAAAATTCAAAATTTGATGATAATCCTGATATTACTGCTTATTTGCAGGTAAGAGATTTAAACAAGAAAGATAATGATAAAGTATTTGTATTTAATGGCTGGACATTTGCTTCAAGTCCGTCGCTTAAACCATTTGATCACCCTGTTTACGACATATGGATTACCAAATGTTTTAACTAGATAATCTTTTCTTTATCTAGCCAAGACACATTAAAGTCTGATTCTATGAATTTTTTGTGACTTAAAAGTTGTTTGTGTAGTTCTATTGTTGTTGTAATTCCTTCTATTACAAATTCATCTAAAGACCTCCGCATTCTTTGGATAGCTTCTGTTCTATTTCTTCCGTGACAAACCAACTTACATACCATGCTGTCATAAAATGGAGTTACTTTATAACCTTGATATATTGCTCCATCTACTCTTGTTCTAAAGCCAGATGGCTGGTGACACATAGTTATTCTACCAGGAGAAGGTTGAAAATTTTTACTTGGATCTTCAGCATTAATTCTACACTCTATTGCATGACCTCTTGGTTTAATATCATCTTGTTTTAAAGCGGTATCTCCAGTAAAAGCAATATTAATTTGCTCTTTTACTAAGTCGATACCCGTTACCATCTCTGTCACCGGATGCTCTACCTGTATCCTTGTATTCATTTCAAGAAAATAAAATTTTCCATCCTCATAAATAAATTCTACAGTTCCCGCACCTTCATATCCTATTTGGTTTACCATATTTACTGTTTTTTCCAGCAAATCTTTTCTAACCTTTTCATTCAAGATTGGGCTGGGCGTTTCCTCAATTAATTTTTGATGTCTTCTTTGAACAGAGCAATCTCTTTCATAAAGATGAACAGTGCGATTTTTTCCAGATACTATTTGAACTTCTATATGTCTAGGATTTTGAAAAAATTTTTCAATGTAAACTTCATCATTTCCAAAATATTTTTTTGCCTCTGATCTAGCAGCTAAAAATAAATTTTCAAATTCAACATCATTTTGAACAATTTTCATTCCTTTTCCACCTCCACCACCAGCGGCTTTAATTAATACAGGGAAACCTATTTTATTAGCAATTTCTTTAGCTTTACTTAAATTTGAAACACCATCTTCTGAACCTTCTATTACCGGTAATCCATATTTTTTAGCAATTTTTTTTGCTTGGATCTTGTCTCCCATCATTTCTATTAATTTTGAAGATGGACCAATAAATTTAATTTTGTTTTCTTCTAAAATTTTTGCAAAACTCGGATTCTCGGATAAAAATCCATAACCTGGATGTACTGCTTCTGCATTAGTAAGTTCAATTGCAGACATTATAGCTGGAATATTTAAATAACTGTTTAAAGGTTGAGATGAACCCACACACACACTTTCATCTGAAAGTTTTACGTGCATACTTTCTCTATCAACATCTGAATGAATAGCGACAGTAGAAATTCCCCATTCTTTACAGGCTCTTATAATTCTAACCGCAATTTCTCCACGATTAGCAATTAATATTTTTTTAAACATTATTCAAGAATTATAAGAACTTGTCCAAATTCAACAGGCTCACCATCTCCAACAGAAATTTTTTTAACAACACCATCTAATGTAGCAGGAACATGATTCATTGTTTTCATAGCCTCAACTATCATCACAGTGTCTCCTTTTTTAATTTTTTTACCAATCTCAACGAATTGTTTAGCACCTGGTTCTGGTGATAGATAGGCTGTACCAACTATAGGACTTGTTATGGTTTTGGATTTATCTATTTCAACTGCTTCTACAACTTCATCATTAATAACATCAGTATCTTTAACTGATTTCTTTAAATCTTCTAAAGCTTCAATTAATTTTTGTATAATTTTTTTATTTATTTCCATTTTTTAGCAATTCATGCATTGCATTTATGGCCAAAATATAACCATTGGAACCTAAACCACAAATTACCCCATTAACTGTAGCACTTAAGAAAGATTTATGTCTGAATTCTTCTCTTTTGTATATATTTGAAATGTGTAATTCTATACTGGGTTTTTTAAATATAGACATGGCATCTCTAATTGCAACCGAAGTATGAGTAAAACCTGCTGCATTAATAATTAAACCATCATATTTATTTCTTGCCTCTTGTATCATTGTAACAATTTCACCTTCAATATTCGACTGTTTAAAGTCTAAATTAATTTTTAATTCTTTTGACCTTTCCAGGCAATTTTTTTTTAATTTCTCAAAAGTTATTGACCCATATTGTGATTGTTCTCTTTCACCTAATAGATTAAGATTTGGGCCATTAATAATTAATATATTCACAACATTCTTATATATTATGAAAAAAAAAAATAAAATAAAAATTAAAATTAATGGAAAAGATCTATTTATTGCTGAGAAAACCACAGCTTACAGTTTGGTAAATATTCTAAAACTTCCATTAAAAAAAATTGCAATTGAAAAAAACAGGAAAATATTGGATAAAAAAAAACTTAAAAAGATTATTTTAAAAAATAAAGATAAAATTGAAATAGTTCATTTTATAGGTGGAGGTTGATGAGTAAAAAAGATCATTTTTATATTGATAATAAGAAGTTTGTCTCGAGATTAATTGTTGGTACAGGAAAATATAAAAATATGACTGAGTGTGCAAAAGCAATAAAAATTTCAGGTGCAGAAATAGTTACTGTGGCTGTTAGAAGAGTAAATATATTAGATAAATCAAAACCATTGTTAATGGACTTTGTTGACCCAAAAAAAATTACTTATTTACCTAATACAGCAGGATGTTTTAACTCAGAAGAAGCTTTAAGAACTTTAAGACTTGCTAGAGAAATAGGTGGCTGGAAATTAGTTAAACTAGAAGTCTTAGGAGATAGAAAAAATTTATTTCCGGACATGATTGAAACTTTAAAATCAACTGAGGTATTAACTAAAGAAGGATTTAAAGTTATGGTTTATTGTAATGACGATCCTTTAATGGCAAAAAGACTAGAAAACGCTGGAGCGGTTTCAATAATGCCTTTAGCGGCACCAATAGGATCAGGTTTAGGAATTCAAAATAAACTTAATATTCAAATTATAAGAAAACAAACTAGATTACCTTTAATTATTGATGCAGGTATTGGTCAAGCTTCAGATGCATGTATAGCTATGGAAATGGGATGCGATGGCGTTCTTATTAATACAGCTATAGCAAAAGCTAAATATCCTTTCAAAATGGCTGAAGCAATGAAACAAGCTGTAATAGCTGGTAGAGAATCTTTTTTATCTGGTAGAATTAAAAAAAGTTATTTAGGTAAATCTTCATCTCCAAAATCAGGGTTGATTTAATTTTTTTTATAAAAATTTTTTTTAAAATATTTTTTTCTTTTATTTTTGTTTTTTCTTGGTTTGTGTTTTTCGTACTTGCCTTCATTCGTAGGTTTAGTAATAATTTTTTTTAATTCAATAATTTTTTCTAACTTTTCAATTATTTTTTTTGTTTTTGATTGAAAAATAATTATATATTCTGAAGGAGTTAAGCTTTCATTGGATTCAATATTAATTTTAAGTTTATTTTTTTTTTCAAAATATTCTATATTTTTAAAAAAGTTTTCTTTTATAAATTGAGTAATTTTTTTATTTACTTCAACTTTTATAATTTTCGATTTATTTTCAAGAGATTTAAGCTCTACGAGTTTTAACAATTTTAAAACAAATGATTCGTCGGTCAATTTTATATTCCACTTAACATGACTTTCTCTTAATCTTTGTCGAGACATTTCAAGAAGCCCAAAATTACTAATTCTACCAATTTGTATCCTGGCTCTATCTGAGCGACATTTTTCTTTAAGTTTTCTTTCTACTTGTTTTCTATTTCCAAAACTTAACATATCTATGAAATCTATAATTATCAGTCCAGAAAGCTCTCTAAGCTTAATTTGTCTTGCTATTTCTTCAGCAGCTTCTATGTTCGTGTCCAAAGCAGTACTTTCGACATTTTTTTGTTTTATAGATTTTCCAGAGTTGACGTCAATTGAAACTAGTGCTTCAGTTGGATTAATTACCAAATATCCACCTGAAACAAGTTTAACCTTGGTATCAAATACTTCTAGCAATTTCGTTTCAATTTTTTCTTTTATAAATAAGGGAATTTTATCTCTGTGTTTTTTTATTTTTTTTACATGACTAGGCAATATTAGCTTCATATAGTTTTTGGCTTTTTGATAGCCCTCATTTCCTTCAATAGTGATATTTTGTGTTTCATCATCGTATGTGTCTCTAATTGTTCTTTTAATTATATCGCTTTCTTGATGAACAAGTGAAGGTGCGCTAGAGTTAATTGCTTTTTCTTTAATAGACTCCCATATCTTTAGCAAATTTTTTAAATCACTTTCAATTTCATTTTTTGTTTTATTTGAACCAGCAGTTCTAACTATTAACCCCGCTTCTTTAGGAATAACTATATCATTTAAAATATTTCTTATTTTTTTTCTTTCTATGGGATTAAATATTTTTCTTGATATACCACCACCTTTTGGAGTATTTGGCATCAAAACAATATACTTTCCAGCTATAGATATAAAAGTACTTAAAGCAGCACCCTTAAGCCCTCTTTCATCTTTTAAAACTTGTATAAGAATTATTTGATTTGGTTTTATAACTTCTTGAATTTTATATTTTCTTGAAGGATATTTTTTTTTGTTATTGTTTGCTACTGAATTTTCTTCCTGTAATTTTTCTGCATGACCATTTTCTTTTATATCTAAACTATCTTCGTGAATAACTTCTTGTTCATTTTTTTCACTTTCTTTTTGAAGTTCCTCTCTAGCTTTCTCTTCTTCTTTTTTGATTACTTCTAGATCACTTTTTGGTAACTGATAATAATCTGACTGAATATCATTGAAGGATAAAAAACCATGTCTTTCCCTTCCGAAATCTACAAAAGCTGCTTGAAGAGACGGCTCAACTCTACTTACCTTTCCAAGGTATATATTATTTTTTATTAAACTGTTATTTAGACTTTCGTACTCGTAGTCTTCAATATTGTCATTTTTCTTAAGTACAATTCTAGTCTCAGTTGGATGCGAAGCATCAATATACAAATTCTTTGCCATAATTTTTGATTGTTTGTTGTCATTTGTTTATTCTAACCTAAATTTTTTAAATTCTGTGCCTTAACATTAACAAATTCAGAAAATAAATAATACTAAAATGAGCAGTATATTTAAAAAAATTCTACTAACAGTTTTAACAATAGGAGCTGGGTTTTTAACATTGGTTATCGTAATTTTGTGGGTATTTTCAAGCAAATTGCCCGATTACAAGTTTTTAAAAAATTATAAACCTCCTGTCTCTAGTAAATTATATTCTGGAAGTGGAGAGATGGTGAGTGATTTTTCATCTGAAAATAGAATTTTTATTCCCTACGAAGCAATTCCAAAAAAAGTAATAAATTCATTCTTGTCTGCAGAAGATAAAAACTTTTTTACACACCCCGGCATAGATGCAAAAGGTATTGTAAGAGCTATAGTAAAAAATATTTCAAAATATTTGTCTTCAAAAAGGTTAGAGGGTGCCTCAACAATAACACAGCAAGTAGCTAAAAATTTTTTACTTTCAAATGAAATAAGTTTCGAAAGAAAAATTAAAGAGGCAATATTGGCATTTAGAATTGAAAGAGCTTTAACCAAAGAAAGAATATTAGAGCTTTACCTAAACCAAATTTATCTAGGGGAAGGTTCATATGGAATTGCCTCAGCAAGCCTGAGATATTTTGACAAGCCAATAAATGAATTGAATTATAGCGAGTCTGCCTTACTAGCAGCATTACCAAAAGCACCAAGCAGATATAATCCATTCAAAAATATTGATTTAGCAAAATATAGAAGAGATCTAGTTATAAAAAATTTACTTGATAATTCTTATATAAAAAAAGATGAATATTCTAAATTAAAAAATTCTAAAATTATTCTAAAAAAAAGAAAAAAAATATATTTAGAAGATGCTAGATATTATGTTGAGGATGTTAGAAAATTTATTGTTAATAAATATGGTTTTAATAAAGTCTATAAGCAAGGTTTTAATATAAAAACACCTATTAATTTAAAATATCAAAATGTGGCAACAAATGCATTAAGAGAAGGTTTGATAAAATATGATCAAAGAAAAAAATGGAGAGGACCATTAACAAATAAAAAATATTCAAAAAAATGGTTCAAAAATTTAGATAAATTTAAAATAGAAAAATCAATAGGGTGGAAGTTAGCGATAGTAAAAAAAGTAAATCAACAAAGTATAGAGATAGAAACTAAAGATAAATTTTTAGGAAAAATAAAATACGAAGACATTCAATGGAAAAAAAAAAATTGGAGTAATTTTTTTAAAATAGGGGATGTAGTTTATGTTGAAAAAAAGAAAGATACTTATTTTAATTTAAGACAAATACCAGAAGCAAATGGATCAGTTGTAGTTTTAGATCCATTTACTGGAAGAGTTTTAGCTTTGACTGGAGGTTTTAGCTTTAAGCAAAGTGAATTTAATAGAGCAACACAAGCTTTAAGACAACCTGGTTCAGCCTTCAAACCATTTGTGTACGCACTAGCATTAGAAAATAATTTTACACCTTCAACTTTAATCTTGGACGCACCTGTTGTTTTGGATCAAGGTGAGGATTTAAAAATGTGGAAACCAGAAAACTATGGAAAAAAATTTTACGGACCCTCTACAATTAGAACAGGGCTAGAAAAATCAAGAAATCTTATGACTGTAAGAATTTCACAAGAGTTAGGATTAAAAAAAATAACTAAATTTTCAAAAAAATTAAATATTTACGATGATCCTGCAGAATTGTTTTCAATATCATTAGGATCGGCAGAAACAACTTTGTTAAAACTAACTACTGCATACTGTTCTTTTATTAATGGTGGAAAGCTAGTAAAACCAATTTTTATTGATAGAATTCAAGATAGTGAAGGAAGCACAATATACAATTCTGAAAAAAGAATTTGTGATAAATGCAATGCGATTTCATATTTAGGAAAACAATACCCTCAAATTAAAGATAATTTTGATCAAATATTTTCTGAAGAAACAGCTTATCAATTAACTTCAATGCTTGAAGGAGCTATTCAAAGGGGTACAGGAAAAGGTTTAAAGGATTTAAATTTAAATTTAGCTGGAAAAACAGGAACAACAAATAACAACACAGATGCATGGTTTATTGGTTTTACTTCTAATATAGTTGTAGGAGTTTACGTTGGATTTGATGAACCTAAGAGCTTAGGAAAGTTAGAAACAGGGGCCAGAGCTGCAATGCCTATTTTTAAAATTTTTATGAAAGATGTGATAAAAAAAGGTGAAGCCAGACCATTTAAAGTTGCAAAAAATATTAAAATGATGGTCGTTGATCCAGTAACTGGTAAAAAAACTAAATTTGGATCAAAAAAAACTATAATTGAAGCTTATAAAAAAGAAAATATAGAAAATGTAGATTTTAATTTAAATGAGAATTTAAAATATAGATTTAATAATAAAAATATATTACAGTTTTACTAGATGACCGATATTATAAATTACAAAGAAGAAATAAATAAAATTAATCAAAGAATAAAGGAGTATCTTTGATAAGAACAATATTTTTTCAAAAATAGATTCATTTAATAAAAAAATCCAAGATCCTAATTTTTGGTCTAACAAACAAGAAGCAGAAAAAATTTTTAAAAATAAAAAATTTATTGAAGAATTAGTAAATAATTATAACTCAAGCGTGAAAGATTATAATGATTTTATAGATTTATATGAATTAGCCAACAATGAAAATAATGAAAGTGTAAAAAAAGAAATTTTAAATAATTTTGAAGATCTATTATTAAAAACTAAAAAAAACGAGATTAAGTGCTTCCTTTCAAAAGAAACTGACAGCTTCAATTGCTATCTAGAAATTCATGCTGGTGCAGGTGGTACCGAAAGTCAAGATTGGGCTGAAATGTTAAGAAGAATGTACATGAAGTGGGCTGGAAGTAAAAATTTTAAAAATTTGCTAATAAGTGAACATAAAGGAGAAGAAGCAGGATTAAAGTCTTCTACTATAAAAATAGAAGGTGAATATGTTTATGGTTTTTTGAAATCAGAATCAGGCATACATAGACTAGTTAGAATTTCACCATTTGACTCTGGAGCTAGGAGGCATACAAGCTTTGCTAGCGTATGGGTATATCCTGTAATAGAGGAAAACATAAAAGTAGAAATTTTAGAAAAAGATTTAAGAATTGATACCTACAGATCAAGTGGCGCCGGGGGTCAGCATGTTAATACCACAGATAGCGCTGTTAGAATAACACATACACCGACTAAAATTGTTGTTCAGTGTCAAAATGAAAGATCCCAACACAAAAACAAAGAAACATGCATGAATATGTTGAGAGCAAGATTATATGAATATGAGATTAAAAAAAAAGAAAAAGAAGAAAAAAACATAGAAGAATCGAAATCTGATATTGGATGGGGACATCAAATAAGATCATATGTCCTACATCCTTATAGAATGGTAAAAGATAACAGAACTAATCATGAAAGCCCTAGTCCTGAAAAAGTATTAGATGGAGATTTAGATGATTTTTTAGAAAGCAACCTTTATAAGACAAATGATTAAAAAAATATTAATTTATTTATTTTCTTTTATACTAATTTTATTTATTTCAATAATTTATTTAACAAAAATTGGATTTAAAACTGATAGATTTAACCCACTAATACTCGAACAAATAAAAAAATATAATGAAAATTTGGATTTAGAAATAAAAAAAGTTCAAATATACTTAAATATCGAAGATATATTTAATCCTAAATTAAAAATTCAAACCAATGAACCAATTATTAAGTCTAGAAATAATCAAATAAAAATTAGATTTATTAAAACATATGTTAATGTTTTCTCATTTTTTAGTACTGATTTTAATTTGAATAACGTTGTTCTTACAACAAGCGATAACAACATCAACGAATTAATATCAATAGCAGCATACTATATAAAACCTGAATTAATAATTTTGAATAGTTTTATAAAAAAAGGGAAAGCAAATTTCTCTTTAGAAATAAATTTTAATGAAAATGGTGATGTAAAAAATGACTATAAGTTAAGTGGAAAAATAAAAGAGACAAAGATCATATTGCCTAACAAAAATATTTTAGAGAATGTTAATTTTGATTTTAAAAAAGAAAAAAATTACAATTTAAAAAATACTGAGTTTAAATATAAAAATGTTAAATTTTTTTCAGATTTAATCATCATTAGTATTTTTAAAAGTATATTTGGCGTTGAAGGTGATTTAAGAAATGAAAAAACTTCTATTAAATCAAAAGTAATAACAAATTTTTTAGAGGAGGAACTAAATTTTATTCAAGAACAAGATATTGAAATTAAATCAATTAATAAATTTTCCCTTAAGCTAGATAATAATAAAATAAAAGATCTTAAGTTTACATCAAAGATCGACCTAGAAAATTTAAAAATAAATCTAAAACCTAGTTTAATAGATCAATATATTAAAAATTATAATAAATTTGTTATGCTGAAAAATAATTCTATTGAAATTGATTACAATAAAGAAAATTTAAATATTAAAGGTAAAAGTAAATATTCTTTAAAAGATAAAAATGATGAAATTATTTATGAACTTTCTAAAAAAAATAAAGAATATAAATTTAAAACAGACGTTAGTTTAAATAACAGTCATATTGTATTTAAATCTCTTTCTTATATAAAAAAAAATAAAAATCCTGCAAATATTAAATTAAGCGGAAATTACAAAAAAAGTAGGGGAATTGCTTTTGAAAAAATTAATTATAATGAAGGAAAGAATAATCTTTATATTAATGATTTAAATTTTAACAAAAATCACAAGCTTATAAATGTAAGTGCTATTGATCTAAACTATACAAATACCAATGACAAAATTAATAAAATTAATTTAGAAGGAAAAGATAAAAAATATAAAATTATTGGTGAAGTATTTGATAGCAAAAAATTAATTGATGAACTTTTAAAGAATAGCAGTAACAAATCTTTTATAGAAAATTTTAGTAATTTTGGCTCTGAGATAACTTTAGACATAGGAAAAGCCTATATAGATAATTTTTCTTATTTTAAAAATTTAAATGGAAAAATAAAATTTAGAGACAATGAAATTGTAAATTTAAATATTTCAGCTCTAGTAAATAACAATGATTTTTCTTACAAAATTAAAACAGATAGTGACAAGACAAAAATAACAACTATCTATTTAGACCATCCTGAGCCTTTAGTAAAAAAATATAAATTTATTAAAGGATTTAAAGAAGGCAGTCTTGATTTCTATTCAGTTAAAAAGAATAATATTTCTAATTCAGAGCTGAAAATTTATAATTTTAAATTGCTTGAAATGCCTGTATTAACAAAAATTTTAACTTTAGCTTCTCTTCAAGGTATAGCAGATATTTTAACAGGAGAAGGTATTAGATTTGATGAGTTTGACATGAAATTTACTAACAAAAAAGATGTAATGATTATTGATGAGATTTATTCAATCGGACCTGCAATTTCACTATTGATGAGCGGTTATATTGAGAACAAAAAGTTAGTGAGCCTAAGAGGAACATTAGTTCCTGCAACAACAATTAATAAGACTATAGCCGCAATTCCTGTTTTAGGAGACATATTAATTGGGAAAAAAACTGGAGAGGGAGTATTTGGTGTTAGTTTTAAAATAAAAGGTCCGCCAAAAGATTTAAAAACAACTGTTAATCCTATAAAAACATTAACTCCTAGATTCATTACGAGAACATTGGAAAAAATAAAAAAAAATAATTAAATAATTTATTTTATATTTAGAGAAAAATAACATGAATTTGGATCTATTTTATAATGTGCGAAAGGGTTACAAGTTTTAAACCCACACTTTTGAAACAACTTTCTAGCTGGTGCAAAAAAAGTACCCGATCCAGTTTCAATACTTATTTTTGTTATTTTTAATTTTT
Organism: uncultured Pelagibacteraceae bacterium; assembly: GCA_902531885.1. Taxonomy (GTDB): domain Bacteria; phylum Pseudomonadota; class Alphaproteobacteria; order Pelagibacterales; family Pelagibacteraceae; genus Pelagibacter. The sequence goes on from CACAFZ010000001.1 coordinate 57,276, forward strand.
TTGCCTCAGTGATCAAATGATTGATCATTTTAATACCAAATCCTTTTCCTCTAAAACTATCAGCTATCCTTATTGATTTAAATTCACCATGACCTTCATCAAGAAATTTTAAAGCACCACAACCAACTAGTTTTTCATTTTCCCACAAACTCCAAAATTTAATACTAGGGATTTTTAATCCAGGAATATCCAAAACATGCGTACTACCCTCAGGTGAAACAGATCTCAGCTCAACAAAATGATTTATCAAAAGCTTATTTACTTGAGGATCATCAAAATTATTTTCTATTGATTTCATAATTTTGAAAAACATATAATCTATATTAAAATTAAACCAACAAATAAATGAGAATAGAATGTGTGGAAGATATGTAATAACCAATCCTGTTTCTAAGACAAAAAAAATAGTTAAAACAGCCATTAAAGTAGAAGATAAACAAAATTATAATGCACATCCATATCAGAATCTACCAGTTATAAAGAAATATACCAATGGCAATACAATTGAAAATTTAAAGTGGGGCGTAATACCTTCGTGGGCAAAAAAAAAAGATTTTAAACCTTTAATTAATGCAAGATTAGAAACCATAGATGAAAAAGTATCTTTTAAAAAACTAATAAAATTATCAAGATGTATTGCAGTTGCTGATGGATTTTATGAGTGGAAAAGAGAAGAAAAAAACAAAGTTCCTCACTATTTTACAAGAGAAGATAAAAAATTAATGTACATTGCTGCAATTTATGAGAATGAAGAATTTTGTTTAATCACAGAGCAAGCAAGTCAAAACATAAGTTTTGTACATTATAGGCAGCCAGTAATTCTTAATGAAAGTGATATAAATAGATATCTTAATTTGGAATTAGATGGATCAAGCTTTTTAAAGTCGTGTAAAAAACCAAAATTAGATTTTTATAAAGTTTCTAAAGATGTAAACAAACCTACAAATAATAGTATTTCATTAATTCAAAAAGTTTCTGATTAAAATTTACTCAAAACTTTTTCCAAAGTTTCTACTTGACCAATTTTAAAGATAATTGCATCATCCTGATGGTAGCCGTACTGATTAGAGGAATTTTTAAATCTTTTTCTAGGTTCCATGATTGGCTCTAAAGACAAAACAACAGTTCCCCAGTGCATTCCTAAAACTTTTTTGCTTTTTAAATCTTGTCCTATATTAAGTGCTTCTTCTGGATTGGTATGATAAATTGATTTATCTTTTATAGGGGCCATAGGAAAAAAATTATATGCGCCAATATTTATAAAGGTTAAATCGATCGGTCCATATTTTGCTCCAAGTTCTTTATAGATACTTCCATAACCAGTATCACATGCAAAGAAAAATTTTTTACCTTTGTACTCAATTAAGAAGCTTCCCCACAATGTTTTGTTGGTATCCCAAAGACTTCTTTTCGACCAGTGTACTGCAGGCAGAAATGTTATTTTGACATCATTAATTTTTACTTCATCATACCAGTCTAGTTCATTGACATCGTTAAAACCGTTTTTTGAAAAGTACTTTCCAAGCTTCAAGGCAGTAGCAACTTTAGCTTTTTTATAGGGAAATCTTTGTATTGTTCTTGTGCTAAGATGATCATAATGATTGTGAGTCAAAAGAAATAAATCAATATTAGGTAACTCATTTAAATTTATAGCTGGATCAGTAAATCTTTTAGGACCAAATATTAAAGGTCCCATATTGTTTTCAAAGACTGGATCAGTGATTATAGTTGTATTTCCTAACTTTATCAAAAATGTTGCATGGCCGATCCATAGTATGTAATCATTATTTTTGTTATCTTGCAGGGATTTTATTACTTCATTTTTTTCAATCACATGATCTTTAGGAACAGTCATGTTTAGCTTCTTTTTTTCTTTATTAAATATTTTATAACTCCAATTAAATTTCATGTCTCTTTTTGGAGATCCTTCAGGATTTCTAAAAGTTCCATCAGGCAGATGATGATAAGGTTTAGTTTCCATAGACATTAAATTTATATTATAAATAAATAGAATTAATAATATTAATATAATTTTTCTTACAATATAATGTAAATTATTTTATTGATTTTTCAGAGTGGTTAAATGTCCCATTTTTCTTTTTGACTTAATTTCTTTTTTTAAATAGTCAAAGAAAAACTCATTATCTAAATACTTTCTTTTTCTATAATTTATAATATTTTCACCTAATATATTGATCATTTCTGCATTATATAATTTTTTAACTGGAATTTTTTCTAACTTGCATACTGCTCTTATGTGATTTTCAAATTGACTTATATTATGTGAATTAATAGTTAGATGGCCTGAATTGTGAACTCTAGGCGCAATTTCATTAACATACAAATTTTCATTTTTATCTATAAAAAATTCAACACACATAGTTCCAATAAAATCTAAATCATCAGCTATCATTTTTGCCCATTCTTTTGATTTTTCTGTTAATTCTTTGTTAATTTGTGAAGGTATTCTCGATGTTTTAAGTATTTGGTCTTCATGTATGTTTTCAATTGGTTCATAAATTTCAAAAGATTCTGGACCAAATCTTGTCAATATAACTGAAATTTCTTTTTTAAGTTTAACTAACTTTTCTAGAATATATTCTTTTTTAAAATCAATGTTTAAATTTTCTACTTCATTTATTGAATTAATTTTAAATTGACCTTTTCCATCGTACCCAAATCTAGAAGTTTTAAGAATTCCAGGCAACAAGTCTTCATTGACTGTTAGATCATCTATTTTATTTATTGATACATATTGGGTAGTATTTAAATTTAATTTATTGATTAAATCTTTTTCTAAAAGTCGATTTTGAATTATTCTATTTATACTTGGCTTTGGTAATACAGGTTTAATTTTACTAATTTGATTTAATGTTTCAAAAGGAATATTTTCAAATTCAAAAGTTACTACATCCACACAATCGATAAAATATTTTATTTTTTCCTCATTATTATAATTTCCATAAATAAATTCATTTGAAAAATTTTTTGCTGGTGCATTTTCTTCATCAGAAAAAACAACAGTTTTAATATTTAATTTTTTTGCAGAAGAAGCCAACATACTACCCAGTTGACCTCCACCAATAATACCAAGAACAGCATTAGCCATTTTATTTAGGTTTTTTCTTTACAGATTTTGTTTGTTTTGATCTCCAGCTAATTAAATTTTTTCTAATATTTTTATCTTTAATTGAAAAAATAGATGCTGAAAACAAAGCAGCATTTATTGCACCATCTTTTCCTATTGCCACTGTTCCAACTGGAATTCCCTTCGGCATTTGTGCAATTGATAAAAGACTATCAAGACCTTTTAATTTTTTACTTTCAATTGGTACGCCTATTACAGGAATTCTTGTTAGAGCAGCTATCATGCCAGGCAAATGAGCTGATCCACCGGCACCTGCAATTATCAAGCCTATGTTTTTCTTCTCAGCGTTTCTTGCAAATTCATACATTCTTTTTGGAGTCCTGTGCGCTGATACTATTTTTGTCTCGAATTTTATTTTTAGTAATTTTAAAACTTTTTCGCAAAATTTCATAGTTTTATAGTCCGATTGACTTCCCATGACTATTGCCACTTTTGGACTAGAATAATTTGAAGACATTTTTATCTTTTAATATCAAAAAACTATCTACTATTATATAAATTAATTTATGAATTATAAAATCGATAACCTCCAATATTGTAAATGGAATAGAGAAGTATTTAAAATTAATAGAGAAGCCAATTTAGATGCGGTGCATGTCACAGTTGTTTATCATGAGGATTATGATGAGTTTTTAAAAAGGATTGAAGAATGGAAAAAACACTTTGATGAAAATTCAGATCTTATATTTCATGGAAAGGATTACAAAGATATTGAAAAAGCAAAAAAAGAAAACAAAACTTCAATTTTCTTTGGATTTCAGAATTGCTCGCCTATTGAAGATAATATAAATTTAGTAGAAAAAGTTCATGAGCAAGGCTGTAGATTTATGCAACTCACATATAACAACCAATCTTTACTAGCCACTGGTTGTTATGAAAAAAATGATAGCGGCGTTACAAATTTTGGAAAAGAAGTAATTAAAGAAATGAACAGAGTAGGTATCGTAGTTGATATGTCGCATTCAGCAGAAAAAAGTACATTTGATGCAATCGAAATAAGTGAAAAACCAATTGCAATTACTCATGCGAACCCATCTTTTTGGTATGATGCAAAAAGAAATAAATCTAAAGAACTTTTAAAAGCGTTATCAGAAAGTGGTGGAATGCTTGGACTCTCTCTTTATCCACATCATTTATTAGATAACAGTAATTGCTCTCTAGAAAATTTCTGTGAAATGACTGCTAAAGTTGCAGAAATTATGGGTGTAGAAAATATAGGAATAGGATCAGATCTATGTTTAAACCAACCAGACAGTGTAGTTGAATGGATGAGAAATGGAACATGGACTAAAACAAAAAATTTTGGAGAAGGAACAAAAAAAAACTCAGGTTTTCCAAAACAACCCGAATGGTTTGAAGATGCTAGAGGATTTTATAATTTAGAAAATGGTTTAAAAAAAACCGGTTTCAGTGAAAATGAAGTAAATGGTATTTTAGGAAACAATTGGTTTAATTTTTATAAGGAAATTAATAAATGAAAATAGAATTAAGAGACCCAAATACAATTATGAAACTGTCTAGACTTGGATCTTTTCACCAATCTAAACTTTCTTTTTTAAGATCTTTTCTTAATGAATTTAAAGACTGGGAATACAAAAGAGACTTATTTGAATTAGATGAAAATGGTTTTGGAAAAGCAATTTATTCTTTTAATAAAAATAATAAAATTTATTCACTACTTTGTTTTTCTAATTATATTAAAGATGAAGATAGATCAGATAGAGTTATAGCTACAAAATGGGATGCTGCCTTTGTTCTGCATGATGGTATGCCAGAAAAAAAAGATATTGAGCGTTTATATCAAAATGTTCCAAAACAAGAAATTGGAAGAGTTTCATATAAAGAGTTAAGTCTTTCAAGAGCAAACAAGTCAGTTAGAATATTTAATCATGTAGTTGAAAGTTTATCTGTTGGGAAGCAACCAGATAAAAAAAAATTATCAGAAGTAGGGTACCTTTATAGAACTACAGCTGTTTACGGATCAGGAAAATTTGGTTTGGCAGATCGTTTTAGATTAAAAAATAGAGAAGAGATCAATGGACCTTTTCGACTTGAGATGATGTTAGTTTATCTCGTTAGGCAATTTACATTCGATCAAGTTAATCATATAGCTAAATTAAAAAATCCAAACAAAGCTATAGAACTTGACAAAGAAATTTGCCGAAATCTTGGAATAGGAAATTCAACTGGATTGGGCATGGCACCTTTTATAATTAACCATCCTACACTTTTAAATAATTGGATTTTAGCTAGGGAAACAGCACTAAAAAAAATAAGAGAAATACAGAAAGTTAAATCAAATGATAAAGATTTATTCTTAAATTGCTTAAAAAGATCTTTAAATAATATTACAACTTGGAACTCTGATAGTGAATTTCAAAAAAATAAAATTAATCAATTATTATCTGATCTGAATAAATTTATTAATTTTATAGAAAATGAGTTTGATTTTAATCAAGAATATGTATTTAACAAAATATACCTTTGGATTGAATCAAATCTTAAAGACGAATGTATTGAGTATATAGTCTCAATTATGATGGAGCCTTATGAACAAATTACAAATCCATTAGTTAAAAAAATGAGCTCCGATGAGGAAAAATATTTTAATATACCAGCCGATAGAACAATTTTTGATTTAAGAGGAATTTTAGAAAAAAATTATAAAAATATTATAAAGATAGATTTTAATGATAAAGAAAATAACAAATTTTTTTGGTTTGTTTCTAAGAACAAAGAGGAACCAAGGTTGGCGGACAGATATTTAGAAGAAGGTCATGAGTTAGAACAACCATTAGCAATAGCTAGAGATATAAAAAAATTACATGAAAGAATTTCAAATGAAAAAAACTCATGCACTATAGCTAATTTTTTAATAGAAAATAATGATCTAAGACACATTGTTAGAAGAGCATTTATAATTGAAAAATTTCCATACTCTGAAATTCAAGACAATATTATCGGATCCAAATTGATTCCTATAGACATGTTAAGATTGAAGCTATCCTTTTTTGGAGCACTAAAGTTTGATCCAAGATCTGATAAATGGCTGAGAATTACAATGTTTCAAGGGGCCCCTCTCCCTTATGAACTTAAAAAATTTAACGACCACTGGATATATAATTCTATAAATTAAATGATAAGTTTTAGCGAAATAGACACGACAACAAAAAGAGCTTCAAAAGCAATTGGATTTTCATGGGGAATAGCTGAAGAAGTTGGAAAAAATATTCGAAATATGGAACTTTTTGGTTTACCTGGCGTTAAAAATTTAAATGAATATTTTAAGATTTATCCTAATAAACAATTTCAAAAAATAAGTCTAATATCTGAAAAAAATATTTCAGATAAAATTCCTTATTGTCCAATTATTTTGGGAGTAAATTTTTTAGACCAAATAAAAGTTTTAGAAAATAAAAAAGAAATAAATTTTAAAAATATTGCTTATCCAATGCTTTTTTTACCTTTTGCTAGTAGAGGTTCAGAGTTAATTGGAAAAAAAATTTTTTTAAATATTGATGAAAAAAAATTTTTACTTAGTTTTAATCAAGCTATTTATTCTAACGCTTCAGATAAATTAATTATTGAAAAAACTGAAAATTTAAGATTAAGCTTCATTGAAAATAATAATTCTTTTTCGGAGGATGAATGGAAAGAAATCTATAAATTATCAGAAAAGACATTTGTTGAAGAAAAAGATTCTTTAAAAGAGTATAGTGCTGGAGCAGGACTGACAGATAATGACTGATAAATCGCACGAAAACGACCTTAAAGATTTAAACAATATTTGTGAAGAATGCAAAAACGAAGATGAAAGTGTTTCTCAAAATCTAATTTTAACAGGTTTTAAAATTTGCAAATCATGCAAGACTTCAAAAACGGTTTTTCCTATTTAGCTTATAGCGCTTATAGGTAGTGCTTCCATTTTACTCATAACAAATGAAATGGATAAAAATGCAATAATTAAAAAAGATAAAAAAATTATTCCAAAGGATTTAAAATTTGATTTAAGATTAAGTATTTGTTTGGTAGCAATAATTAATGATGCAAAGATCCAAAATTGAGTAAGAAAAATAATTGGAATTACTAGCTCAGGTATTACTGCAAAAAATCTAATTAATCCTGGTGAATGAGCATAGCCTACTCCAATTAATATTTTTTTAAATGATACCTTGCTTTCTTTGTCTGGAAAAAGCTTGGTGCCTATAACAAAAATAAACAAAGCCCATATAATCCATGTAATAACTGCAGTTAGTCCTGACATTCCAATTGCAGTCTTTATAATCGTATTAGCGGCAACTGCTCCTGCCAGACCATCAAGTATCATTATTAGACCAGCAAAATAAATGCCTGCTTCTCCAAAGTATCGATTATCTTTATAAAGACTTTTATCTAATTTTATTGATCTAACAATTATATTTAAAAAAAGAGCAAACATTATCTATTGATAAACAATTTAACATTTAAAATTAGGGACAATAAATATCCCTAATTATAAATTACTAACCTTTCACAACCTCTCTGGTATTTGCATTGAAAGATTGTTTAAACGGTATATCTACAACAACTGCATCTACTGGTTGACCAGGTTTATCAGAGTATTTTTCAGGAAGATGAACTTTATATTTTGTTCCTACTTTTCCTTTAGGAAAACCATTTGCATTTAAAGTTCCATCAAAAGGTACATATCCCATTGCAATATTTTGTTTTTTTTCTGGGTGGTACCATGGAGATGTTATAAATCCAACTGGATCTCCACCATCTGTATTTGAAATTAACCAAAAATCAGGTGCATACTCTTCAATTGGTTTTCCACCTAATTCGAGACCAACTAATTGAAGCTTGTAAGGTTTTTTACCAGCCTTGATTTCTGTGCCCATTTTTTCTAAAGCGGCTTTACCAACATAGTCAGTTTTTTTATTCCACTCGCCTTTTCCAGACAAGGAAACTTGATAACCAAGATTACATTGGTAAGGATTATGCTCTGTATCCATATCTTGTCCCCAAGAAAGAATTCCAGCTTGAATTCTTCTATGATGAGCAGGAGCAATAACCATCAAATTATGTTTTTTTCCTGCTTCAAGAACAGCATTCCACATATCTTCTGCATATAAAGTTGCGTTTCTTAAATATATTTCATAGCCAGCCTCTCCCGAGAAACCAGATTGTGAAATTACACAACTTCTTCCAGCGACTTTAACTTCCGCTAAACCATAAAAAGGCATATTGTCTAAATCTACTTGATCTCCAAGTAAATCTTTCATTAAAGCTTTTGACTTAGGTCCTTGGATTTGTACCGGACAAGCATCAATCTCTTCTATTCTACAATTAAATCTTCCGTCTGCATTAACACCTTGTAGATACATACCAATATCCGAGTCTGATAATGAAAACCAAAATTCATCTTTTGAAATTCTTAGTAGAATTGGATCGTTTAAAACTCCACCATATTGATTACATAAAATTACATACCTAGCTCTCATAGGAGAAATTTTTGTTGCATCTCTTGTTATTACATAGTCAGTAAATTTTTCTGCATCTGGTCCTTTAACTCTTATTTGTCTTTCAACAGCAACATTCCACATTGTTACGTGATTAACAATCGCATCATACTCAACCATTGCACCACCATCTTCTGGTTTTACATATCCTCTTGGATGATAAATTCTATTATAAACTGTTGCTCTCCAACAACCAGCCTGCATTGATAAATGCCAATAAGGTGATTTTCTTACTCTTGTAGAAATTAGCATTTCTACTTTTGTTGGACCACTTTGTCTTAAATTATATGGAACTTCTCTATCAGATTGATCAACTGAAGTTACATGTTTTAGTTTAGTATAGTCAAATTCATTAGACATAACTATTCTCCTTCAACCACTTGTTTGTTTCCTTCAAGCCGCCGAATGTATAAATGTGGAAGTTTTCTGAATATTTTTTTACTTTCCCAATTAATTCATTAGGGTCTTTAGGTCTCATTAAATCTAACGCCTTACTAAAATTAGACTTAAGAAAGTTTAAGGAATTTTTTGCTCCTACAATATTAGCAAATTTAATTAAGCTAGTTATTTTTAGAGGTCCAGTAATTCCAACATGAACTGGTACTGTTTGTTTGGAAATAAAATCTATGATTGGCTGAGGATCCAATAACCATTGGGTTACTATATAATCAGCGTAAGGCTTTTTATCTTTCATAGCTTTTTCTAAGTCAGAATCGGATATATCAGGACTCCCCTCGGGATGTCCAGCGATTCCTATCTTCAATTGTTCAAAATAGCCCGTCTCTAAAAGCTGAATTGAACTATCAAATTTTCCAACTGGTTCTCTACCACCACCAATAACAAGAACTTGTTTTACACCGCCATCTTTACATCTAGAGACATATTCTTTGAGTTGTTCATCATTTTCAATAGATCTAGCAGGAAAATGAGGTATTGGATTAAACCCTTTTTTGGCTAGTTTAGTAGCTTGTTCAGAAGTATCTTTATAATCACCCCCTGGAAGCATAGTTATGTATACATCCTTTAAAGATGGCAAAGTATCAAGGTCTGTCTTAGGCCCAATTTCCAAAGAAAAATTCATTAAAGGATATTTATTTATTTTAAAATATCTGTCTATAAAAATCGGCTCAAGTGAGCCAAGAAGTCTATTTTTTTATGCCTCTGTGTTTTTGAATTCTTCGACCATATTCTTGAGTAATTCTATCAAATATTATTGCTAAAGCTACTATAGCTAAACCATTCATTAAACCTAAAGCTAAATATTGATTTGATATAGCTCTTAAAATTGGAACACCTAACCCTTTTACTCCTATCATAGAAGCAATAACAACCATTGCTAAAGCCATCATAATTGTTTGATTAACCCCTGCAAAAACAGTTGGTAGAGCCAAAGGTATTTGTACAGTTCTTAATTTTTGTATTTTAGTTGCCCCAAAAGCTTCACTGGCTTCTATTGTTTCTTTATCAACTTCTCTTATTCCTAAATTTGTTAATCTTATAACCGGAGGTATTGCATAAATACAAACAGCAATTAAACCAGGAATTTTTCCTATACCAAGTAACATTAAAATTGGAATTAAATAGACAAAACTAGGAATAGTTTGCATCATATCTAAAACAGGAAGCATAGCTTTTTCAACTCTATTAGATCTTGCCATAAGTATTCCAACAGGGATTCCAACTGCTATACACATAATTGTACATACTGTTATTATAGCTACTGTTGCCATACAATCTTTCCACATGCCAAAATACCCGATTAACATAAAAGCTAAAACACTTCCGACAACAAGCTTCCAACTTCTTGAACCTAACCATGCCAATATACCAAGCACCAACATTATTATTGGCCAAGGTGTAGCTAGTAATAATTTTTCTAACCTAATTAAAAAAAATAATAATGGATCAAAAAAAGCTTCTATACCGTCACCATAAGCTCTAGAAAATTCTCTAAATGTATGATCAATCCCTTTTCTTAATTCCATTAGGGAGGTACGTTCCATTACTGGAAATTTAGTTAAAAATTCCATCTAATTCCTAAAAAAGTTAACGAGCCTACTTAATTATAGGCTCGTTAAACAAATTATATTTTAAAGACCAGCTTTGATTTTTTTAGCAGCTGCTGAAGAAACCCATTTACTCCAAACGGCTTCATGCTGTTTTAAAAATTCAATTGCTGCATCTGAACCTTTAGCTTGGTTGTCTGCCATATATACAAGCATTCCATTCATTACTTCACCTGGGTAAGTACGTTTTTCAACATAACTTAAAGCTTCTTTTCCACCAGTTTTTGCAAAGTTTGCTGTAACAATAGAATTAACTTCAGACTTTGTCCATGATGTAGGTTTAGGATTAGCACAATCTTGTTCAGCTAATGTTATACAGTTATCCCAGTTATCTCTTCCACCAAATGGAACTCCAAAATCAACTGAAATTAAACCATATTTTCCAACCATTGATGTTGGATTCCAATAGTAACCAAACCAAGGATTTCCAGAATCAGCTGCCTTAGATATTGTACCATCTAAACCTGCTGCAGAACCTGGATCTATTAATACCCATCCTTTTTTTTCCATTTCAAAAGCTCTGAAAAGGTTTGCATTAGCTAACTGACATCCCCATCCAGCTGGGCAACCAACAAAAGCTCCTTTAGAAGGATCTTCTTTTGATGGAAACCATTCAGGATGTTCTAAGATTTGCATTGCAGTCATACCTTTTATCTCAGGAATTTTTTTAAGAGTTCCTGGAGTTATCCACCAGCCTTCACCAAGACCAGTAATAGGCGCTCCGTTTGCAATGATTAATCTTTTCTCTGAAACAGCTTTCTTTAAAGGTGTGTAAACAGCGTTAGCCCATTGTTCTGGGTTCATATCTGGTTCACCTTTTTCATCCATTGAAGTAAAAGTGGGCATAGTAGCACCTGGTATTAACTCTACTTCACAACCATATCCTTTTTCTAAAATTATTTTATCTACATTGGCCATTAATTCAGCCGATGCCCAGTTTTGTTCAGCAATAACTAATTTTCCACATCCTGCATTAGCTACACTTGAAAAAGCACCGAATAAAAATACTGACAACATAGTAAAAAGTATTTTTCTTATTTTCATTATTTCCTCTTACGTAAGTTTATTTTGTAAAAGAAAACATATTTAAGCAAAAAAATCAAATTTGATTCAACTACAGATAGATTTATGATCTCATTTTAATACCTTTTGGGTCATACAAAGGCTGTTTTATTATTGAACAATCATAAAAATCACCATTAATTTCAACTTGAAACTTTTCGTTAGATTTACAAATTGTCTCATCTAGATACGAGTAGGCAATACTTTTCTTTACATAGTGAGCATATCCTCCTGATGTTATGTAACCAATACTTTTTCCATCTTTCATAACTGCTTCATTGTTAGTTACATCAATGTCTTTTGTTTCAACAATTAAAGGAGTAAGTTTTAAATTGCTTTTGTCATTTTCTGCACTTTTTTTACCAATAAAATCTTTTTTCCAATCAATAAAAATATCTAAACCGGACTCTTTAGCAGTAAAGTCTGGTCTAAAATCTAATGTCCAAGCACCCCAGCTTTTTTCTAGTCTCATCGACATTAAAGCTCTTCCACCAAATGGTTTTAAATTGAATTCTTTTCCTGCATTTTCTATTTCCTCATAAAGCTTCAATTGAAAATGAGGAGCAACATAAATTTCGTATCCCAGCTCTCCAGTAAATGAAATTCTATTTACTATTGCAGGCACACCTGCAACAAACATTCTTTTTGTATCTCTAAATTTAAAATTATCATTAGAAACATCTTCTCTAACTAATTTTTGAAGCAAATCTCTTGATTTAGGGCCGGCAATTGAAATTCCATGAAAATCATCTGATCTATTTATATATTTAACATTAAATTTACTTATATGGCTTTCAAACCATCTTCTATGCATTTCTTGTGCAGCACCAGAACCAAAAATCATAAATTCATTTTCATCAAGACATGCAACAGTTAAATCTCCGTATAATTTTCCTTTGTAAGTAAGCATTGGACTTAAAGAAATCCTTTTCTGCTTTGGTAGTTTTCCAGCTAAAATATGATCTAAAAATTTTCTGGCATCTGGACCTTTAAATTCGTGTTTTGAAAAGTTTGCTACCTCAATAGCTCCTACATTTTCTCTTACATTTTGAACTTCTTTTGAGACATAGTCATGTGATCTTGATCTTTTAATTGTTGGCTCTTCATGAGCATCCTCTTTATTATTTGCAAACCATAAGACATTTTCTAGTCCAAAACTATCCCCCATGACTGCTCCTTTTGATACGAAACGATCATAAAGAGCTGTAGTTTTTTGTTTTCTACCTTTTGGTAAAGTTTCATTAGGAAAGGTCATAATAAATCTTCTTTCATAATTTTCTGAAGATTTAATTGTTCCATATTCAGGAGATGCATAATCTCCAAATCTTGCAATATCCATTGCCCAAACATCAATTGATGGTTCTCCGTCGATTATCCATTCAGCAATACATTTTCCAACACCACCACCTTGACAGAAGCCTGCCATAACACCAACTGCTACCCAATAGTTCTTCATTCCAGGCACGGGTCCAATTAGAGGACTACCATCTGGACCAAATGTAAAAGGGCCGTTTACAATATTTTTAATACCTGCTTTTTCTAAAGCTGGCATTCTTTCAAAACCAATTGCTAGCCTGTCTTGTATATTATCTAGCTTTGGTTCTAAAAGTTCATGGCCAAAATTCATTGGTGTCCCATTTACTTTCCATGGAGTAGATTTTGGTTCATAAGTTCCAAGCAACATTCCTTTGCCTTCTTGTCTAAAATATATATTTCCTTCAAAGTCTGTTCCAATTGGTAATCTTTGATCACCCATTGCTTCTATTTCTGGAATAGCTTCTGTAATTAAATAATGATGCTCCATTGGTTGAACAGGTAAATTCAATCCTGCTAATTTACCAACTTCTCTTGCCCACAAACCTCCAGCATTAATAACTATTTCTGCATTAATATTTCCTTTGTCAGTAATTACTTCCCAAGTTCCATCATTTTTTTGTTTAGTATCTTTAACAGTTGTATGAGTATAATATTTTCCTCCATGCACTTTTGCAGCTTTGGCAAAAGCATAGGTTACTCCAGACGGATCTACTTCACCATCAATTGGATCCCATAATGCTAAAAGATATCTTTTAGGATCGATTAATGGATTTTTCTTTTTAACTTCTTCTAGAGAAATAAATTCTTGATCAAGACCCATGTATCTTGCTTTTGATCTTTCTCTTTTTAAATAGTCAGCCCAAACTTCATTAGAAGCTAAATAAAAACCACCACTTGGTTTAAATCCAATTGCGTGTCCAGACTCTTTTTCAATTTCTTTATAAAGACCAATAGTATAAGCCATCATTCTTGAAATGTTTGGATCAGAAGAAATTACGTGAACATTTCCTGCGGCATGCCAAGAAGAGCCAGAAGTTAATTCGCTTCTTTCTAAAAGAATACAATCTTTTAAACCGAATTTAGATAGATGATAAAGTATAGAACAACCAACTACACCACCGCCTATTACAACTACTTTGGCATGTTTTTCCATTACAGAATATTATAAGGTTTTTGCTGCGTCTGTGTTGTGTTTTTTTAAACTTGAATCAGTTCCATGTGCATAGTGCTTAGACATATCCGGGTAGTACTTATATGAAATAGGTTTTCTGCCCAACGCAACTGCCATTTCTCTAACATGATGAGGTTCCGCTCCACAACATATTCCTATGAAATTGATTTTTTTTTCTGCACATTCTTTTGCAAATTCTGCCATTTCAAATCTATTACAATACAAATTGTCTAATGCAACAGGGAAGGCATTTCCACCAGGTATACAGTCACAACCATCATCAATCTGATTTAAAAAACCAGGATTTTTTTCTGTAGTTCTATAAGGAACAGGTAGTGCAGCAACATGACAAGAAACTGCTTTTCTTATTTCTGGTAAAAGTTTCATTGTCATTTTTGGACCCCTAAAGCAATTTAATCCAACAACATCAGCTCCGTTATCTTCTAGTATTTTGCACGCTTCTCCAGGTGAAGTTCCTTCTCTTGTTTTACCATCTCTTCTAAATGCATAATTACAAACCGCTATTAAACCTGCATCTTTAATAACTTTAAGTGCAATTTTTAATTCTTCTACCCAAGTTATTGTTTCAGCAATAACAAAATCAACTCCTGCTTCTTTTGCCCAACCAACTTGCTCTTCAAACATTTTTTGACACTCAACATTGCTTTTTTTATCGTTTGGATCATATAAATTTGTATTAGCTACATTTCCTGCTACCAACAGATCAAGATCTTTAAATTCATCTCTTGCATCTTTGGCAATTTTTAAAGCATTTTTTTGTAGTGGTTCAAGAAGATTCTCTTTTCCGATTATTCTAAGTTTTTCTCTATGTCCGTAATAAGTAAATGCTTGAACAACTTCGCTTCCCGATCTTATAAATTCTCTGTGTAATTGTGAAACTACTTCTGGATGCTCTAAAACTACTTCAGGTACAAAAGCTCCAGCTTGTAAATAACCTCTTCTTTCCATTGCAAAAAGATAACCTTCTGCACAAAGGACAGGTCCGTTATTAAGCCTTTCAATTAAATTTTTTCCCATAAGCTTTTCCTTTTTTTTAATAGCTAATCATATTTTTATTCATTTTAAAATATATTTGTGAAGTTCAATTTTTACTGGTAGCCTTTAGAATGGCACAAAAAGACGTAGGAAATAAAATACCAATATACAAATTAAAAAAAACCGATGAGGTAATGAAATATTACGATGAATGGGGAGAAGGTAATAAATATGACAAAGATATGGTTGACTGGAATTATACAGGACCAAAGGAAACATCGGAGGTATTGGTTAAACATCAGAAAAATAAGGATGCTAAAATTTATGATGCTGGTTGTGGCACTGGATTAGTAGGTGTTGAACTTAAGAAGTATGGTTTTTCAAATTTTTATGGCGCAGATCTTTCACAAAAACTTTTAGATCTAGTTCCAAAAGATCTTTATCAAAAGTTAGATAAAGTTGATTTAAATAAAACAATACAAGAGAAAGATAACTATTTTGATGTTGTTATGTGTGTAGGCACTTTTACTTTTGGGCACGTTAAACCTCCAGCTTTAGATGAATTTATAAGGATTACAAAAAACAAAGGATTAATTTGTTTTACAATAAATGAAGGTATTCATGAAGAATATGGTTTTGATAAAAAAATAGACCAACTCAAAAAAGATAATAAATGGAAAGAAATAGAATTTTTTAAATCAAATTATATAGCAAGCAAAGATGTAAATGCTTGGCTTGGTCTTTACGAGGTTATCAAGTAGTGTCAGAAGTATATAACATCATAGAAAAGAAAAAATTAGATGTTGTAAGCAATCCAATAGAAAAATCTCATGGCCTTCCAAATGAATGTTATACAAGTGAAAAATATACTCAACTTGAAAGAAAAAAACTATTTGAAGACAAATGGGTTGTTATAGGTGTAGCAAGTTCATTGCCAAATAAAGGTGATGCAAAACCTTTTGATCTATTAGGTATTCCAATAATAATTTTAAGAGATAAAAAAAATAAAATACGAGTTTTTCACAATGTTTGTAGTCATAGAGGGTACAAAATTTTACAAAAAAGCTGCAAAATTAAAAATCTTATAAGATGCCCATATCATTCTTGGTCCTATGATACGAGTGGCAAACTAATTGCAACTCCACATTTAGGAGGAATGAATAAACATGAATGTAAAAAATTTGATAAATCTAAAAGTAATCTTAAAGAAATTAGATCAAGTGTTTGGTTGGATATGATATTTATAAACATTAGTGAAAACGAAATTTCATTTGAAAAATACATAAAACCCTTAAGTGATAGATGGGAACAGTTTTGGCCTAAAAAGGATAGAAAACTAATGGTTTATTCAAATGATTTTGGATATTTTAATTTAAATGCAAAATGTAATTGGAAATTTGCAATAGAAAATTATTGTGAAAGTTATCATTTGCCATGGGTACATCCTGGTTTAAATTCTTATTCGAAGATTAGTGATCACTATCATATTCAAGGATTACCCAATCGTTTTGCAGGACAAGGTACCAAAGTTTATAATCCAAAACTTAAGGGAAAAGAAAAATTTCCTTGTTTTCCAAACTGGCCTAAAGATAAAGAACATATTGCAGAGTATGTAGCTTTATTTCCTAATGTTATGTTAGGTATTCATAAGGATCATTTTTATGCATACTGGCTTGAACCAGTGGATCATAAATTTACTAAAGAACATATGGAGATTTATTATGTGGGAGAAAAAGCCGCTAATTCAAAAAAATATAAATCTTTAAGAAAACAGAATCACAAACTTTGGAAAAGTGTTCAAGTTGAAGATGTTGGCATAATTGAAGGTATGCAAGAAGGAAGAAATTCACCATCTTATAATGGTGGAAATTTTTCACCAGTTATGGATAATCCAACTCATCACTTTCATAAATGGGTTGCTACAAATATAGTTTAACATGAAATTTAAAAGAAAGATTAATCCTGATTTAAAACCTAAAACAAATTTCATTACCAAAAAAAGATTAAGAGAAGATGAAATTAATTTTGATAAACTTAGATCTTACAGACTAGATAGAGTTAAAAAAGAATTAGAAAAAAATAATTTAGAAGCCTGTATATTATTTGATCCAGTTAACATCAGGTATGCATTAGATACCGTAAACATGAGCGTTTATAATATGCATAATCTTACACGATACTGCTTTATTCCGGTGAGTGGACCAGCAATACTTTATGAGTATTTTAATTGCGAAATACTATCCAAGCATTTAAATTTAATTGATGAAATAAGACCAGCAATAACATGGGATTATTTTAGCAATGGTGACCAGGCAAGCTCACAATTAAAGAAATGGATTAACGAAGTTAAGGAATTATCAAATTCTTATTTTAAAAGTAAAAAAATAGCAATTGATGTTATTAATGGCTCTGCAGTAACAGCTTTAAATCAAGAAAACATTAAAGTTGTTGATGCTAAATTAATTTTAGAACAAGCAAGAGTGATTAAATCTTCTGAAGAATTAAAATGTATGAAGGCAGCAATAGATGTTGCTGAAATTGGTGTAACTAAAATGCGTAATGAATTAAAAGCTGGTATGACCGAAGATGAACTTTGGTCAATTTTACACAAAACCAATATTGAACACGGTGGAGAATGGATTGAGTGTAGAATTTTATCTTCTGGTGAAAGAACAAACCCATGGATGCAAGAAAGTAGCAATAAAGTAATTCAAAAATGTGAAATAGTATCTTTTGATACAGATATGGTTGGCCCTTATGGATATTGTGCGGATATATCAAGAGCATTTGTAGAAGGACATAAATTTAATGATGATCAAAAAAAATTATATCAAATGGCTGTTGAGCAAATTAATCATAATTATAGATTAATAAAATCTGGGACATCTTTTAAAGAATTTACTGAAAAATCTTGGAAACTTCCTGATGAATATTATGGAAACAGATATTCATGTATGCTTCATGGAATTGGTCTATGCGATGAGTGGCCACAAATAAAATATCCAACTGATGGTGGACAAAGAGAAGGTCATTTTGAAAAAAATATGACCATCACACTTGAGAGTTATATTGGCAAAGTAGGTGGTAAAGAAGGGGTTAAACTTGAACAACAGTACTTAGTAGGTGAGAATAACCTTGAACTTATGTCCCATCATCCTTTAGAAGATATCTAATGAAAATAATTTTAATTATGGGATTGCCTGGTGCAGGCAAAACGACTTTAGCAAATGAGCTAGCTAAATTAATTAAAGCAAAAAGATTAAATGCAGATGAGATTAGAAAAGCTGCTAATGATTGGGATTTTTCTGAAGAAGGTAGAACAAGACAATCAAAAAGAATGTCAGAAGCTGCGCTAAAAATTAAAAATGAAGGCAACAATGTAATTGCTGACTTTATATGCCCAACACCTGAAGCAAGAAAATTATTTCCAGCAGATTATGTTGTTTGGGTAGATACTATTCAAAAAGGTAGATTTGAAGATACTAATCAAATGTTCGTCAAACCTGAAAAATTTGACTTTCATGTCACTTCACAAGACGCGCAGACTTGGGCTCCTAAAATATTTGAAAATATAAAAATAATTCTATAAAAATTATTTTTTTATGAAGTTTTTAATAAAAATCATTTGGGTTCTGTTAATAATATTTCCGATTTCTAATTCATATGGAGCCATGGTTACTAAAGTACAGAGAGTAGTGGTCGATAATAGTGGTCGAGTTATAAGTGGTATTCATTTTAATACTGATGGAACAAAAATGTTTACAATATACCAAACTAAAGCTTCTGGCGATTATACGCATGTAAGTGAATATAATTTAGCTAAAGCATTTGACGTCTCTACAAGATCTTACGCAGGCGATAGTGAAAGATGTATATTAAATCATGGTGGTACGATGACTACTACGTATGATTTAGAATTTAGTAGTGATGGAATGAAACTATTTTTTGTAGAGGGACCGAATGCTAGTGGAAATGATGCAGACAAGGTATTTCAATTTGATTTGACTTCGCCTTATGATGTTTCAACATGTACATATGCAAGCAATGCAACATCAAATCTAGAGGGTGATAATGACTTACAAAATGGAAGTAACGCTGGAAGTCGTACCAGTAAATCTAAAAATCGCCTTCAAGGATTTGAAATTAATGATGATGGAACAAAAATATTTTTAGTTTATCATGGTGCAGGAACTGAAAAAGCAAGATTATTGGAGTATCAACTTTCAACTCCATTTGACTTAACATCAATATCTCTTGTTACTTCTGCAGGAATTTTATTAGAAGGACAAGGCGTAGAAAACCCTATGGGAGCGAGATTTAGTCCAAATGGAAAAAGACTTTGGATTACCAGTCATAATTCATCTACAGTAGCCGTTACTCAAATTTCACTTAGCAAGTCTTACGATACTTCATCATTCACAATAGATGGTTCATTTTCACTAACTGGCATTGTTACACAACCAAGAGGAATTTCATTCAATGCAAATGGTTTAAAAATGTATATTGGTAGCGACCCTGATGAGGATGGAACTGACCACATTTATGAATTCGATTTAGTTTGTCCTTTCAATATTATTTCAGGAAGCTGTCCTTCGATTACAGATAATAGTGATAGAACTGGAATGGCAGAAGCTCAAATAGAATTAGCAAAAAGATCAATTACTCTATCAACAAATACGGCTTTAAATAGACTTAAGTGGATTAGAAGAAACAAAGATAAACAAGATTTATCTAATCAAAATGTAAAATTAAATTTTTCAAACAGTATGCTTTCATCTTTAAAAGCACTACCAATTTCATCATTTAAAAAAATTTCATCTTCTAAACATGAAAACGACTCAAAAAAAAAATATTTTTCTTGGAGCGAAGGCAGCGTTTCTTTTGGAAGAGTAGGAGATACCAGTATTGCATCGACAAAAGAAACTCATACAAATTCTTTAACTATTGGTTTTGATAAATTTACAGATGATTATAGTCTTGAAGGTTTTGCCTTTAGAATTGGTAATGATGATGTTGATGTTGGTAATACTGGGAGCAATTTAGCTTCAAATACTTATAATATTACATATTATAGTACATCACCTGTAAAAGATGACACAAAATATGTCGATAAGATCTTTGGTATAGGAAAAATAATATCAGATATACATACAGTTATTGATGGCAAAAATATAGAAGCAGATAGAACAGGAAATCAAATATACGGTACAGTAAAAATTAAAGATGAGTATAAAAAAGACAATCTTACTCTTATCCCATCCGGACAATTTAATTTTGGACACACTATTTTAAATGGATACAGAGAAGAAGGTGCCGGAGCTATTAAAGTTGAAGATCAACATATTCGAACGAGAAAGTTAAGAACAGCTATGGCACTGGTAGAAGATTTATCAAATGATAAATACACCTTAAAAAGACATGGTAAATTGGAATATGTAGCTGATATAGATCGTTCATCTAGCTTTAAATACACTTATGTTTCAGATGATAGTTATTCATTGAATGATACATTACATACTGGCGCATTACACAATCTTAACGGCGAGATTGGTTTTGATATAATTTTTCCAGATCATTATAGTATTTTTGTAATATATGAGAGAAACCATGCTTTCGGCTCAGGGTATACGGATAATATATATATTGCTTTAGGATATTTACCTCAAAAAGATACTGAGTATGCATTTTCAATTAATGGCTCAGAAAACTTAATGTCTCAATTTGAAATAAAGAAAAATATTAACGAGTATGATTTTAGCTTTAATTTAAACAACGATTTAACGAATTTAGGAAAAAATAAAGAGGCAAGTATAAATTTAAATAAAGTCTTTTAATTTTTTTTTATTAGGAATAAACTGAAATTCTTATGAGCTACAAATGGGATAACAAAAAACCAACAGCACAAATGCTAGGAAGATGGCAACCGTTCCACGATGGTCATTATGCTTTATTTGAAGAAATCATAAAAAAAACTGGTCAAGTTTGTATTCAAATTAGAGATGTACAAGGAGTAGATGATAATCCTTTTGATTTTGAAACAGTTAAAAAAAAAATAGAAGAAAGATTAAATCCAAAATATGAGGGTAGATTTAAAATCATTCTAGTACCAAATATAACTAACATTTGTTACGGCAGAGGTGTTGGTTATAAAATAGAAGAAATAGTTATGCCTGAAGAAATACAAAAAATTTCAGCAACTAAAATTAGAGCTAAGATGCGAGAGGACGGAGATTTAAAGTGAACGAAAGACTTAAGTCGATAGTAGATTTAGAAAAATATCCAATCTATGACTTAAATTCTCCAATAATTAAAAATTTAATTAAAAGATGCAAAGAAGAACTAGACCAATTTAGTTGTTCAACTATTCCTAATTTCATTTTACCAAAATCATTAGAGATAATGAATTCAGAATTAGAAAAACAGTTAAATGAGGTTTATATGTCTAAAGAAAGTATAAATGCTTATTTGTATGCTGAAGACGATCCAAAATTACCTAAGGATCATCCAAAAAGAACTTTTATGAATAGATATAACGGATATTTAAATTCTGATTGTTTTCCTAAAAATTCTGAAATGAAATATCTTTATGAAACAGATGAACTTTTAAAATTTGTATCTGCATGTTTAGGAGTTTCTCCAATATATAGATGGGCTGATCCTTTAGCTTGTCATGCTTATAATGTTATGGAGCCTGAAGGAATACTTCCTTGGCATTTTGATAGTTGTGAATTTACATTAAGCTTAATGATTCAAAAACCAGAGAAAGGTGGAATATTTGAATACTGCCCAAATATAAGAGAACCTGGTAATGAAAATTTTGACGAAGTTAAAAAAGTTTTAAATGGTGATAGAGCACGAGTTAAACAATTAAAATTAGAACCAGGTGATCTGCAAATATTTAAAGGAAGATTTACTTTACATAGAGTTACAAAAATAGAAGGGCAAAAATCAAGATACATGTGCATACCAGCTTATGTTTTAGATCCCTGGAGAGTAAACACTCCAGAACATTCAAAAGCAATTTATGGTAAAGTGTTACCAATTCATTTAGAGAGAAATGTTGCTAGATCAGATGGCCTAGCAGATTGATATGAGAATTAATTATGATAAAAAAATCTAAAGAGCATTTAGATTTAGTAAACGAGACTTATATTAAACATTTTAAAGTTGCATTTAGTGTTAGTAGCTTAATGATTATAGGAGGTTTCCAAGCAATAATTCACGCAATATGTCCTGCAATATTTCAGACTTCTGCAAGTGACAAGATAAAAAAATTACACGAAAAAATTTCTAAAAGATGAAAAGCAATATTAAAAATGTTGCTGTTGTTGGCACAGGGGTAATTGGAACTGGATGGATAATTAGATTTTTAGCTCATAATAAAAAAGTTGTAGCATTTGATAAAGATCTTAAATTAAAAAAGAGAATAATTGCAGAGATAAAACGTACTTGGCCTTATGTAAAAAAATTATTCAATAAAAAAAAATTAAATATAAAAAATTTTATTTATGTTACTTCAATTGAAGAAGCCTTAAAGGAAGCAGATTTTATCCAAGAATGTGCATCTGAAAATTATAAAATCAAAACAAAGCTGATGAACGTGATTGGTAATTATGCAAAACCAAATGCTATAATCTCATCAAGTTCATCTGGGTTACTTCCAACAAGAATATATTCAAAATGTAAAAATCCAGCTCGCACCATGATAGCGCATCCATTTAATCCAGTTTATATGTGCCCTGGCGTTGAAATTGTTCCAGGTAAAAAAACAAAAAGTAAGTTTTTGAATGTAGCTAATAAATTTTACAAATCTATCTCGATGAATCCAATCATGGTAAAAAAAGAATTACCAGGTTATCTATCAGATAGACTCCAAGAAGCCTTATGGAGAGAAGCATTACATATAGTAAATGAAGGATATGCTACTACAAAAGATTTAGATAGAGCAATTGAAGATGGTCCTGGCCTAAGATGGTCATTAATGGGAACCTTCCTAACATTTCATTTAGCAGGTGGTAAAGCTGGTATGAAACATATGTTAGAACAATTTGGACCTGCGTTAAAATTACCTTGGACAAAACTGAAAGCTCCAAAGCTTTCAAAAAAACTTTCATCGAGAGTTATTATTGGCACTAGAAACCAAGCAAAAGGCAAATCAGTAGAACAATTATCAAAAATTAGAGATGAATATTTAGTTAAACTTCAGAAGTTAAGAAAAAAATATGAAGACAAGATAAGAAAATGATAGTAATAAAATATCATGAATGTCTTGGTCAAAAATTTGGGTAACGGCATAAAAAATATAACAATAAACGATCCAAAAACATATAATTCTCTATCTTTTGCAACTTTAAGATCTCTTTTAAATACTTTTAAAAAACTTGATAAAGACAACAATACAAAAGTAATAATTTTGAATGGAGCTGGAAAAGGCTTTAGCGCAGGTCATAACCTGAAAGAAGTAAAATCTTTAAAAGTAAGATCAAAATATCTCAAACTATTTAATCTTTGCTCAAAATTAATGATCCAAATAGTTGAAGGAAGAAAACCAGTTATAGCAAAAGTGCATGGAGCAGCTTATGCCGCTGGATGCCAACTAGCAACAAGTTGCGACTTGGCTTACAGCACTACTAATGCAACATTTGCAACTCCTGGAGTTAATATTGGATTATTCTGTAGTACACCAATGGTTGCCGTTAGTAGAAAAATTAGCAGAAAGAGAATGATGAAAATGCTTTTAACTGGTGAACCCATTAATGCAAAATATGCAAAAGAAATAGGATTGATTAATGATTGTTTTTCAAAATCGAAACTTAATAAGGAAGTTTTAAAAGTTGCAAAAACAATCGCATCCAAATCAAATTTAACAATTAAAATTGGAAAACAAGCTTTTTATAAACAATTAGAAATGCCATTAAGAAAAGCTTACGCATATACAAGCAGAGCGATGACTTTAAACATGATGTCTGTTGATGCTCATGAGGGTATATCGGCGTTTTTAAACAAAAGAAAACCTAAATGGAAAAATAAATGAACGATGATCAAGTAAAAGAAATTCTAAAAAATTCTAAAACAATTGCAATGATCGGTGTAAGTTCCGAAAAGAAAGGCGAAGATCCAAAAAACTTAAAAAGAAAACCAGCAAATGTTGTTATGAAATATATGCAAGATTTTGGTTATAAAGTAATACCTGTAAACCCTTTTGCTAAAGGAGAAGTTATAAATGGAGAAACAGTAGTTGAAAGTTTAGATAATATTTCTGAAAAAATAGACATAGTCGATGTATTTCGACCATCAAAAGAAACACCAGGTTTTGCTAAAGAGGCCGTTAAAATTGGAGCTAAAACTCTGTGGCTGCAGTATGGAATTCAGAATGAGGAAGCTAAGAAAATTTCTGAGGAAGCTGATGTAAAGTACATAGATAACAAATGTATTAAACAAGAATACCAAAAATTATTTCAAAAATCTAACCCAGTATTTCCAGTATTAAAAAAATAGTGAAAAAAATTTTATTTTTCCTTTTTTTGTTTCAAACATCAGTATTCGCCCAGAATCTTGATAAAGCATATTTTGCAGGTGGTTGTTTCTGGTGTATGGAAGAATCATTTGAAAAAAAAGAAGGAGTGATTCAGGTAATTTCAGGTTATTCAGGTGGTAATACAAAAAATCCAACATATGAAGAAGTTACATACGGAAATACGGGGCACTTTGAAGTTGTTGAGATTATTTATGATAAAAATAAAATTAATTTTAAAGACCTGCTAGATCATTTTTGGATTAATATCGATCCTTTTGATTCAAGAGGCCAATTTTGCGATGTAGGATATAGTTATAGATCAGTTGCATTTTATAAAACAATTGATCAAAAGGACGATATAAAGAGATCAATAGTAAAATTAGAGAAGAAATTTAATAAAAAGGTAGTTACATTCATAAGAAAATTTGATGAATTTTATAAAGCAGAAGAATATCATCAAGATTATTATAAAAAAAAATTTTTAAACTATCTTAAGTATAAAAATGCTTGTGGAAGAGAAAAAAAATTAAATAAAATTTGGAAATCATGAAAAAAATTTTTTTAGTTTATAGTCATTATAATGACAAATCTTTTAATGCAGCAATAAAAGATACATTTATAAAGGCAGCAGAAGAGAATGGTCATAAAGTTGATTGCGTAGATTTATATAAGGAAAAATTTGATCCAGTATTTGCAGGTGAAAAACCATCATCTGAAGTTTTAGATCACAGAAAAAGAATTGAACAATGTGATGTTATTACTTTAGTTGCACCTATCTGGAACTTTAGAATGCCAGCAATACTTGAAGGATGGATTGATAAAGTATTGGCTCCACCCTGGGCATTTAGTTTTAAAAAATTGTTTGGTAATTATGGTTATCCCGTGGGAAACTTGAAAGGAAAAAAAGCAATTGTATTTTGCACTTATGGATCTCCTCAATTCGCAATAAGAACATTTTTTTTAAATATGCCTACTAAAAGACTTAGAAGAGGAGTCTTTAATATATGTGGAATAACAGATGTAATATATAAAAGATATTTTGCGGTACCATTTGTAAGTGATGAAAAGAGAAAAAAATTCTTAGAAGACGTTAAAAAAACAGTAAAAAATATATGAACAAATTAATTAGCTATTTTATTTTTTTTATTATTTTTACGACAAATTCATTTTCCGATGTAATAAAACCTAGTAAAAAAATTGAGCCTGACCAAGTTGTGAAAATTCAGCTTAAGGGTTTGATGAATAATAACGACCCTTATTCAGATGTTGGAATTGAACAAACTTGGGAATTTGCTCATCCAAAAAATAAAAAATACACAGGACCTTTAGAAAAATTTAAAAAAATGTTAAAAGGAGATTCTTATTATATGTTATTAGGACACAAAGAGCACCAGATTGAGCAAGTTTATTTAAATGAAAACGTAGCAACTTTCCTAGTAACTATTTTAGATTCAGATAAAACTTATTATAAATTTAAATGGCAGGTTGAAAAATATATCAATCAAGGACCTTTAAAAGACTGTTGGTTAACAACAGCAGTCTCTCAGCCTGTGTCTTTAGGCTCTTCAATATAAAATAATTTTGTTTCGTTAATAATAAAAATTTAGTAGAAATTCCAAGATGAAATCTAAAGCAAAAGTAGTTGTAATAGGAGGTGGAGTAGTTGGAGTAAGTGCCCTCTATCATTTAGCTAAAAAAGGTTGGTCAGATGTAGTACTTGTTGAAAGAAAAGAATTAACTTCAGGCTCAACTTGGCATGCAGCTGGATTATTGCCACTCTTTAATATGAGTTATTCTGTAGGACAACTACATAAATATGCGGTTGATCTTTATAAAACTTTGGAAGAAGAAACAGGAAAAAATGTAGGTTTTAGTGTCGTATCAAACATTAGGTTGGCTAGCACAAAAGATAGAATGGATGAATACCATCAGTATGCAGGTGTAGCGCAGACTATTGGAGTTAATTATAAATTTTTAACTCCAGACCAAGTAAAAGAAATATGGCCTTTATGTAATACTTCAGATTTAATTGGTGCAATTCAACATCCAGAAGATGGATACATTCAACCCGCAGATTTAACACAAGCTCTAGCAACTGGTGCAAGAAATAAAGGAGCAGAAATTTATAGAAATACAAATGTTACAGGAATTAAACAAACAAAAGATGGATGGGTAGTTGAAACTGACAAAGGTGCAATAGAATGTGAACATGTAATGTCTTGTTCAGGAAATTTTGCAAGACAAACTGGTCAAATGGTTGGATTAGACATTCCAGTAATTCCAGTAGAACATCAATACATAGTTACCGAACCTCATCCAGAAATACAGAAAAGAAAAAAAGAAGGCCTTCCAGAAATGGGAGTTCTTAGAGATAGTGATAGCAGATGGTACATGAGAGAAGAGGCAGGAGGTTTAATATTAGGACCTTATGAAGATGGTGCACCTTGTTGTTATGTAGATGGACCATCAAAGAATTCAGAATATGAATTGTTTCAAGAAGATTTAGAAAGACTTGCTCCTCATATTGAAGGTGCAATTCATCGAGTTCCTGCTTTTGGAGAAGTTGGAGTTAAGAAAGTTTACAATGGTGCAATCTGTTATACACCAGATGGAAATCCTATTGTTGGCCCTGCTTGGGGTTTAAAAAACTTTTGGATTAACGAAGGTCATAGTTTTGGAATTACTGCAGCAGGTGGCGCAGGTTGGCAACTTGCAGAATGGATTGTTGATGGAGAACCAACAATTGATATGCTTGGAGTTGAACCTAGAAGATATGGAGATTATGCAACTAAATCGTATTTAAAAGAAAAAAATGAAGAAGCTTATCGAAACGTATTTATCATTCACTATCCAGATGAAGAAAGAGGTGCAGCAAGACCTTTAAGAACGGCACCATGCTATGACAGATTGAAAAACTTAGGAGCAGTATTTGGTCAAAAATTTGGATGGGAAAGAGCTAACTTTTTTGCAACTGACGGAATGGAACAAAAAGATGATTGGTCATTCAGACGATCAAAATGGTTTAAAGCTGTAGAAAAAGAATGCAAAAATGTTAAAGAAAATGTTGGGTTGTTAGATATGACAGCATTTGCAAAATGTAGAATTAAAGGACCTAAAGCGGAGGAGTTTTTGGATTATTTAGTTGCTAACAAATTACCAAAAAAAGTTGGGCGAATTAATTTATGTCATGCGCTTAATACAAAAGGTGGCGTTCACTCTGAATTTACCATCATGAGAGAAGCAGAAGATAGTTTTTATTTAGTATCTGCAGGAGCTTTTCAAAGATTAGATCATGATTGGATTTTAAAATGGATGCCAAAAGATGGATCGGTTCAATTTGAAAATTTAACTAATAGCATAGGGGTATTGGTTGTTTCAGGTCCTAAAGCAAGAGAATTGATGAAAAGAGTTTCTAAAGATGATTTTTCAGATGAAAACTTCAAGTGGTTAAGCTCAAAAAATGTGAACATAGGCTATGCACCAGTTAATGCTATGAGAGTTAACTTTGTTGGAGAATTAGGATGGGAACTTCATCATCCAATGGAATATCAAAATCATATTTTTGATAAATTAATGGAAGCTGGAAAAGATTTAGGATTAAAGCCTTATGGTATTAGAGCAATGAACAGTTTACGTGTTGAAAAGTCTTATAAACTTGTTGGAACCGAGCTATCTATTGAATATTCGCCTTACGAATCTGGTTTAGATAGGTTTATTCATCCAAATAAAGGAAAATTTATAGGTTTAGAAGCTTTAAATAAATGGAGAGAAAAAGGTTTTAATAACAAATTAGTAACATTCGAAGTACACAATATAGCTGATGCTGATGTATTGGGGAATAATCCAATTTATCAAAATGATAAAGTTGTTGGTAGAGCAACAGGAGGAGATTTTGGCTTTAGATTAAATAAATCAATAGCTCTAGGAATGGTAAAACCCGAACTTGCGACAACTGGTCAAAAATTTAAAATTGATATTTTGGGAAAAATGCACGACGCTACTATTTTAGATGAAAGTCCTTACGATCCAGAAAATAAATTGTTAAGAGCATAATGAAAATATTAGTCGCGGTAAAAAGAGTAATTGATTACAATGTCCAAGTTAGAGTTAAAGAAGATGGAACTGGCGTTGTTACAGACAATGTTAAAATGTCAACTAATCCTCCAGATGATAATGCAGTTGAAGAGGCAGTAAAAATAAAAGAGTCTGGCAAAGGAAAAGAAATTGTTGCAGTAACTATTGGAGAAGACAAAGCACAAGAAACCGTTAGAAAAGCTTTAGCTGTTGGTGCTGATAGAGGTATTCATGTAAAGTCAGAAGGAATATTAGAACCATTAGCAGTTTCAAAAATACTTCAAAAAATTGTTGAAAAAGAAAAACCAGATCTAGTTTTCATGGGCAAGCAAGCCATTGATGATGATTGCAATCAAACCGGACAAATGCTTGCAGCGCTTTTGAATTGGCCTCAAGCAACATTTGCTTCAAAAATAAACGTCAAAGATAAATCGTTAGAAGTAACAAGAGAGGTTGACGAAGGTTTAGAAACAATTGAAGTAAACACTCCTGCAATAGTAACATGTGACTTGAGATTAAATGAACCAAGATACGCTTCTTTGCCTAATATAATGAAAGCAAAGAAAAAACCTTTGGAACAAATTAATGCTAGTGATTTAGGTGTAGATATTAAATCAAGAATTGAGCAAATTAAAGTTGAAGAACCACCAAAAAGAAAAGCAGGTATCAAAGTCGCAAATGTTGCAGAATTAGTTCAAAAATTAAAAAATGAGGCAAAGGTAATTTAATGTCAGCATTATTGATAGCAGAACATAATAATAAAGAAGTAAGACCATTTACATTAAATGCAATAACTGCTGCTAGCCAAATAGACCAAGATCTTCATGTTTTATTAATTGGTAGTAAAGCAGATGAAGTTGCGAAAACTTTAGCGAACGTTCCAAATGTTAAAAAAGTTATTCATGTTGATAATGAAATTTATGAAAATTACTTAGCTGAAAACTTTACTCCTGTAATAGTAAAACATGCAGAAAATTATTCTCATATTATTTGTTCAGCTAATACTTTTGGAAAAAATTTAATGCCTAGAGTTGCAGCTTTATTAAATACGTCTCAAGTTAGCGATATAATAAAAGTTATTTCACCAGATACTTATTTAAGGCCAATCTATGCTGGCAATGCATTTGCAACTGTAAAAAGTACAGATCAAAAAAAATGTATTACTATAAGACCCACTTCTTTTGATCCTGCTGCTACATCTGGTGGATCAGCAGAAATTGTTAAAGGTGAAGCTGCTGAAGCTTTTCAACAAATAAAATTTATTAAAAGAGAAGAAGTTAAATCGGATAGACCCGAACTTGGAACTGCTAGGGTAGTTATTTCAGGTGGTAGAGGAATGCAAAATTCAGATAACTTTAAATTAATCACTGCTATAGCTGATAAATTAAATGCTGCAGTAGGAGCATCAAGAGCTGCAGTAGATGCAGGATACATTACAAATGACCACCAAGTAGGTCAAACTGGCAAAGTAGTGGTCCCAGATCTGTACATTGCAGTAGGAATTTCTGGTGCAATACAGCACCTAGCAGGAATGAAAGAAAGCAAAATAATTGTAGCTATAAATAAAGATGGTGAAGCACCAATATTTAGTGTTGCAGATTACGGCTTAGAAGCAGATTTATTTGAAGCTCTTCCACAATTTTTAGAAGAATTGAACAAATTAAATACTATACAAAAATAACAAATACTGTAAAAAAATATCATTATGTCCAGAGAAGTAATGGAATATGATGTTGTAATAGTTGGAGGTGGACCATCAGGTCTTGCCACGGCTATAAAATTAAAACAACTTAAATCAGATTTGAATGTATGTATTTTAGAAAAAGGGTCAGAAATTGGTGCCCATATTTTATCAGGAAATGTTTTTGAAACTAGAGCACTTGACGAATTAATTCCAAATTGGAAAGAATTAAACTCACCAATTAAAACAAAAGTAACAAAAGAAAAATTTTTATTTTTAGGAAAAACCAAATCATTAAGTTGGCCAACTTGGTTGCTACCAAAAGTTCAACAAAATCATAAAAATTATATTATAAGTTTAGCAAACCTTTGTAGATGGCTAGCAGAACAAGCAGAAGGTTTAGGAGTAGAAATTTTTCCAGGATTCCCTGCGAGTGAAATATTATATCATGAAGATGGATCTGTGAAAGGAGTGGCAACTCAAGACATGGGTTTAGACAAAGAAGGAAATAAAAAAGATAGTTTCGAGTCTGGTATGGAGCTCCATGCTAAAGTTACAGTTTTTGCAGAAGGATGTAGAGGACATTTAGGAAAAGAATTAATTAAAAAATTTGAATTAGATAAAGGAAAAGATCCACAACAATATGGAATTGGCTTTAAAGAAATTTGGGAAATAAAAGACAATAATCATCAAGAAGGAATGGTCATGCACACTGCAGGTTGGCCGTTAGATAAAAATACTTATGGTGGAAGTTTTATATACCATGCAGAAAACAAACAAGTCTTCCTTGGATATGTAATAGGTTTGGATTATAAAAATCCGCATCTTTCTCCTTTCGATGAATTTCAAAGATTTAAAACTCATCCAGCAATTAAAAAAATAATTGAAGGTGGAAAAAGAATTTCATATGGAGCTAGAGCACTAATAGAAGGAGGATTACAAAGTCTTCCGAAAATGTTTATGCCTGGGGCACTACTAGTTGGCTGTGATGCAGGAACTTTAAATATGCCAAAAATAAAAGGATCACACACTGCAATGAAAAGCGGAATGATTGCTGCAGAAACAATAATTGATTATATAAATGATAAAAAAAATCTTTCTAATTATGAAGATAAATTTAAAAAAAGTTGGGTATATAAAGAATTACATGCCGCAAGAAATGTTAAACCAAGTTTTAGCTGGGGATTATTTTTAGCAATAATTTTTACTGGCATTGATCAAATTTTATTTAGAGGAAAATTACCTTTTACTTTGAAACACAAACATGCTGACCATGACACTTTAAAATTAGCAAAAGATATGCCCAAAATTGATTATCCCAAACCAGACAACATTATTACTTTTGATAAAACAAGTTCAGTTTATTTAACTGGAACTAATCATGCAGATAACCAGCCAGTACATTTAAAGTTAAAAAACCCTGATTTACCAATAAAATATACACTTGATAAATATGATGAGCCTGCTCAAAGATATTGCCCAGTTGGAGTTTATGAAGTTCAAGTTGAGAATAATGTTTCAAAATTTGTTATAAATTCACAAAACTGCATACACTGTAAAACCTGTGATATTAAAGAACCTTCCCAAAATATTACCTGGGTAACACCCGAAGGTGGTGGTGGACCTAAATATGGTAATATGTAATTTTATTTAAATCTAAACAAAAATTTATTTTTAAATCTTTCTATAATATTTCTATTATCCCCAAACTTAGGCTCATCTACACCTGGTCTTCTTTTCCAACGAGCATAGAAATATTTTGTTCTTCTAAAAAAAGAATTTTCCTTAATATAATAATAGACCGCAATAGATTTTCTACCTTCATTATCAGGACATTTAATTGGATCAGGAAATCCATGATTTGACTCTGTATCAGTTCTAAATACTACAGCGTTATTAATATGTGGATATACTTTTAAAAAATTATTTTCCATTTTTTGATCCCATAATTCTATTGCACCACCCCAGCTTTTATTCCAATTTTTATTCAAATAAATTAGTAGATTTAACATTCTCTTTACTTTTCTTTTCCTAATATAGATGAAATCTGAATGAAGTTTAAGATAACCACCTTTTCTAGACTCATGCATTCCACCACCAAATAAAGTTGGATCTGGTATTAAACCTGGGATTTTAAATTTATTTTCTAAAATCTTTACGAATGTTTCAGAATTTAAATGATCGATAAAATTTTGAATAGATTTAGGAAATTGCTTATAATCATCTAATCCTCTTTTTGTTTTTTGAAATAATGCATCACTGCTTGGTCCAAGTCCTTCTGGAAAAGAAAAATTTTCACTTACTTTTTCTATTAAATCATCAGGTAAAAAATTTTCTATGTGCGAATGTTGGTAAGGAGTATCTTTTACAAAGATTGTTTTATTATGGTGATCAAAAACTTTTTCAGAAGAAAAAATATTCATTTTTATGATAGATCGATTGCGTGTTTTTTTAAATCTTCAATAGAAATTAGCTTTAAAGTTTTTTCATGAGTTCTTTTTATGTATATTGGACAACCCTTTCCTGCATCGATAGCTTTAGCATACCATCCCGCACATACACACCAACTGTCACCTTCTTTTAATCCTGGAAATCCAAACTCAGGGTGAGGGGTAATTAAATCATTACCAGCTTCTTTACACCATTCCAAAAAATCATTAGTTACTTTTGCACAAACAGTATGAATTCCATGATCGTTTTTGTCAGTATTACAACATCCATCTCTTAACCATCCTGTTATAGGATCTAATGAACATTCTTCTAAATCTTCTCCTAAAACATTTTTTTGCTTTTCAGACATTAGATTTTTGTGGGATTAGGTTTACCTTTATATACAACATCGGGATCAAATTTTTTTTCGTTTTCTTCAAATTTCATTTCTATTTTTCTTCCGTTATCTATTTTTCCCATTGGTATTGATCTATAAAAACATGAACGATAGCCAACATGACAACTAGCTCCATCTCCAATATCTACAGACATCCATATTGAATCTTGATCATCGTCAATTCTGATTTCTTTTACTTTCTGAATAAATCCACTTGTAGCACCCTTGTGCCAAACTTCTTTTCTTGATCTGCTCCAATAATGAGCTTCTTTAGTTTCTATAGTTTTTTTAAGTGCCTCAACATTCATATATCCATGCATTAAGATTTCTTTAGTGTTAAAACATGTTGTTACGACGGGAATAAGTCCATCATTATCAAACTTTGGAGATAACAACTTTCCTTCTTCTATTTCTTTAACATTTTCGCGTTTTTTAAACATATTGGTGCGTTTTATTAGCACATTAGATGATATATTAAATATTTAAAATTACAAAAAGATATATATATAAAACGACTTATGAAATTAGTTAAAGACATTGAAAAAGAACTATCGAAAGAAAAGATTTCCGAACAGGAAGCTGAAGAAGCATTTATAAAAATTTTAAAATGGATAGGAGAAAATCCAAATAGAGAAGGCCTTAAATCAACGCCCAAAAGATTAGTTAAAGCGTTTAAAGAATATTTTAAAGGTTATAGCGAAGACCCAAATATAATTTTACAAAAAACATTTGGAGATGTTCAAGGATATGATGACATGGTTATTCAAAAAAATATTTCACTACAAAGTCATTGCGAACACCATATGGCCCCAATAATTGGAGTTGCACATGTTTCTTATATTCCTAAACAAAGAGTAGTAGGATTAAGTAAATTAGCAAGAGTAGTTGAAGTTTTTTCAAAAAGATTACAAACTCAAGAAAGACTA
Source organism: uncultured Pelagibacteraceae bacterium (assembly GCA_902531885.1). GTDB lineage: Bacteria > Pseudomonadota > Alphaproteobacteria > Pelagibacterales > Pelagibacteraceae > Pelagibacter. The sequence goes on from CACAFZ010000001.1 coordinate 91,562, forward strand.
ACAATGCAAATAGCAACTACTTTAATGCAAGCCTTGGATGCTAAAGGTGTTGCTGTATCTATTGATGCTACACACCAATGTATGACCATGAGAGGAATAAAAAAAGAACAAGCAACAACAATTACAAATTATTATTTAGGAAAATTTAAGGAAGATTTAAGTTATCAAAATAGATATTTAAGATTTATAAGTAAGTAAATTTTTCAAAATTAAAAGTCATGTCGGATAAATTTAAAGCAATCATAATCAATCAAGATGGTGAAAAATTTTCAAGGGAAATAAAAGAAGTAGATAAAAATTTTTTAGAGGGAGATGTTTTAGTTAAAGTTGATTATTCAGATTTAAATTTTAAAGATGCACTAATATTAAACAATGGTGGAAAACTTGTAAAAGAATTTCCGAGAATACCAGGAATTGATTTTTCAGGTAAAGTTGTTGAAAGTAATGCTGATAACTTTAAAGAAGGAGATGAAGTTGTTATTACAGGATGTAGAGTTGGAGAAATTTCTCATGGTGGATACTCACAATTTGCAAAAGTAAAAAAAGATTTTCTAGTTAAATTACCAAAAGGCATTTCTACTAAAGAGGCAATGATACTTGGCACTGCAGGTTTTACATCTTTAATGTGTGCTTTTGCAATCAAAGCAAGAGAAGAAATTTTATTAGGTGAAAAAGTAAAAGACGTTCTTGTAACTGGAGCAACAGGTGGAGTTGGTTCTATCGCTATTATGGTTTTGTCTAAATTTGGTTACAATGTTACTGCTGTTACTGGAAAAATGGATAAATCTGATAGCTTAAAAAAACTAGGAGCATCAAGTATTATTGATCGAAAAGAATTTGAGGGCGAGCCTAAACTTTTAGGAAAAGGTGTTTGGGATGGGGTTGTTGACACAGTAGGTGGAAATATTTTAGCTCATGCAATTTCTCAAACTAAGCACTCAGGAATTGTTGCGGCATGTGGAAATGCTGGTGGTATTAAATTAAGTACTAGTGTAATGCCTTTTATTTTAAGAGGTGTAAAACTTTGGGGAATAGATTCTGTAGCAGTAAGCCTTAAAAGAAGAGAATTTGTTTGGAGTCAGGTACCAAACTTAATAGATTTTAACCTTCTAAATGAAACTATAAAAATTGTAAGCATGAAAGAATTATTAGATATATTTCCTCAAATGCTTAAAGGTCAAACATCAGGTAGAATTGTAGTTGATGTAAATAAATAATGGATTGGGATAAGTTAAAAATATTTCATGCTGTAGCAGAAGCAGGAAGTTTTACTAATGCTACTGTAAATTTAAATTTAAGCCAATCTGCAATTAGTAGACAAATCCAATCTTTAGAAGAAGAATTAAAAGTAAAATTATTCGAAAGACATGCAAGAGGTCTTACGTTGACTGAAAATGGTGAGTATGTTTTTAGAACTGCTCATGAAGTAATAAGTAAGCTTAAAGAAGTAGAAACAACACTGGGTGATAAAAAAGACAAACCCTCAGGAAAACTAACGGTTACAACAGTAGTTAGCTTTGGAACAACATGGTTGACGCCTAGAATTCAGGAATTTATGCAATTAAATCCTGAAATTGAGGTTGAACTTATATTTGATGACAAAGAATTAGATTTAAGCACAAGACAAGCAGACATTGGAATTTTTATGAGAAGACCGAAGCAGCTTAATTATATTCAGAAAAAACTTATAGATATTAATTACCATATATATGCATCACCAAAATATTTAGAAAAATTTGGATATCCAAAAACTATTAATGATTTAAATAAGCATAAATTCATATCTTTTGGTAAAGGTGCACCTTCTCCAGTTTATAATCCTGATTGGGCATTAAAACTTGGAATGAAAGATAATAAAAAGAGAAAAACTGTTATGAAGGTAAATAGTGTATATGGCCTACTTTTAGCAGTTCAAACAGGAGTGGGGCTTGCAGCACTTCCAGATTATTTAACAGTAAAACAGCCAAATATTGTTAAGGTTTTACCTAACATAGAAGGACCCATAACCGAGGCCCATTTTGTATATCCTCAATCAATGAAAAATGTTGCCAGGGTTCAAGCTTTTAGAAACTTCCTTTATAGTAAAATCTCAGAGTGGGAGTTTTAATACAACCTGCGACAATCAGTGCGATTGATAACTATTATCATTGATAATAGTTATCATTTTCAATAATATATAAACAAAAGTGCGGGGAAAAAGGTAAAAATGAAAAAAATATCAATTTTAAGTTTAATTCTTTCATTGATTGTATCCACATTTGCAATCGCAAATGAGGTAAATATTTTCAATGCAAGACATTATAAAGCTGATGCTGAACTTTATGGAAAGTTTACTAAAGCGACTGGAATTAAAGTAAATTTAATTAACGGAAAATCAGGAGCATTAGAAAAAAGAATGATAGAGGAAGGCGCTGATTCAGCAGCAGACCTTTACATCACTGCAGATGCAGGAAGATGTGGTGCTTTTCAAGCAAAAGGTATGACACAAGGTGGATTAACTTCTCCGACAATTAAATCATCAGTTCCAAAAAACTTTAGAACATCACACTGGGTAGGAGTAGCAAAGCGAGCAAGAATAATTTATTACTCACCAGAAAGAGTTACTGGTGCTGAACTATCAGGAATGACTTATGAAGGTCTAGCAGATCCAAAATGGAAAGGTAGATTAGTAATTAGAAAATCAAGTAACATTTACAATAAATCTCTTGTAGCTTCATTAATTGCAAATAATGGAAAAAAAGCCACTGCAGAATGGGCAAAGGGAGTTGTTGCTAACATGGCAAGACCATCTGAAGGAAACGACAGAGCTCAAATCATGGCAGTAGCCGCTGGAGAAGCAGACATAGCTGTAGCTAATACATATTATTTGGCTCTTATGTTGTCTGGTAAAAAAGGCGCAGAACAACAGGAAGCTGCAAAAAAAGTTAAAGCATTTTTTCCAAATCAAGATGGTAGAGGAACTCACATGAATATTAGTTGTGCTGCTCTAGTTAAAGGTGCTCCAAACAAAGCAAACGCTATTGCTCTTGTTGAATTTTTGCTAACACCTGAATCTCAAGAACACTTTACAAATAATACTTTTGAGTTTCCAATGATTGGTGGTGTTTCGCCAAGTCCACTAGTAGTAAACAACTTGGGATTAGATTTTAAACAAGATCTAAAAACAAAAGTTTCTACTTACGGAAAAAATCAAGCTGCTGCATTAGAAGTAATGACAGCTGCTGGATGGAAATAACCAGTGGTAAAAAAAGAATTTATTACTGATATTGATTATAATAAATCTTCTGAGTCATGTCCTACATGCGCAACAGAGTGTAAAAAAATCAATAACAGAATAAATGATAGAGAGTTATATGAATTGGAAACAAAGGAGGTTCCGCACATCCTAAAAGTTTTTAATTTATAGATACTTTCTTGAATTAGTGCCTGCGGCACAGGTTCTCCTTTCTCGCAGGCACTTATAAAAGCTTTCAGATTATAAGGCGGATTATAATATGAGACAGCTAAATGCCTGGTATATTTCTTCTTTTTTAATCTCTGTTGTAGTAGCTATTCCAATAATAACAGTTTTTTCAAGTTTTTTTGAAGATACGTCAAATTATTTTGCAATTCTTAAAGAAACTTTTTTTTTCGAATATATATTTAATTCACTAACTCTTTTAATTGGAGTTATATTTTTAACATTCATTTTAGGAGTTGGATCAGCATATTTAGTTTCTTTTTATGAGTTTCCTGGTGCTAATTTTTTTAAATGGGCTCTAATATTATCTTTTGCAGTACCTCCTTATATATATGCTTATTCTTTATTCGCTTTTTTTGAAAATTATGGGACCGCGTTTACAATCTTAAAATTTTTGTTTGGAGATGGAAATTACAATAAACATATACCAAAGTTTAGTGGAATGTTTGGTTTGATTTTATCAATCTCTTTCTCATTGTATGTTTATGTATATATACTTGCGAGATCGTCATTTATGTATCAGTCACAAAACTTAATAGAATTAGGTAAAAACCTTGGTTTTACAAAATTTAAATCATTTTATTCAATAATATTACCAGCCGCTCGTCCTGCTATTGTTGCTGGTTTATCATTAGTAGCAATGGAAACATTAGCTGAATTTGGAGCAGTAGATTTTTTTTCTGTAAATACTCTTACTACCGGTATTTATAATGCTTGGATAACATATGATGACTTGGCATTTGCAAACCGAATATCTTTTTTCCTCTTATTATTTATATTTATATTGTTTGTAACTGAAAATTTATCTAGAAAAAAAGCCAGGTATCATTTGGATACAAAAGGTGGTTTTAAGAAAAAGGAAAAAATCAAACTTTACGGATCAAAATCTTTTTTTGCATTTTCATTTTGTTTTATTTTATTTTTTTTAAGTTTTTTATTTCCATTAAGTCAAATGTTGTATTGGACAATCAAATTTCCTGAAAATTTGATTGGCGTAGAAATAATTGATCTTTTACTAAATACTTTATACCTAGTTTCTCTATCAAGTTTAGTCTTAATATTTTTTGCTTTAATATCCAATTACGGAAATAGAGTTTCAAATAAAAAGGTTTTAAATATGTTGTCCACTTTATCGATTTCTGGATATGCAATACCAGGAGTAATTCTTGCCATAGCTTTTATAACTTTTATTGCGTGGTTTGATGAAAATATAATTAAAGAATTAGGATTTTTATCAATTAAAAAGATATTTATTGGTTCGATTTTAGGTTTAGTTCTAGTTTATTTTGTAAGATTTTATTCATTAGCTTTTAATGGAATAAAATCAGGATATGAAAAAATGAATATTGCCGTAGATGAGAGCGCATATCTTCTTGGATATTCTAAATCAAAAACTTTTTTAAATATTCATGTTCCTTACTTAAGAAATTCACTTTTATTTGTTATTATATTAATTTCACTAGAAATAGTCAGGGAATTGCCAATTACACTAATTTTGAGACCTTTTAATTTTGAAACTTTCGCAACTACAGCATATATTTCTGCATCTGAGGATTTATTGGAGGCTGCAGCTGTTCCATCATTATGTTTGATAGTTATTGCAAGTATCTTTATTTTACTTACGTCTAAATATATTTTAAGAGATAATAATGAGTAATAATTTTTTAGAAATTAAAAATGTTAGTTTTAGAGCTGGAGGAAAGACTAAAGTAAAAAACGTTTCTTTTAATATTAAAAACAAGGGAGATATAATTTGTCTCTTGGGACCTTCTGGTGTTGGCAAGACTACAATCCTTAGGACAATTGCAGGATTAGAAAAAATTAAATCAGGATCAATAAAGCTTAAAAATAAAACCTTGTCATCTGCAAAAGACCATATTGAACCAGAAAATCGAAATATATCTCTATCATTTCAGGAAAATAGTTTATTTCCTCATTATACAATTGAAAAAAATATAAATTTAGGAGCAGAAGCAAAAAAGCTAAATGGGAAAAAGAAAATTAGTCCTAAAAAAATAATCAAATTGTTAAATATCGAAAAAATATTAAGCAAATATCCTCACCAAATAAGTGCAGGCGAAGCACAAAGGGCAGCTCTTGCTAGATCTTTAGTTACGCAACCAGATCTCTTATTGTTAGATGAGCCATTATCAAATGTTGATCAAAGTTTTAAAGAAGAAATACAAGTTCAGCTAAAAAAGCTTTTAAATGATTTAAAAATAACAACCATTGTTGTTACTCATGATTCTTATGAAGCCTTTTATCTAGGATCAAAATGTGGAGTAATTTTAAATGATAAACTAAAGCAATTTGACGATCCTTATAATGTTTATCATTTCCCGAATTCAGTTGAAGTTGTTAATTTTTTAAATAGAGGAATACTTATTCCTGCAAAAGTTACTGGTGAAAATAGCCTTGAAAATGAGGACCTTGGTAAAATAAAAGGCAATTTTATTAAACATTATCCAAAAGGCTCAGATGTGCAGCTATTGTTGCAACCTGAAGACTTGGAACATGATGATAAAAGCAACCTAAAGCTGGATGTCGTTGATAGAAAATTTAGAGGGACTAACTTTATTTACACACTTAGAACCCGAAGTAAAAAACTAATTCCAGTTTTTGTTCATTCCCACCACATTCATCAGCATGAAAAAGATGAAAAATTTGGAATTAAAAGACCAATTCATATTGATCATATTGTTTGTTTTTAAGTATTAACTTAAATATATTTATAAATTAATGGATACAAACGTATTTTTTATAATTCTATTAGCAACTGTAATGCACGCTGTTTGGAATGGGATGGTAAAAAAACATCCAGACAAAGTAGTTGCAGTGTCAGGAATTGTTTTTGGTCACGTTCCTGCATCAATCATTGCAATTATCTTATTACCAGCACCATCTTTAGAATGCATTCCTTATATAATTGCCAGCGCATTAATTCACCAAGGATACAATTGGTATTTATTATCTTCTTATAAAATTGGAGATCTGACAAAAGTTTATCCTATAGCAAGAGGTTTTGGACCTTTGGTTGCTACACTAATTTCAATATTAATTTTAGGTTTGGTTTTGGATAATTTAATAATTCTATCAATTTTTTTAATATGTGCAGGAATTATGATCCTTGGAATTTTTGATCAAAAAAATAAAAAAAATTCTAAAATAATACAATATTCTTTGATTACAGGTTTTTTTATTGGGCTTTATTCAATCGTAGATGGATATGGTGCAAGAATTAGTTTGTCAGCTATAACTTATATGAGCTGGTCATTTATTCTAATAGCAGTTTTTTTTCCAATAGTGCTTAAAATTAAAAAACAAAAAAACATATTTAAAAATGTAATGAATAGAGGAAAACAAATATTTTGGATTGGGGGAACTTTATCTTATATAATTTATATTATTGTTGTTTGGGGTTTTACAAAAGCACCAATTCCTATGGTTGGTGCATTAAGAGAATCTAGTATATTTTTTTCCATATTTATTGGATATTTCTTTTTAAAAGAAAAGATTACTCCAACAAAGATATTCTCTATTCTATTAATTCTTGTTGGAGTAATCGGTTTAAAACTATTTTAAAACCACCCCTTTGGAACAATTATATAGTGAATAGCAAGCACTATTCCAACTGATACACTTAATCCAAAGATCATTTTTATAAAGTCCTTACCAATAAGTGGGAAAACGTATTTAAATTTATAATCTTTATTCATTGTTGAAATTGCTAATTCTCGACCACATAATAATCCAACAAACACCCAAGTTGTTGACATTGGTAGATCATTTAATTCTTTAAAGTAAAATAAAACTGCCGCGTAAATTACATTAATAATAGTAGCTGATCGTGCATATCTAGTTCCTGTTTTATCCAAAACTACCTTTTGAATAGGACCACCATGAATATAAAAAATATAAAATAATAAGACTGTAAAATAAGCCATTACAGTAATCAGGAGAGTAGGGCTTAATTGTCTTGGTAAATATACAGCTATGTTTGCAACATCATGTGATAGCCAAACCCACCATAACCAACCAGAAGTTACCCAAACAGAGTTACGCCAGAAACCAATCCATTTATCACTTACTTCATCAAACTTTTCATTGATAAATTTTGATACAACTATCCAGGCAATATAAGCAACTACTGCAGCTAAACCGTAGCCAACAACACTTTTCATTAACATTTTTTCTAAAACAACAGTTGATGCAAAAGCTGAAAGAACCAAGAAAGTAGTAGAAACTGGAATTCCAATTCTTGTTAATAATAAAAGTATTCCAGGAGCAACAGCGTGATACCATTGAATTTCTTGATAAGGTATTCTTGTTAACCTTCCATATGAGATATCACCATCATAAGCATACCAACCCCAACCAAGAGCTAGTATCATTACAAATGATGCTGAAGCAGCAAGTGTATACCATTTAAACCACTTTTGTTTTGAAGCAATAAAAGTACCCAATGTTTGAATTGAGTCATTTCCAATTACAGACCATCCTGCTAGTCCAAATCCTACTATTGTATATATTAATGAGAGTTCCATATTTTTAATGAGAATTCCTTATTTTTATTGTTTTAAATTTTAATCGATTCATATCGATAAAGATTATTTAATGTGTGAGAGATTATTTATCTATAGTTAAATTTATTATTATTTTTTATGGAGAGGCGATTCATCCTGATTATATTATCTTATTTAAAAGTCTAGTAAGTAAATTGACTATCTTAAATTTAATACTTTAAGTTGTATTTACTTGATCAATTTATTTATTTTTGCATTTTTTGCACAAACCGAAGAATTCTAAATTATATTTGTTATATTTCATTCCAGAATTATCTTCAAAATTTGTTAGATATTTAGAAAGCTTAGAGTTGTTTATTTCAGTGACTTTTTCGCAGCTTTCACAAATTGAAAAAGCAGTAGCTTTAGAAACTTGGCAACTAGAGTTTTTACATGCAACAAAAGCATTTCTACTTTCAATTTTATGGATTTTACCTATTTCAACCAACTTATCTAAAGCTCTATAAACCTGCAGTGGTGCTTTTAATCCTTTTTTCTGAACATTAAATAAAATCGAATAAGCTTTTAATGGCTCAGAAGATTTTTCTACAAGATCTAAAACAATTTGTTGATTTTTTGTAAGGTATTGTTGTTTTTGCATTTTTAATATTTTACCAGTTGTTCATTAGTTTTTCAATTGAATGGATTGTTTTATTTTTAATAATGAAAGTATAAATAAAATTAAAGACGCTGTTATTATTGAAGGTCCTGATGCTGTATTAAATTCCAGTGAAGAGAACAACCCAATAATTACTGATAGCAAACCTCCAATTATTGCAAACAGTACCATTTTTTTTGGATTGTCAGAGATATTTCTAGCCATTGCAGCTGGAATAATTAACATTCCAGTGATTAATAACAAACCAACCATTTTTATAGAAATTGCAATAATAGCTGCCATTAAAATTGTAAATACTGCTTTTGCTCTATCCGGGTTTAATCCTTCTGCTTCAGCTAATTCATAATTTACTGTTGATGCAAATAAAGGTTTCCAAATTAATTTTAATACTAATAAAATTAATGCTCCACCAAACCATATAATAGTTAAATCTTTAACCGTTACAGCTAATATGTCTCCAAATAACAATCCCATAATATCAAATCTGATAAACGTTAAAAATCCAATTACTACCAATCCAACAGCTAATGAAGAATGAGCTAAAAGTCCGAGCAAGGCATCACCTGGAAGATTAGTTTTTTTTTGAAGTTGAATTAAAAATAACGCTATTATGGACGAAATTAAAAACACGGAAACCGCAATATTTAATTCAAAAGAATATGCAATGGTAACTCCAAGTAATGCTGAGTGTGAAAGTGTATCTCCAAAATAAGACAATCTTCTCCAAACAACAAAACAACCAAGTGGACCTGTTACTAGAGCAACTCCAATTCCAGCAATTAATGCTCGTATAAAAAAATCATCAAACATTTTAATTTTTCTTTATTTCTCCCTCATTAGAATGAACATGATCATGTCTATGCTCATAAACAGAAAGTATTTGAGAAGCTTGTTCGCCAAATAAAGCTTTATATTCATTGTTCTTTGCAACATCAATTGGTGAGCCTGAGCAACAGACATGTCCATTTAAACAAACAACATGGTCAGTAGCACTCATCACCGTATGTAAGTCATGAGATATTAATAAAATTCCACAATTTAATTCATCTGATATTTTTTTAATTAGTTCATACAAAGCTATTTCCCCAGTAAAATCTACTCCTTGAACAGGTTCATCAAGGACTAATAATTCTGGTTTTTTTGAAATAGCTCTTGCTAGTAAAACCCTTTGAAATTCACCACCTGATAAATTTCCTAAATTTTTATTTTTAAGATGTTCAACACCAGTTAAAGATAAAGCCTCATTTATAGCATCATCTTTGAGGTTTTCTGTTAGCACCATGAAGTCATTAACCCTTAATGGCAATGTCCAGTCTATTGAAACCTTTTGAGGAACATACCCAACTTTTTTGGTATATTTTTCAACTTTACCTTCAATTTTTTTATAAATACCCAAGGCAATTTTTGCAGTTGTGCTTTTTCCAGAACCGTTAGGTCCAATAAGAGTTACAATTTTCCCTTTTTCAACCTCTAGTGATACACCTCTGACAAGCCACTTATTATTTTGGGAATAGCCAGCATTCTCTAATTTAACTAAAGTATTTTTTTCTGAGCTCATTTTATTACTTGACTTTGTTATTTGTTATATTATTACAAACTGTTATAATATAACAACTAATTAACACTTAAAACTATGAAAAATCTAAAAAAATTACCTTTCATTCTGTCAATTCTATCATTTTTAACACTATTTACATCTGCAAATGCTGAAATAAAAGTAGTTGCCTCAATTAAACCAATTCATTCCTTGGCTAGCTATTTAATGGAAGGTGTAGGTACTCCAAACTTAATAGTGGACGGATATGCTTCACCTCATGGATTTGCAATGAAACCATCACATGCAAAAATGTTACAAGAAGCAGATCTTATATTTTGGGTAGGTGAGGGATTAGAAAATTTTTTAGAAAAACCATTGAAATCAATTGCTAAGAAAGCTGAAAAAATAGAGTTATTAGAAATTAAAGGATTACAAAAATTAAAATTTAGAGAAAAAAATATCTTTGATGAACATGATGACCATGGTCACAAAGAAGATAAGCACGATGATCACGGACATGACGATGATGGTCACAAAGAGGACGATCACGATGACCACGATCATGATAAAGATGGCCACAAAGAAGACGATCATGATGACCACAAAGAAGATGGTCACGATGACCACGATCATGATAAAGATGGCCACAAAGAAGACGATCATGATGACCACGGACACGAAGGTCATGCACACGGAGAATATGACCCACACATTTGGTTAGACCCTATTAATGCAAAAGTAATTTTAAATGAAATGGTCGAGCATTTAATAGAAAATGATGAAAAAAATGCTTCGATTTATAAAAGTAACTTAGATAAAGCGCTTAAAGATATTGATAAACTTATTAGCGATGTAAAGAGTGAGCTAAATAAAGAAATTTCATTTATTGTATTTCATGATGCATATCAATATTTTGAAGAAAGATTTAATGTAAGTGTATTAGGTGCATTTACAGTGAATACAGATATCATGCCAGGAGCAGAACAGTTATCAGAAATTAGAGAGATTATTGAGCACGATAAAGTTAGCTGTATATTTTCAGAACCTCAATTTAATCCAGATATTATAAATACTGTTGCAAAAGATATGAAAATAAAAACTGGCGTTTTAGATCCATTAGGAGCTACTTTAAATCCAGGAAAAGATTTATATTTTGATCTTATTAGAAATATTTCTTCATCATTTAAAGGTTGTTAATAAATACAGCTTAAAAAATTTAAATCGGAAATATTGATAATTTTAGTCCCATTCTAATAGCTACAAAGATAACTAATACTGCAGTTAATAAAGCTAATATTTTTGTTGGAAAAACTTTAAGGTTCAAAAAGTTACCTATTTGTCCACCAATAATAACGGCTAACAAAAGTACCCAATAATTACTTATTTCATTAAAAACTGCATTTTTTGTAAGCTGACCAATAATTCCAGATAAAGAATTAATTAAAATAAATAATGATGCAGTTGTTACTATATGTTTTGGTCTACCAGCTCTTAATAAAAAAAGTATTGGGCTTAAAAATATACCACCACCTATGCCAACAATTCCTGATACAAATCCTAGACAACAACCAATTAAAAAAGAAATAATTAATGGAATTTTTCTATAATTTTCTTCGTTATCATCATAAGATTTAAATTTAAATAATAATAAAACACCAGCAGAAGACAAAACTATAAAAAGCAATAATTCAAATAAGTTTTTATCTATTTCTAGTGATCCACCAATAAATGCTAATGGCACTGATCCAATTAGGTAAGGTAGTAATAATTTTAAATTAAGATTTCCAGCTCTTATGTAATTATAAGAATTACCAGATACGACAAAAATATTACATAATAAAGCGATTGCAGGAAATATGTGATAGGGAACTCCCCATATCAAAAGAAGTGCTAAATAAGTTGAGCCACCTCCAAATCCAACACTTGAATAGATTGTTGCTGTAACAAAGAATAAAACTGATAATAAAATCATATAAAATACTTATTTTTATTTGAATAAAAAATTTAAATCAAAAAAAAAATATAATATATTATTAATATAAAAGGGGTGTCTTTAAGACTGAGAATATACTCTTAGAACCTGTCCGGTAATTCAGAAAGGGAGAAATGGATCAAATAAATATAATCAATCAAAACTTAACTTTAATTTTATTAATAATAATTTGTTTAAGTTTTGTAATATTTGGAATTCATTATTCAAAAAAGTTTCAAGGTTTAAACAATTATTTAGTAGCCAATAGAAATGTCGGCACATTATCTTTAACTACAAGTTTAGTAGCATCAGCACTTGGAACGTGGATTTTATTTGGGCCAGCATCAGCGGCAACGTGGGGAGGGATAGGAGCCGTCATTGGATATTCTCTTGGTACAGCATTTCCTTTATTTATTTTAATCTACTTAGGCAAAAAATTTAGAAATCTATTTCCTAAAGGAAAAACCTTAATTGAAGTTGTTCGATTAAAATTTGGTAAAAAATTATTCAAATTAATTTTATTTTTAACAATTTTTTATATGTTTATTTTTCTCATTGCTGAATTAACAGCTGTTTCAATATTGGTTAATTATATATCAGGTACACCTTTATGGATAACTGCTTTAATAGTAATATTAAGTTCACTTACCTATACTCTTTATGGAGGTTTAAGAGCTTCTATTTTTACTGACAATATTCAGTTTTTTGTAATTTTAATTCTGCTTTTATTTTCTTTTTTATATTTAATAAATGCTAACGATTTCAGCTTTAATTTCATAAAAGAAAATAAATCAATATTATTAAGCTCTAATTATTTACCTAATTTTACAGCTGGATTAACTTTCTTTATTGCGGTTGCTGCAACTAATTTGTTTCACCAAGGAAATTGGCAAAGAGTTTATGCTGCAAAAAATTATAATGTTTTAAAAAAATCTCTTATAATTTCTTTTTTAATAATCATTCCTATTGTTTTCTTTATGGGTTTTAGTGGTCTAGTAGCGGTATCTGCAAACAATAACGTTATTCCAGATCTTGCTTTTTTTTCTTTAATATTAAAAGAGCAATCGTTAGCTATTTCGGTAATAATTATAATTTTAGCCATATCTTTAACAATTAGTAGTTTGGATACATTAATAAATGCCATTTCAAGTCTAGTTATTGTTGATGGAAAAAAGATATTAAATATTAAAAATGATTATTTAAAATTATCAAATCAATTTATAATATTTCTGTCATTAGTTGCATTTATTATTGCTTCAAAAGGACTAAGTATTCTTTATCTTTTTTTATTGGCAGATTTATTATGTTGTTCGGCTGTTTTAACTATTTTTTATGGTTTTTATGATAAGAAAATTAATGAAAAAAATGCGTATGTATCGATCATTTTTGGACTTGTTTTAGGATTATTGTTATTTCCAAGTCCTGATTTTTCAAAATCTATTTTAGTGGGTATTTTACTACCAATTTCTTCATTTCCTGAATTTTTAACTCAATCTTTGTTATTTTCTTCTTTTTTTGTCGCAACATTTTTACCTATATTGGGTTGGAAATTAAAATAATATGTGTAGAGTGCTTTGAAATGCTAAACTTTGTAATACCGTTTATAGTTCTTATTCTTGTAGTAGTTTTTATTCATGAATATGGACATTATTATTTTGCTAAGAGATATGGTGTAGGAGTTACAGATTTTTCCATAGGTTTTGGCAAGGAAATATTTGGTTGGAAAGATAAATCTGGCACCAGATGGAAGATATGCTGGATACCATTAGGTGGTTATGTCAAATTTTTTGGCGATAGAAATGTTTTTTCTCAAAGTGATCAAGAAGAATTAATTAAGAAATATAGTGAAGAAGATAGAAAAAAATTATTTACTTTAAAGCCTTTATACCAGAGATCATTAATAGTTGCTGCAGGACCAATTGCTAATTTTATCTTAGCAATTTTCATATTTTTATTCATTTATATGTTTATTGGTAAGGATTTTACTCCTGCAATGATTGATGAAGTTACAAAGGATAGCCCAGCTGAAGTTGCGGGACTTAAAAAAAATGATGTAATTATTGAAATTGATGGCACTGAAGTAAAAAGTATTCTTGATGTCTCAAAATTAATTACAATGTCTACATCTGAATATATTGATTTTAAAGTATCGAGATTTGATCAGGATTTACTTTTAAAAGTAAAACCAAAAATGGTTTTATCTGAGGACAATTTAGGAAATAAAATTAATAAAAGAATAGTTGGTATAAAGTTAAGCCCATATAATAATGAAATTAATCATGTTAAATTAGGACCAGCCCAAGCGCTATATCATTCAATAAATGAAGTTTATTTTGTAATTACTGCTTCACTCAAATATTTGGGATCAATGTTTACTGGTAGTGGGGATAGTTCTCAGTTAGGTGGACCTATTAGAATTGCTAAAATGACAGGTCAAGTTGCTGAGTTTGGTATTATTCCTTTTATAAGTATGATGGCTTATATTTCTATAAGTTTGGGTTTAATAAACTTGTTTCCTATACCTCTTTTAGATGGTGGACATTTAATGTTTTATGGTTTTGAAAAAATATTAGGAAGACCATTAAGTCAAAAAACACAAGAAGGATTCTTTCGAATCGGTATGTTTTTATTGCTATCTTTGATGTTTTTTGCGACTTTTAATGACCTCAAAGATTTAGGTCTATTTTAAAGGGTTTTTAAACACAAAAAAAACCAATAAAATCAATACTTTTTTAGCACAAGATATAGTGTGAATTAATTAAATATATACTAAAAAAAAGCTTGAAAAATAAAGGATTTTGTTAAGTATCTAAATAACCTTTAAAACCGGAGCTAAAATGAACAAAAAACAATTAGTGGCTAAATTGGCTGGTTCTTTAAACCAAAGTAAAGCTGATGCTGAGCGTACTTTTGATACTATTACCAACACTATTTTAGATGCATTAAAAAATGACGATGCAGTTAAAATTGCTGGTTTTGGCACTTATAAAGTAGCTAAGAGAAAAGCAAGAATTGGCAGAAACCCAAGAACTGGAGAGCAAATCCAGATTGCGGCTTCTCAAAAGGTAAAGTTTTTACCTGCTAAAGCGCTTAAAGAAATATTCAATAAGTAAGTCTATCTTAGACAGCCTTTAATAAAATTAATTTTTTATTAAGGGCTGTTTTATTTGATTTTATACCTCATTTTCTTCCCAAACTTTTTTCCAATCAAAATTTGGTGGTATTCCATATATAGAATTTACATTTGCGCAATGCATTGAAAGTGATGGAATTGGAGATAAACAAATTTCTTTTTCATATATTTCGTGTAATTTTTTTTCCATTGGGTGATGTCTTTTTGTACACATAGACACAAGTTCTTTCATGTATTTTTGAAGCATTTTTTTACTAGTAAAAAATGTGATCAAAGTTTCATTGATTTGTCTCCAATGTCTCATATTTCCAAAAAATACTGAAGTTTTTTCAATATTTGAATATAAATAAGGGTAATCAGCAGGACATAAAAAAAGCTCTTTATTTAGCTGAGATGAAAGTTTTTCGTAGGTAAATAACATTTCAGAAATTGCCATTTTTTCATGAATATAGTCATCTTCTAAAATATAGAATAAATCTGAATTTTCACTTTCTGCGATTTCAAGGGATTTATATATATTTCGCATATTTGATAACATATTTTTAGATATTTCTTTTCCATTAGTGTCTAATTTTTCAATTTTATCTAAAAATTCATCATTCTTAATACTGACTAGTTTAGTATCTAAATCACTCTTATTTAGAATGGAGTTAATTTTATCTAAAGTTTTTTGTTCTGATTTATCATCGGTAACTATAATTTTGAAATTAATATCTTTAAAATAGTTTTTGGCATAATTACACGATTTAATTACAGAGTTAATCGTTCTATAAGTATACTCACTTTTTTGACTTTCAAATATTCTGCTTTTATTTTGATCAAGCATTACTTGATTATTTTCTAGATCACCGAAAGTATATGATCTTATTATTATAGTGAGACTTTCTATTTTTCTAGATATAGTTGTTTCACCCAAAGGAATTGATATTGATTTAACACCACTTTTACTTAAATTTTTTTTAATATATAAATCTTCATCTGCAATATTAAGATTAGATTGGTCAACCATTTCATATCCTAATTTTCTCACTAATTTTAGAAGTATTTTTTTAAAGAAACTACTTTTTGAAGATTTTTTTATTTTCATAAATTAATAAACTTTCAAATTTTTTTGCCTATGTTATATTTATACTATTATGTCAATTAAGTCATCTCAAACACTTATTAAAGAAGCGTTAAGCGAAGTTAAAACTATAACACCTAAAGAAGCTTTAGAAATGGTCAATAGTAATCAATGCAATCTTATTGATATTAGAGACGGTTTAGAACTTGAAAGAGAAGGAAGAGTAGAGAATTCTCATCATGTTTCAAGAGGCTTATTAGAATTTTCTATTCATCCAGAAAGTCCATATGTTCAAAAAGAAAACTTAGATCTAAATAAAGAATTAGTACTATTTTGTGCTGCAGGAGGAAGATCAGCTTTAGCAGCCAAAACTCTTAAAGAAATGGGATTTAAAAAAGTATCTCATATTGATGGTGGATTTAACTTAATGAAGAACAGTGGATTTAAAATAGTTTAGTTTTTATATTCATCCAAAGCATAGTCTAATCTATCTTGACCCCAAAATATTTTATTGTTTACAACAAATGTTGGAGCACCAAATATTTTTTTATCGAATGCTTCTTGAGTTAATTTTGTTAATAGTTCTTTTGTTTCTTGCTTTTTAATATTTTCATAAAAATGAACACCATCCACTTTTAATTCATTGATGACATTTGTGGTATTTTTTTCATCGTTTAGATCTATATTTAATAACCAGTAAGCATCAAAAAACTTATCAATGTATTCTTTTTTAATTTCATCTTTAACTATCAATAAACCTCTCATCAATTTTAAGGAATTAATCGGGAATTTTTTATTAAACACAAAATTAATATTGTATTTTTTTGCAATCATCTCGCAATCTTCTACTAAATAATTTTTTTTAGATTTTATTAAAGCAGGAGCTGTTATTCCTGCCAAGTTATGTAATCCTCCTAGCAATATGGGTTTATAAGAAAACTTTATATTTTCATTTTTTTGAATCTTAACTATTCTTTTATGAGCTAAATAGGAATATGGACTTATAAAGTCAAAGTAAAAATCTATAACCTTAGTCATAAAGTGAAACTCGCTTTGCAAAGAATATTCTTATTATCCAATAAACGAATATACCAACTGGACCTATGAAATAAGTAAACAAGAGAGGAAAAAAAACAATAATTTTAGATATATTTAATTTTTGACTATCTTTAACAATCCATGAACCACAAAATAAATTTATTGCTAGAAAATGAACCCAAAATAAAATTAGAAATGAACTATTTGAAAATAAATCGCTAAGCTCGTCAATGCCTAGGTATAAATTAAAATTGTTTAAAAAGTCATAATCTTGAATAAATACATAGTATAGAAGATAAATATATATCGCTCCGAATAGAAAATAAGGAAATATCGAAGAAACAAAAAAACTGGAAATTTTAGATTGAGGGAAAAATAACAAAATAATCCAAAAAGGAATAACCCCTATGTTCAACCATAAATAGATCATATCTATAGTGAAGAAAGTATAAATTTGTTCGATCATTAATATATATATTATATTAAATTAAGCTGTGATTCCTATAAAAAATAAAAAAAAAACACTAGAGGCTACTGTTGATGAAATGAGACAATTTTCATTTTCTTATATTGAAAAATACGCTCCATCAAAGCAACAATTAAAAACCTATTTATTAAAAAAATATTTAAGAACATCAATAACGAATATTAATAAAAAAAACATAAGTGATTTAATAGATGTTGTTATTCAAGATTTAGAACAGACAAAATTTTTAAATGATAAATATTATTCTAAAACTAAAGCAAAAAATTTAATTCAAAAAGGTAGTTCTATAAATAAAATTAGAAATTATCTTTTTTTAAAAGGAATAAAAAATAGCTACATAACTGAAACTATTTCAGAAATTAAAGAAAATAACGAAGACCAAGATTTTTTTTCCGCAATTAAACTTTGTAAAAAGAAAAGAATTGGCCCTTCGAGAGATGAAAATAATAGATCTTTATTTTATAAAAAAGATATGGGTATTTTGGCTAGATCAGGCTTTGATTTTGAAACATCAAAAAAAGTTATTAATATTGATAAAGATGAATATCTAAAAATAATTAATTTACTTTAATCTTTTTTTTTCATTTAGATAATAATTTATCTTATTTTTAATGTAATTCTTTACAAATACAAAAGCTATTAAACCAAAAATTGATACAGATACAATTATTATTAATATTATTCTTAACTGTTCATCCATTACAAAGTTTCACTTCTTTTCAAAATTAAACCTGGATTTTTAAAGTCTTTCTTCCCATACAACACTTCATTTCCTTGCAAATCAGTAACTACACCACCAGCATTATTTAGTATTGCATGACCTGCTGCTATGTCCCATTCACTGGCCCTAGGTTCAGCAACATAAAGATCATACTCTCCTGTTGCTATTACACAAAATTTTAGTGAGCTTTTCATTTTTTTATGTTCAGTTACACCAATTTTTTTGTGTATATCTGAAATAATTGGTTTTAGGTTATCGGAATAGGAAACTGCTTTGATTTCATTTTTTTTAGTTTTTTTTGCACAATTTAATATTATTTCTTTCTTATCTTTTAATTCATATGAATTTTTTTCGGCAAAACTATAAAACAATCTTTTTTTAGCTGGTGCATTAATTATTCCTATAACTGGTTTTCTATTAATTATTAGTGCAGCATTAAGAGTAAACTCTTCCCTGTTATTTATATAATCGAATGTTCCATCAATTGGATCTATTAACCAAAAATTACTTAAATCTTTTATATCTTTATTTTTTGAAGCTTCTTCAGATATAATTGGAATTTCTGGAGTAAGTTCACTGATCTTATTAACTAAAAGTTTATTAACTTCTAAATCACCGTTTGTAACAGGGGTATTATCTTCTTTGATTTCTTTTATAAGGCCTTTTTTTCTTAGCTCCAAAGAAAGATCTCCAGCTTTAATAAAAGTATCTAATAGTTCATTGTTAATTTTTTTTCTGTCTTCTATTTTCATTTGTTTTCAACTTTTCTTAATTCAATATTAGAAGAAATAATTACTTTTTTACCAGCATTTTCAAAGTTTACAGTAATTTTATCATTAATTATTGATTGTACTTGGCCTATGCCCCAATCTTTATTTGAAGGATTTACCACTTTATCACCCGGTTCAATATCTAAAATCATTTATTTAAAGTTATATTAGAAATAAGTATAAATACCATCAATATGAAAACAAAAATAAATTCTCTCGGTATTGAAAAAGACCCAAAAGATACAAAAGTAATTGTGGCAATGTCTGGTGGAGTAGATTCATCAACGGTGGCCGGGCTAATGAAAAAAGAAGGATACAAAGTTACGGGTATAACTTTAAAACTTTACGATGATAGTAAACAAGTTGCCAAATCGAAACAATGTTGCTCAGGTCAAGATATTATGGACGCAAAAAGAGTAGCAAATAAATTAGATATAGATCACAAGATATTATATTACCAAAATAAATTTAAGACTGGAGTAATAGATAACTTTGTAGAAAGTTATTTAAAAGGAGAAACTCCTATACCATGTGTGCAATGTAATAAGACAGTAAAGTTTAAAGATCTATTTGAAGAGTCAAAAAATCTAAATGCAGATGCTTTAATTACCGGACATTATGTAAAAAATATAGCTGAAAAAAATAAAAATGAAATGTACAGAGCTACAGATGAGGGTAGGGATCAAAGTTATTTCTTATTTAATACCACAAGAGAACAATTAAATTTTTTGAGGTTTCCTTTAGGAGCAATGTTAAAGGATCAGACCAGAAGAATAGCAAAAGAACTTGAGCTTAATGTTGCTGATAAACCAGATAGTCAAGATATTTGTTTTGTTCCAAATGGAAACTATGCATCAGTAATACAAAAGTTTAAACCTGAATCTTTTAAAAAAGGAAACATAAAAAATTTAGAAGGAAAAGTTATTGGAGTCCACGAAGGTATAATAAACTATACAGTTGGACAGAGAAAAGGGATAAAAGTGTCAGATAAAGAAGCATTATACGTAATTAAAATTAATGCAGATAAAAATGAAATCATAGTTGGTAGAAAAGAAGCTTTAGCAAAAAAAATTATTTATTTAAAAAATTTAAATTTATTGGTTGATAATGAGGAATTTAAAGATGATATTTTTGTTAAAGTAAGATCTACGGGTAAATTGCTTAAATCAAAAGTTAAAATAAATAACACTTCTGCAAATGTGAATTTATTTGAAAATGAATATGGAATATCTCCAGGTCAAGCATGCGTGTTTTATAAAAAAAATATTAATGGTTATAAAGTTCTTGGTGGTGGCTGGATTAAGTAATTAGTTTAATTTTTTTTCCACATCAAATAAGTTAATAAATAAAAAGTTATTACACCTAAAAAATAATCCCACTCTAATGCGTGTTTAAAAAATTTTAAATTAAACCCTAAAAAATCATCACCAGGCAAGCTAACAATAGGTATACTAATCATTGCAACAATAATAAGAATTGATACTAAAATTAATTTTAGTTTTAATATTGTAGGATTTATATAGTTTATCAATTTATCTTTTAAAGAATAAAAAGTTGCAACAAGATAAGCTTGAGCAACAATTTCAAAAATAATAAATGATAACATTATTACTCTTCTAAAAAGTTTGTATAGGTCATTATCAAATTTAATACCTAAAAATATTGAGTGTATTGTTAAAGCAATTGCTGAAGCTACACCAAAGAAAAATATTTTTTTTATATTTTTATGATCAATGCTAAAAAAATTTATTATTTGTTTGTTGTATAACCAGTATTTAACAAGAAGAAACGACGTAAAAAACATACTGGGCTTAAAAATTAACCAAGTAGGGTAAGGTCTAGCAGTTCTACTGATAGATGCGCCACCATCTAAATACGGAAAGGTATTATGAATTATATCTTCTTGGTTAGGAAAAAGTTCATGAAACTGTGTTATTAAAAGCAAACAAGTATTAATAGCAATAAATGGCACAATAAATATCCATATACTTATGGATCTTGCCTTGTTGATTTGCTCCATCAAAAAATTTATTTTTTCTTATTTTTTTTTCTAGCTCTTCTTTTTTTAGAGCCCATTTTTCTTCTTCCTCTATGTTTTTTTGGGTATCCCATATTATTTCCTTTCTAATTAATTTGTTGACCTTGAATCGCGGATATAGCATTGTGTAAAATAATTCGCAATCTATAAAAAAAATTATATGTCTAAGTCTATAAAAACCTTTCTTATTAGTGCAGAAAAAGATCATTTAAATAAATCAGCTAATCCAGCGATAGTTAGAGCATCTACTGTTTATTTTAAATCAATTCAAGAAATGCAAAAGCTACAAAAAAAAATAGGAAAAGGAATTAAAACTAACTATTTTGATTATGGAAGACAAGGAAGTCAAACTTCTATTGCTCTTCAAAATATTCTCAAGGAACTAGAACAATCTTATCATGTATTTTTAACTCAAACAGGATTTGCTGCAGTTGCACTTGCTATTATGAGCGTTTGCAGACCAGGAGATGAAATTGTAATTTCAGATTGTGTTTACAGACCAACGCAAAAACTAACAAGTCAACTTTTAAAAGAATTTAATGTTAAAGCTATCTGGTATGATCCAAATAGTTTTGATGATTTAAAAAAAAAAGTAACCAAAAAAACAAAACTTATTTATGTTGAGAATCCTGGAAGCAATTCTTTTGAGTTTCAAGATTTGGGCAAAATTGTTTCATTTGCGAAAAGAAGAAAAATTTATACGGCTATAGATAATACTTGGGGAACGGCATATTTTTTTAAACCAATAAAATTAGGTTTTGATTTATCAATTACTTCAGCTACAAAATATTATTCTGGGCATTCTGATGTTATGGCAGGCACTCTAGCTGTTAGTAAAAAAGTATATAAAAAAGTTTGGTGGTATAACCATCTTTCAGGATATCGATTGTCAGCAGATGATGCTTACTTGGTTATAAGAGGATTAAGAACTTTAAGTTTAAGATTAGAAAAACATCAGGAAAATACTTTAAAGATAATAAAATGGATGACGAAACAAAAAAAAATAACAAAAATTTTATATCCCTACAAAACATCATCCAAAGAATATAAACTCTGGAAAAAATACTATAGTGGTGCATCAGGTTTGCTAAGCATAATAATTAAAAGTAAAAGCAAATCTTCGGTGTATAAATTCGTAAATTCTTTAAAACTATTTGGCATAGGTTATAGTTGGGGCGGATATTCCAGTCTAGCAGTTTACAATCATCCTGTAGAAATGGGTAAAAGACATTTTTTTAATTTAGAAAAAAATTGTCATTTGATAAGAATACATATTGGATTAGAAGATCCTAATGATTTAATTAATGACTTAAAAAAGTCTCTAAAATATATTAAGTGATATTAAAAAATTTTATACCAAACAAGACAGCTTTAGTTACGTTAATTGCAGCATGTTTAGTTGTTATAATTTCTCTAGGAATTAGACAAACATTTGGTCTATTTTATTTTGATTTTGAAACTGATTTAAATATTACAATGACTCAATTTGGTTTTGCAATTGGGTTACAACTATTTTTATGGGGTCTTTTCGGACCTTGGTTTGGAATAATTACAGATAAATACGGAGGAAATATTGCTGTTTTTATAGGTTTTTTATTTTACTTAGCGGGAGCAGGATTATTATATTCAGGAATTAATACTGGTTTTTATTTTACTTTAAGTATGGGAGTTTTAATTGGTATAGGCTTAGGAGCCACAGCAATTAGTATACCAGTTTCAATTGTTGCCAAACATTTTCCGTTATCAAACAGAACTATAGCAATTGGAATTGTTACATCGGCGGGATCTTTTGGATACTTTTTATCTCCTTTGTTTACTCGTTATTCATTAAGAGAAGTTGGCTGGGAAACAACCATATTATTTTTTATTATATTATTATTTTTAGGTTTAATAGTAGCGTTTTTTCTTTCAACTCCAAAAATTGATAGCGGAACTAATTTTGAAAATAAACAAACTGCTACTGAAGCAATTAAAGAAGCTTTTAATAACAAAAGTTACGTTTATTTAACATTAGGTTTTTTTGTTTGTGGATGGCACATAGCACTTGTTGCAACACACATACCAACCTATGTAAATGACAGAGGTTTACCAGACTGGTGTGCGGCAACTATTTTAGCTCTAATCGGTCTTTTTAATATGATAGGGACCATTACCGCAGGATATCTATCAACAAAATATAGTAAAAAAAATATTTTAAGTGCAATATATTTTTTAAGAGGCGTATCAATAATGTATTTTATTTTTTTGCCACCAAGCGTTTTTAATGCAATAATATTTGGAATTACTTTCGGTTTTCTATGGTTAGCAACCGTACCACCAACAAATGGAATTGTGGGTCATATTTTTGGAACTAAATACATTGCATTACTTTATGGATTTGTATTCTTGAGCCATCAAGTTGGCTCTTTTCTTGGAGCATATCTTGGCGGATTATTTTATGATTTATATGGTTCATTTGACTATGCATGGTACATTTCTATCGCTTTATCTATTTTTGCAGGTTTGATACATTTACCTATAAAAGAGAAAGCAATTGAAAGAACTCAAACTGCATAAATTAAGATTTAGTCCATATTTAGATAAGCTTTATCATTCTGATAAGCCTTTAATAATTTATAAAGTAAAAAATGGATACAATTTATACACTGATTTTTCAAAAAAAATTATAATTACTAAAAACAATATAAATAAATTTTTTAATAATTTTTCGAAAAAAAAATTTACGAAAGAAACTGATTTGTATATTGGATTTTTAGGTTATGAGATTCTTTGTAATTTACTAAAAATTAATATAAAAAATCAAAAAAAACTTAATTTTTATAAGGGTATATTTTATAAGCCAGAAACAATAATAAAAATAAGAAAAGATATTAAAATAATTAGTTCTAAAAAAAATAAAAAATTCAGAAATTTTTTTAATAAAACTCAAATTTTAACCCAATTTAAAATGAATATTAGTTATAAAAAATATCAAAAAATATTTGAATTATTTTCAAAAAAAATAAAACAGGGTGAAACATATCAAATTAAAGTTTGTACAAAATATAAAAACACGTCGCAAATAAATCCCGTAAATTTTTTTTGGAAACTTATGAAAATAAACTCTTCTCCAGAATCCTTTATGATTAGAGATAAAGATTTTTCTATAGTAAGCTGTTCTCCAGAAACTCTAATAGATAAAAAAAGCAATAAAATTATTACTAAACCAATCGCAGGAACTTTAAGAAAAAATAAAAAAATAAACAAGTTAAAAGCACTTAATTTTTTTAGAAATAACAATAAAGAAACTAAAGAACATAATATGATTGTTGATATGGAAAGAAGTGATTTATCAAAAATATGTAAAGCAGGCTCTGTAAAAATATTAAAACAAAAATATGTCGAGGAATATAAGCATTTATTTCACTATGTAACCTCTATAAGAGGTGATTTAAAAAACAAAATAAAAATTGTAGATATTATTAAATCTATGATGCCAGGAGGTTCAGTTATTGGATGTCCTAAAATCAGAACTTTAGAACTTTTAAATAAACAAGAAACTGAAGATAGAAACATATTCACTGGAAGTTTTGGATATATAAAATTTAATCAAGACATGAGATTTAATATTATAATAAGATCAATTCTTAATTATAAAAAAATTTCAGAAATATCCGCTGCATCTGGCATTGTTTTAGAAAGCACTCCAAAAAAAGAGTTTAATGAAAATTTTATAAAAGCAAAATCTCTACTGGAATTATACAAATGATATATGTAGTAGATCATCAAGACTCATTTACTTGGAATGTTGTGCATCAATTTTCAAAATTTAAAAAAGTTTTTTGCACAAATTACTTTGATTTGAATCAAAAAAAATTAGAACAATCGGAAGTTATAGTATTATCGCCCGGACCAGGATCTCCTAAAGACTATCCATTAACATCAAAAATATATAAAAAATACAAAGGTAAAAAAAAAATTATAGGAATATGCTTGGGGTATCAGCAAATATTACATAACGAGAATGGTAAAATTATACAGCAAAAAAATATTTTTCATGGTTATCAATCAAAAGTAAAAGTAACCAAAGATAGCAATATATTTAAAAAAAAAACTTTTTTTAAAGTTGGAAGATATCATTCACTTAAGCTATATGAGCCTTATAATTCAAAAAATATAAAAATATCGATGAGATGTTCCAAAACAAATATTCCTATGGCAATAGAAGATATAGAAAAAAAAGTTTTTGGTTTTCAATTTCATCCAGAATCTTTTTTAACTGAAAATGGTGACTTTATTATTAAAAAAATCTTATCAGCATAAAGACCTTAAAGAGATTAAGTTTAATGATCTTTGGAATCTGCATGGAATTTTTACAACCATGAGAGTCATTGGCAAACCGCCGAAAATATTATTTTTTAAAGAACATATAAATAATTTAATTAAGTCATTGAAGATTTATAAAATTAAAAAAAAAAACTTAAAAAAAAATATTCTCAATTTAATTAAATTAAATGTAAATAAAAATAAAAAATATGATCATTTATTAAGAGTTGCTTCAAATAATAAAATTATTTCAATTTCTTTGAGAAAAAGACAAAAACCAAAATTAAATTTTACACTCACTATGATTAAATATAAAAGAATAGATCCTGAGTACAAAAATTTGAAGTATAGAAAAATTCATAGTTATTTAAAAAAAATAAATACAAATAAATCTGATATTGCATTATACAAGAATAATAGATTGCTAGAAACTGGCACTTCTAATTTACTATTTATAAAAAAAAATAAAATTTACTCGCCAATAAACAATTTTTATAAAGGAACTACACTTAGTTTTTTTATGAAAAATATTAAAATTATTAAAAAAAATATATTAATTAATTTATTAGAAAATTATGAAGAAATTATAATTGTTGGATCAGGCAAAGGAGTAGTTTCAGTGAAATCTATAAATAATTTAAGTTGGAAAAGAAAAAGTTTAAAATATTACAGAATTTTATCAAAAATTTATCAACAATCTGTTTCGAAGTGTCCTCGATATAACGGTTGATCTATTATCTTATCTATACTAAAAGCCTTTATTCGAAGGGATAAAACTATGATGCTATCTGTAAACCCATTTGTAATACTGGCAGAATCTGTATCACCAATATTTTTACAATCATTTGTGGTTGTTATGATTATATTGGTTGTCATAGGTACTCTTGTAGACATTATCCATAAAAAAAATGTAAAATATTTTTTTAAAAATGCAAAAAAAGCTAAATTATCAGCAACAAAAAAATTAACTACTGGTGAAAAAATATCTGTAATTTCTAAAACTATTGCTAGCGATATTGCAACTACATCCGAGCTCGGTGCTGGACAAAGAAGAGCAGCACATCTTCTTGGAATGTATGGAACAATTTTATTTTGGATAAGTTCAGTTATAATGATTTTTTGTTATTCATCACCATCTTCAACAACGCCATCTGCATGGCCAATCATGTGGCACATAGGTGCTATAATGACAGTACTTGGAGGATCATGGTTTTGGTTTTTTTTAAGAGTAGATGTTTATTCGGAAGCTCAACCTTGGTATAGAATTATTAAAGCAGATTTATTTGTACTTGCACTGATTGCATCTTCATTGTTTGGTTTAATTTGGTCATTTTTACAATCTTTAAATTTAAATGACAGGTGGGATGATAAAGTATTTTTAGTTTTTTATATTTTATCAAACTTAGTATTATTTGGTGGTGTTTACTGGTCAAAATTTGCACATATGTTTTATAAACCAGGAGCAGCTATACAAAAGAATTTAGCTGAAGCTGATGGCTCAAGAGATAATTTACCACCCCCAGCAGATGCACCTGAGCAATTTGGCCTAGGTATAAAAAGAGAAGAGCCAAAACATTATTAATATGATAGAGGAAAATTAAATATGTCGACTTTTGTATATATGACCCGTTGTGATGGATGTGGACATTGTGTAGATATTTGTCCATCTGACATTATGCACATTGATGAAACAATTAGACGTGCAAAAAACATTGAACCAAATTTTTGTTGGGAATGTTATTCATGTGTGAAAGCATGCCCAAATCATGCAATTGATGTTCGTGGTTATGCAGACTTTGCTCCAATGGGACACAGTGTAAGAGTTAGAAGAGAGGAAGAAAAAGGAACTATATCTTGGAAAATTAAATTCAGAAATGGAACAGTTAAAGATTTTATATCTCCAATAACAACAAAACCGTGGGGAAAATTTATTCCAAAACTATCAGAAGGAGAAAAACCTAATCAAGGAGAAATAAATTCTCAAATACTATATTCAGAACCAAAAGGTTTAAACACAAACAAAGAGTTACCTAAAATTGAAAAAAGTGCATTTAAAAAGGGAGTTTATTATTAATGGCTAGAAAAACTATTTTTGAAGATTGTGATGTTCTAGTTGTAGGTGGAGGTATGGCTGGCACTGGTGCTGCATTTGAAGCTAGACATTGGGGTAGAGATTTAAAAATAATATGTGTTGAAAAAGCAAATATTGATAGAAGTGGAGCTGTTGCTCAAGGTTTATACGCTATCAACTGTTACATGGGAATGCAATGGGGAGAAAATATGCCAGAGGACCATGTGCGTTATGCAAGAAATGATTTAATGGGACTTGTCAGAGAAGATCTTGGATATGATATGGCAAGACATGTAGATTCAACTGTACATATGTTTGATGAATGGGGTCTACCTATGATGAAAAATAAAGAAACAGGTAGATATCAAAGAGAAGGTAAGTGGCAAATAATGATTCACGGAGAAAGTTACAAACCAATTGTTGCAGAAGCTGCAAAAAAATCTGCAGATAAAATTTACAACAGAATAATGATTACTCATCTTTTAAAGGATGAGAGTAAAGAAAATAGAATAGCTGGGGCAGTCGGTTTTAATATGAGAACAGGGGATTACTATGTTTTTAAAGCTAAAACTGTAATAGTGGCTGCTGGTGGAGCATCACATATTTTTAAACCAAGAGCTGTTGGAGAAGGAATGGGAAGAACCTGGTACGCTCCATGGAGCAATGGATCTGCTTATGCTTTACCAATTGAAGTAGGAGCTAAAATGACTCAAATGGAAAATAGAATTGTTTTATGTAGATTTAAAGATGGTTATGGTCCTGTTGGTGCTTACTTCTTGCATTTAAAAACATACACACAAAATGCAAATGGCGAAAATTATGAAAAAAAATGGTACGAAGAAACTAAAAAACTAGTTGGAGAATACATAGATCATCATCCTGTACCAACTTGTTTAAGAAACCATGCTTTTATAAAAGAAGTAGCTGCTGGAGGTGGACCAATTCATATGGTTACAAAAGAAGCTTTTCAAGATCCCCATTTAGAAACTGTAGGTTGGGAAAATTTCTTAGGTATGACTGTTGGTCAAGCAGTAGTTTGGGCTTCACAAAACATTGATCCAAAATATACAAATCCAGAACTAACAACATCTGAACCATATGTAATGGGATCACATGCTACATGCTCTGGAGCCTGGGTAAGTGGTCCAGAAGATATTGCACCCGATGATTATTTTTGGGGTTACAATAGAATGATGTCTGTAGATGGTTTGTTTGGAGCAGGAGATACTGTAGGAGGAAGTGCACATAAATTTTCATCAGGATCATTTACTGAGGGAAGATTAGCAGCTAAAGCAGCTGTTAAATATATACAAGATAAAAAAGCTAATGATATTGAAGTATCTGAACAACAATACCAAAATTTAAAAGAAGTTATATTTAAACCTATGGAAAACTACACTGTAGGAAGAAACGAGATAACGGGTGGAACTGTTTCCCCAAGTTATATTTCACCAATTCAAGGTCTTCAAAGATTACAAAAAATAATGGATGAATATTGTGGTGGTATTACAAATAATTATATGACTAACGATAATTTGCTTAAAAGAGGATTGGAGCTTTTAGACTGGCTTCAAGAAGACTTAGAAAATGTTGCTGCTGAAGATTATCACCAATTAATGAGAGCTTGGGAACTGAAACACAGAACATTGACCTCACAATGTGTTACAGAACATACCTTATACCGAGAAGAAACACGTTGGCCAGGATATTATTATAGGGGCGATCACATGAAACTTGATGATGAAAATTGGCACTGCTTAACAGTATCACGTAGAGATCCTGAGTCAGGTAAATTTTCAATGGAAAAAAAACCTGTCTACCATATAGTTGATGATAAAGAGAAGAAGCAAGCTTCTTAAAATAAGTTTTAAAATTAATGAGTTTTTTAGATAAATCCGACCAGGAAATCATTAAGATTGCTGATTCAATTTGGGAAAATTTAATTAAATCTTCTAATATTAAAGATTATGGTGGTTTTACAAAAGATTTTTCATCACAGATGCTTTACGGAGCAAATGAAGTTGAGTTAGGTAAACAATGGGCAAGTAATGAACTAATTTCAAACTTATCGGAAAATTGCAAAGCCTTTGGATGTTTGCGAAGAGGGCTATATGTAACTGTTCTATACAAGCAAACTAGTACTAAAATTCCAGGAGAATTTCTAGGTCGTTTAGTTTTGGGAGAGGAAGATGGTTTTGTTAAGGTCTTTGGTGCAACCATTTTTTAGGGTCGATTTAAAAAAATTTTTAATTTTTGCAAATAAAGCTTGAAAAATTCTCTATCCAGGTGTACTTGCGAGTATGCTTAAAAATTTTAATAAAAATATGATTAATATATTTAAGCAAATTCCAGAACAATTATTTTCATTTACTTCAAAATCGGTGATCTATTTTGGATTAGCAATTTACTGGGGTGTGATTTTATGGAGTACTATTATTAATATAATTTAAATTTTTATGGATTTCTTTCTTCCAGTCGCGGAAGTTTATGTTAGTTTACCATTAATTTTTATTCTTAGTTTAATTGTCGGGGTTCTCTCAGGATTATTTGGAGTAGGTGGTGGATTTTTAATGACACCATTTTTAATTTTTTTAGGAATTCCTCCATCATATGCAGTTGCTAATGAAGCGAATAATATCTTAGGAACTTCAGTATCAGGCTCTACAACACATTGGTTAAAAAACACTTTAGATTATAAAATGGGGTTTATGATTGTCATTGGCGGTGCTATTGGAACTGTCATTGGTATAATTACGTTTACATATTTTAAGGATATTGGAAAAATTAACATAGTTATTTCTTTGGCTTATATGTATATTTTGGCAATCATCGGAACTATAATGTTAGTTCAAGGAATCTCTGAAATTGATAGAGCAAGAAAAAAAATAGTTATAAAAAAAAAATTACATAGTCATTATTGGATACATGGACTTCCATTAAGAATGAGATTTAAAAAATCTCAATTGTATGAGAGCGCTTTCACACCAATAATAATTGGTTTAATAGTAGGTTTTATTGCTGCAATAATGGGAATTGGTGGCGCTTTTCTGTTGGTACCTGCTATGATTTATATAATTGGTATGCCAACCAAATTAGTTCCGGGAACATCTTTATTTGTTACGATATTTGTAAGTGCAATTGTAACAGTTCTGCATGCACTTAATTACGGATCAATTGATTTAATTTTAGTAACAGTATTGATTTTAGGCTCAATACTTGGTGTGCAGGTAGGTCAAAAATTAGGTGAAAAAATTGATAGTTCTCAATTTAAAACCATTTTAGCAGTATTATTATTGTTAGTAGGTATAGCTATTGCTTATGACACTTTTATAGCTGAACAGACAATAAACGATTTAAACAACAATGGAACTAAAGCGATGGGTAACTTAGAAAAATTCATATTAGACTTATCAAAAGATTTTCCTGTAATGTATGGAACGGTTTCAATTGTACTTGCTATAGTTTTGGGCATAGGAGCAGCATTTGTTAGAAAGTTTTTTTCAGATTTAAGAAAAAAAATCCAACAACCAGTCGCATAAAAAATATGATATTTAAAAAATTTTTAGTAATCATAAGTTTAATTTTTATTTTTTTTGTATCCAAAATTTCTTATTCTGACGAAGTATTTAAAAGAGGTAAAGAAATATTTTTAAATGAAGGAAACTGCGCATCTTGCCATACATTATCAGATGCTGAGTCTATAGGAGTCATCGGACCTAATCTTGATGAGATAAAACCAAGTATAGAACTTGTTTTATCTATTGTGAAAAATGGAAGAGGTGTAATGCCTGGATATCAAGAAATTTTAAATTCGGAAGAAATTGAAGCAGTATCACACTATGTATCAAAAGCTTCTAACTGATAAATTTAAGCACTTCTAAAAAGTTTAGTCATAATAAATTCTTTATGTCCTAGTACTTCTGCGCAAGTTAATCGACCATTGGCTGCTCTAACTGTAGTTTTGATTAATTCGTCGCCAGCTTGGTCCATATTCATTTCTCTTTTTAAAATTTTGGATACATCTAAATCGATATGCTCCTTCATATTTACTGCTGTGCTTGGATTTCCAGTTAATTTAACAACAGGTTCAATTGCATTACCAATTATATTTCCTTGTCCGGTTGGGAATAAATGAATGTTAAAACCAGCAGCAGCTTGTAAAGTTAAACATTCCCCAGCAGCAGATGATGTGTCCATAAAATAAAGACCTGGTCCTTTTTTTGGTTCTTCAGCAGGAGTTAATACATCGATAAACTTTCGTGATCCAATTTTTTGAAAATTACCGAAAGCTTTTTCTTCAATAGTTGTAAGACCTCCAGCAATATTACCTGCTGTTGGTTGACTTTCTGATAGATCATTTGTTGCTTCTTTTAAAATAAAATCGTTATAATCACTCCAAGTTTTCATGAATTTTTTAGAAGCCTCTGGTGTAGCACCTCTAGTTGCACATACTTTTTCAGCTCCTGTAAGTTCTGAGGTTTCACCAAAACACAAATGAACTCCTAAAGGTTCTAATTTATCCATTAAATTACCAACTGCAGGATTAGCAGCCATTCCAGAAGTTGTATCTGATTCTCCACATTTAACTGAAATCCATAAATCACTTAAAGGACATTCTTCTCTTTGTTTTTCAGAAGCCCATTGAGAAAATTCTTGAGCTTTTTGTGAAGCTTTCATTATAGTTTTAATGTCTCCACTTCCTTCAATACTAAAACCTTCTACTGGTTTTCCAGTAGTTGCTATTGCATCTACAATTCTCTTGGTCCACTTTGGTTCTATACCAATAACAACAC
The DNA here is from genome assembly GCA_902531885.1 of uncultured Pelagibacteraceae bacterium. Classification (GTDB taxonomy): domain Bacteria; phylum Pseudomonadota; class Alphaproteobacteria; order Pelagibacterales; family Pelagibacteraceae; genus Pelagibacter. Next base: position 124,131 of record CACAFZ010000001.1, read on the forward strand.
ATGCAGCAACATTAGGATTTTTTCCAGTTCCTATCATTGTATCAAAAAATAATTCTAGATCTGCTCCAAACTGAAGTCTTCCATATGCATGAGGTATTGCAAAAGTTCCTTTTATATTATTAGCAACAGCTTCTGCACATGCATTAGAAATATCGTCCACAGGAAGAATGACCACATGGTTTCTTGTTCCCACTCTTCCATTCTCTCTTTTATAGCCTAAAAAACTTTTTGGAATTTCCATATTACCACTTTTTGGTTTTTACATTATGAACATGAACATGTTCACCTTTTTTAATTGATTTTACAACTTTTCCAATATCATGTCCGTATTTAATAATTGTATCACCTTCTTTAAAATCTATCATAGCAATTTTATGACCTAGAGGAATTTCACTAATAGATTTGATTTTTGTTGAAGAGTCATCTTCCATTATCCAACATTCACAATCTTGTCCTTTATTGACTTTTTCTATTACAATTACACCCACATTGTCTTTTTTATCGTGGATTATTATATCTGTATTAGCCATGTGACTTAATTTCTTTGTAGAAAATTAAGCTGAATTTATATATTAATTTTGCGTTTGCAAACAAATTTTTTTTAGAAAGGTTTTTTATTTATGACAAAAATGACCACAGAAGAAGCATTTATAAAAGTTCTTCAAATGCACGGGATCGAACATGCATTTGGAATTATTGGATCTGCGTTTATGCCAATTTCAGATCTTTTTCCAAAAGCTGGAATAACTTTTTGGGATGTAGCACATGAAACTAACGGAGGGTTGATTGCTGATGGTTATACTAGAGCTACTGGAAAAATGTCAATGGTGATTGCACAAAATGGACCAGGAATAACAGGGTTGGTCACACCAATCAAAACTGCTTATTGGAATCATACACCTTTACTTTTGGTGACTCCTCAAGCTGCAAATAAAACTATGGGACAAGGTGGCTTTCAAGAAGTAGAACAAATGAATTTATTTAAAGATATGGTTTGTTATCAAGAAGAAGTAAGAGATCCTTCAAGAATGGCTGAAGTATTAAATAGAGTAATTGAAAAAGCATTTAGAGGATCAGCTCCAGCACAAATCAATGTACCAAGAGATTATTGGACTCAAGTTATAGATATAGATTTACCCCCTATAGTTAGATTTGAAAGACAGGGAGGTGGTAAGGAAGCAATAGATAAGGCGGCAAAAATACTTTCGGAAGCAAAATTTCCAGTAATTCTATCAGGAGCTGGGGTTGTCATTGGAGACGCTATAGAGGATTGTAAAAAATTGGCAGAAAAATTAGATGCTCCTGTATGTAGCGGCTACCAACACAATGATAGTTTTCCAGGCAGTCATCCTTTAGCAGTTGGACCATTGGGTTACAACGGTTCTAAAGCAGCGATGCAATTAATCTCTAAAGCAGATGTGGTTTTAGCTTTAGGCACAAGATTAAATCCTTTCTCTACTTTACCAGGTTATGGAATCGATTACTGGCCAAAAAAAGCATCAATAATTCAAGTTGATATGAATCCAGATAGAATTGGTTTAACAAAAAAAGTAACAGTAGGAATATGTGGAGATGCAAAAATGGTGTCTCAACAATTATTAACAAAATTATCTAAAAATGCTGGAGACAACGGTAGAGAGGAAAGAAAAAATTCTATTCACCAAACAAAGTCTGCTTGGCTTCAAACATTAAGTGGTTTAGATCACGAAGATGATGACCCAGGAACAGTTTGGAATAAGGAAGCTAGAGACAGAGATAAAGATAGAATGTCCCCAAGACAAGCTTGGAGAGCAATTCAAGCAGCAATGCCTCAAGAAGCTATAATTTCTAGTGACATAGGAAATAATTGTGCAATTGGAAATGCATATCCAACTTTTGAAAAAGGAAGAAAATATCTTGCACCAGGTTTATTCGGTCCTTGTGGTTATGGATTTCCATCAATACTTGGTGCTAAAATAGGTTGTCCAGATACGCCAGTTATTGGTTTTGCAGGCGATGGAGCTTTTGGAATTAGTATGAATGAAATGAGTTCTTGTGCAAGAAAAGAGTGGCCAGCAATTACAATGGTTATTTTTAGAAACTACCAATGGGGTGCTGAAAAAAGAAATTCTATACTTTGGTTTGATGATAATTTTGTTGGAACAGAACTTGATCCAGAATTAAGTTACTCAAAAGTAGCTACAGCATGTGGACTAAAAGGCGTAACTGTAAAAACAATGGAGGAAACAACAAAGGCAATCAAAGAGTCCTGTGAAGACCAGAAGAAAGGAATTACGACTTTTATTGAAGTAATACTAAACCAAGAATTAGGAGAACCTTTTAGAAGAGATGCGATGAAAAAACCTGTTAAAGTTGCCGGAATAGATAAAAAAGACATGAGACCTCAAAACAACTAAATAATGGAAAAAAAACAAATAAAAATTGGTTCTAATAGAAGTTTTGGAATAGTTTTTTTCATTTTTTTTTTAATTGTATCATTGTGGCCATTAATGAATGGAGAAAATATAAGATTATGGTCTTTGGTAGTTTCAATTATTTTTTTGATATTAGGGATCATTAACTCAAAAATACTTAATCCATTAAATAGTTTATGGTTTAAATTTGGATTGTTCCTTGGAAAAATAATTTCACCAATAGTAATGGGAGTAGTATTTTTTTTAGTAGTTACGCCCACAGGAATAATAATGAGATTAATTGGAAAAGATTTATTAAATCTTAAAAAAAATAATTCCAGCTCGTACTGGATTGAAAAGCAAAATGAGAACAATAGTATGAAAAATCAATTTTGAAATGAGTTTTTTAGTAGAATTTTGGCAATTTTTAAAAGTAAGAAAAAAATATTGGTTACTTCCAACAATAATAGTTTTGGTGTTGTTCGGAGGATTGATAATATTAAGCCAAGGATCTGCTGTAGCTCCATTTATTTATACTATATTTTAAAGTGACTTCAATTTTAGGCATATCTGCATTTTACCATGATAGTGCAGCCTCAATCATAATTGATGGCAAAATAGTAGCCGCTGCTCAAGAGGAAAGATTTACAAGAAAAAAACATGATTCAAATTATCCTCATAAAGCTGTTGAATTTGTCTTAAAATATTCAAATCTTAACTTATCCGAAGTAGATAATATTGTTTTTTATGAAAAACCTTTTTTAAAATTTGAAAGATTACTAGAAACCTATGTAGCATTTGCTCCAAGAGGATTCATACAGTTTACAAAAGCAATGCCTTTATGGTTGAGAGAAAAACTTTTTCAAAAAAAAATGTTAATTGATTATTTAAAAGAAAATGATGAAAATTTTAATGATGAAAGAAAAATATTTTTTTCGGAGCATCATATGAGTCATGCCGCAAGTGCATTTTTTCCCTCCCCATTTAATGAGGCTATTATTTTAACAGCAGATGGTGTAGGTGAATGGGCAACATCAACAGTTGCAGTAGGAAAAAATAACAATATTGAAATTAAAAAAGAAATCCATTTTCCTCATTCTCTAGGACTTTTGTATTCAGCATTTACATATTACACAGGTTTTAAAGTGAATAGTGGTGAGTATAAACTCATGGGTTTAGCACCATACGGAGAACCAAAGTATAAAAATTTAATAAAAGATAATTTAATTGATATTAAAAAAGATGGATCATTTAGATTAAACCAAGATTACTTCAGCTACGCTACTGGTCTTAGGATGACAAATGAAAAATTTAATAATCTATTTGGTAAAAAACCAAGAAATAGCAAAAATGAAAAAATTACTCAATTTCATATGGATGTAGCTTCTTCAATTCAAAATGTAACAGAGGAAGTTATGTTAAAAATGGCTGAATCGCTAAGGGAGGAATATAATTTAAAAAATTTATGTCTTGCTGGAGGAGTAGCTCTAAATTGTGTTGCAAACGGAAAAATTCTTGAAAAAAAAATATTTGATAAAATTTGGATCCAACCGGCAGCAGGAGACGCGGGTGGTTCCCTAGGGTCTGCATTAGCTCTTTGGTATAACGAAATGAAAAAAGATAGAAAAAAAATTGACTCAGATCAAATGCAAGGTTCATACTTGGGGCCAGAGTATTCTCAAAACGACATAGAAACTAAATTAAAAGAGATCGGTGCAAATTTTGAAGTTATGAAGGAAGAAGAATTAATTAACAAAACAGCCGAAGATTTATCAAAAGGAAAAGCAATTGGTTGGTTTCAAGGAAGAATGGAGTTTGGTCCAAGAGCACTTGGAGCAAGATCAATATTAGGCGATCCAAGATCAGAAACTATGCAAAAAGATTTAAATCTAAAAGTTAAATACAGAGAAAGTTTTAGACCATTTGCTCCATCAGTTTTAATGGACGATGTGTCAGAATGGTTTAATATAAAAGAGGAAAGTCCGTACATGTTACTTGTCTCAAGCGTGAATAAAAGAAAGCAAATTACAATGAGCCCAAACCAGAGTAAATTATTCGGAATAGAAAAGTTAAATATAAAAAGATCAGAAATACCAGCAACAACTCATGTAGATTATTCTGCAAGAATTCAAACTGTTCATAAAGAAACCAATTCAAAATATTATAAATTATTAAAAAAATTCAAAGAAAAAACAGGGTGCCCTGTATTAGTAAACACCTCTTTTAATGTTAGGGGTGAACCAATAGTAAATACACCTGAAGATGCTTTTAATTGTTTTATGGGAACTGAGCTAGATATTTTGGTAATTGGAAACTGTTATCTATATAAAAGCAGTCAAGATCAAAAATTAAAGAAGGATTACACTAGTAAATTTGAACTAGACTAACTCAAATAATTTTTTTCAAAATGAAAAAGATCAAAATAATATTTTATAATTTAATTATATTCATAATTTTCATTGTTATATTCGAGAGTATTTTTGGCTATTGGTTTTCAGAAAATAATTTTGGAATTTATATGAGAAAAGAAAGAAAACTTAATGTTGAAAGAGAAATGATTTCCCAAAATATTAAAATTAAACACTATTATAAAAGAAATTTTTATGGGTTTAGAGGCGAAGAATTTGATCCTAAAGATGTAAAAGTAATATTCCAAGGTGGCAGCACTGGCAATGAAGAGTATATGCCGGAAGAACTTACAATAGTTGGTAAACTAAATGAATTTTTTGAAAAAGATAAAAAAAAAATTGAAATTTATAATGCTTCAACAAATGGAAAATCGACTGCAGGATTTATAAATGATTTTTTATACTGGTTTCCGAAAATCCCAAGCTTGCAACCTACCCATTTAATATTTTACTTAGGAATAAATGATGTTTATAGAGATGAAACGCTAGATCACTACGATTATAAAGTAAGCATTTCTAAAATAGACAAATTAAAGGACTATATTAAAAATAATAGTTTAATAGTTGATAGATATAAAAAAATTAAAAATAAGTATTTTCCATCTAAAGACACAATTCCTTACGGTTTATACAATGAAAATCTTTACGATAATTTCAAATATCAAAGCTATTTAAGTGTAAAAAATAATAATTTGAAAAGTTCAAAAGAAAAATTTGTTATGCAATATATTAACAGATTAAATAACTTAAATTTAATTTTACAAGACACTAATATAGTGCCTATATTTATTACTCAAATTGAATATGATGGATTAAGAAATAACAAACTTTTTTTAATTAATAAAGAAACAAAAAAATTTGCAAAAAAAAATAATTATTTATTTATACCTCTAGATGAAATTGCCATAATGGAAGAAGGAGATTTTTATGACCCAATTCATACAACTCCTCAAGGATCTAAAAAAATTGCTAAATTATTATACCCGTATTTAAAAAAATTTTTAACTTTTTAACAATGATGGATTTTGAAAATGATAAAAATTGTGGATGGACAATTCCACTTTTAAATAGATTAAATATAAAAAAATTATCAAAAAATTTATTATGTGATTATTTGATTGTTGGATCAGGATTCACTGGCTTATCAGCCGCAAGAAAACTAGCTCAGATAGAAAAAAATAAAAAAATAATTATTGTGGATGCTCAATCTGCAGGTAATGGTGCAAGCAGCAGAAATTCTGGTTATTTAGTTGATACAACATTAAATGATGGCTTTACTTCTAATGAAGATACTGAAGATTATAAAAAAAAAGTAGCTATATATAAAAGAGGTATAGATGCAGTCAGAAAATTTATTAAAGAATATCAGGTTGACTGTGATTGGAATGAATGTGGTAAATATTTTGCGTCTTCTAAATTTCAAGATCAAAAAAGGATTTTCTCATTTAGTAAACTATTATCTAGTTTAAATTTTGAAAATAAAATAGTGAACGAAAAAGAACTTCAAAATGAATTAGGAACAAAATTTTATAAAATTGGTCTTTATACCAAGGGTGGAATATTATTAAATCCAGGAAAGCTTGTACGATCAATGGTCGATATTTTGCCAGAAAATGTTGAACTATTTGAAAATTCAAAATTAATTAGTTGGAAAAAACATAACAGAAAAATAATTTGTTATTTTGAAAAAAATATTATTGAAACCAACAAAATAATATTTTGTACAAATGGATATTTAAGTAAGCAGGGAATTAAATCTAGTTACAATTTTCCATTAGTTCTCACGGCTAGTATGACTAGAGCATTAACCAATGAAGAATTCAACTCAATTGGAAGACCAAAAGAGTGGGGAGTGCTACCAGTAAGACCGATGGGAGCAACAATAAGAATGACTAAAGATAAAAGAATATTAATTAGAAATACTGCTGAGATTATTAAAAAAACAAATAATAACAATAAATTTTTAAAAGATAGAAAAAAATTTCATGAAATTGGAATTTACAAAAGATTTCCTTCTTTACAGAAAAATATAATTGAAAGCACATGGTCAGGAATAGTTTGTAGAAGCGGAAATAGTTCACAAATTTTTGAAAAAATTGATGACAATATTTTTGCTGCTGGATGCTACAATGGCTCAGGTATAGGAGTTGGAACTTTATTTGGAGAACAAATTGCTTTAATGTCATCAAATCAAGATTCGGAAGAAATAAAAATCATTCAAGAAAGAAAAAAACCTAATTGGCTGCCACCTCAACCATTTTTAAATATAGGAATATATTCAAAGCTCTTTTACGAAAGAATCAGAGCATCCAGTGAAATTTAATTATTTATTATTGAATTATATTGTTTAATTATTTTATCCCAAGTAAAGCCATTGGAAAAATCTCTTGCTGCTTTTCCATATTCCTTAAATTTATTTTCAAATAAAATTTCTTGAATAGTTGAATATATTTCATCAAGATTGTTGCCATCACAAATTAAACCAGTTTTTTTATGCAATATTGCGTCTGATGCACCACCATCTTTTCCACCTATTGAAGGTACTCCGTATTGTGCGGCCTCGATGTAAGATATTCCAAAACCTTCAACTGATTTCTTGTAAATTATTGAAGGCATTACAAATACATTCGAAGATAAAATAAATGCATTTTTTAAGTTTTGAGAAATATTTTTAAAAAATAGAACATTATCTTCAAGTTTTAATTCTCTTACTAGTTTTTTTATATTTTCCTCTTCTTCACCGTACCCAATACAAGTATAAATAATTTTTGGGTAAATTTGTTTTAAATTTCTTAATGCCATAATTATTTTTTCATGATTTTTTCTTTTGTCATATCTTGAAACAGTAATTAGTCTCGGGCTTTTATTTTTTAAAAATTTTTCGGCTTCAATTATAAATTTTTTATCAACATTTTTTGCTTCGTCTATTCCTGGATTAATCACAATTATTTTTTTTGGCTCAACACCTACATCAATGGCTAAAGATTTGGTATAATTAGAGTTTGATACAACGATATCTGCATTGTTCAATGCATTAAGTACTCTTTTGTTTAATCTTGTTCCTTTAGTATGATTTATTTCTTTAGAATGAATTAAGCATATTTTTTTTACATCTGATTTTATTAACTCAAGACTTTTCCAATGATCAGCTATTATACATTGAACTTTATTATTATTTTTTAAAAGATCATTGACTAATAAAGCTTTTCTATATTTTTTAATTAATTTAATTCCCTTTATTCTTTCAATTGAAAATGAAACTTCATTATCAAATTTTTCGCAACCTTCACCATAATCTGCAAACACTTTTATTAAATTATATTTGGATAGTTCTTTAGTAAGGCCCCACATTAAATTTTGCATACCACCAACCTCTGGGGGATATGATCTAGTAACGACTAAATACATTCTTTATTTAAACCACTTTATATTACATCCCATGCTTGGGATTTGATTACTTGGACCTTTTCCAGTTTCAGCAATTTGTTTCATTGCTTTGTACAAATCACTATCTCCAGAAGTTGCTGGTTTTAAATCTTTCAATTCTCTAATTCTTCCTCTGTATTGTAGTTCTAGGTTTTTATTGTATCCAAAAAAATCTGGAGTGCATACTGCACCATAGTTTTTTGCAATATCTTGGGTTTCATCAATAAGATAAGGGAAATTAAAATTATGTTCTTTTGAAAATTTAATCATATTTTCAAATGAATCTTCTGGATAATTTTTTACATCATTAGAACAAATTGCAACTGACTTTACTCCATTAGTTTCTAATTTTTTACAATCTTCAACAATATCTTTAATTACAGCTTTCACATAAGGACAGTGATTACATATGAACATAACCAAAGTGCCATTTTCACCTTTAATATCATTCAGCGAAATTTTTTTATTGTTAGTAGAGTTTAATTCAAAGTTTTCAGCTTTTTTTCCAAAATCACATATTGGAGTTTTTGTGAGTGCCATGTTAAGTATTATATAAAGTATGTTTTACGATTTGGAAAATAAAAAACCAAAAAATTCAGGCGAAAATTGGGTCGCACCCAATGCAACAATAATTGGTGATGTTACTTTAGAAAAAAATACAAGTATTTGGTTTAATGCAACTCTAAGAGGAGATATTGAAAATATTCATATAGGTGAGGGCTCTAATATACAAGATGGAAGTGTTTTGCATACAGATCCCGGATATCCTTTAAAAGTTGGAAAAAATGTTACAGTTGGACATTTAGTTATGCTTCATGGATGCACAATTGGAGATAATAGTTTAATTGGAATTGGAGCTGTAATTCTTAACAATGCAAAAATTGGAAATAATTGTGTCATCGGAGCGAAAGCTTTAATAACTGAAAATAAAGAAATTCCAGATAATTCTCTGGTTGTAGGATCACCAGGTAGAGTCATTAGAAAGCTTACAGAAGAAGAAATTAGAGCCGTGGAAGAAAATGCAATTCATTACCAAAAAAATTGGAAAAAATATTCTAAGACTATAAAATAATAAATTTGTGAAAAAAATATTTTTAGTTCTATCAATATTATTCTGTTTTTATTTTGCCAGTTTTGCCTATGGAGGTGAAAGATTTATTCCTCTTGAGCTATTTACAGGTGGAGAAATTAGAAGTGATACTGAAATAAAGTTCACAAAAGCAAATTTAGTTTTTGGTGACAAAAAAAGAAAAAAAATTATAGGTCCTGAAGACTGGAAACATCCTTATACTGGTGAAAAAATAAAAGTTTATAAAAGAACAAGAAAAGGTCAAAGTGGTTTAAAAACACAGTTATTCACTATAACAAACGAAGGTCAATGCATTGGAAGAGTGTGGGATAGTAGACGTGGCGGAAGAGTAATTAAAAATGGGTGCAAGTTCCCGCTAGGTGTATGGAAAGAAGATGAAACTAGAACTTTTTTAGGTTCATCAGGAGGAAAACCTAGAAAAATTGAATTAAAAATTTTGAAATTGGGAAAAAAACAAAAGGATAGCGTAAAGTTTAATTGGAAACTTTATGATGGATCAGGAAAATTAATGGATAATAATGATTATACTTTTTCACCAGGCAAAGCAATGTATAGACTTAAAGATTATTAATCAAATAGAAGGCTATTAATAGAATAAATTATTAATCCTAAAATTATTATAAAAAAGATACCAAAAGCAATTTGTTCAGGTAATTTCTTTTTAATTTTAGTTTTACCTTGCTTGTATTGTCTTATTTGAATTATGCCAAATCTCATAACAAACATTCCAAAAATTATAAGGGATAAGTAAAAAATAAATTTAATCATACTTAAGGAACTAGCCAATTTTCTTTATTATTTATTAAGTCAAATCTAGCTCTTCTATGTCCTTTTGCTGCTAAATAAAGCCACTCCATACTTTTTATTTTACACTGAATAACAGTAAAGTTTTTATAACCTTCTTCACTTTGCTCCATGGTGAATTCAAAATTATCTAATTCAGGTTTTAATCCAGATGTTGGAGCAGAGGATTCTGTACCAGGTCCATTATCAACCAAATAACATTTTCGACTTATGTGACCTGTTTTTGACCAGGACTCTTTAGTTATTTCATTGTTATGATTAATAATGCATTCCACTTTCAATCTTACCTGGATCTTTTCTTCCTTGTCATAAAAGAGCATTGAAGCATTATTATTATTTTTTAACTTAGCTATTTTGTCGGATCTAATATCACTATGAAATTGGATAAGATTATTTGATTGATCAGATTTTCTAAGAACTACAATTCTTCCATCAAAGTCAGATTGGTCTCCACAAACAAATACAGGAATTCTAAATTGAGAGCTTCTATTAGTCACTGCATCATCTAGCATGGACCAAATTTTTTTTTTGATTTCTTTAAAATCTTCGTAGTATGCTGGTTGCATACTTATTACTTTCTAAATCTTCTAATTAAGCTAGAAGTGTCCCATCTATTTCCGCCCATGTCTTGAACTTCAGCATAATATTTATCTATTACTTCGGTTATAGGTAGTGGTGAGTTGTTTTTTTTTGCTTCTTCAAGAGCAATTTTTAAATCTTTTCTCATCCAATCAACAGCGAAACCAAACTCAAACTTATCATCAATCATGGTTTTGTATCTATTTTCCATTTGCCAAGATTGAGCAGCACCTTTTGATATAACTTCAATTACATCTTCCATTTTAAGTCCTGCATTCATACCAAAATTTATTGCTTCTGATAAAGCTTGTACTAGTCCACCTATACAAATTTGGTTAACCATTTTAGCTAGTTGACCACTTCCAGATTTACCTAATAGCTTCATCTTTTTACTGTAACAATCAATTATATGGTTTGCTTTATCGTAGTCTTTTTGATCACCACCAATCATTACAGTTAGTGCACCGTTTTCTGCACCTGCTTGACCTCCTGAAACTGGAGCATCTAAAAAACCAAATTTATTTTTTTTGGCATAATCGTTTATTTCTCTTGCAATAGTTGCTGACGCTGTAGTGTTATCTATGTAAACAGCTCCTTCTTTGATTGTTTTGAAAATTCCCTTTTCGCCAAAAGTTACTTCTCTTAAATCATTATCATTTCCAACACATGTTAAAATATAGTCTGCATTTTCGGCAGCTTTTGCAGGACTGTCAGCTTTTGAACCTTTATATTGAGCAATCCATTTATCGGCTTTAGAAGCAGTTCTATTAAAAACAGTTACATTGTGTCCTGCTTTTGATATATATCCTGCCATTGGATAACCCATGACACCAAGACCAATGAAAGCAACTTTACAAGTCATATTAAATTATGTTTAAAAGTTTAAGTTTAAAAGTAATTATTTTTGGATTCATATTTACATTTTTTTCAAGTTTTGGACAGAGTTTTTTTTTAGGATTGTTTAATTCTAGTATTAGAAATGAATTATCTATAACTCATGGACAATTTGGCTCAATATATGCCTCCGCCACTTTGTTAAGTAGTTTTTTTTTAATTTGGGTAGGTAAAAAAATAGACGATGTAAATATATTTAAATTTGCTTTTTTAGTTACATTGTTACTTTCTTTTTCTTGTTTCTTTTTTTCCAAAATTTCATCAGTAACAATTCTTTTTTTAGCTATATTTCTTATGAGGTTTTCTGGTCAAGGAATGATGTCTCATACAGCAACAACTACAATTTCTAGATATTTTAGTAAATCAAGAGGAAAGGCACTAAGCACGGGTTGGTTTGGGCTTTCATCTGCTGAATTTATATTGCCTGTTTTAATTATATATCTTCTTACTATTTATAATTGGAAAAATATTTGGATGTCAATTTCTGCTTTAGTAATAATTTTTTTACCTATCATATCTTATATATTGTTAAAAAATCTTAATTTAGATTCAAGGGAAATTACTAATGATAAAAATTATAAAGATGAGAACATTAAACAATGGAAAAGAATAGAAGTTTTAAAAGATTATAGATTTTATATTATAGGAGCAAATATGTTGGCTATGCCTTGGATTGCAACAGGGGTTTTTGTTTATCAATCATTTATTTTAGAGTCAAAAAACTGGGGTCCTTATATTATTGCTCAATCGTTTATGGCTTACTCAATACTTTCTGTAATAACGCTTTTTTTTTCAGGTTTTTTAATAGATAAATTTACAAGTAGAAAAATTTTAATATATATGAATATTCCACTATTATTAGCAGCCATAATATTAATTTATTTTAAAAGCCCTATTTCGTCTTTTATATTTTTGGGACTAATTGGTATATCGAATGGTTTTGCTAACGTATTAGGATCTTCGACTTGGGCTGAAATTTATGGAGTAAAATATATAGGTTCAATAAAGGCATTAACCACTGCACTAATGGTATTTGCCACAGCATTTGGTACAGCATTATTTGGAGTACTTATAGATTATGGTTTTTCCATTGAACAAATAGCTTTAGTTTCAGTAACATATATTTCTATTTCATTGATTTCTCTTTTTGTTATTAGAAAAAAACTTAATCCTATAATATTGTAAAAATTCCTTGATTTTATTAAATTCCAAGTATAAATAGCTGCCATGGCAAGAGTAACTGTAGAAGATTGTATTGATAAAGTTGATAGTCCATATGAACTAGCTCTAGTTGCAAAAGAAAGAGCAACTCAACTAAATTCTGGTATTGAGCCCACAATTGATAGAGATAGAGATAAAAATACTGTTATAGCTTTAAGAGAAATAGCTGAAGAAAAAATTAAAGTTTCTGATCTTATAGAAAGTGCTGTTTATAAGTTAAGAAAGCATGTTGAACAAGTAGATGATACAGATGAGGAGGACGATGTAGTAGGTGACGATTTCGAAAACTTATACAAAGGTGAAGTTTCTAAAAGTGGTCAACCTATACTTCCATCAAAAAGAGCTAGAAAGATACCCGAAAAAATTCAAGTATCAAAAGAAGACTTATCCGAAATAGCAAATGAGACTACAGTTGCAACAGCTCAAAGTTCAACAGAGTCAGAGATTGATTCTAAAGAAGATGTTTCGTTAGAAGACCTTAAAGATGAGGAGTCTTCTGCAAATGAAAAAGAAGATACATAATCTACCAATAACTAAAAAAATAATATAATAATTTTATATTATGAATAGAAAAGTATCAGTTGCTCCAATGATGGATTGTACTGATAAACATGAAAGATATTTTTTAAGATTAATTAGCAAAAATGTTCTTTTGTATACAGAAATGATAGTTTCTGAAGCGATTGATAGAGGTGACAAAAAAAAACTACTTTCATTTAACTTAAAAGAAAAACCTGTGGCACTCCAGTTGGGAGGATCTTCACCTAAATTATTATCTCAAGCATCAAAAATTGGAGAAGAATTTGGTTATAATGAAATAAATTTAAATTTAGGTTGCCCAAGTAAAAAAGTTCAAAAAAATAAATTTGGCGCTTGTTTAATTAAAGAACCAAATCTTGTAGCCGAATGTTTAAGCAAAATGCAATCATCTACAAATTTACCAGTAACAGTTAAAACCAGAATTGGCTATGATGATGTAGAAGATTATGAAAATTTATATAATTTTATTAATCTTTTAAAGTCTACAGGTGTAAAAACTTTTATTATTCACGCAAGAAAAGCAATGTTAGGAAAGTTTACACCAAAACAAAATTTAAACATACCACCTTTAAAGTATGAGATGGTTTATAAATTGAAAGAAGATTTTAAAGATTTAGAAATAATTATAAACGGTGGAATTACGTCAGTAGATCAAATTAAAAATCATTTAAATAAAACTGATGGAGTTATGATTGGACGTTCTGTTTACCATTCCCCATACCTTCTTGCAGATATAGAAAATGAAATTTTTAATAATCAGGAAATACCATCAAGACAAGAAGTAATAGAAAAATTAGTTCCTTATGTAAAAGAAGAAATTAAAAAAGGAGCCAGAATGAATCAAATAATGAGACATACACTTGGACTATTTCATGGACAAACTGGCTCATCTTTTTGGAAAAGATACTTGAGCGAAAATATGTGTGTAAGAGATGCTGATGTAAAAAAAATTGATCATATTATGGATAAAGTAAAATTAGCACCTGAAGCTCACCAAGTAGGTTGAATTGATTAGCTCTATTTTATCAAGCGAATATTCATACTTTATAATTTTAATGATACTAACAGCATTTCCTGTTGGTTTTCTTGCTGGATTATTTGGAATTGGAGGAGGACTTATTACTGTTCCTTTTTTATTTTTTATATTTCAAAGTTTAAGCATAAACGAGAATTACTTGATGCATTTAGCGGTTGGAACTTCATTTTCAATAATTGTCCCCACTTCTATAGTTTCGTTACTTACTCACAACAAACATGGGTCAGTTGATTTTAGTGTGATTAAAAATTATGCAGTTTTTGTAATAATCGGAGTTTTATCAGGAACTACTTTCGCAGCCTTAATGGATAGTGAATCTCTTTTGTTGTTTTTTACTATAATCGTTTTTTTGTGTGGAGCTTACTTATTAAACATTAAGGATAAAACAGATAAGTTAAAAGTGAATTTTAATCTAATTCCAAGAATTTTACTTGGTTTTGTTTCAGGTTTCATTTCATCAACTATGGGTATAGGGGGAGCAATTATGAATGTTCCTATCTTAAAATATTTTGGCTATCCAATTAATAAAGCTATAGGCAGCGCAGTTGCTATCGGTGCAGTGATTTCTTCTTTTGGTGCAATAGGCTTTTTAATTACAGGCTCACTTTTAAAAGCTGATTTGCCATTAAGTGTGGGATTTATAAACATTCCTGCTTTTTTAATATTTATACCAATAACTATGTTTATGGCGAGGGTAGGAGCTAATACAGTAAATAAAATAAACAAAACAAAACTGCAGAGATTTTTTGGAATTTTTTTATATATAGTAGGAACTATTTTTTTA
>CACAFZ010000002.1 GCA_902531885.1 uncultured Pelagibacteraceae bacterium
TTTTATATATATTTTTTTTAATTGTTTTTAGTTATTTAGTATTTGAGGCATACAAAGTTTACAAAAAAACTATTGTTAAATTAGAGATGTATAAAGTGCTAAAGCTAAAAAATTATAATCAAAAGCTTATTCCTGAAACTCAGTATCTCAAAGTTAATTTGAAAAAAATTAATATTAAAGATAGCTATAATAATGACGAAGTTAAATTTAGTAGTGAAAGACAACGATTTGATCCTAATAAAAAATTTTTTATAGAAATTTGGAAGAATAATGCTTTTTTAATACTTTCCAATGGTGACTCGTATTACTATGAAATAGATAAATTAATTAAATCAAAAAAAGTTAAAAGAATTAAAATTTCTAATAATTTAGATACTTCAACATCTAAACTAGGTATTCTTGGATCGCATATTTATCACAACGATATTTATATTTCTTACGCAAAAATGGATAAAAAAATTAAAAATTGCTATTATATGTCGATATTAAAATCAAAAATAAATATTAAAAAATTACTATTTGAAGAAATTTTTACCACAAGTAAATGTGATAATGAATCACTATCAAACTTTGGTGGTGGCAGAATGCAGTTTATTGAAATTAATAATAATAAAAAATTATTAATTACAACAAGTGATTATTCAGGTAAACATTCCCAAGATTTAAATTCACCTTATGGAAAAATTTTAGAAATTGACCTTAATAAAAATGAATACGAAATTTTTTCATTAGGTCATAGAAATCCTCAAGGTCTTTTAGTTTTAAAAAATGGAATCATTTTGTCCACTGAACATGGACCTATTGGTGGCGATGAAGTTAATAAAATTTTAAAAGGTAGTAACTATGGTTGGAAAGTCTCTTCATATGGAGAACCTTATTTTAAATTTAGCATAGATAATGATTTTTCACTTCTTAAAAATCATAAAAAAAATGATTTTGTTGAACCTGTTTATGCATTTACTCCATCTATTGGAATCTCAGAATTAATAAATGTTGATGAATCTTTTTCTAATAAATGGCGAAAAAATATTTTAATATCCTCATTAAATGGTAGAAGCATCTATAGAGCTATTTTTGACTCTGAATACGAAAAAATCATTACTAAAGAGCATATATTTATAGGTGAAAGAATTAGAGATATATCGTTTGTTAAAAAATATAATATATTTTTATTAGCCCTTGAAGATACTGGTAGCATTGGTATTTTATCTAAACAAAATAACTAAAAAAATTAGCAACCTCTTAATTAAAATAATATATTAACATTCGATTTGATGTTAATAATTATTAAAAAAACCCTTTTTAATAAATTAATAAAGTAATATAAGTACTCTTTGCAAGCGCCCTTAGCTCAGTTGGATAGAGCAACGGTTTTCTAAACCGTGGGTCGGAGGTTCGAATCCTTCAGGGCGCGCCAAAAATACACCATTTTGGTCATAATTTATCATTGAAGACACAATGAGTTTCTGCTTTACTTAGAAAAGTTCAAATTAAATTTTGAATTATTTGTTAACAAATAAATAAATAAAGGGGAAAATAAATGTTTAAATTAATAAAACAATTGACTTCTTTTATAGCTATGCTTGCTGTTCTATTTGCTTTTACTACAGAAGCTATGGCTGCTAAGAAATCAAAAACACTTAAAAACACTCAGAAAAAAGGTTTTGTAAGATGTGGTGTTTCTCAAGGTCTTCCAGGATTTTCAAATGCTGATGCATCTGGAAATTGGACTGGTGTAGACGTTGATGTATGTAGAGCAGTTGCTGCTGCAGTACTAGGTGATGCGAACAAAGTTAAGTTCACTCCACTAAGTGCTAAAGAAAGATTTACAGCTCTAACTTCTGGTGAGATTGATATCTTATCAAGAAACACAACTTGGACACTTTCTAGAGATGCTGATATTGGTCTTACTTTCGTAGGAGTAAACTTCTACGATGGTCAAGGTTTCATGGTTAGAAAAAGTTCTGGAATAACTTCTACGAGCCAATTTAAAGATGGAACTTCAGCATGTACAAACATTGGTACTACAACTGAGCTAAACATGAGAGACTTCTTTAATTCAAAAGGAATTTCTTATGAGCCAGTAGCTTTTGAAAAAGCTGACGAAGTTGTTGCTGCTTATGATGCTGGAAGATGTGATACTTACACAACTGATAAATCAGGTCTTGCTGCTCAAAGAACTAAACTGAGCAATCCAGATGATCACATAGTGTTACCTGAAACTATTTCAAAAGAGCCTTTAGGCCCTGTTGTTAGACAAGGTGATTCTGTTTGGGAAGATATCGTAAGATGGTCTTTGAACGTAATGATCGAAGCTGAAGAATACGGTGTTAACTCTGGAAATGCAGACTCTATGAAAACTTCTGAAAATCCAGCTATCAAGAGACTTGTTGGTGCAGAAGGAGAATTAGGTGCTGCTTTCGGTTTAGATAATGAGTGGAGTTTAAGAATTATCAAACAAGTTGGTAACTATGGTGAAAGCTATAAAAGAAATATAGCAGACACTGGTATTTTGCCTGATAGAGGTCCAAATGAATTATGGACAAAAGGCGGAATTCTTTACGTACCACCTGCAAGATAATTAGTATCTTATAATAAAGTTTAAAAAGGGCTAGATTTTTCTAGCCCTTTTTTTTATTATCCCTTTGCTTTATTTATGAATTTTAAGCTTAAAAAAATTATACCCCAATTAATTACATTATTTTTTGTAATTCTAATTTTTGGTTTTTTCACATTTAATGCCCAAATCAATATGGAAAACAGGGGTATTGAGTTTGGTTTTGGTTTTTTAAGCCAAGAATCCTCTTTTGATGTTCAGTTTTCATTAATCGATTATGATGGATCACACTCTTACGCTAGAGCATATTTAGTTGGTTTGTTAAATACACTTTTAGTAGCATTTATAGGAATTGTAATAGCAACAATACTAGGTGTAATTGTTGGTATAGCGCGTCTTTCACCAAACTATTTAATAGAAAGATCAGCAGCTTGGTATGTAGAATTTTTTAGAAATATTCCTTTATTACTACAAATATTTTTCTGGTATTTTGCAGCACTTAGAGCACTTCCTTTACCTCAAGATGCTGATTCTATAATGGGAGTTTTTTATTTAACAATTAAGGGATTATATACTCCAAGTTTTGTATGGGAAAATTTGGATATCTTTATCTATTCAGTGATTGCTGTATTAATTTCTATCACAGTTATAAGAATTTATGCAAGAAAGTTACAAGAAAAAGAAGGTAAACAATTGCCAGTTTTTTCTATTTCTATAGCTCTATTTATTATTTTACCATTATTAACTTTTTTAATCGGTGGAGTTTCATTAAATTTTCAAGTTCCCGTTTTAAAACAATTATCTACAACAGGATTTATTTACGAGGGCGGTCTTAGGCTGCCGCCAGAACTAATAGCTTTAACCTTAGCTTTATCGTTATATACTGCAACTTTCATAGCTGAGTGTGTTAGAGCTGGAATCCAAGGTATTAGCAAAGGTCAAAAAGAAGCGGCTGCATCAATAGGTTTAACGCCTAATCAAATTTTAAAACTTGTAATAATGCCACAAGCATTAAGAATAATTATTCCACCTACAACGAACCAATATTTAAATTTAACTAAAAATTCATCTCTTGCAGCAGCTATAGCATATCCAGACTTAGTTTTAGTCTTTGCTGGCACTGCTTTAATGCAAACAGGTAGAGCTATAGAAATAGTTTCAATTACCATGCTAACATATTTATCAATTAGTTTATCAATTTCTGTTTTGATGAATTGGTATAATAAATCTATAGCAATAAAAGAAAAATAATGAATAAATTAAATATATTAAAACCTGATTTATCTAATCTTTATTTTTATATTTATACTGGATTATTTTTTATTACTGTAAGTATAATAGATGTTTTTTTATATTCATTTTTTAATATAAATATAACTTCTTTTTTACCTAGTACATTAAGTTTCATTTTGCCATTAATTTTAGGTTTAATAGGTTTACATTTTATTAGAATTGAATTTACAGGAATTAAAAACTTAGACTTACTGAATAAAAACATTAATACGACCAATTTTAATGCAATTTTAACTCTTTTAGTTATCTTTATAATTATAAAATCAATTCCTCCAATTATGAGTTGGTTTATTTTAGACGCAAATATAGCAGGCGATTCTAAAGAAGCATGTACAGGTACTGGTGCTTGTTGGACTTATATAAAAATATGGTTAAGAAGATTTGTTTATGGAATGTATCCAAATGCTGAACAATGGAGAATTAACTTATCATTTATTTCACTATTAGCGTTAGGATCTGTTGGTTATTTTGCTACAGAAAAATTTAAAAAATACTTAACATTATATTATGTAATAATTTATCCATTTATAGCTTTTTTATTTATATTCTTTTTTATTTCAGGAGGCCCAGTATTTTTTGAATTTTCTTATGGAATTATAGCATTCGCAATTTCAATAATTGTTGGTTTTTTTATTCCTAAAAAATTTAAAGCTTGGTATTTTTTATTGGTACCAATAATTTTATATATATCTTTGAAGTACTTTCTTTTTTATGAAGAAACAATAGATTTGGGGAAACTTGATGGATTTAATTGGGTAGAAACAGGTGCTTGGGGAGGTTTATCATTAACATTCATTGTCTCATTTTTTTGTTTAATATTTTGTTTTCCAGTTGGAATGTTTTTGGCATTAGGCCGAAGATCTGAATTACCTACAGTAAGATATATTTCAATAGGTTTTATTGAATTTTGGAGAGGAGTTCCATTAATAACAGTTTTATTTATGTCATCAGTAATGTTCCCTATGTTTTTGCCTGAAGATTTCTTTATGGATAAGCTGGTAAGAGTTATTATAGCAATTTCTCTATTTGAAGCCGCTTATGTTGCTGAAGTAATTAGAGGTGGATTACAAGCTCTACCACGAGGACAGTATGATGCTGCGAAATCATTAGGCATGGGATATTGGAAAATGCACATACTTGTAATTTTGCCTCAAGCATTAAAATTAGTAATACCAGGTATAGCAAATACCTTCTTAGCTTTAATTAAAGACACTCCTTTAATTTTTGTAGTAGGACTTTTGGAATTGGTTGGGATGCTTAATTTAGCAAAAACAAATCCTGAATGGCTAGGTTTTGCAATGGAAGGTTATGTATTTGCTGCTATAATTTTCTGGATAATTTGCTATGCTATGAGCAAATATAGTTATAACTTAGAAATAAAATATAAAACTGAAAGATAATGTCTGATCCTATAATTAAAATTGAAAACGCAAACAAATGGTTTGGTGATTTCCAGGTTTTAAAAGATATAAATTTAGAAGTAGAAAAAAATAAAAAAATAGTAGTATGTGGACCTTCAGGATCAGGTAAATCAACTTTAATAAGATGTATAAATAGATTAGAAGAACATCAAAAAGGGAAGATTATAGTTGACGGCGTTATTCTTGATGAAAATACTAAAAATATTGAACAAGTAAGAGCTGAAGTTGGTATGGTTTTTCAACAATTTAATTTATTTCCACATTTGTCAATTTTAGATAATTGTACTCTAGCACCTATATGGGTCAAAAAAATGCCAAAACAAAAAGCCGAAGAATTGGCAATGAAACAACTTGAGCAAGTACAAATTTCAGATCAAGCACACAAATTTCCAGGACAATTGTCTGGAGGACAACAACAAAGATGTGCAATCGCAAGAGCTTTATGCATGGAGCCAAAGATTATGCTATTTGACGAGCCCACATCTGCATTGGATCCAGAGATGATCAAAGAAGTTTTGGACGCTATGGTGAATTTAGCAAAGGCTGGCATGACAATGATAGTAGTAACACATGAAATGGGTTTTGCAAAAGAAGTAGCAGATGAAGTAATTTTTATGGACGAAGGTATGATTGTCGAAAAAGCTGAAACAAAAGAATTTTTTGCAAAGCCTAAGAGTGATAGAACTAAGCTATTTTTAAGTCAAATTTTATAATAATTCTAAATTATCAAAAATTTTTTATATGCAATTTATTAATAATATAGCATTGTCAAGCCTATAAATATGGCAAAAAAAAAAAAATTTAGGGGTTGCAATTCGTTCTCATATAGAGTTGAATTTGTTTTTTTTAAGAGGGGTCTTAATGGAAGAAAATTTTAATAAACACTTGGGTAACAAGTTAAAGTTAAGAAGATTAGCGCTTGGCTTAACACAAACTAAGGTAGCTAAAGCAATTAACGTAACATTTCAACAAATTCAAAAATACGAAAAAGGAACAAATGGAGTTAGTTCAGTTAGATTGTTGCAATTATCAAATTATTTAAAAGTACCGATCAATTATTTCTTTGAAGACTATTCAGAGTATCTAATAAATATTGAAAAGTCTAAAGAAGGACACATTAATGTTAATTATAACTTTTTAGTTAAAATTTATTCTGAGTTAAATAGTGATCAAAAAATTAAATTTAATAAAAATTTAGAAAATATAAATATAAATATAAATAAAGCTGTTTAAATTTTGGCTCCTCGGGCAGGACTCGAACCTGCGACCAATTGATTAACAGTCAACTGCTCTACCAACTGAGCTACCGAGGAATAAAAAAAGAACTTACTTTTTTTTTAATTTAACACAACTCTTTTTTTGGAGGCAACGCCCGGAATCGAACCGGGATACAAGGATTTGCAATCCTCTGCGTAACCATTCCGCCACGTTGCCATACAAATTCATAATAAATCAATTTGGTAACTGTTTATATAATTGTTTTTTGCATTTAGTCTATAAATATTAGCTATAATTTCATTATTGTTTATTCAAATGATTAATTTATAAACTAAATTACCTTATGATCTTGGATAAATATAACCATTCAGAAGTTGAAAAAAGAATTTATTCTTATTGGGAAAAAAACGAACTTTTTAAACCAAAAAAAAATAAGAAAAAGTTTTCTATAGTAATACCTCCCCCAAATGTTACTGGAAGTTTACATATGGGTCATGCTTTAAATAATTCCATTCAAGATTTATTGACTCGTTATTATAGGATGAATAATCACGAAACGTTATGGCAACCAGGAACAGACCATGCTGGTATCGCAACACAGGCACTTGTAGAAAAAAAATTAGCAAATGAAAATATTAATAAAAATGAAATAGGTAGAGATAAATTTATAAAAAAAGTATGGGAATGGAAAAATGAATATGGTGATATAATTATAAACCAACTAAAAAAATTGGGATGTTCTTGTGACTGGTCAAGAAATGCTTTTACAATGGACCAAAATCTTTCAGAATCTGTTGTTAAAGTATTTGTTGATCTTTATAATAAGAAATTAATTTATAAGTCAAAAAAACTTGTAAATTGGGATACAGTACTAAAAACAGCAATTTCGGACCTTGAAGTAGATCAAAGAGAAGTAAACTCTAAACTTTATTATATAAATTATCCAATTGAAAATTCTAATGAGTTTATAACTATTGCAACAACAAGACCAGAAACTATGTTGGGGGATACTGCTGTTGCCGTCAATTATAGAGACAAGAGATTTAAAAATTTCGTTGGAAAAAATGTTTTATTACCTATTGTTGGTAGAAAAATCAAAATTATTACAGATGATTATGCTGATCCTGATCAAGGCACTGGAGCTGTTAAAATCACTCCTGCACATGATTTTAATGATTACGATGTAGGTATTAGAAATAAATTAAAAATATTAAATGTATTTACAGACGATGGAAAAATTAACAAAAATGCACCTAGCGAATTTATTGGTTTGGATAGATTTGACGCAAGAAATAAAATATTAAGTATTTTAAGTGAAAAAAAATTATTAGTTAAAGAGGAAAATATTATAAATAAGGTGCCTTATGGGGACAGATCAAATTCAATCATAGAACCATATTTGACTGAACAATGGTTTGTTGATGCAAAAAAACTTTCAATAAAAGCAAAAAAAATTGTTAAATCAAACAAAACAAAATTTTATCCTAGAAATTGGTCAAAAACTTATTTTCAATGGATGAATAATATTGAACCATGGTGTATTTCAAGACAACTATGGTGGGGACATCAAATACCTGCTTGGTATGGACCTGATAAAAGAATTTTTGTTGCAAAAACTGAAACAGAAGCAAAAAAAATAGCAAACAAATATTATAAAAAAGAAACAAAGTTATTTAGAGATCCAGATGTTTTGGATACTTGGTTTTCATCTGGCTTATGGGCGTTCGCCACATTAGGTTGGCCAAAAAAGAATGATTACATTAAAAAGTTTTATCCTACATCAGTTTTAGTTACAGGTTTTGATATTATATTTTTTTGGGTTGCTCGTATGATTATGTTTGGTATGGAGTTTTTAAACAAGGAACCGTTTAAAGATATTTATGTTCACGCATTAGTTAGAGATGAAAAAGGACAAAAAATGTCAAAATCAAAAGGTAATGTTATAGATCCATTAAAGCTTATTGAAAAATATAGTGCAGATGCATTAAGATTTACTTTGCTCTCAATGGCATCACCAGGAAGAGATGTAAAGTTATCCGAAGAAAGAGTTAAAGGTTATAGAAATTTTTTAAATAAACTTTGGAATGCTAATAAATTTTTAATCCAAAACAAATGTTCGTTTAAAAATACTCATAAGAAACCAAAAATTTCAATAAATATTAATAAATGGATATATGCAGAATTAATAGAAGCTAAAAAAAACGTTGAAAAAAATATAAAAAACTATCGATTTGATGAAGCCGCAAGAAATTCATACCACTTTGTCTGGCATTCGTATTGTGATTGGTATTTGGAATTGATTAAAACTATTCTCTATTCTAATGATAAAAAATCTATCAAAGAAATCAGAAAAGTATCTAGCTATATATTTAGAGAAATTTTAATTTTAATGCATCCATTTATACCTTTTGTAACTGAAGAAATTTGGTTGAGAAATAAGTTGGATAATTCCAAAAAAAACTACCTTATGTTAGCTAACTGGGTCTCAGGTGATATTAAAAAAGACAAGGATTTTAAAGAAGTTGAAAAAATTATTAAAATAATTTCACAAATTAGATCATTTAAAAACGAACTAAATGTGAGTCCAGGATCATTTATCGATATATCTTTGAATAAGATTAATAAAAGTAGTAAGGCTTTCTTTAAACATAACGATGTTGTTCTTAAAAAATTAGGAAGAATTAATAGCTTTTTAGAAAATGATAAAAAAAAACCTTCTGCAACAATTGTTATATCAGGAGATATTTTTAAAGTTTATTTTGAAGAAAATATTGACTTAAATGTAATAAAAGAAAACTTGTTAATTAAACAAACAAAATGTCAAAATGAAATAGATAAGATCAATTCTCGCCTTAATAATAAAGATTTTATTTCTAGAGCACCAAAACATATTGTTGATCAGGAGAAAAATAACTATAATAATTTGAAAAATAATATTAAAAAAATATTATTAACATTGAAAAGTTTATAATAATGAAATTTAATAAAAAAAAGTTACCAAGTAGACATACGTCATTAGGTCCTGACAAAGCACCACAAAGATCATTTTATTATGCCATGAATTTAACAGAAAAAGATGTTGCTAAGCCTTTTGTTGGTGTAGTTTCAACATGGAATGAAGCGGCTCCATGCAACATAGCTTTAATGAGACAGGCTCAGTCAGTTAAAAAGGGTGTTAGTATTTCTGGTGGAACTCCAAGAGAATTTTGCACAATTACAGTCACTGACGGAATTGCTATGGGACATGAAGGAATGAAATCCTCACTTATATCAAGAGATATTATCGCTGACTCTACAGAATTAACAGTTAGAGGTCATTGCTATGATGCTCTAGTAGGAGTTGCAGGTTGCGACAAATCTTTACCAGGATTAATGATGGCAATGGTTAGATTAAATGTACCAAGCGTTTTTATTTATGGAGGATCAATTCTACCAGGTAAATTTAATGGAAAAGATGTAACCGTTGTAGATGTATTTGAAGGTGTTGGAAAATATTCTTCAGGAAAAATGACAAAGCACGCATTAAGAAAATTAGAATTAATAGCATGCCCAAGCGCTGGTGCTTGCGGTGGACAATTTACAGCAAATACAATGGCATGTGTTTCTGAAGCTATTGGTTTAGCTTTACCTTATTCAGCTGGTACACCAGCACCTTACGAACAAAGAGATAAATATGCTTTGGAAAGTGGCAAGGCAGTAATGAATTTATTAAAAAAAAATATAAGACCTAGAAAAATTGTTACTAGAAAATCTTTAGAAAATGCAGCAACCATTGTTGCAGCAACTGGAGGATCAACAAATGCAGCCTTGCATTTACCAGCTCTAGCAAATGAGATTGGAATTAAATTTGATTTAATGGATGTTGCAAAAATATTTAAAAAAACACCTTATCTTGCGGACCTAAAACCAGGTGGAAAATATGTTGCAAAAGATATGTGGCAAGCAGGTGGAGTCCCAATGTTACTCAAGACACTTATGGACGGTGGTTATATTCACGGAGATTGTATGACAGTAACTGGAAAAACTATGAGACAAAATTTAAAAAATGTTAAATTTAATCTAAAACAAAAAGTTATGCGCAAATATAACAATCCTTTATCACCAAATGGAGGTGTAGTAGGCCTTAAAGGTAATTTAGCTCCTGAAGGCGCAATTGTAAAAGTAGCTGGACTGAATAAATTACAGTTTACTGGAAGAGCAAGATGTTTTGATACAGAAGAATCTGCATACAAAGCTGTTAAAAATAGAAAATATAAAGATGGTGATATTATAATAATTAGATACGAAGGACCAAAAGGTGGGCCAGGTATGAGAGAAATGCTTCAAACAACTGGAGCGATCTACGGCCAAGGCAAAGGAGAAAAAGTAGCTTTAATAACGGATGGAAGATTTTCAGGCGCTACAAGAGGATTTTGCATTGGTCACGTTGGACCAGAAGCTTCTATAGGTGGACCAATAGCTCTGCTTAAAAATGGTGATATAATTGATTTAGATGCAAAAAAAGGAACTATTAATGTCCGTTTATCTAAGAAAGAATTGGTTAAAAGAAGAAAAAAATGGAAGCCTAAGAAAATAAATTTTGGTAATGGCACACTTTGGAAATATGCTCAAACAGTGGGACCAGCTTATTTAGGCGCTCCCACACATCCTGGTGGTAAAAACGAAGTAAAAGTATACGCTGATATTTAATGAAAATAAGACCAGTTATTCTTTGTGGTGGAGCTGGAACAAGACTTTGGCCGAAACAAAAAAAACATCAAGCAAAACAATTTATTGATTTTGGAGGTTGGTCGTTATTTCAAAAAACATTAGAAAGAATTAAAAAACCAGTTTTTGATTACCCTATAATAAGTACAAATTTAAAATATTTAAAATATGTCAGAAAATCTTTAAAAAAAAATAAAGTAAAAAAGTATAAAATAGTTCTAGAGCCAGCAAAGAAAAATACTGCTCCAGCCATACTATCATCTGCATTAATTAAAGAGATACCCTTAAAACAACCATTAATTTATTTTGCTGCAGATCATTTAATTGAAAAGTCTCATATTTTAAATAGATCAATTAATAAAAATAAGTCTAATTTGGATGATAAAAATATATTTATATTTGGTATTAAACCTACAAACCCATCAAGTGAATATGGTTATTTTTTAACTAAAAAAATTAAAAAAAATATTAATAAGGTTATAAAATTTATTGAAAAACCTAAAATCACTAAAGCTAAACAAGTTATTAAAAATAAAGGCTATTGGAACTCTGGAATGTTTTATTTAAGAAAAGACTCTATAATTAATAACTTTAAAAAATATCAAAATAAAACTTATAAAAGTTGCTTAGAAGCAATTAATAAAGCAAAATACAGAAACAATACTTATTACTTGAATAAAAAAGCATTTTCTAGATCAGTAGAAAAATCTTTTGATTATGCAATTCTAGAAAAAACAAAAAAAATTAACGCTATAAAATTAGACATACCTTGGTCTGATCTTGGAAGCTGGAAAGAAATATCTAAGATCTATAAAAGAGATAAGGCTAAATATTTTAAAAAAATGAATGTTTATTATAGACCTTGGGGTAGTTATGTTAACTTATTTGAAGGAAAGAACTTTCTTGTAAAAGAACTTACCGTAAACCCAAAATCATCTATAAGCTTGCAAAAACATCATCATAGATCTGAACACTGGATGGTTACTCATGGTAAACCTAAAATTACTATAAATAGGAAAAAGTTTTTCAAAAAACCTGAAGAGTCTGTTTTTATACCAACTGGTGCCATACATAGAATTGAAAATTATTTTAAAAAACCTGTTAAAATTATTGAGGTTCAAACTGGCCCTATACTAAAAGAAACTGATATTGTAAGATTTCAAGATATTTATGGAAGAATAAAATAATGAGTACAATCTCTTTAACTTTAAACGAAATTTTTGCTCTAGCCAATAAAACTCTAGTTTCTAACAATTGTGATGAAGAAACTGCAAATATTTTGGCTGATTTAATAATGAAAGCTGAAAGAGACGGATCATTATCACATGGATTGTTTAGATTACCTGCTTATGTTGCTGGTCTTAAAAGTGGAAAAATAAATGGAAAAGCCAGACCTGAAATCAAAAAAATATCTCAAAGTGTAATTAAAGTATTAGGAAATAATTGTTTAGCTCCAATTGTATTAAGCATTGCAATTCCTGAATTAATAAAAGCTACTAAAGAAAATGGAATAGCAGTTTTAGCTATCAATAATTCACATCACATGGCTGCCATGTGGCCTGAAACAGAAATGATAGCGGAACAAGGTCTAGTAGCTTTTGCATGTACTTCTTATAAACCAGCCGTTGCACCTGCCGGTGCTACAAAACCACTTTTTGGAACTAATCCAATTTCTTTTGCTTGGCCAAGAAAAGGTAAGACCCCAGTTGTTTATGATATGGCTACAGCATCAATGGCAATGGGAGAAGTTCAAGTTGCTAAAAGAGAAGGTCACAAATTACCTTTGGGAATAGGTTTAACTAAAAATGGAAAAGAAACTACTGATCCAGGAGAAATAGCTGATGGAGGAGTATTACTTCCTTTTGGCGGGTATAAAGGATCAAGTATTGCAATGATGGTTGAATTATTGGCAGGAGCACTTGTTGGTGATAATTTTAGTTACGAAACAGCTGCGAAAGACAATAGTGATGGCGGACCTCCTAGTGGAGGTGAATTTATATTGGCTATATCACCTGATAAATTATCTGGAAATGATTGGAATAAACATTCAAATGAATTTTTTGATAAAATGAAATCTATGGACGGAGTTAGACTTCCAGGCGAAAGAAGACACAAGAATAGACTTGATAAAGGTCCAAGAAATATAAATGAAGAACTTGTAAATAAAATAAGATCTTTAAGCTAATTCGATTTCAATAGGTGTGTGATCAGATGGTTTTTCTCTATCACGAGGAAATTTATTTATACTCACATTTTTAACTATGTTAATTAATGAACTAGATACTAAAAAATGATCAATTCTCATACCATTGTTTTTTTGCCAAGCACCACCAGTATAGTCCCAGAATGTATACTCTTCTTTATCTGGATGAATATATCTATACGCATCATGAAAACCCAAATTTATTAATTCTCTTAATTTTTTTCTTATTTCCAATCTAAACAATGCATCATTTTTATAATTTTCATGATTATGAACATCTTCCTCAGAAGGAATTATATTAAAGTCACCACCTATAATTATATTATCATTTTTTTTTGTCAAAGATTTTATTTTTTTAATCAAACTATCTAACCAGTAAATCTTATAAGAATACTTTTCCGTGTCCACAGGATTTCCATTTGGAGTATATATATTTATTAAAACAATATTTTTTTTTTTATATTTAAGTTCTGCAGAAATAATGCGTGATTGTTTATTTCTATCTTTAAAAATATCACTTTCAATATTATTTAATTTATTTTTAGAAATAATAGCAACGCCATTATAACCTTTTTGTCCAAATACATAATTTTGATATTTTATTGATTTTATATCCTTGTAAGGATAAGATTCATCTGGAGTTTTGATTTCTTGCATCATCAGTATGTCAGGTGAAAACTTTTTTAGATATTCTTTAATATTTTCAATGCGAGCTCTGACCGAATTTACATTCCAGGAACTAATGATCATTAAAGGGAAAATGAAACACCACAACCACAAGATGATTTTGTTTGTGGATTGTTTATTTTAAATGAATTACCAATTAATTCTTGTACATAATCGATTTCAGATCCTTTTAATAAATCTGCTGAATTTCTATCTATTAAAATATTATTATATTTTAAATCTTCATTTTGAGCTTCTTTATCAAAAGAAAAATCATATTGAAAACCAGAACAGCCTCCACCTTTAATGGCGATTCTAAAAAAAGATCCTTTGTCTTTAGTTGATAACAAATGATTTATTTGTTTTATGGCATTATCAGTAAATTTAATTTCTTTAATCATAAATAAACACTGTTATTACTAATATAATATTTATTTACCAATTTTAAAGTATGAAAAACTATAAAAAATTAGCGCAATTTAAAAGCAAAGGTAGACTTGTTAAGGAGTCTTACAGCAAATATAGGTCACCCTTCCAAAGGGACAGAGATAGAATTGTTCATAGCACAGCTTTCAGAAGACTCAAGCATAAAACCCAGGTGTTCGTAAATACTGAAGGAGATCACTATAGAACTAGAATTACACATTCTTTGGAAGTAGCTCAAATTGCAAGATCAATAACTAGATACATGAATTTAAATGATGATTTAGCAGAAACTTTAAGTTTAGCCCATGATTTAGGACACACACCTTTTGGACACGCAGGTGAAGATTCTTTGAACGAGTGCATGATTAATTATGGAGGTTTTGATCACAATTTACAAACTTTACGTATAGTAATGTTCATAGAAAATAAATATCTTAAATTTAATGGATTAAACTTAACAATTGAAACATTAGATGGTCTATTAAAGCATAATGGTCCATTTAAAAACCATTCAAAAATAAATGAAATAATAGGTTTAGAAAACTTAAAAAATAAATTTAATTCAATAAAGTATCCTTCGTTAGAGGCTCAAATAGCGAGCTTATCTGATGATATCGCTTATAATAATCATGACATCCAAGATGGTATGAGGGCAAAATTATTCACCATGAATGATTTAAAAGAGATTAATTTTTTTAAAGATATAATTAGATCACATAAAAAAAATATAAAAAGAAAAAACCAAGAAATTTTGATATATCAAGTAATAAGAGATTCAATTAATTTAATGGTAAAAGATCTTATAAATACAACTATGAAAAATATAAAATCTTTAAAAATAAAAAATATTAATGATGTTTATAATTCAAAGAAATTTTTGGTTTCATTTTCACATAAATTAAAAAATAACGAAATCGAAATTAAAAATTTTCTAAAAAATAAAATGTATAATAATAAATATGTTTTATTAAAAAATAATAAAGGAAAATTAATAATAAAAAAACTTTTTAAAGAAATTTCAAAAAAACCAAAAAAGTATTTAAATAGTGAACAATTAAAAAAAGGAAAGTATAGAGCTATAGCTGATTATATATCAGGAATGACAGATAGATATGCTATTAATTTGTACAACAATATTAAATGAATATTTTTGAAATTTATCGAATTAATATTATAAATTTATTAAAAAATCTTAAAAACAAAAATATTTTACTACTACCAGATAATTTAAACAGTATAAATGTTGATATTCCACCTGTTAAATATGACGGAGATATATCTTCAAACGTAGCAATGGTATTGGCCAAGCCTAATAAAAAAACACCAGAAAATATTGCTAAATTAATTGTTGCGGAACTTAAAAATGAAAAAAATATTGAAAATATTTCAATAGTGAAACCTGGCTTTATTAATATTAAATTTAAAAATATTTTTTGGTCAGATTTTTTAATTGAAGTTATTAATAATCATAAAACTTATGGCATTGATTTAAAACAAGTAAAAAAAAATTACTTATTAGAATTTGTATCTGCAAATCCCACAGGACCACTCCACGTGGGTCATTGTAGGGGAGCAATATTAGGAGATGTCTTAGCGAATCTTTTATTGTTTAATAATAATAAAGTAAAAAAAGAATATTATGTAAATGATTTTGGAGGTCAAATTTCTCATTTTACTAAATCTATATTTTACAGAATTAGGGAAATTTTATTTAAAGAAGAATTTCCAAAAAATGATAAGGATATTTATCCTGGGGACTATTTAATTGATATAGCAAAAAACATAATAAAGAATAACAAAGATCTTAAATTTGATAATTATCAAAATATATATGAAAAATTAACACAATTATCCGTCAAAGAGTCTTTAAAGTTAATCAAATTAAATTTAAAAAATTTAGGAATAGAACATGATAATTTTGCAAGTGAAAGAGATATAGTTCTTAATAAAGAAGTTGAGAGTGTTGTAAAAAAACTAGAGAAAAA
This sequence comes from uncultured Pelagibacteraceae bacterium, assembly GCA_902531885.1. Lineage (GTDB taxonomy): Bacteria > Pseudomonadota > Alphaproteobacteria > Pelagibacterales > Pelagibacteraceae > Pelagibacter. Next base: position 16,477 of record CACAFZ010000002.1, read on the forward strand.
TAATTTTGTTTATATCGGCAAAATCAAAGCTCCTAAGGTAGAAGATGATACTAAATGGATCGAAAGAGAGCAGCTTCTTTTTAAATCAACTGATTTTGGTGATGATAAAGATCGTGCTTTGCAGAAAGCAGATAATACTTGGACGTATTTTGCTGGAGATGTTGCTTATCATGAAAATAAATTAAATAGAAAATTTGATATTCTTATTAATATTTTAGGGGCTGATCATGCTGGTTATATAAAAAGAATTACTTCAGCTGTTGAAGCCCTTTCAGGAAAAAAAAACAAATTAATTTGTAAAGTGAGTCAACTTGTTAAATTAATAAAAGATGGAAAACCATTTAAAATGTCAAAAAGAAAAGGTGACTATATAACTGTAGAAGATTTAATCAATGAAGTTGGTAAAGATGCAACAAGATTTATCATGTTAAACAGAAGTAGTGATGTTGAAATTGATTTTGATTTTGCAAAAGTAAAAGATAAATCAAAAGAAAATCCGTTGTATTATGTTCAATATTGTTATGCAAGAATTTCATCAGTTTTTAGAAATACAAATAAAATATTAGAAGATGATATTGAAACAAAAAACTTTAAACACAATTATTCTAATGAAGAAATTAAATTAATAAAAAAAATTAGCGAGTGGCCAAAATGTGTTGAAGTATCATCGAATATGCTTGAGCCTCACAGAATTCCAACTTATTTATATGAATTAGCTTCAGATTTTCACTCATATTGGAATATGGGAAGAAATGATAAAACAAAAAGATTTATCGATGAAAAAAATGAAATATCATTGGATAAATTAATTCTACTAAAGTCAATCGCTATTGTTGTCAAATCTGGAATGAATATATTAGGTGTAGAAACTCCTAATAAAATGTAATGTACAAAGAATTAAAATTTTTTTTTTACCTGTTAACAATATTTCTTTTTATTTTTTTATCAATTAAGTATTACATGTCTGATAATTATAAAAAAAAATCTTACCGAAAAATAAACAATAATGATGAAAAGATAATTTCTTATTCTAAAAAATTAAATTCATTAAATAGTGATACCGATAATATAATTCAGTATATTGATAATAATAAAATTACAGAAAAGAAGAAATATTTCTTTATGGATCTTTTAAAAAAAAATGATTAGTAAAAGAAGAGCATTTATAACAGGATTAAAAGGACCAAAACTTACTTTTAAAGAAACCAATTTTTTGAAAAAATATAGACCTTGGGGAATCATATTATTTTCGCGAAATATTAAAACTATTTACCAAACACAACAATTAACAAAGAAAATCAGATCTATATTTAAAGACAAAAATTATCCTATACTGATTGATCAAGAGGGTGGTAGAGTTTCAAGGTTAAATAATTTTATTGATAGTAGTATATTTTCAGCACAATTTTTCGGTAAACTATATTTAATGAATAAGGAAAAATTTACCATTTATTACAATGTTTATATCAATCAAATTTCATATTTATTAAATACATTAGGTATAAATATTAATTCTGTACCTGTTCTGGATGTTTACAGAAAAGACTCCAACAAAGTTATTGGAAATAGATCTTTTTCATCTAATTCAAGAATTGTTTCTATAATTGGAAGTTTATTTATAAATAAATTCCATAAAAATAGAATTGGCACAATCGTAAAACATATACCAGGACATGGACTTTCAAGGGTTGATAGTCATTATAAATTACCTATTGTTGATAAATCTTTAAGGGAACTTTATAAAAAAGATTTTAAAGTATTTAAAAATAATAAAAGTATATTTTCAATGACTGCGCATATAGTCTATAAAAAGATTGACTTTAAATACCCAGCAACCCATTCAAAAAAAGTTATAAGTTTAATAAGAAATAAAATTAAATTTAAAAATTTAATAATAACTGACGATATTTCAATGAAGTCTCTTAAATACTCTATATCAGAAAACACAAAAAGAGCATTTACCGCTGGTTGCAATATAGTAATGCACTGTAGTGGTAATTTTAACGAAATGAAGGATGTTGCTAAAAATTCTCCATATATTGATAAATTTATATTAAAAAATACATATAAGTTTTATAATATTGTAAATTGAAATAATTATGAACTTAAATGATTCATCAGATTTTAATGTAAATCTAACAAATTTTAATGGACCATTAGACGTCTTGTTAGACTTGGCAAAATCTCAAAAAGTTGACTTAGAAAAAATATCAATAACTAAACTAGCAGATCAGTTTCATGATTTTATCGTTAAGGCATCAAATTTAAATTTAGAATTAGCATCTGAATATTTGTTGATGGCTACTTGGTTAACATATTTAAAATCAAAACTATTGTTACCAGAAAATGAAGAAGAAGAATTTAAAGCTCATGAAGTAGCAGAAAAACTTAAACTTCAACTAAAAAGACTTGAACTAATAAGACTTTTATCAGACCAAATGCTAAAGAAAAAAAGATTAGGTAAGGATATATTTATGCGTGGAATAAAAGGAAATATAAGATCTATTTATAGTGCAAAATATTCTGTTACTTTGTTTGAAATTTTAAAAACTTACTCTTCAATAGTTATGACTAGAGATTTTCAAAGAATGAATATTCCAAAACTACCTGTTTTTACTATGGAGGATGGTATTCAAAGAATTAAAAAATTTATAGAAAAATTATCAGAATGGAAAAATATAAATGAATTAATTCCAGCAAATTTCTCTAGATCTAAAACTTTAAACAAAAGCGGCAAGTCAGGATTGTTCGCAGGGTCACTAGAACTGGTAAAAGAAGGAACTATTTCAATTAAACAATCTAACTTATTCAGTACAATATTTATTAAAAAAAAAAATGACTAACTCAAAAAAAAACAACATATTGAATTTTCCAAGCAACTTAAACGAAAGTGAAAGAGAAGTTGAAGCTATAGTATTTGCTGCTGCCGAACCTCTTGATTTACAAACAATTGAATCTAAAGTTTCAAAAAAAAATAATATAAAAAAAATATTAGAAAAACTACAAATTGTTTATGAAAACAGAGGTATAAATTTGGTTTGTATTTCTAATAAGTGGTCCTTTAGAACTGCTAGCAATCTATCTAAACTTATGTCTAAGCAAAAAACAGTTGAAAAAAAACTTTCAAAAGCTGCATTAGAAACTTTGGCAATAATTACTTATAACCAACCAGTTACTAGAGCTGAAATAGAAGAAATAAGAGGTGTTGCATTTGGAACAAATACTTTAGAAATATTAATGGAGCTAGAATGGGTTAAACCATGTGGAAGAAAAGATGTGCCTGGAAAACCAATTCAATATGCTACTACCGATGAATTTTTAAGTCATTTTAATTTAAAAAAACTTTCTGACCTACCCACCGTTGATGAACTTGGATCGGCTGGTTTAATTGATACCACAAGTGTAAACTCTGAAATTTTTGGTAAAGGTAAATTTTATAAAGAAACCGAATTAGAGAAAAAAGAGAACATATATTCAAATATTGATGAAATGTTGAATAGCACTTTAAATAATGACGAAAAGGAGTAAAAAGTTACTTTCAATATTATACTATTGAGGATATAAGAATATTTTATGAGTATAGGATTTTGGCAAATAGCAATAGTTGTAATTCTAGTTGTACTTCTATTTGGAAGGGGTAAAATATCAAGCCTAATGGGTGATGTAGCAAAAGGAATTAAAAGTTTTAAAAAAGGAATGTCCAACGATCCTACTGAGGACGATACACAAAAAAATATTTCAGAAAATCAAGATTCTAGTAATCAAGATTCTAATAATAAAGAATAACTTAAATGCCACAAATTGGCTGGTTTGAAATACTAATAATAGTAGCACTCTCAATTATTATTATTGGACCAAAAGATTTTCCATTAGTATTAAAAAAAATAGGGTCATGGATAGGATCAATTAAAAAATATATATCTAACGTTCAAAATGAAGTTTCAGATATAACTAAAGAAACTTTTGATAGTGAGGTAGATAATAATAAAATCAAACCTAAGAAAAAGGACGAAAATGACTAAAGAAAACAAAGAAGGAAGTTTCATAAGTCATTTGACAGAATTAAGACAAAGATTAATTAATTCATTTATTTTTTTGACAGTACTTTTTGTCATTTGCTACTTTTTTTCAGAACATATTTATGGTTTTTTAGTTGATCCATATGCACAAGCAGTAAAAGATGACACAACAGAAAGAAGATTAATATTCACTGCTTTGCAAGAGACCTTTTTAACATATCTAAAAGTTTCTTTTTTTGCAGCATTTTTTGTCACAAGTCCTTTTATATTAATACAAGTTTGGAAATTTATAGCACCAGGCCTCTATGATAATGAAAAATCTGCAATTGCCCCTTATTTAATAGTCACACCTATTCTTTTTTTATTGGGTGGTATGCTTGTTTATTATTTAATTATGCCTCTAGCTATTAAATTTTTTTTATCCTTTGAGAGCTCTGGATTAAGCACGAATTTACCAATTCAACTTGAGGCTAAAGTTAATGAATATTTGTCTCTTGTAATGAAATTGATATTTGCTTTTGGGCTTAGTTTTCAATTACCAGTAGTTTTAAGTTTGCTAGCTCGTGTAGGTGTAGTTGATTCAAAATTTTTAAAAGACAGAAGAAAATACGTAGTAGTAATGATATTTGCAGCTGCTGCGTTATTAACACCACCTGATCCAATAACTCAAATTGGTTTAGCTATACCATTATTAATTTTGTATGAATTATCTATTTTTTCTGTAAAAATTATTGAAAAAAAATCAGAGAAAAAAAATGCATAATATTAAAGATATAAGAAATAATTTTAATGAATTTAAAAAATTAATTAAAACTAGAAATATTATTATTAATTTTGATGAAATAATTAAGCTTGATGAAAAAAATAGAAAATTAATTCTAGAAAAAGAAAAATTAGAGAAGGAAAAAAAAGATATATCAAAATCTGGAGACAAATCCTTGTTTTCAAAATCTAAAGAAATTTCATATAAAATTGAAAAAATAAGCAGTGAACAATTAAATACTAAAATTAATTTAGATAACATTTTATACAATTTACCTAATACACCTCTCTCAGATGTGCCTATTGGAAATGATGATAAAACAAATAAAGAAATAGAAAAAAAAGGTGAAATAAAAAAATTTAAATATAAACCTAAATCTCACTATGAAATAGGAGAATATCTTAATATGTTAGATTTTGAACTTGCAACAAAAACAACTGGCTCAAGATTTGTTTTTGTTAAAGATAAACTAGCACAATTAGAAAGAGCTATTTCAAACTTTATGATAGACATCCACGTTATAAATAATGGTTATCAAGAAATTTCACCTCCATTAATGGCTTCAGAAAATACTATGTTCGGCACGGGCCAACTACCTAAATTTGAAAATGATCAATTCGAAATAAAATTAGATGAAAAAAGTGGTAGAAAATTTCTAATTCCGACTGCAGAAGTTATTTTAACAAATATGGTTAAAGACAAAATAGTTAATATTAAGGAATTACCATTACGTTTTGTTGCTTCAACTCCTTGCTTTAGAAAAGAAGCAGGTAGTTATGGAAAGGATACTAGGGGCATGATTAGACAGCATCAATTTTATAAAGTTGAGTTAGTTAGCATTGTTGAATATCAAAATACTTTGGATGAATTAGAAAGAATGACCTCTTGTGCATCAATGATACTGGATAAATTAAACCTTCCATATAGAAAAATTATTTTGTCATCTGGTGATATGGGTTTTAGCGCAGAAAAAACTTACGATTTAGAAGTATGGTTGCCTTCGGAAAATAAATATAGAGAAATATCAAGTTGTTCATCTTGTGGAACTTTTCAAGCACGAAGGATGAAGGCAAGATATAAGGATAATAATAATGAAACACAATTTGTTGGAACATTAAATGGAAGTGGGCTTGCAGTAGGACGTACTTTAATTTCAATAATAGAAAACTATCAAAATGAAGATGGATCAATTACTATTCCTGAAGTGTTAAGGCCATACATGAATAATTTAGATAAAATACAAAAAAATTAAGAGTTGTTTTAAGAAAATAGAGTAGTATAAATACATCGTAAATCAGAAGGATAATAATGTCAAACTCAGCTGGTATCGGACAGTTTATACCGTTAATTTTAATTTTTGTAATTTTCTATTTTTTTCTTATAAGACCACAACAAAAAAAAGTTAAAGAACATAAGGCAATGGTACAGGCTTTAAAAAGAGGTGATAAAGTGGTCACTTCCGGAGGTATAGTGGGAACTGTAGAAAGAATTATTGATGACGATAAGGTAGAAGTTTTAATTTCTGATAATGTTAAAGTTGAAATTGTAAGAACAACAGGTATTCAAAGTTTATTAAATAGTACCGAACAAAAAAAATAACAGTATTTTTTAAAGTGTTATATTTCTCAAAAATTAGAATTTTTTTTATTTTTATTATTACTATAACATTTGTATATTTTGCATTATCAAATTTTATTAAGGTTGATGACAATATTTTCAAAAGAAAAATAAATTTAGGTTTAGACTTACAAGGTGGTTCTTATTTACTTCTTGAAATAGATAATGGGCCAGTAATAACAGAAATATTACAAAATAAGGTATTTGAATTTAAGGAGTTTTTTAAAAAAAAAGATATTAAACTTAGAAATTTTAAAGTTGAGAATAATAATATTTATTTCGATGTAGATAAAAAAAAAATCGATGAAGTAATTAATATTTTGGACGATGATGAAAGTTTAATTAATCCATATTATCAAGATTTTAAATCGCACCAATTCGATTTTTCTAATTCAGAAGAAAAATTTTTATTATCATTATCTAAACATGGTTTGATTAATATAAAAAATTCTTCATTAGATCAATCAATTGAAATTGTTAGAAAAAGAGTTGATGAAATAGGTACAAATGAACCTACAATTTTAAAAAGAGGAAATGATAGAATTTTAGTGGAACTGCCAGGACTAGATAACCCAGATAGAATAAAATCTCTTTTAGGAAAAACTGCTAATTTAACTTTTCAATTTATTACAAACAACACGCAGGAATCTTTTGGTACTGAAAAGCTTTTTAACGAAGATGATTCCGAAGAAACGATTGTTAGTAAAAGAATTATTTTAAGCGGAGACAATTTAATTGATGCAAAACCACATATGGACACATTAAATAATGAAACTGTAGTATTATTTATGTTAGATCGAGTGGGTGCTAAAAAATTTGGAAAAGCTACTACTTCAGGGGTTGGTAAAAGACTGGCAATAGTTTTAGATGGAAGAATTATAAGCGCTCCAACTATACAAGAACCTATAACTACTGGATCTGGACAGATAACCGGTGATTTTACTTTTCAATCAGCTACCGACCTAGCTTTATTGCTTAGATCTGGAGCATTGCCTGCACCATTAAATATTATTGAGGAAAGAACTGTAGGTCCTGATTTAGGACAAGATTCTATAAATTCTGGAATATTTTCTCTTATAATAGGTTTTTTTCTAGTTATCTTTTATATGATTTATAAATATAAAATTTTTGGAGTTATAGCAAATTTCGCTTTAATAACTAATTTATTAATACTCGTTGGAATTTTAACCTTATTTGAGGCAACTTTAACATTACCCGGAATTGCTGGAATTATATTAACTGTTGGTATGGCTGTAGATGCAAACGTACTTATTTTCGAAAGAATTAAAGAAGAAACAGCTAATGAGAATAACAAAATTTTAGCCTTTGATAGTGGATATGTTAAATCTAGAACTACTATATTAGATGCAAATATAACAACATTAATTGCTGCTATAATTTTATTTTTTATGGGATCAGGTCCTATAAAAGGATTTTCTGTAACATTGGCTACTGGAATAATTACAACTTTATTTACCGTTTATTTCATTGCTCGATTATTTACCTCGATATATGTGACTAAAAACAAAAATAAAGAAAAATTAATATAACAAAATGACAAAAATTAAATTTAATAAATATTATAAAAATTTTAATATTGTTTCTTTTTGTTTAATAGGGGTTTCACTTATTTTACTAACAATAAAAGGTTTAAATTATGGAATAGATTTTAAAGGTGGTACATTAATTGAAATTCGTACAACAAATGACTCTATTAATATCTCCAAGATTAGAGATGGATTTAACAATCTAAATCTTGGAGATGTATCGGTTAAAAATTTTGGAAAGGAAAATGACTATATAGTAAAATTCGAAAAAAAAAATTTAAATAATCCTAATTTTATATCGGATTTAAAATTAAAATTATCTAGTTCTATAGGTGATGAATTTGATTTTAGAAGAGTCGAAAATGTTGGTCCGAAAGTAAGCGCTGAATTATTGAAATCGGGCATAATTGCAATTGCTTTATCTTTAACAGCAATGCTTATATATATTTGGATCCGATTTGAATGGCAGTTTAGCTTAGGCGCTATTGTCGCGTTGTTTCATGATGTATTTATTACTTTAGGTTTTTTTTCATTGTTTAGTTTAGAAATTAATCTTTCAATTATTGCAGCTGTATTAACTATTGTTGGTTATTCTATGAATGATACCGTTGTTATATTTGATAGGGTTAGAGAAAATTTAAAAAAGTACTCTGATATCAAAATTTTTGATCTAACAAATTTATCTATAAATGAAACACTATCAAGAACATTAATAACATCTGTAACAACCTTGCTAGCTTTATTATCAATCTATTTATTTGGAGGTGAAATATTGAAAGGATTTTCACTAGCAATGATTCTTGGTGTAATTATTGGAACTTATTCTTCTATTTTTATTGCAAATCCAATTCTTGTATATTTGAACGTAAGTCAAAGAACCATAATTAAGGAAGATAAAATTTAATATAAATTTTGCGCAGCAACCATTGTTAATAGCATTGGTAAAGATAATAGTGTATTTGTTCTTGAAAAAATCATTGCTGTTTTAGCAGATTTCGCTTTCTGCTCAGGATCACAATCAACAATACCCAGCGCTTTTTTTTGGTTTGGCCATATTACAAACCATACATTAAAAGCCATAATTAACCCAAGCCACATTCCTATACCTATAGCAGCATTTTTTCCACCACCACTGCCTATACCAAGAATTAAAGCTTGATGAATATAACCATTTAAATATGCAACAATTAAACCAGTAACAATTGTTGCTAATGCTGACCATCTGAACCAAAATAATGCAGCCGGTGCAATTACTTTTCCAATTGCAGGTTTTTGATCATCTGGAATTTTAGGCATATTGGGTATTTGAACAAAATTAAAATACCATAGTAGTCCTATCCACATTATTCCAGCCAAAACATGAAAATATCTAAATAACCAACTCCAAAATATTAGATCAAAATCAAAACCCCCATTTGTAAAAAAAAGAAATAAAAACAGCACCACAACGATTGCTAAAGAAGCATGTATTGTTTTTGGCAATGATGATAAAAAATTTCCCATGTGTTTTATTAAGACCTGACTATACTACAAAAAAATTATTTTTTAAGCAGTTTTTTTATATTTATTATTTAGAATATTTTTAAGAAATTGCCCTGTAAAACTTTCTTTAACGTCGCAAATTTCTTCAGGTTTACCCTCTGCTACTATTTGACCACCTTTAACACCTCCTTCAGGACCCATATCAACTATATAATCTGCTGTTTTTATTACATCTAAATTATGTTCAATAACCACAACGCTATTTCCTGTGGCAACAAATGTATGAAGAATTTCTAATAATTTTTTAATATCATGTTGATGCAATCCTGTTGTTGGCTCATCTAATATATACATTGTTCTACCAGTTGATCTTTTTGATAATTCTTTTGCGAGTTTTATTCTTTGAGCTTCTCCACCTGATAATGTAGTCGCTTGTTGTCCAATTTTTATATATCCAAGTCCAACTTTTTTTAAAGTTAAAAGCTTAGATCTTATATTTGAAATATTTTCAAAATATTCACATCCTTCATCAACAGTCATATTTAATACATCTGCTATACTTTTATCTTTAAATTTTACTTCTAAAGTCTCTCTATTATATCTTGTTCCTTTACAGTCATCACACTGCACATATACATCTGGTAAAAAATGCATTTCATATGTAATGACACCATCACCTTCACAAGCTTCGCATCTTCCACCTTTTACATTAAATGAAAATCTTCCTGGCTTATAACCTCTACTTTTAGATTCTGGGAGTCCAGTAAACCAATCTCTTATAGGACCAAATGCACCCGTATATGTTGCAGGATTAGATCTTGGAGTTCTACCAATTGGAGATTGATCTATGTCGATAACTTTATCAATTAACTCAATTCCTTTAAAACCTTTAAATGGTTTTGGTATTTTTCTCGACTTATTGTTATTAAGTGTAAGATTTAATGCGTTATAAAGAGTTTGTAAAATCATAGTTGATTTTCCACTACCTGAAACACCAGTAACACAAGTAAAACTACCCAAGGGAATTTTTAAATTAACATTTCTGAGATTATTACCAGTTGCTCCTGTAATTTCCAAAAACCTACCATTTTTTGCCAATCTTCTATTTTTTGGAATTGGAATAAAATATTTATTTGATAAATATTTACCTGTTATACTTTTTTCATTTTTTTTAATTTCGTCAAAACTTCCTTCAACAACTATTTCTCCTCCATTGTTACCTGCTTCTGGACCTAAATCAATAATATGATCCGCATTTTCCATTGTCTCAGTATCGTGCTCAACAACAATTACTGTGTTTCCTAAATCTCTTAATCTTTTTAATGCGTTAATTAATTTTATGTTATCTTTTTGATGAAGGCCAATTGATGGTTCATCTAAAACATATAATACACCAGTAAGTCCTGATCCAATTTGTGATGCCAATCTAATTCTTTGTGACTCTCCTCCAGATAAAGTTCCTGACTCTCTAGAAAGAGTTAAATAATCTAAGCCTACATTTAATAGAAAATCTAATCTTTCATTAATTTCTTTTAATATATGCTCAGCAATTTTAAGTTGAGTATTATCTAGTTTTTTTTCAAGAGATTTAAACCATGATATGGCATCTAAAATAGATTTATCTGTAACTTCACTTATATTTAATTTATCTATCTTAACACACAACGCTTCATCTTTAAGTCTATAACCGTTACATTTTTCACACTTAGTATCAGATTGATATTGAGAAATTTCTTCTCTTTTCCAATCACTGTCAGTTTCTAAGTATCTTCTTTCTAGATTGTTAATTACTCCTTCAAAAGTTTTTTTATGAGAATATTTTTCGTAACCATCATCATAACTAAACTTTATTTCTTCATCATCTGATCCATAAAGAATTATATCTTTAATTTTTTTAGGTAATTTCTCCCATTTATTATCAAGAGAAAAACCATAATGTTTAGCTATAGAGGCTAAAGTTTGCGCATAGTACAATGTTGTAGTTTTTGCCCATGGTACAATTGCACCATTGGCAATTGATTTTTTTTCATTAGGAATAACTAGGTTTGGATCAACGTTTAATTTTACACCAATACCATCACATTCTTCACAAGCTCCATATGGACTATTGAATGAAAAAAGTCTTGGTTCAATTTCTTCAATTGTAAATCCACTTTCTGGACAAGCAAATTTTGTTGAGAAAACTATTTTTTCAACTTTTCTAAACTTTTTAGGCAATGTTTCATTTTCATACTCTACAAATAATAGTCCATTAGATAAATTTACAGCAGTTTCTACACTTTCTGCTAATCTATTTCCTAAAGAGGAATTGATAACTATACGATCAACTAAAACTGACAAATCATGTTTTATTTTTTTATTTAATTCTGGAACGTCATCAATTTCATATAGTTTACTATCTATTTTAATTTTTCTAAAACCTCTTTTTTTATAAGATAAAATATCTTTTCTATATTCGCCTTTACGACCTCTAACTACAGGTGAATATAAATAAATAGTAGATTTTTTTGGTAACTCTTTAATTTTGTCTACAATTTGACTAATAGTTTGTGAGGTAATTGGCTTACCAGTAAATGGTGAATAGGGTATTCCTGCCCTTGCGTATAGAACCCTCATATAATCATAAATTTCTGTGACAGTAGCTACTGTTGATCTAGGATTTTTTGATGTATTTTTTTGTTCGATTGATATTGCGGGACTTAGACCTTCAATTAGATCAACTTTTGGCTTTTTCATTTTATCTAAAAACTGCCTAGCATACGCAGATAAACTCTCGACATATCTTCTTTGACCTTCAGCATAAATAGTATCAAACGCTAAAGATGATTTTCCTGATCCTGACAGACCTGTTATGACTACAAATTTTTCTTTTGGAATTTGAAGAGAAATATTCTTCAAATTATGTTCTTTTGCGCCCTTAATAACTATCTTTTTAAGCATATTTTTAGTTGCTTTATTTTAATTAAATTAATATTCAAGTAAAAATGTGTTATATATATACATTAATCAAATCAAAAAAATTTAATTTTATATGGCAGGAAGTTTAAATAAAGTATTATTAATAGGTCGATTAGGCGCAGACCCAGAAATTAAGCAAATGGTTAACGGTAAAAGTGTAGCTAGATTAAGTTTAGCCACAAGCCAGTCTTGGAAGGATAAAAATACAGGAGAAAAAAAGGAAAAAACTGAATGGCACAGAGTAGTAGTTTTTAACGAAGGCCTCGTAAATGTTGTACAGCAATATTTAAAGAAAGGGTCTCAGGTTTACATAGAAGGGCAGCTAACAACAAGAAAATGGCAAGATGAAAAAACTGGTACAGATAAATATTCTACTGAAATTGTTATTCAAGGATACAACTCATCATTAACAATGCTAGGTGGTTCAAATCAAAATTCAAATTTTTCTCAAGAAAAAACTAAAAAAGTTGATGACAATTCAGAGATTAATCAAAATGAATTGGACGATGAAATTCCTTTTTAATTCTTATGGAAAAAACAGAAATAATAAATTCTAAAAATATAAAACCTATATCAATGTACGATGAAATGAGTTCATCATATTTGTCGTATGCAATGAGTGTAATAATTAGCAGAGCATTGCCAGATGTTAGAGATGGCTTGAAACCTGTGCATAGAAGAATCTTATTTGCAATGAACAAAGGTGGCTTTGATTGGTCAAAACAATTTAGAAAATCTGCTAGAATAGTAGGAGATGTAATTGGTAAATATCATCCTCATGGTGATCAAGCTGTATATGATGCATTGGTGAGAATGGTGCAAGAATTTTCAATGAGCCTTCCATTAATTGATGGCCAAGGTAACTTTGGTTCAATAGATGGGGATCCACCGGCTGCAATGAGATATACTGAAACAAGACTTTCTAAAATTTCACAATATTTACTAGACGATATAGAAAAGAAAACTGTAAATTTTAAAAGCAATTATGATGAAACTGAAAAAGAGCCAGAAGTATTACCTGCTCAATATCCAAATATATTAGTGAATGGAGCTGGAGGTATAGCTGTAGGTATGGCCACCAGTATTCCACCACACAACTTAGGTGAAGTAATAAATGGTACATTGGCACTAATAGAAAATAAAGATATTAAAATTACCGAGTTAATGAAATACATACCAGGTCCTGACTTTCCAACAGGCGGCATAATAATAGGAAAAGACATTATTAAACAAGGTTATAAAACAGGAAGAGGATCATTTAAAATTAGGGGTGAAATAAAAGTTGAAAATTTAAAAAATGGAAAAGATAGATTGGTTATTACATCAATTCCATATCAGGTAAACAAATCAAACTTAAATGAAAAAATAGTTGAGCTTGTCAGAGATAAAAAAATTGAAGGCATAAGTGATATAAGAGATGAGTCAAACAGAGAAGGCATAAGGGTTTCTATTGATTTAAAAAGGAATGTTGAACCAGAAACAATCAAAAGACAATTATATAAATACACATCTATAGAAAGTTCTTTTGGATTTAATACTTTAGCAATAGTTGATAACAAGCCTAAAAATTGTAACTTAAAAGATTTTTTAGAAAATTTTTTAAAGTTTAGAGATGAAGTAGTTACAAAAAAAACTAGGTTTGATTTAAATAAAGCTGAAGATAGAGCCCATATATTAATTGGTCTATCCGTATCAGTTGAAAATATTGAAAAAATAATAAAAATAATAAAAAATTCAAAAACTCCAATGGATGCAAAGAGCATTCTTATAAAAACAAAATGGAAGGTTTCAAAAACATCTAAATTAATTAAATTAATTGAAAATAAAAATATCTCTTCATATAGTTTTTCGGAGTCCCAAGTGTTATCTATACTTGATTTAAAATTGCAAAAATTAACTGCTCTCGGCACTTCTGAAATTGATGAAGAAATTCAAAAATTATCGAAATTAATACTTTACTTCAAAAAAATATTAAACTCTAAAAAAGAACTTTTAAAAGTTATAAGCAATGAATTAAAACAAATTAAAGAAAAATTTGCAGTACAAAGAAGAACTGAAATAATAGATGCAGTTTTAAATTATGATATAGAAGAAACTATTCAAAAAGAGTCTGTTATAATTACGGTTACACTTCAGGGATATATTAAAAGAGGATCTTTAAAAAATGTAAAACTCCAAAAGAGAGGAGGTAAAGGGAAAACTGGAATTAAAACTAGAGAAGAAGATTCTGTTGTACAAACATTGTCAGTAAACACTCATACATCGGTTCTTTTTTTTTCTACAGAAGGCTTATGTTACAAGCTTAGAGCTTGGAAAATTCCCGAAGGTAGCTCTAGTTCTAGAGGAAAATCACTATTTAATATTCTGCCTCTAAAAAACCATCAATCAATAAGCTCAATAATGCCTTTTCCTGATGAAAAAGAAAACACAAAGAACTTGCATATTATTTTTGCAACATCAAAAGGGAAAATTAGAAAAAACAATTTAGAAGACTTTGCCTCAATCAATACTGCAGGAAAAATTGCAATGAAACTTGAAAATAATGATAAAATTATTGGTGTAAGAATATGTAAAGATGATCAAGATATAATTTTAAGTACAAAGTTAGGTAAATGTATTAGATTTGAATCAAAAAAATTAAGAATTTTTAAAGGAAGATCGTCAAAGGGAATAAGAGGTTTAAATTTACAAGAAAATGACTCTGTAGTTTCATTATCTATAATAGATCATGATAAAATTAAAAATGATGGTAAATCAGTAAAAGCTGACAAAAGTGAAATTAACGCTAAAGAAAAATTTATATTAACAGTTACAGAAAACGGTTTTGGTAAAAGATCATCACATTACGAATATAGAGTCACTAATAGAGGAGGCAAAGGTATAATTGGTATAATTAATTCCTCTAGAAATGGAAATGTTGCATCATCTTTCCCAGTTAATAATGGTGATGATATACTAATTTCTACTAATAAAGGCAGGGTTATCAGATGTGCTGCAAAAGAAATTAGAATTGCAAGAAGAAATACTCAAGGCGTTAGAATAATTAAATTATCAGGAGACGAGAAAGTAGTATCAGCAATTAAAATTGATGATAATTTAAAACAATGAAGAAAATTGCAATTTATCCCGGTACTTTTGATCCAATAACTTATGGTCACATTGATGTCATCAAAAAAGGTCTAAAATTTATAGATAAAATAATTATAGCAATTTCTGATGGAAATCAAAAAAACTATCTATTTACCGTAGATGAAAGAATTAAAATTGTAAACGATGCATTATTTAAGGATGTAAAATTTAAAAAAAAAAATGTTGAGATTGTATATTTTAATAGCTTAACAACAGATTTATGTAAAAAATACAAATCAAACATAATATTAAGAGGATTACGTGCAGTATCAGATTTTGAATATGAATTTCAACTTTCAGGAATGAATAAAAAACTAAACAAAAATATAGAAACAGTTTTCTTGATGTCTGATGTAGAAAATCAAATTATTTCATCAAAATTAGTTAAAGAAATAATTGAATTAAATGGAGATATAAAAAGATTTACAACAAAATGTACTATTAATGCATTGAAAAAAAAATATGAATAACTTGTTATTTAAAACAATAGTTATATTATTTGTTTTTATTTTCAGTGCAAACGCAAAGGAAAATATTATGATTTTAAAGTTAAAAGATGGCGATGTTAAGATTGAATTGTATCCTGATGTAGCGCCAAATCACGTTGAAAGAATAAAAAAATTAGCCAATGATGGAAAATATGATGGTGTTGTTTTTCATAGAGTAATTGATGAATTTATGGCTCAGACTGGAGATGTACAGTTTGGTAATTCTTCTAATGATGATTTTGATTTAAGACGTGCAGGAACTGGTAATTCTGACTTACCAGATCTTAAACAGGAATTTAATAACCTACCTCACGTGAGAGGCACTTTGTCTATGGCTAGAACATCAGACCCTAATAGTGCAAATAGTCAGTTTTTTATTTGTTTTAATGATAAAGCATCATATCTTGATAGACAGTACACAGTTTTTGGAAAAGTTATTGAAGGCATGGAGTTTGTTGATAAAATTAAAAGGGGTGAGCCAGCTTCAGATCCAGATAAAATAATAAGTTTTAGATCTAAGTAGATTTAAAACTTAATGTCACTCAAAAATTTTAGCTTTAAAATTATATCTACAGAAAATAATTCAAGAACTGGAATTATTAATACGCCAAGAGGAAAAATTAACACACCGACATTTATGCCAGTAGGTACCCAGGGCACAATAAAAGGTGCTTTTATAAATGATGTAATAAAAACTGGAACTGAAATAATTTTGTCAAACACATATCATCTGATGATTAGGCCTGGAGTAGAGAGAATAAAAAAGGTAGGGGGTCTACACACATTTATGAATTGTAAATTACCAATTTTAACTGACTCAGGTGGGTTTCAAGTTATGTCATTATCTAAATTAAACAAAATTGACATAGAGAAAGGAGCTATTTTTAACTCGCATATAGATGGAAAGAAATTTATTCTAAGTCCTGAAGAAAGTATAAATATACAAAAAAAATTAAATTCCGACATAGTAATGGTAATGGATGAGTGTCCTAAAAAATCACATGACTACAAAAAAATTGAAAAATCAATGAATCTATCAATGTCTTGGGCAAAGCGATCAAAAAAAGCCTTTGGAAAAAATTTACGTAAGGGCCTTTTTGGTATTGTTCAAGGTGGATTGTTTAATGATTTGAGAGTCAAATCTATAAAGGCGTTAACCAAAATAGATTTTGATGGTTATGCAATAGGTGGGTTAGCAGTAGGCGAAACACAAAATGAAATGTTTAAAGTTTTAGATAATTTAGTTGATTATATGCCAAAAAAAAAACCTCGTTATTTAATGGGAGTGGGTACACCAAAAGATATTCTTGGAGCAGTAAAAAGGGGTGTTGATATGTTTGATTGTGTTTTACCAACTAGATCAGGTAGAACCGGTTTAGCATTTACATGGAATGGAAGAGTCAATATTAGAAATTCTAAATACAAGTATGATAACAGGCCTCTTAATAATAATACTAAAATTTCCGATCTAAATAAATATTCGAAAAACTACTTAAATCACTTGTTCAACACTAATGAAATGCTAGGCTCAATGTTGCTAACTATACATAATATAAATTTTTATCAAGAATTGATGCAGTCAATCAGACAAAATATAAATCAGGGCACATTCAAGCAATTTCATGATAAATATATAAAGATACTTTAATCATTTTTTATTGATTATATATAAAAAATAATTATAAGGACTTACGTTGGGCCGTTAGCTCAGTTGGTAGAGCAATTCCCTTTTAAGGAATGGGTCGCTGGTTCGAATCCAGCACGGCTCACCATAACATTCCTTATGTTATTGGAGGGTATTTAATAATAATTTCATTCATCCATTCATTAATATTTTTAATTCTATTTTGTGGTGATGGGTGAGTACTAAAAAATTCAGGTGGTTGTTTTCCCTTATTAGCCTCTTTCATTCTTTCCCAAACTTTTACAGTTTCTCTAATATCATACCCAGACAAGGAAGAAAAAATTAGTCCTAAATAATCTGCTTCACTTTCCTGCTTTCTATTAAATGGGTTCATTAGACCTAGTTGAGATAATAATCCAACAGTATCCATCCCTGTTGTTCTATTAACTTGTGACAACTTTCCTCCAGATGAAATATCTAAAATTTTAGTACCTATGTTTATTAATACACCTCGACTTGCACGTTCTACAGAATGTTTTGCAACAGCATGTGCAATTTCATGACCCATTACGGCAGCTAGGCCATTTATGTTTTTTGTTATATTTAAAATACCTGTATAAACAGCAATTTTTCCCCCAGGCATACACCAAGCATTTTTAATTTTTTTATTATCAATTAAAATATACTCCCAATCAAAATTTATAGTAGGATCATCTAAATTAGATTGATCGAAATAAGAGCTTATAGAATATTGTATTTTTTTACCAATTTCCTTTATTTCATTAATTTCTTTTGAACTATTTATTAATTTTTCTTTTTTTTTAACTTTTTCATATATTTGTGCCGCTTGTGCATTAAGCTTAGATTCAGGTAAAAGCTTTAACTGTTTTCTTTGAGTTATAGGAGCCGAAGAACACGCGTGTAGGCCTAAACTTAAACAACCACAACCAATAAAATTAATAAAATTTCTTCTATTCATTTATCAACATTTTTAATATAGATAATTAACTAACATGTATTTAAAAATTTCAAAACTTAATAAGTTTTATTTATAACCATTTTATGACAAAACTTAAAAGAAAAAGAGTTCCATTACTTACTAGATTGAGAAATTACTTTATAACTGGCATAGTTGTTCTTGTTCCTATTGGATTTACATTATATTTAACAATATTTCTTATATCCATATCTTCAAACCTTGTACCCAATGAAATAAATCCAAATAACTACTTGCCATTTTCCATACCAGGTCTTGAAATTATTTTATCTATTATTTTTATAACTTTTGTTGGTGGTTTATCTTTATCATTTATTGGCAGAAGAGTTTTAAAAATTGTTAATGATATATTTAAAAAAATACCAATTTTAAGGACAATTTATTCAGCTATTGGTCAAATGACAGAAACATTTGCACCTAAAAAAAATAAACAAAAGAGCGTAGTATGCTTTGAGTATCCAAGAAAAGGAATTTGGGCTGTAGGTTTTGCTACAAAAGATAATAGAGGTGAAATTAATAAAAGAACAAATCAAGCATTAGTCAATGTTTTTGTACCCACAACACCTAATCCCACAAGTGGGTTTCTATTAATGATACCTAAAAAAGATTTATTTTACCTTGATATGACTTTTGAAGAAGCTTCAAAATTCATAGTATCCGCAGGAACGTCTGATACAAAAAAAAATAATTAAATTAAATCATTAATTATGTCAGCTTGATCATATAGTTTTAATAGAGGTTTATATCTTTTAATATCAACATTTTCTTTTTCTATAATTCTAATTTCCTCTTCTGCTAAAAGAAAAAGATCTTCATTATGTACAGGATCTGCTAATTTAAAATTTTTGATTCCACTTTGTTTAAATCCTAGAAGATCGCCAAAACCTCTTAACTTCATATCTTCTTCTGATATTTTAAAACCATCGTTAGAATTTTTTAAAATATTAATCCTTTTTTTTGCATTATTGCTCAAGTTTGATTTAAATAATAAAATGCAGGTAGCTTGTTTAGATCCTCTTCCAACTCTACCTCTAAGTTGGTGTAATTGAGATAAACCAAATTTATTTGAATTTTCTATAATTATGATATTTGCATTTGGAAAATCAATTCCTACTTCAATTATTGTTGTTGAAACTAAAACTAAATATTCTTTATTTAAAAATCTATTTAGTATTTTTTCTTTTTCTTTGCTGTCTATTTTACCATGCAACAAACCTACTTTATTAGGAAATAGTTTATTTAAATATCTATATTTTTCTATAACTGATTGATGATCTAATTTCTTAGATTCTTCAATCAATGGACAAACCCAAAATATCTGATTTCCTTCTTTAATCGATTTTTTAACAAAGTTAATTACATCATTAATTTTATTTTCTAATTTACTATATGTTTTAATTTCTTTTCTATGATTTGGTTTTTCTCTTATAATGGAGACATCCATATCCCCATATATGGACATTGTTAATGTTCTAGGTATTGGTGTTGCAGACATTAATAAAATATCACAATTTTTACCACCTTTGTCAGAAAGCAATTTTCTTTGTCTAACACCAAATTTATGTTGCTCGTCGATAATAATATATCCTAATTTAGAAAATATAATTTTTTTTTGAAATATCGCATGAGTACCAAAAACAATTTCGATTTTATGATCTTTTAGCTCTTGAACAATCTTTTTTTTTTCTAAATTATCACTTTTACTAGAAAGTAGTTTAATTTTAATGTTTTTTGGAAATAATTGTTTAGCTAAATTAAAGTGTTGACGTGCTAAAATTTCGGTAGGTGCCATAAAAGCTACTTGAAAATTTGATTCAATAACATTTAAAGCTGATATTAATGAAACTATTGTTTTTCCACTACCAACATCACCCTGTAAAAGTCTAAACATTTTGCTTTTAGATGAAAGATCTTTGTTGATATATTTTAAAGCATTTTTTTGATCATTTGTTAGATTAAAATTTAATTTTGATATTGTATTTTCGTATGGTTTTTTTGTAAAATTTTTTGAAACTTTTTTAATTTTTTTAATTCTTTTTCTTATTTCTGAGTTTACTAGAAACGATGATAAAATTTCATCATATGCAAGTCTTCTATAAAAATTCGATTTATAATTACCGATATTAACAGGATCGTGTAATTTAATAATTGAACTATTCCAGCCCTCATTACCAAAAAGTTTTAGTATTTTCTCATTATGCCATTCATTTAAAATGGGTAAATTTTTTAAAATTTGTGTTATTATTTTATTATAGGTTCTTTCGCTAATTCCTTCAGTTAATGAATACTTGTTATGTACTTTTTCAATTACTGCACTGTCTTTAGAGACATAGGTTGGATTAGTTATTTGGTATTTATTTTTATATATACTAATCTTGCCACTTACAGTTACTTCTTCATTTAATGGAAGAATTTTTCTAATATATCCCTCATAACTATTAAAAAAAATACAATCAATTTTTCCAGTTTCATCTTCACAATTTACTCTGCTAGGTAAGTTTCTTATTCTAGGAAAATTATATTTTAAAGGAATAACTTTAATAGTATGAATATTTCCAACTTGTAATTCATTTATTTTACTTGTTAAACTTCTGTCAGTATATGATTTAGGCAATCTCCATAATAAATCAAAAATATTATTAACTTTTTTTTTCTTTAAGATGGCCATAGTTTTTTTTCCAACACCACTTAATTTGGTTAAATCAGACAATAAATAGTCATAATTATTTTTATTTTTCATGATAAAACAATATATAAAATTTTATGACCATTAATACAGAGGATTTAAAAAAAAAGATTGTTTACAGGTCTACCTATAGGGGAACAAAAGAAATGGATAAACTTTTAAGCTCGTTTACAAAAAAATATATTAATACTTTAAATGAGGCAGAATTAAATAATTTGAACGATTTATTAAACATAGATGATGAAAATCTTTATAAGTTAAATCAAGGTCAAGAAACATCAATAATGATTAATGATAACGTTGTTACAAAATTATTTAAAAGTTTTAAATACAAAAACAAATAATGGCGGAGAGACTGGGATTCGAACCCAGGAAAGAGTTGCCCCTTTGCCGGTTTTCAAGACCGGTGCTTTCAACCGCTCAGCCATCTCTCCATTCGTAGTGTTTTATAATTAAAAGTATTAAATTCAAGAATAAAATAGATTTTATTTTAAATTAATTCATTATAAAGCTTATCTAATTTAATTATTTCATGAAAATTAAAAATTTTACTAAAGGAATTTTATTTTCATCATTAGGATCTTTTTGGTGGGGATTTCTTGGAACCTATTATTTTAAATATATAGCCTTTATAGGAACAGTCGAAGTTGTTTTACATAGATCTCTTTGGACATGTATTATTCTTTTATTATCTACTTTAATATTTCATAAATGGAAATCTCTACTATTAATTTTTAAAAACAAATTCAAAATTTTTATATTATTTTTTACAAGTATCTTAATTTTTTTTAACTGGGCTATATGGATATATGCAGTGGAAAATAATCAAATAATTGATGCTAGCTTTGGTTATTTTATATTTCCAATATTAAGTGTTTTGTTAGGTTATATTTTTCTTAAAGAAAAACTTAATAAAAAAAGAATAGTATCAATTTTACTAGTAATTATATCTACAATTTATTTATTTTTTAATCTAAATACATTTCCTTGGGTAGGTTTTGCTGTAGCAATTATATGGAGTAGTTACAACTTATTGAGAAAGAAAATAAACGTTGAAACTGATATAGGTTTGTTAATAGAAAGTTTGTTTATACTTCCTTTGGTGATTATACTTTTTTATTTTATAATTAAGACTAATCAAAATGATTTTTCGATTTCAAATCCATCTTTAATGTTATTAATAATCTTTGCTGGTCCAATGACCGTGATTCCATTATTTTTATATATTAAAGGTGTCGAATTATCCGGTCTTGGACCTTCTGGAATGACTTTTTTTATTGCTCCAACTGGACAGTTTTTATTAGGTTTTTTTTACTTTAATGAGGCATTTTCATTTGAAAAGTTCTTAAGTTTTATTTTAATTTGGATTGCTGTATCAATCTATTTAAGAGATTTATATGAAAAAAAATAAATTTTTTTTAATAATATTATTTTTATTTTTAAATTTTAACCACAATCTTATAGCTAGTGAATTTAATGAATGGGTTATTGATTTTAAAAAAAGGGCAATTAAAGATAATATTTCCAAAAACACAGTAGATCAAATTATGGACAAGGCTATTTTCTTGCCCAAGGTTATTGAATACGACAGATACCAACCAGAATTTTATGAAGATACTTACACTTACATATCTAAAAGAGTAAATAAAAAAAAAATATCAAAAGGTTTAAACCTTTTTAATAAAAATAATGAGTTAATAGTTAATGTAGAAAAAAAATTTTCGGTAGAAAAAGAGCTACTATTAGCATTAATGGGAATTGAAACTAATTTTGGTAAATATTTAGGTAAAATGGACATTGTCTCATCTCTAGCAACTTTAAGTTTTGATAAAAGAAGAAGTGAGTTTTTTTCTAAAGAATTAATAATATTGCTTAAATTAATAGATAATGGAACAATTAAGCCTGATACTTTATACGGTTCATGGGCTGGGGCATTTGGAAATTTTCAATTTATGCCAAGGACCATAAAAAACTATGCTATAGATTATGATTCAAATTCTTTAATTGAGTTAAAAAGCCTAGAAGATTCTTTCGCATCAGCTGCAAATTATTTAAATAAAATTGGTTGGAAAAAGAATGCGCCTTGCTATGTTAAAGTTGATTTAGAAGAAAATATTCCCAAAAGGTATCTTAATACTTCTGCCAAAAAAATTAAAAATAAAAGAAAAATTAATTACTTTAAAAAATATATCAAAAACCAAGATATTTTAATAAATTATAAAAATATAAATGCTGGAATTATAACCCCTGATAAAGATATTATTCCAGATGCTCAAAATTTAAAACCTGCCTATTTAGTTTTCGATAATTTTGAATTAATACTAAAATGGAACAGGTCACTAAGATTTGCTTTAGCCGTGTGTAATTTAAAAGGAAAATTCAAGAATGAACTTTAAAATAATTCTTATTTTTTTTTTATTTTTATTTTCTTGTACAACTGTAGAAAATTACAAAAAAGATATTGTTGAAATTGATTCAAAATTTTCAAATAAAGGATTTACACTTGTGTATGAAAACTCAGATGATGTCAAAAACCTTGTTTCTAAAAAAATTGAAGAAAGATCATTAATTATATTTCAAAAAAATCTTGAGAAAAATGAAGCTGTGAAAATTACTAATTTATTAAATGGAAAAAGCATCATTGGTCAAATAGGTTCAAAAGCTTCATATCCTAAATTTTATAACTCAGTTATATCCAAAAGAATTTCATTAGAAATCGAATTAGATAAAGATGAGCCTTACGTAGAAATCATTAAATTAGGAAAAAAGTCTACATTTATTGCAAAAAAAGCAAAAACTTTTGATGAAGAAAAAAAAGTCGCTAATAAAGCACCAGTTGAAGGAATTAGCATTAATGACCTTAATACAACACCTATTGAAAAAAAAAACAAGAAAGTATTAACAAATAGTTCAAAAACTAATTTTAATTATATAATTAAAATTGCTGATTTTTATTTTGAAAATTCTGCTAAAACTATGAAAAATAGAATTTTAAATGAATTAAAAATGATAAATGTTAAAATTTCTAAACTATCATCCAATAGTTATAGGGTCTATATTGGACCATTTAAAAATATAAATGATTTGAAAATAAACTATAATACTGTAAGTCAATTAGAGTTTGAAAATATTGAAATAATAAAAAAATGAAAAAATTAATTTTAAAATCGGTAATACTTTATTTTATTTCATTAAATTCATTAGCTATTGCTCAATTTGATATCAAAGCTAAAACTGCTATATTACAAGACTTTCTTTCAGGTGAAATCTTATATGAAAAAGAACCTGATCTTAGAATTTTTCCAGCCTCTATGACAAAAATAATGACATCAATTATTGCTTTTGAGTTGCTTGAAAGTGGTGACCTAACACTTGATGATAAATTTTTAGTTTCAGAAAATGCTTGGAGATGGTCACAAGCAGGTTACTCATCAATGTTTATTATGGTTGGTGACCAAGTAAGTGTTGAAGATTTATTAAAAGGAATAATAATTGCATCTGGAAATGATGCTTGTATTGCTTTAGCTGAAGGTATTGCTGGAACAGAAGAAGAATTTGCAATTATGATGACTGCAAAAGCAAAAGAAATTGGAATGAACAATACAAATTTTAATAACTCGTCAGGTATGACTGATGCCTACAACTACTCTACTGTTAAAGATATTTTAATAATGTCAAATTATTTGATTAAAAAATATCCTGAATATTATGAATATTTTAAAGAAGAAGAGTTCACCTGGGATAGGACAGGTGGTGACCCTATTAAGCAAGGCAATAGAAACCCTTTGCTTTATAAAAACATTGGAGCCGATGGTATTAAAACTGGATATCTTGGTACTGAAAAATATTCATTAGCTGCTTCAATAAAAAGAAATGAAAGAAGATTAATTTCAGTTGCAAGTGGCTTTGAAACTAAAAAATCTAGATCTAGACAATCATTAAAATTATTAACATGGGGCATGACTAATTTTGATCTTGTTGAAATATACAATTCTAAAAAACACAAAATTGAGCTAGATGTTTGGCTCGGTAAAAAAAATAAGGTTACTTCATACATAAAAAAAAATATTTATAAAACAATACCTAAGGCTAGAAAAAGATATTTAAAAGTAAAAGTTCATTATGACGGACCACTAAAAGCACCAATTAAAAAAGATCAAAAGATTGGTAAATATAAAATCTATTACAAGGATGAACTAATTGAAGAACATGATTTGTATTCTACAGAAGTAATAGGAAGATTAAATATTATTTCAAGATTAATAAAATCCATTAATTTTTTAATATGGGGTGATGTCTAATTATCCTATCATAGTTTTTGAAGGTATTGAGGGCTCTGGCAAAACAACCCTTGTTAACCATGTTTCAAAATACCTGAAAAAAATAAAAAGAGATTTTGTTAAATTTAGAGAGCCAGGTGGTAGTAAAAACTCTGAAAAAATTAGAAAAATAATACTAGATAATAAATCAGATTTAAATTCTATAGCTGATTTATTTCTTTACTTTGCATCAAGATCAGAAAATTATCAGAAAATTATTAAAAAAAACTATAATAAAAAAATTATTTTAATCGACAGATTTACGGATTCTACTATTGCATATCAACATTATGGTATGGGTATTAATAAAAATTTAATAATGAATATAAATAATTTTATAATAAATAAACTTAAACCAAATATGACATTTATAAATTTGGTTAATAAGAAAAATTTAAAAAAAAGACTAAAAAAAAGACTAAAAAAAAATAGATATGATAATTTTACTTTTGATTTTTATAAAAAAGTTCAAAGTGGTTTTATTAAAATATCAAAAAAAAAACGAGGTTATGTTATAATTGACTCAAATAAAGAATTAAATGAAAATAAAAAATTAATTATAAAAAAAATAAAAAAAATTATATAACATGTTAAATAAACCTCTTTATCAAAATAAATTAATAGGATTTGAAAACGAATTTAATGAGCTTTTAAATATATACGAAGGTGAAAGAGCACCATCGGGAGTTATTCTATATGGTAAAAATGGAATTGGAAAAAAAACATTTATATTTCATCTAATTAATTCTATTTTATCAAAAAATGAAAATGGTGAATATAATCGTAAAGAAAAAATTATAGATATTAATAACCCATCATATAAACTAGCTCTTAATGATGTTCATCCAAATTTATTTATTATTGATATAAAAGAAGATAAAAAATCAATTGATATATTGCAGATAAGAGAAATGTTTAGATTTGCAAGAAAATCTACATTTAATAATAAATTAAAATTTATTGTTATCAATAATGCTGATAAGCTTAATTTATTTTCTTCTAATGCACTTTTAAAAATACTAGAAGAACCAAACGAAAAAATTTCTTTCATTTTTATTCATGATTCTAAAAAAAATATTATAGAAACAATTAGATCGAGATGCGTTGTTTACAAGATGAATATAAATGATTTTGATAAAATCAAAATTATAAAAAATATATTACCAAAACTAAATATTCAAAATAACTTATTTAATTACTACAGTACACCCGGTGAAATATTTGAATTTTATAACTTCTGTAATGAAAACAATATTGATTATAACGATACGAGCTTAGAATTTTTATTTAAGACAATTTCAGATAATATTTCATTAATAAAATCAAAATATATTTCCAAAAATTTTACATCGTTAATTGAAATATATTTTTACAATAAAATTAACTCGTCAAAAAATGATTTAAAATATGTAAAATTGTATGAATATTTCTTAAAAAAAATTAATTCATTCAATAAATACAACCTTGATTTAGAATCATTGTTGATAGAATTTAATGGTAAAATTAGAAATGGATAAATTTTTTTATATAACTACACCTATATATTATCCTTCAGCAAAGCCTCATATGGGACATGCTTATTCTAGTATTCTTGCTGATTTTTTTGCAAGGTTTAAAAGAATTCAGGGTTACAAAGTTTTTTTTTTAACCGGTACTGATGAACATGGTCAAAAAATACAAAAAGCAGCTAAAGAAAATGGCATGGATCCAAAAGATTTTTGTGACAAAATATCAAAAACATTTTTTGATTTGTCTAAAACATTAAATTTATCCAATGATGATTTTATTAGAACTACTGAGTTACGTCATAAAAAATCTGTTGAAACTTTATGGAATATTTTAGAAAAGAAAAAAGAAATTTATTTATCGAAATATTCTGGATGGTATTCAATTTCAGACGAAGCATTTTATTCTGATGATGAAATTGAGGATAAGGATAATAAAAAAATTTCAAAAATTTCAGGTTCTCAGGTCGATTGGGTAGAGGAAGAATCATTTTTTTTCAAATTATCTAAATGGCAAAAACCTTTATTAAAATATTATGAAGAAAACCCAAATTTTATTTTACCAGAGTCACGTAAAAATGAAGTTGTTAGTTTTGTAAAATCTGGATTAAATGATTTATCAATTAGCAGAAAATCATTTACATGGGGTATAAAAGTTCCATCTAATAAAGATCATGTTATATATGTGTGGCTTGATGCTCTTACTAACTATCTTAGTGCCTTAAATTATCCTGATACTTCCAATATTCATTACAAATCTTATTGGCCTGCTTCACTACATTTAATAGGAAAAGATATATTGAGATTTCATGCAGTGTATTGGCCTGCCTTTCTTTTAGCCGCAAATATAGAACCACCAAAAAGAGTTTATGGTCATGGATGGATACTTTCAGGTGAAGAAAAAATGTCAAAATCAAGAGGCAATATACTAGATCCAATTGAAATTATTCAAAATTATGGACTCGATCCACTAAGGTATTATTTAATTAAAGAAGTGTCTTTTGGTAACGATGGTAATATTTCCAAGGATAAATTAGAAAGCTGTATTAATAGCGATTTGGCAAATAATTATGGAAATTTATGTCAAAGAGTAATTTCTTTTATAGAAAAAAATTTAAAATTAAATGTTCCTGAAAACTATAATTTCATAGCTCAAGACACTAAAATTTTAAAAATATATGAAGATGAGTTTAACAAATTAGTTGATTCAATTGACAGTCAAAACATAAATTATTATGTTAATTTTGTCCAAAATCAATTATTTGTTGCAAATAAATATTTTAATGATCAAGAACCATGGAAAAAAAAAGGTGATAAGGATAGATTAAATACTATTTTATATGTCTCTTTAGAATTAATTAGAAAAATTTCAATAATGCTTTACCCTATAATGCCCAATAGTACATTAAAAGCTTTAAAAATATTTAATATAACAGAAAATATTATTGATTTTAATTCTATTAAAAATCACGAATATTTAAAAATTAACGAAAAAATTAACAAGATTTCTATATTATTTAAAAAGATAGAAAAAAATGATTGATTCTCATTGTCATTTAGATCAGCCACCTTTAGATAAAAATATTAAAGATATTTTAATAAGATCAAAAAATATTGGTATTGAAAAACTTTTAACTATATCAACGACACTCTCATCTTATGATAAAATTCTTAATCTTATCGATTATGACCCAATAATATATGGTACTTTTGGTATTCATCCACATGAGGCTGACAAAGAACTTCTTTCTGTGGATGATATTGTACAAAAATATCGAATAAATAAAAAAATTATTGGAATAGGTGAAACAGGTTTAGATTTTTATTATAATAATAGCGAGAAGAAACAACAGTTGACTAGCTTTAAAAATCATACTGAAGCCTCAATAAAACTGAAAGCTCCTTTAATAGTCCATTCTAGAAATGCTGAAGACGAAACTTTTAATTTAATCAATGATTATAAGAATAAAAATCCCAAGATACTAATGCATTGTTTTACTGGATCTAATAATTTTGCTCAAAAGCTACTTAATTTAAACACTTATTTTTCAGCAAGTGGTATTATTACTTTTCAAAATAGTACTGATCTTCAAAATACTTTTAAAAATATTCCATTAGATAAACTGTTAGTAGAAACAGATAGTCCTTTTTTAGCTCCTATACCCATGAGGGGGAAAAAAAATGAACCTAGTTATCTCAAATTCACCTTAAAAAAACTAGCTGAAATAAAAAAAATTGATGTAGATGAACTAGATAAAATTACCACAGATAATTTTAATAAACTGTTTTTTTAAATGTCAGTTAAATTTACTATATTAGGGTGCGGGTATTCAATGGGTGTTCCAAGGATAGATGGAAATTTTGGTAAATGTGACCCTAAAAATAAAAAAAACTATAGAACCAGATGTTCGGCTTTATTAACATTTTCAAATAAAAATATTTTGATCGATACTTCACCTGATTTAAGGTCTCAATTAATTAATAATAATGTAAAAAATATCGACTCTATTTTTTATACTCATGCACATGCCGATCAAACTCATGGAATTAATGATTTAAGAGTTTTTTATTTAAAAAATAAAAAAAAACTTTCTGTTTATGCTGATATAAGTACTAAAAAGTATCTTTTGAGAACTTTTTCTTATTGTTTTAAACCAAAATCAGAATACCCGCCAATTTTAAAAATGAATGATTTAAAAAAAGTCCATGTATTTAGAAATAAAAACAAATTAATTAAATTATTACCTATTAAGGTACAACATGGAAATATTGATAGTATATCATATATAATTAATAATAAATGTGCCTATGTAAGTGATGTTAATAAAATATATAGCAATGATATTAAATATTTTATGAATTTAAAATATTTTATAGTTGATTGTTTAAGATTTAAGTCTCACTATTCACATTTTAATTTAAATGAAGTTTTAAACTTAATTAATTTAATTAAGCCACAAAAAACAATACTTACAAATTTAAATAATGAGATGGACTATATAAAACTAAAAAAAAAACTTCCTAAAAACGTAGTACCAGCATTTGACGGTATGACATTTTCATTTTAAATAATTTTCAATAGCATTTTTAACTTTGTTTGAAGTAGGTTTTGTAAAAGAAGAAAATGTATCTACAATTTTTCCATCTTTATTAATTAAAATTTTATAAAAATTCCATTTAGGCACAGATTTATTTCCATAATTTCTTTTAGCCCATTTATATATATCGTGAGCATTATCACCTTTTACTTCATATATTGAAGTTAATGGAAAAGTTATATTGAAATTAACTTTACAAAAATCTTTTACTTCTTTTTCATCATCTTTTTCTTGACCAAAAGATTTTGATGGGACTCCTAAAACGATAAAACCTCTTTGATTATAAGTTTCCCATAAATCTTGAAGACCTTGATATTGATTTGTAAAACCACAATAACTTGCTACATTAACTAACAATACAACTTTATTTTTATAATTATTTAAGTCAATTAAGTTTCCATCAATTGACTTAATTTTATAATCAAAAAAAGATTTATCATAACTTGCGGATAAAGGTTTTAATGAAAAAATCATAATAAAAAATATACCTACTATTTTTGCAAAAATTTTGTGTTTCATTTATTGTTTTTATTATTTGAAAATAATAATAATAAAAAATATCCAAATACTGTTGACAATAGTGATCCACTTAAAACACCTATTTTTACTCCATCTATATATTGAGTATTTTCTACAAATGCCAAATTACCTACAAAAAGACTCATTGTAAAACCTATCCCAGTCAAGATTCCTACGCCATATAAACTTATCCAATTAGAGTTATTTGGCATTTTTGCTAAACCTAGTTTAATTGAAACAAATGAAAAAACAAATACTCCAATTTGTTTTCCTATAAATAATCCTAATAATATTCCTAAAGGAACAGGGGCTAAAAGGGATGAAAAGTTTAAACCTTCAAGTGATACCCCTGCGTTAGCAAATGCAAATAATGGCATTATACCAAAAGCAACATAAGGACTTATAGAATGTTCAATTTTTACAAGTAAAGAAAAATCGTTTTCTCTTTTTTTATGAGGAATAGTACAAGCTAGTAAAACACCTGCTATTGTAGCATGAACGCCCGACTTATATGTAAAAAACCATAAAAACAAACCAATAATTAAGTATGGGAAAAAATTTTTTAATCCAAATTTATTTAAAAATAAAAGACATATAAAAAAAACAAACATTAAGCCTAAATTTATAATATTTAAATCTCCAGAATAGAAAAATGCAATTATTACAATTGCGCCAAGATCATCAATTATTGCTAAAGCTGTTAAAAAAACTTTTAACGACAATGGTACTCTTGATCCGAGTAATGATAATATGCCAATAGAAAAAGCAATATCTGTTGCAGAAGGAATAGCCCAACCATTAAGTGTTTCCGGAGTTTCAAAATTAATGATAATATAAATTATAGCAGGTACTAACATCCCCCCTACGGCTGCAATTATAGGAAGTAAAGCTTGTTTTATCGAAGATAATTCACCTTGTATAAATTCTCTTTTTATTTCCAAAGTTACAAAAAAGAAAAAAACTGCCATTAAAGCATCATTAATCCAATGTAGATAACTTAACTTAAGGCCAAAATTATTTATCCCTAAAAATAAATATTTATTCAGTGTGTCAAAATATATTTCTGAATATGATGAGTTACTTATTATTAAAGCAATTATAGCACTTATTAATAATATTAAGCCACTGGAAGCCTCTAATTTAAAAAACCATTTAAATGGTGAAGAAATATACTTTAACATTGTTATCTAAATAAGTCTTTAAAGAACAAATTGATATCTGTTAATGTTTCGTAAAGATTTTCAAGAATAATGTTTATACTAGGAAATATATATGAAATCTGCAACTTAAAAGTATCTAGTAAAATTATTAAAGCTATAAATGAAATTATTGTCAAAAAAAATAATTTAAAATAATTTATAGTTATTTTTTTTTCAGTTTTTATTTTACTTAATTTTTCATCTTTTTCATAACTTTTATCTTTTTTTTCTAAAGTTATATTATTAGCTTTATTGGATATTTTACTTTCATTGCTAGGTATTTTTTCATTTATATTAATTTTAATAGGTTTGGTAACTTCTTCATTTTGTATTTTAAAAAACCACTTATGGCTGCAGCTACCACATTGCAATAATCGTCCATTAGAAGGAATTAAATTATCCTTAACACTAAATGATTTTGTACAATTTGGACATTTTATATACATATAATAATATATAGCAGATTCTTATCAAATTACTTTCATTTTGAGACTCAATAAACATTGAAAATAATAGCAACTACTGTATTAGTAAGCCGAACGGGGCGTAGCGCAGTCTGGTAGCGCATCTGGTTTGGGACTAGATGTATTTATTGTCCCAGGCGTTTCAATTAAACTATATCTTTCAACACTAATAGAGCATATCAAAGCCTATTACATACATCAATAAAATAAGTTAAAGCCCCCATATGTCCCCCAAATTCCCAGGTGTCAGTCAGGAACCAAGCAATTACTGATCTTTGAATATACCACGAAAGCCTTATTTTACGTGGTAAATTGCACATAAAAGACTCGTATAAGTTGAATAAACGAGGCTCAGCCTACGGCTTCGCCTCGCTTTAGGAGCCACGTATAGCACGGTCAATCTCAATCCCGTGGTATTTACAAAAAAGATCCTAAATGCGTTTTAAACGTCGTTTTTAAGCGTTTAACCGATACACCTGAGCTGGTTTAACCTTTAGATTATATCCAGTTAAACTATCAATGATCCATAGACTTAGAGTACCTGAAAACTTATCAACATTAAAAAAGTTTAGGTTCACAAGGTCAAAAAAATTTTATAAATTTTCAATTCGAAAGGAAAAAATTTTTTAAAAATTTCAAATCAAAATGGGTTGGTATAAACAACATAGCTCTTTTTCAGATCCACTCGATACACCAGTTGTTGATCGCTGCATAAATTGTGGCAATCACAAAGAGGTTAAAACTACAATGACAATGGAATTCGGGGAGGGCAACTATAACACTGGTCCAATCTGCAAAGATTGTTATTCAGCTAATCGTGGACCGAGGATAATTCAAGTTTAATTTTGCTCCCCAAACAGGGCAGTCCGAGGAGCAAAAAACGTATTACTATTCAGACAAGGTGTGTATGAATAAGATAAACGTAATATACAAATTATTTTCTATTTTTCAAACGCCAAATTTCCTCTTCAATTTTATTTTTAAATTCTGGTGGATCATTATCAGGCGTAAAGTTATTTGGATCTATCTCAACACTTTCTCTTTCTTCACGTTCACTTTGTCCAAAGTTTCCAAAAAATAAACTATTGGATCTCGTTCCATGTTCAGATCTGTAATTATATAAATATGATTTTCTTTTGTGGTAATCATCATCAACTTTCTGCAATCCTTTAGCATTTAACATAGATCCATATTTCGGGTTCACTCGATCTATGCCTACTGGTATGCCAGGACCAGGATCAACGTTTTTCTTTAGAGTTTCTTCGGCTGCCTTTAAGTTCTTTTCATCTAAATTTTTCTTTGCAATTTTAATGACTTCAGGTGTTATCTCATCAACAATTTTATCGCCTTTGTCATATCTAATCTTAGCAAGGTGTTTAACTAAATTATGTTCCTCTAATTGCCAACCGTTTCTAGCGTTATGGTAATTTGTTTTTAGTCCCTTGATTAATGCTCCTCGACGTCTGTATCGAGAGGCACGAAACGAGGAACCTGGACCTGGATTTTGACGGCTATCGCTACGGCTATTCACTATGAAAGGACGGTCTTTGAGAGGTGTTTTCCACCAAAATTTTTTATCGATTTCTTTAAAATTTCCATTTTCTAATCCACGTCTGCGTCTTGATCTCAACGCTTCGGGTTGAATACCAAGGATTGCAGCGTATTCACGGGAAGTTAATCTAAATTCATTATCCATAATTCCGAGTAATAGATTACAAGAAACTAACGGTCAAGTTCGTACGGCTAACGAGGACGCTAATTTAATTTTTTCTTCGGAGCTTTTATTCTCACAAGAGGCATACGTCCTGAACCTCTTTTTTGATATTCTAATAGTCCAACTTTAGGATCTGAAAGTTCTTTTAATAATTTCCATTTAGTAGGTTGATGTAATCCAAACCAATTATATAAATTTTTATTATCGATATAGATCCATTTGTGGGAGGTATCTTTACCTTTAAACTCGGCTCTCGAACCATAAACCAGGCCTTGTTTAGTTCTGATATATTGAAACAATCTCACGGCACACAAACCATGATCGGCAAAAGCATTGAATTGATAAATTGATAACGGTCCCATTATAAAATGTACGTCGCCCTCAAAACTTCCTTTGTATTTTTCCTCTTCAGCAGCAACAGAAATATTTTTTATATTATATATAGTCATAATTACATTATTAAATATATAACCAGGGGCTAACCAACTTGTAGTACCTGGGCTGCGTAATCGTTAGTAGGTTGTTGATTTTCGTATTTTGTTATCTCATCAAAGATCTCGTCAAAAAGTTCCTGGTGTTTAGGTTCTTGTTTCCAGTTTGATGTAATCTTTTCACTATCAACTCTAATCAAACCTCCGACAACATCTTTAGCTGCTATTTCCATTAAACTAATAGCCTGATCTTTTTGCCATGTATCGGGGATCGGGATTTCAATTATCAAAGCGTCGTGCAGCAAGGCAATAACTTTTATATGGTTATCTAATAATTTCTGAATAGCTTTTCTTAAAATATCTGCGCCAGTAGTTTGAATAATAAAATTTTTTAATTGATTGTTAATACTTTGACGTTTTCCGTCTTTCCATTTTTTATTTCCTTTAATCCAACGCTGCCAACCAAGTGAAGATCTTAAATGGCCCGTGATAGCTGAACCATTAATCCAGGTTTCTCTTTTATCAAAATAAATTTTATAAAGTTCTTTAAATCTTTTTAAATATCCCTTTGCAGTAAATTTAGAACAATCTAATCTTCGAGCAACTTCTTTAACTCCCATACCATATGAATTCGCTAAAAATAATTCTTTAACCACATCACGTTGAGTTGCGTGAGTTTCTTTTGTTGCGTTTGGATCATTAATCATACCCAGTTGTTGGGCCGTTGTTATGTATAGATCGTGTGTGTTGTAAGCCTCTAATAATCTATGGTCCCCTGAAAGGTGTCCCATGATCGCTGGTTCCTGGGCTTTGTAATCTAAATAATATAATTCAGTTCCCCAACCTGGTTTAATAAAATTTCTAACCCACTTACTTGCGTTCAATGGATATTTGGAAGAGGAGGGCGTACATCTTGACGTAATTGTTCCAAACATATTTAGATCAGCACGTACACGTCCGTCGTGTCCAACCTTATAAAAACTTAGTTTAGTAGTATTAATTAATTTATTTAATTGTCTGAATTCTTTAATGAGAGGGTGTCTATGTTCAAACTTTTTAACAACATCATCATTTGCCGTGTAATGTCCACTCTTTAAAAGGGGCCAGGTTCTTCCTAATCCACATTTAATTATTAGCTGCTTAAACTTATCTCGATTAAATTTAAGATCATCTGTAAAAATATTTAATCTTTTATTTCTTTTTGTGATTATTTTATCTTTAACTTTTACCCAGTTCTCATTGAACCTATTGATTAGATCTACATCAACGGGAATTCCGTATCTTTGTATTTGAGCTATATTCCCCTGAGTGTAGCCTCTAAAAGTAATTTCCCAAAGAGTTCTTTCAAAATCTTCTTCAGTAGTTAATTTATTTTTATCTTCAATGTCCTGGCACTGAGCTACAAATAATCTTTCAAGTTCTTCTACATCTGTTTGACAATAATCTAAAATGCGCTTTTGATCTTGTTTAGAGTAATCGAAAGGTAATTCTGAGTATTCATTTCTTCTTAAAATAAAATCTAACTCCTTATCCTTTTGATCCTGGGGGATAGTTTCAATGTTATACCTGGCGCAAGTGTCTAGTAATCCAGTTTTATTCTTTTCTAAGAACGGACCATACATACATTTATTTTCAACAAAGCAATCAAACATATAAGGAGGTTTGCCTTGTAGTAATTGTAAAAAGGATCCGTGTTCTGCTACTGCATTAAAAGAGATTAATAAACAATTTGAATAATCGAAAAAGGGTGGGTGTAATTCTTTATCATCAACCCAGTATCTAAATATTTCTTTAGTGAAGATATCTTTGAAAACTACACAAAGAATTCTTTGGGGGATTGTCCCAGTTAAATCGGATAGATACTCGGTGTCCATGGCTAGGACTCTGGAAAACCCATTTTTGATATATTCTAAAAGTTTCATCAATGTTCAGTTCCTCTTTTATCTTTCTTGTTCTTACTTTTTTTCTTCTCAACATATTTTATTTTTTCCTTTCCTTTCTTTTCTTCTAAGTATTTGCGCCAGTGTTTTATTTCCCCATTGGCACGTTTTTTCTTCATATACTCTCGCATATAAATTTTTCTATCTCTTACATAAATTCCTGCTGCTATCCATTTTTGATTTAATTTTAAATAACAATATTTCCAGTTTCCGATTTCATCTCTTACATCTAAATATTTGTCATATAAGAGTTCATTAATTTTCATTTCTTTTTTAATATTGAAATCCTGGATCTTGATTATTTTTTCTTGGATCGAGATTATCTTTTCCAGGTCCTTTATTATCTTTTGCATTAGTGAACCGTCGGACCTTTTAATTTCTTTTTAATATTTTCTACTTCTTCTTTTTCAAATTCACAAAACCATTTATAG
Source organism: uncultured Pelagibacteraceae bacterium (assembly GCA_902531885.1). Taxonomy (GTDB): domain Bacteria; phylum Pseudomonadota; class Alphaproteobacteria; order Pelagibacterales; family Pelagibacteraceae; genus Pelagibacter. Next base: position 53,407 of record CACAFZ010000002.1, read on the forward strand.
GCTTTCGGATTTTGTTCATCTTTAAGAATACGACCACAACAATCGCAACAAGTAATTCCAAAAAATTTAAAACAACCCTCATAAAAACTATTTAAATAAAACTTCTCATCAAAGGCGTGTTCTTGATCTTCTTGGTAAGCTCTAAAATCCATATATGCTTTTAATCTATAAGCACTTGGTAAAAATAGTTCCCACAAATCCTCAAAGGTTGGTTTGCCATTTTCTATGTTTTTCTCTCGGGCGTGTTTATATCTTTTTGATTTATTTAATTTTTTAATCCAATTTTTGTATTGTTTTTCATGGCCGTCGGGAACCCAACATAATTTGTGATTAACTATTTTCTTCATAGGTCCTCCCTACGAAAACCCAGGCTTTTATAGTATTTCCGATCGTCTTTGTCTTTTGGCTCTACAATAAAATCTATGTAATCGTCGCCCTGGTTATGTATTTTAACGTCATCAGGGAGCTGCCTAATCAATCTTTCCATAGAAATTAAACAAGAAAGCAAATCAATTTTTGTTTTACTATCGCCAAATATATTTTTTCCTCTAATTGTTAAAATCATATTATCCCCAGTTATTTAAAACTGCCTCGTGTTTAGCGTCCGTGATAATTCTATCTTCGAAAACTAATTCAATTATTTCCTCAGTAGTCATTGTTGAGAATTCAGGTTCGATACTCAATCCAACACCTGGGGGCCTCGTAACAAATCCACGTTTGCCCTCCCAATTAATTTTGATCCACTCTTTTTGTCCAAGCTCAACTGCTTTTCTAATCGACAAACCTTTCTTTGCAGCTTTGCCTCCCCATTTATAATTAACAAACCAAATACGTTCGACGCCCGTATCTGAAACGTAAGGAGCTATTACATATTCTTTGATCTTAAAATCACACATCATATTTACTTTTGAAAATGTTGTTGGATCTTGGATCTGTACTACGTATTTAATATCTTCGCCGTCGGGATCTAATAATTTAACTCCGTGAACCTTTATACAATCTTCCCAGTTGTCGCCTCTAAATCTTACAAATTTATGTTGTGTAGGACTTTCTTCATCTATTTCTTGTCCACTAGCAACGGCGTCCTCCATTTCAAGAGATTGTTGTGTTGTTGTTTTAGCTTGATCGAAATCAAACTTTATTTTTGACGGTACTGTTTTGATTTTATTTTGTGTTTCGTTATCCATATTTTTACCTTGTCTTATGAGTTAGCTTTTAAATAACTTCCTCCTTGATTATCCAATCTCTATTTTTATTTTGGATTACGTCCAACAATAGGTAAGGCTGATTGATTTTCCTTTTCTGTTGTTTCGTTAAATCGGTCATATAGGCCTCTTCAAATCTGATATTCCACCACGGCCCCATTTACGATCCCAGTCGTCTTGCTCTCGGGCCAATCTTTTATCTGCCAGGTCTTTTATTTTCAGGTCCAAGGGGATCTCAGGTTCTTTAGGTTCTTCTTTGACGGTTAATATACTTGTATCAATAACTGGAACCGTAAATTTAGGATATTCAGGTTCCTTATACTTACCAATAAATTTAAGATCTGATTTATCTAAATATTTTGTTCCGTTTTTATAATATTCACGATTTAATATTTTTTTAATCTCATTACGTTCTTCAGGGGTGTCAGCAGCTTGTTTTAATAGTTGCCATGTATCAGGACCACCAGTCATCTGTCTGCTACGTTCTAATCTTTCAGCTAAAGCCCCAACTTGTTCAGGTGTAGCTCTTTCAGGATATTTTGGTTTATTAATATTATTTTTTAGAATAGGGGCGTTAGAAACTTTAGGATATCCAGGCTCTTTCTTTTGTGAGTTTTCAATACCAAATTCTTTTAATTTTTTTAGATAAGGATCATTGTTTCTTTGTAGAATATTTTTATTGCGTCCTAGTTTAGTAAGTTTTTTATCTTCTTCTGCTATGGCTTTATCATAGTCTTTTCCTAGATTAACTCCGTCGTATTTCTCAGTATAGTGTTTAATTCTTCTAAGAATATTTGGATCTTTGTTTGCGTCCTCATCACTTTTAAAATCAAACTCTAATTGTTTCGGATTATAATTTTCAACAGTTTTATCGGTAAGTGTTTTCTTATTTTCATAACCAGGATTAGTTATTAAATCAGGGGTACCTCCGTTATATCTTAAACTATATTTCATTACTTTTTAGGATTTAAAGATTTGTTGAGGATCCATTTAAGCGTATCTCTTTCGCTTTGAGATAAATCTATTAATCTTCTACCCAGGTCAAAGTAGTCGGAAAGATTAATTGTTTTAACTCCTTTAGGTTTTTTATAATCAGAAAATTTAATTACTTTTCCACCCGAGGATAATGTAATCCTAATTATTTCTTCTCTTGGTGTACGTTTAAACCAACTATCAAAAGTTTCGCCAGGTTCACGCTGCTTTAACCATGCGTCTTGCAGCAATTCTAATCTCTCATTTAAAGCGTCGAATTCATATTTTTCTGCGTCTGCTATTTCAATAACTTCTTTTAAATCTATTCTTGGTGTATTAGCTCCACCACTTGTCATACGTTTTTCTACATTAGATATTTTCATTTGTTGCTAATCCTTTTATCTGTTTCCCAAAGATCGTATAAAATTTTTCCGTGATTTTTATGCCAAACTTCATTTGTATCTTTACCAAGTAGGGATCTTCTTCTTCGCAAAGTTGAGGGTTTAACTTTTAAATGTTCAGCAGCTTCTTTTTCATCTGCCCAACGTTCATTATTAAAATCTTTTTTATTCATATAAACTTTTTTATCTTTATTTAAATCGATTTCAAAGATTATCAATGACACGGAAAAAACGTGGTACAAAATTACCACGGAACCTATATTTGGCGTGGTAAATTATTTTTTAAGGATTTTTTGACAGATAGCTTTAAATTCTTTTGCTTTGAACCTAAACTCTTCTTTTATCCATCTATTATATTCTGATTTCTTTTCTTCTAATACTCTTCTACGTTTCTCAATTATTTGTTCGCAAATTTTATCGTGTTCGTGTTCATAAAAACTTTTTCTTTGTACTAACTTTTTATTTATTTGAGTTTTACTTGGACTGACTTTCGTGAAATCAACTCCATGCAGCGAACAACAAATTTTAAAATTTTCATTTACAATGGTTCTCGGACCTTTATCTTTATTATTTTTTATATTCATTTGGTCCTCGATAAATTTAACTAAATAAAATCTTTGTTTATCTTTTTCTTTGAAAGGTCTGTTTGTATTGGCAACCAAAACGTCCATAGCGTCCTGGGCTGTGTCATACATACTTTTCGCATAGTGTCCCAGGTTATTCCAAGTATAAATAATTCGATCTTGATAAAATAGATCAGCCAGTTCTTCTTGGACGTTCTTATAAAATTTTTTAGGATCACTGGTTCCCCATAAATCTAATCCACCAGTAATTTTTTCTGCTTCTTTCAGCGTCATCTTCTTTGACGCCTTTCTTCGTTTTTGACTGCCCATAGCCCAGGTATATCGGACCATGGACAGATTTACCACGAAAACATTTAGGCAACGTGTGATCTTCTTTTTGCAATTTGATTTATTCTTTGACGTTTAATCTCATCTGAAACTTTTATATATTTTTCAATGGATTTGTGATCTCGCCAACCTCCTAACTCCTGGATAGCTTTACTGTCCCCAGTTATTCCATATCCAATAGTTGCCCAGGTATGTCTAAGAAAATGAATACATTTAAAAGGCAACTTCGCTAATTTAATTATAGTAGCGTGAGTTTTACGTGGATCTCTAATATGCAAAGTTTTTATTTTGGTTATTTTATTTTTCTTTCTATTTTTTAGAACCTTGAAACGAGTAGGGAACACATACTTAAATCTTTTATCTCTATGATTTATTGTTCGTCTGTGTTTTGCCATTATTCTTAAAATAGCTCTAAATCTATAATCAAAAAACAATGTCATTGGTTCATCATTTTTTGTGTCCTGGTAATAGATTTTATTACTATCGAAATTAATTTGGTCCCACATCAAACTAAATACCTGGTTCTTTGATCTTGCTCCAAGTAATCTAGCAGCACGTAACGAGAAACACGGAACAAGGTACTTTTCCCGATCTTGTCTAATTAACTTTAAACTAGCTTTTCTGTATCGTTTAAGTTCAGATTCAGTGTAAGGAGCCTCACGGTCCAATCTTCCTTTTTCCTTAAAGAGTTCTTTCTTTTTAAAATATGCAACTCTCTTTTTGAGTATTGCCGTTTCTTCAGCATATTCCTCAACGGATTGTATAACCTCAATAACTCTATTTGATTGATACTTACTCCATTTCATAATGGCTCTATGGAATTGTAAATAATCATCTTTTGTGAGATCAATCATAGGCTTATTCACAATGTCCATAAAAGGCATTTTGTATAAAGACTTATGACCTGGGTTCTTGCTTTTCTGTTTAATATAAACATTAAACAAGCTCAGATAATTCTCATAGGACTTTAAACTTTTAGCTCTATTCTCAATCCATATTTCAGCAACATCACAAAGACTTTTTCCTTTTGATCTTCTTGCAACAATCACATTTGGATCTTCATTTCTTAGGATCTTAGCTTTCATTTCTTCAGCCATTTTACGTGCGACTGCTGGTGTTATTCCAACAAGATCTTTTTCTTTCGGATCGTTTTTGTCATACCAACGACCAAGAGTTTTATTTATTTTTTCAAAATAATTTCCTTTCTCATCTTTTCCTTTTGGTCTGTATCTGAAAATAAATGATCTTTGTCCTCCAGGACTAACTCTAGCTCTAAAGCCCATTAAATTTTTATCTTTAATGATCTTTTCCTTGTAGTAGTTTCCTTTCGGAATAGGTTTAAGCAGCGCCATGATTTGATTATCAATTCGCACTCTTCCGTCATCATCAAGTTTTATTTCTTTTTTCATTTTCTTCTTTCTTCCTTTCTTATTTAGTTTTTGTTTTTAGAAAGTAAATGACACGGATCTTTCGTGGTACGCATAGCCCCCAACGTAGCCCCCAAACAAATCTACATAGTAAATTTAAGCGTGATTTATCAGGGTTATAAAATTGATCGCAGCCCCCAATCTGCCCCCAAAGAGATCTACATATGTTTATAAATTGTTTCATTTTCTTTCTCTTTCTTTAGTTGAAAAGATAAGTGTTTATGCGTATAACCAAGGCCTCGGGGCGTAGCGCAGCCTGGTAGCGCATCTGGTTTGGGACCAGAGGGTCGCAGGTTCAAATCCTGCCGCCCCGACCATTTAGATATGAAAAAAGCAAAAATTTATAAACCTTCAAAAACTGCAATGCAATCTGGAAATAAAAAATATAATAAATGGTTATTAGAATTTATTACTGAAGAGACCGGTATAAACCCTTTGATGGGATGGGAAAGTTCCAGTGATACTTTAAGTGAATTAAGACTTGAATTCTCAAGTAAAGATTTAGCTATTGAATATGCAAAAAAAAATAAAATTCATTATGAATTAATACAACCAAACGATAGAAAAATAGTAAAAAAATCATATGCTGATAATTTTACAAAATAATTAAATGTTTAAGTTTTTTACTCAAAAAAAATGGTTTTTATGGAGTATATTTGGATCATTATTAATTCTTATTTCTACATGGTATCAGGTACAGTTAGATGTAAAAATTAATGAATGGTTTGGTGAATTTTACGACACTCTTCAAAAAGCTTTAACAACACCAAATTCAGTTTCAGAAAAAGAATTTATTGGTTACTTGTTTACATTTGCTAAAATTGCGGCTCTTTGGATTTTAATTGCTGTATTTACGGGTTTTTTTACTAGTCACTGGGTATTTAGATGGAGAACAGCAATGGCAAATTATTATCATGAACAGTGGTTAAAAGCTAGGCTTACCGAAGGTGCTTCTCAAAGAGTTCAGGAAGATACATTAAAATTTGCACGGATAATGGAAGGACTTGGAACAGGGTTGTTAGACAGCATAATGACATTAATTGCATTTACTCCAATATTATGGGGATTATCAAAACAAATAGATGTATTACCATGGGTAGGTCAGGTGGATCATGCATTAGTTTGGGTAGCAATTCTCTCTGCTCTAGGAGGCACTATATTATTAGCAGCTGTCGGTATAAAATTACCAGGTATAGAATATGATATACAAAAGGAAGAAGCTGGATATAGAAAAGAACTTGTTCATGGAGAAGATGATCCAATTAGAGCTGCACCACCAACCATAGGTCAATTATATAATAGAGTTAGAGGTATACATTATAAATCTTATTTTCATTATTTATATTTTAACACTGTTAAATGGAGTTATTTTCAAGGAATGGTAATAATTCCCTATTTAGCATTAGCACCAACAATTGTAACGGGAGCTATTACACTTGGATTTGTTCAACAAATTACAAGAGCGTTTGGAAGAGTCGAGGGTTCTTTACAATATCTAGTAAAAAGTTGGTCAACTATTGTTGAATTAATATCTGTATGGAAAAGATTAAGAGAATTTGAAATAAAATTGCACTCAACTGAAAACGACATTACTGTAAAAACTTAATAGTGATTTTAGATAAAAAATTAATTGATAAATTTATAAATATTACATCTAATGCTGCAATTTCTTGTAAAAAATATATTGGTAAAAATGATAAAATAATTGCTGATAAAGCTGCTACAGATTCAATTAGAAAAAATCTAAATATATTGGACATAGATGGAAAAGTTGTAATAGGAGAGGGGGAGCTAGATGAAGCACCTATGCTTTATATTGGAGAAAAATTAGGTACTGGCAAAGGACCGTCTATTGATATAGCTGTTGATCCATTAGAAGGCACAAATTTTGCAGCAAAAAATTTGCCAGGATCTTTATCTGTAATCGCAATTGCCTCAAAAGGAAATTTATTTAACGCTCCTGAAACATATATGGACAAATTAGCAGTAGGTAAAGATGTGCCTAAAGATGCAACAGATTTAGATTTTTCACTTGAAAAAAATATAAAAAACATAGCTGAAGCAAAAAATAAAGATATAAGTCAAATAAATGCATGTTTACTAGATCGACCTAGACATAAAGAAATAATAAAAAAATTAAATGATTTAAAAGTTAATTTAAAACTAATTTCTGATGGTGATATTTCTGGAGCTTTATTAGTTACTGATGTTAAATATAATATTGATATTTTTCTTGGTATAGGTGGAGGACCAGAGGGTGTTTTAGCAGCTTCAGCTTTAGATGCTTTTAATTGTAAATTTCAAGGAAGATTTTTATTTAAAACTGATAAAGACAAAAATAGAGCAAAAAAAATGGGAATTAAAGATTTAAATAAAAAATATGAAATTAATGAAATAATTAAAGGAGATTCTATTTTTTGTGCTACTGGTATCACTACTGGTGATCTCGTTAAAGGTGTTGAATTAAAAAATGAAAAATTTATTACTGAAACGCTTGTTACACATAAAAGCTCAACTATCAAAATTGTAAAAAAAGAGGTACCTATTACTTGATAAACACGTTCTTTTACAATAAAAGATTGCTTTCTGGTCCCTTCGTCTATCGGTTAGGACACATGGTTTTCATCCATGAAAGAGGGGTTCGATTCCCCTAGGGACCGCCAATATGACATTTTATGTGTATATGATTGGATCAAAAGTCAAAAATAAAACAATATCTTATGTAGGATATACAAATAATTTAAAAAAAAGAATAAATTTACACAATTGCTCAAAAGGTGCAAAATTTACTAAAGGAAAAAAATGGAAATTAATTTATTATAAAGAGTACAAGTCAAAAAATGAAGCTATGAAAAATGAATATAAATTAAAAAAAAATAATAATTTACGAAAAAAATTAAAAAATGAAAATTTCGATACTCCTACCATTTAAGGAAAATTTTTCTCCTAATTATGCGGGTGCTGTATCCCTATTTGTTAAAGATACTTCTAAAATAAGTAAATTTAAAAAAAATATAACTATTTTTGGAAATACTGAATATAAAAAAAAATTCAATTTAAAATACAAAAATATTCCAATAACAAAAAAAATTTTTCAAGGTCAAAATAAAGCTTATGTAAATGAATTTATAAAATTTGAAGTTAAAAATAATTCTAATTTAATTGAATTACATAATAGGCCCTTTTATTTAAAACTATTAAAGAATAAGCTTAATAATAAAATTTATACCTTTTATTTTCACAATGATCCTTTAACTATGACTGGATCTAAATCTATTAAGGATAGAACTTATTTAATTAATAATTGTCATAAAGTAATTTTTAATAGCAATTGGTCTAAGAAAAGATTTCTGCAAGGTATGCATTTTGACTATGTTAACAGTGAAAAACTTATTGTAATAAACCAATCTGCTAAAAAAATTAAATTTAAATCTAAAGAAAAAAAGAACATAATTACTTTTGTTGGTAAATTAAATAGAGCTAAAGGATATGATATTTTTGGTCATGCCGTAATTAAAATTTTAAAAAAATATAAAAATTGGAAATCTATAGTCATCGGTGATGAGCCTAGGGATCAATTGGAATTTAACCATGATAGATTGTTAAATTTAGGTTTTGTTAATCATGAAAAAGTATTAAATATTTATAAAAAAACCAGTATTGCTATTGTTTGCTCAAGGTGGGATGAGCCATTTGGAAGAACAAGTCTCGAAGCTTCTGCAAACGGTTGTGCTGTAATAATAAGTAACAAAGGTGGACTTCCTGAAACAGTTACCGACGCTATCATTTTAAAAAAATTAAATTCTTTTACCCTTTTTAAAGAAGTAGAAAATTTAATTAAAAACCCCAAAGTTCGTTCTGATCTTCAAAGAAAATCCTATGAAAATTTCTATTTAACTCATTCTCATGTAACAAAGTTACTAGATAGATTAAGAGCCGAAATTCTATTTTCTAAAAACATCTATCTAAAAAAACAACACAAACCGATAAGAATAATTCATGTTACTAATTTTAACGAGAGACATAATGGTAGACTTTTTTTTAATACCGGCAGAAGATTAAATAATGGATTTATTAGGTCTGGACATACGGTGCTTGAATTTAGTGATAGAGATATACAAAAACACTACAAATCCTATAAGGATCTAACTGGAGGAAAATCTCTTAACGAAAAATTATATAAAACATGTCATAATTTTAAACCGGACATGATTGTACTAGGTCATGCCGATTTAATAGAAACTGATACTTTGGGAAATCTTAAAGATGAATATCCTCATTTAAAAATTTCTCAGTGGTTCTTGGATCCCCTTAATAAATATGGGCCCGATTATAATAAAAATAAAAATAGAATACTGGACAAAAGTAAATTTGTGGATTCTAACTTCATAACAACTAGTCCAGATGCTCTTAACTTTTTATCGAATAAAACTAAAAACTTTTTTATTCCAAATCCTACTGATCCATCATTTGAAACACTTGAAAACTACAAAAATGAATGCAGCGTTGATGTTTTTTTTGCTTTAAGTCATGGCGTCCACAGAGGAAAATTAAAATCTCGAAATTCCGATGATAGAGAACTTTTTATTAATAAGTTATTAGAAAATTCTAAAAGTGTTAAATTTGATTTATATGGCGTAAATCAAATACAACCAATTTGGGCAGATCAATTTTTTAAAGTAATATCTAATGCAAAAATGGGATTAAATTTGAGCAGGGGAGAACCGATAAAATACTATAGCAGTGATAGAATAGCTCAAATAATTGGGAATGGTCTGGTCACCCTTATTGATGAAAAAACTTGCTACAATGATTTCTTTGATAAATCTGAAATGGTTTTTTATAAAAACCTTTCTGACTTATCTGAAAAAATAATGAAAATTAGCAAAGATGAAAAATTAAGAAAATTAATAGCAAAGAGAGGAAGAGACAAGTATCATAAATATTTTAACTCTAATTTAGTTTCGGAGTTTATAGTAAATAAAACACTTGATATTAATTATAATAAAAATAAATATTTATGGCATAGACCATAATGTTTTCTATAGTTATACCTACATTTAATAATTTCAAATATTTAAAACTTTGCTTAGAAAGTATTGATAAAAATTCTTCATTTAAACATGAAATTATAATTCATTCAAACGACGGTTCTGATGGAACTAATGAATTTCTAAAAAATAATAAAATTAAATATTCGTGCTCGGAAAACAATTTAGGATTATGCACTTCTATAAATGAAGCTGTAAAACTAAGTACTACAAAATATATATTATACAGTCATGATGATATGTATTTTTGTCCAGAGTGGGATAAAGTATTATTAAATGAAATTAAAAAAATAAAACATGAAAAATTTTATTTGGGGGGTACCATGATTCAGCCGTCTGGTGCTCATATATCTTTAGATTGTGGAAATTCTATAGATGCATTTGATGAAAAAAAATTACTAAGCAATTATCAAAATTATAATTTTTTTAATCATCAAGGAACTCATTTTGCACCCCATCTAGTTACAAAAAATATGTGGAATAAAGTTGGTGGATTTAGTGAAGAATTTAATCCTGGCATTGCCTCTGATCCTGACTTTAATATGAAACTTTGGAAAGAAGGAGTTAGAATATTTAAAGGTTTGAATGATTTTAAAGTTTATCATTTTGGATCTCAAACAACTAGAAAAAATTTAGTTATTAAAAAAAATAGAGGTGACTTAACATTTATTAAAAAATGGGGAATTAGTGTAAAATTTTTTAAAAAATATTATTTAAAAACTAACTCAAAATATGAATCAGAATTAACTGACCCAATCAAAAATATATATTATTATAAAGACTTAATAATAAATAAAATTTATTATTTTATAATTAAAATTTTAAATAAATGAAATTTTGTTTTCTAGATCAGACAAATTTTGAATACTCATATATGGACAAACATTCATCTATTTTGAGAGGTGCTGAAACAATACTGATTAATCTTTCTGAAAATTTAAAAAAAATTGGACATGATGTAACTGTTTACAATAATTGTACTGACAAAATACACAATAACAGTTCAAACTGGTACAATATAAAAAAGTTAAATAAATCAGAAAATTTATGTTTTGATGTCGCTATAGCTAATGCTGATATGAGGCTTTTGAACAAAGTAAATGCCAATAAAAAGTTAGTAATATCTTATTCTCTACAATCATTAGAAAAGTTTATTCGAAAAGGTCAGTTATTTTCATATTTCAAAAATAAACCTAAAGTTTATGTTATTGGAAATTATCACAAAAAAAAAAGATCTAAACTTTTATCACTTTTTGGAAAAAAAATATTAGACGTTTCTATTGATGATTTGTTTATTAAAACTGAATTGACTAATAATATAGACCATAATCAAGCGATATTTACTTCTAGACCTGATCGAAATTTAAATAAATTACTTGATATATGGAATGATAAAATATTTCCAAACTTAAAATCTGCAAAATTAATCACAACACCTGCTAAAAATGTAAGAGAGGGTAATAATGTAAAATTTAGAATTATGAGTTCTCAAAAAGAGTTAATTGATGATCTTTTAAAATCAAGGATTTTTCTTATACCAGGTCATAAAGCTGAATTATTTTGTTTAGCCGCTGAAGAAGCTAGAGAGCTATGTATACCTATAGTTACTCTAGGAATTGGCTCATTATTTGAAAGAGTAGAGCATGGAAAGACTGGTTTTATAGCAAAAAATGATAGTGAATTTGCAGATTACACAATTGAACTTTTTAAAAATGATGACCTTTGGAATAGTATAAGATCTAATCTTGTTAATTTACGTGGTTCTAAAAGCTGGGAAATGTCTACTAAAAAATTTATAGAAAGTTTAAAATGATTTATTTAAAATTTATATCTAGACTAATTAGGTTTCTTAAATCTTTATTAACAAAAACACAACTATCTAATCATAAATTTCAAAATAAAAATCAAGTAACTAATGCCAATATTATACTTAACCTTTTAAAAAATAAAAATTTTTTACCTAATTATATTGTTGATGTTGGATGTGGTTATGGAGAATGGACTAAAAAATTATTAAATATATTTCCTATGTCTAATTTTTATCTTTACGATGCAGATAAAAATAATTTTGAAAAACTAGATCTTTTAAAAGAAAATAATAAAAATGTTCACTTTAAAATATGTTTATTATCAGATGATAATAGACCTTATAAGTTTTATAATATGGGATATGGTTCATCAATTTTTGAAGAACAAACTACACATAATAGAGATATTGAAGAAATATCATCTACTACATTAAACCAAGAACTTCCTGATGAATTAAAAAATCAAAATAATAATTTAATCAAATTAGATGTGCAAGGATCTGAATTAAAAGTGCTAGAAGGTTTAAAAGATACCATTAATTCTTTCGAAGTTATTATTTTAGAGGTTTCTATACATAACTATAATAAAGATTCACCACTATTTGATAAAGTAATGAATTATATGGTCGAAAAAAACTATAGATTGTATGATTTGTTTGATTTAAAACGTTTAGGTAACAATAATTCTTTTCTTGTTCAATTTGATTGTGTGTTTGTAAGAAATAATTCTGAACTTTTTAAAGTTAAATTTTAATTTTATTTAAAGCATTATTTTTAAATATATTTGCTTCTCTTATATATCTTCTAACCATTTGTGTTGTTTTGTGACCTGTCATTGCCATAATACTTCTTTCATCAGCTCCTGATTCCGCGGCAACTGTTGCAAAACCTGATCTTAAGCTATGTCCTGAATAATTTTTATTTTCTATACCTGCTAGATTCAAGTAATCTTTAATTATTAAAACTACTGATTGATCTGTTAATCTATTGTTTGTTAATACTGAACCTTTTGCAAATCGTCTAAAAATTGGACCAGATTTTATATTTGATAACTCTATCCATTTTTTTAGGTTAATTACTGGACAATATTTTTCATTTGTGAAGTAGGGTAGGCCTTTTATCATTCCTTCACCAAATTGATCTGTTTTTGACTTTTTTATAGTTATTTTAACACCCTCTGGAACGAATTCTAAGTCTTCATGATCAATTGATATTAATTCAGTTCTTCTAAATCCGCCTCCAAAACCAACTAATAAAATTGTTTTGTCTCTAATTTTTTTTATTTCTTCTACTTTTTGATCATCAATAACATTAATAATTGATTTTAAATGATTGATTAATATAGGTTTTTTTCCTTTTTGAATGCTTCCTTTAACCCTTTTTATACCCATTAAATTTTCTATAATTATTGGATGTTTAGTATCTAGATAATGACCTTTAAGTCTATGAATCATACTTATTGACACTAATCTTCTTCTTAAAGTACTGATTTTTGAGTTTTTTGATAGATACGTGAGGTAAAGAGATACTATTTTAGGTTCAGTTGGTAGGGAATCAAAACCATGCTTTGCGCAAAAAGCCCCAAAATCTCTAAAATCTGACTTGTAAGCTCTTAAAGTGTTATTAGCCTTAGAACTTTTGAGGTTATTTAATGTTTCCTCATGAAGTGATTTTAGGTCTGTAACAAGTTCATTCATATAATTACTATTGATAACAATTAATTATCATTAGTAATATAATAACGCATTTTTAAAGTCAAGGAAATAATATAAAATAATTAAATGCCAAAATATGCTTTAATTGGATTAATTGTAGTAATAACAACATTTGTAATAATAAATTATTGGTCAAAATTAAAAGAAAAAACGAGAAACAAAATAATTGCATCAATATTTGGAATAATTGCAATAGGATTTGTAGTACTCATAGCATTATTAATATATTAAGTTCTTTTCCCCACTATTAACAGTTGTTAAAAAATCAGTAAATTCAACAATAAAGTGATACATACAACCAGATAGTTCTGATATTGTAAAAATGAATTAAGGGGCAACCCTTAACTGGCCGATTGGGGAAAAGCCGAGAGGTTCAAGCCCAGGGGGCAGAAAGCTCTACAAAGCAGCGCTAAACATGTAGAGCGGAAGGCATGGCGGTAGCGCATTAAACGACGTGCCAAAACTACTGTTCTTTGTGCCGTAAAAAGCACAAGGAAACAGGGTTTTTCTTCATAAAATGTTCAAAAAAGGTACTAAATTTCAAAAAAAAGTCTGGAAATATCTATTAAAAATTCCAAAAGGAAAAGTAAAAACCTATAAACAAGTTGCCATAGGTATAAATAGTCCTAAATCTGCTCGTGCTGTTGCTAATGCATGTGGAAACAACCCTTATGCTCCCAAGGTACCTTGTCATAGAGTCATTAGGTCTGATGGTACTCTGGGTGGTTTCTCTGCTCCCGGAGGCACTAATATGAAAAAAAAGCTTTTAAAAAAAGAAGGTTTTTGCTTTAAAAGCTAGCATTATCAATGATTTTAACCTATTTACCCCTCTTTATCTTAAATTAAGCAGTTTCCCCCTTCAGTTGTACTCTATATTAATATATCATAAAATACGCCACTTCTATGGCCGTTTAAACGCTATATTCAGTATATGCAACCCTCTAGAATCTTTTATTTCCAAAGTTATTTTTATTTGTAAATATCACTATTTTTAGCTTATTTTTATTACTTTTTTTCTTAAATTTTATGTCTATATTAGCAATCTTCTAGAATTCTTGATTTTGCTAACTTTTTAACTTCATTATTTATTTCTTATTTTCACATCTTTATTAATAATAAATTGTCTTTATATTTAATAATTTACTTTAAATAATATAAATATATTAATAATTACAATGATTTATATTTAATAGTTAAAGTATTTAATTAAGTCTTAATTTAGTCGATTTAAAGCTTCTCTTCTAAAAATATAAACACCGGATGAGATAATCACAAACAAACCAAGGAATGTCCAACTATCAGGAAAGTGATTAAAGAAATAATAGCCTATAATGATGTTAGTAATAATCTCAAAATAACCAAAGGGAGCTAATTTAGAAGCATCTGCATATCTTAACGATAGAATGAGTAGTAAATGACCTATAGAAGCAAAAAAACCTATAGCAAACATCATGTACCAGTCAGTAATAGTAGGCTGAACCCATACAAATGGCACAATAGCAGATCCAATAATAGCCCCTACTACACCTGTTAATAAAAGAGTTAATAATGGATGGTCAGCATTATGCAGCTTTCTAGTAACTATTAAATAAATTCCATATAAAAAACCTGTTCCTAATGCAGCAAAACTAGCAATATTTATCTCTACAAAACCTGGCCTTAAAACAATTAATGATCCAATAAAACCAATAATTACTGCAGCCCATCTTCTTAAACCCACTTTTTCACCTAATAAAATGGGTGATAAAATGGTTACAATTAAAGGTGCTATAAAGGCGAGAGTAAGAGCTTTTGCTAAAGAAATTACTGATATCGAATAAAAAAATAAAATATTAGCACAAAATAATAATAAACCTCTAATTAATTGAAGTTTTGGTTGTTCCGTCCATTTAAAATTTTTTCTAAAAAAAATAAGCATAATCGGAAGAACAAAAATGACAGTAAAGAAATATCTAGACCATGTTATTTGTAATATAGGTATTGTTGAACTTAGATATTTAGCAAACCCATCCATTATAGGTAACATTACCCATGCAGATAAATTTAATATTATTGCCTTCATTAAGAAAAGTATTTCAAGGCAATAAATACAATCATTGGTACAGTTATTAAAGACATTAAAGTAGACACAACTATCATGCTTGAAATGTTATCTACAATATTTTTAGGAGAATACATAGAAGCAATTAGATAAGTTAGTATAGCGCTAGGCATAGCAGATTGAATTAGCAAAACGCCTGCGGCATAACCAGATAAGTTAAATACTTTAATTAAAGCAAATCCTATAATTGGCCCAACTATTACTCTGCCTATTGATGATATTATAGAACTCTTAATAGAAAAAACTTTCATTTGTGTTAACGAAACTCCTAATGACATTAGTATCAAAACAATCATCGTATAACCTAACAACATTACCGTGTTTGTGGCAAATTTTGGCATTTCAAGATCAAAATATAGGAAAAGAACTGAGATAATTACTGCATATGATGAAGGACTTTTTAAAATAATTTTAACATCAAATTTTTTGCTAGCCAAAAAAATATTTACTGTGAAATGCAAAAGAACAACTAGTGATGATATAGCGGCAGCAACACCCATTCCGAGAGAACCATAAGCAAATAAACATATGGGAATACCCATATTGCCTGTGTTCGGAAGAAAAAAAGGTGGTAATTCTCTTGATATGTCCTTTTTCATGAAGAATAAAAAAATTAATCCCGTAATGGCAAAACAAGTAAGAGCAATTACAGAGTAAATGAAATATTCAGAAAATACACTATAAGTAACTCCAGATGATGTAATAGCAAAAACAAAAAGGGCTGGTGCACCAAAGTTAGCTGAATAATTTGTAATAAAAGCAGTATCTATATCTGACTTTTGCCTGCCTAAGAAATATCCTATTCCAACTATAAAAAATACTGGAAATAAAACTTCAAATAACTTTAAGTATATTTCCATTTAACTAAATAAACGGATTAAAGTTGGTTTCTTCTTAATATTTCTATTTTTTTTAAAAATATTTAAACAATTCTTTGCATTTTTTTCTGAAGTTTTATGTGTAATAATTACAATAGTTGCTATTTTATTAATATTAGCAGGAGTTTGGATAATTCTTTTAACAGAAATTTTATTTTTTGCTAATTTACGAGTGAGTTCAGATAAAACTCCTGGTTTATCTTTAACTTCAAATCTTAGATAAAGTGAATTTGTATAATTATTTACATCATAACTATTTATTTTATTTCTAGCTTTACTTGGAATACCAAAAGGATATTTAATATTTCCTCTTAAAATTGATAATAAGTCTGACATTAATGCTGATGATGTTGGTCCAGGCCCTGCCCCTTCACCTTGCATAACTGTTTCTCCTACTGGTTTACTGTTAAGTATAACAGCATTCATTACACCATCAATGTTTCCAAGATATGTATCTTTTCCTACCAAACATGGATGTACACGTTCAAATAATTTATTATTTATAATTTCCGTAATACCTAAAAGTTTAATTTTGAAGTTTAATTGTTTCGCTATTTGAATATCCTTTAAGTCAATATTTTCAATACCTTCCATTAAGCAATTTGAATTAGAAATTTTTTTATTAAATGCAAGGGATGATAGTATTCTAATTTTAGCTAAGGCATCATGGCCATTTAAATCTAATTTTGGATTAACAGGTTCGGCATATCCAAGTTTTTGCGCTTTTTTTAAAACAGCACTTAGAGTTTCTTTTGATCTTTCCATTTCTGTTAAGATGTAGTTTGATGTTCCATTCAATATACCTACAACTTTATTAAATTTATTAGTTGCTAATCCATCTTTTAAAGCTCTTAATATAGGTATGCCGCCAGCAACTGATGCTTCAAATTCTAAATTAACTTTATTTTTTTCAGCTAAATAAGATAAATAGTCACCGTGTTTTGCAATTAAAGCTTTATTTGGTGTAATAACACTAATTTTTTTTTTAAGAGCGGCTATTACAATTTTTTTTGAAATGCCTCCAGATAAACCAACGGCTTCTATCAAGATATCAATTTTTAATTTTTTTATTATTTCAAGGGGATTTTTGTAAAATATTTTTTTATTTATTTTATACTTTCTTTTTTTATTTATATTTTTTGCTGAAATTGCGTTTATTATTATTTTTTTTCCAGTTTTAATTTCAATGTTTTTTTTTTTTATATTAATTTCATTTAATAAATAGCCTCCTATTTGACCCAATCCTACAATAGCTATGTTAATTCGATTATTCATTTATATTTGGATAACTTGATGTTTTCCCATAAATCAGGATTTTTTTTTTAAAATCATTAAATGAAATATTTTTATCTATAACAATTTCATTTTTTTTTATTTTTTTACTATCATAGTATGAGCATGACGAAAGTATAATAAAAATTATCATTATTCGCATTATTGTAAACCTATTTTTTCATCTAAACCAAACAATAAATTAAAATTTTGAATAGCTTGGCCAGATCCACCTTTTATCAAATTATCAATTGCAGATAAAATTATTAATTTATCCTTACTTTTAGTTTCACATAAAGATATATGACAGAAATTAGTGTTTATCACATCATTTGTACTGATAAGTTGATTGATTTTTAAAATTTTTACAAATTTACTTTTTTTATAAAATTTTAGTAACTCGTTATGTATCTTTTTAATATTTTGATTATCTTTAATATCTACATATATAGTACTTAGTATTCCTCTAAACATAGGAGATAAATGAGGTGTAAATAAAAAATTTATTTTTTTTCCTGATATAGAATTCAGTTCTTGTTGAATTTCTGAGTTATGTCTATGAAAACCTACACCATAAGCACTAATAGATTCATATAAATTTTGCTTTGAATATTTTTTATGCACTCCTCTTCCTGCACCTGAGTATCCTGATTTTGAGTCTATAATTATAGATTTAATATTTATTAGATTTTTTTTAATCATAGGTGTTAAAGGCAAAAGTATTGATGTCGGGTAACATCCTGGGCAAGATATTATTTTATAATGATTTATTTTTTTTCCAACAAGTTCTGGTACTGAATAAATGCTTTTTTTAATATTGTTTATTGCAGTATGTTTAATCTTATACCATTTGTAATAGTCATTTGCATTTTTAAGTCTAAAATCTGCTGACAAGTCTATAAGATAGTTGTGAGATAATAATAATTTTGAAATTTTTTGTCCTTCTCCGTTAGGTAAGGCTGAAAATACAACATGAACTTTTTTTAGCAAATTCTTATTAAATTTTATGATTTTTGGAAGTTTTTTATTATTTAAAGTTTTATCATAATGATAAATTTTTTTGCCCACTGATTTACTTCCACATAAATATTTAATATTTACATACTTATGTTTTATTAAAATTTTAATTAATTCAATTCCAATATATCCTGTAGAACCTGCGACAAGTACGTTAATCTTATGCATAATTTAATATAACAGTTGTGTGAAAAAAAGATATTATCTTTTAGAAAACTGAAAGCTTCTTCTTGCTTTAGCACGACCAGGTTTTTTTCTTTCGACTGATCTAGAATCTCTAGTGGTTAATTTTTCTTTTCTTAATGTTGGTTTAAAATTTTCATCAAATTTAAGCAAGGCTCGTGCGATACCATGTACTAGTGCTCCAGCCTGACCTGTATGACCCCCACCTATTACAGTAGATCTAACATCATAATCCGTTGCTTGATTAATAATTTCAAAAGGTCTTACAATTTGCATTTTATGTGTATCTCTGGTGAAATATTTATTAAAGTCTTTTCCATTTACATATATTTTACCAGTTCCTTTTTTTAACCAAACTTTAGCTATAGATCTTTTTCTACGTCCTGTAGCATATTTGCTATCTTTAAAATCTAGTTTCATTTTTTTTTCTTGTTGTTGAGCTGATTCCATTTTAATTTCTTATTAAATTTTTGTTATTTAATTTCGTAAGATCTATAATTTTAGGATTCTGTGATGTGTGTGGATGTTCCGAACCAGTGTATAATTTTAACTTTGTAAGCTGCTTTTTAGCCAATGGCCCACCTGGCAACATTCTTTTTACTGCAAGTTTCAATATTTCTCCTGGTTTGTTTTTTGACATTTTTTCTGGTGTAGATTCTTTAATACCCCCAGGATGACCAGTGTGTCTAAAATATTTTTTATTCTGAAATTTGTTTCCAGTAAATTTAATTTTTTCGATATTTTTCACAATAACAAAATCTCCATTATCCATATGAGGTGTATAAGTAGATTTATTTTTTCCTCTAATAATTTTAGAAATAACTGTCGCTAATCTGCCAACAATTGCATTATTAGCATCAATTTCATACCAATTGTTTTCTAGATCATCTTTTTTAACAAATTTTGTCATGACTGCGGGATTAATACTTATAAATATATATATTGTCAATTAATTGGTGTATTAAAATGTTATAAAAAACGCATAATATAAAGGTATTTTCCACTTGCTAATTAATCTAAATTCATAATAAAATTAGTTTGTTGAGATATATTAAGGCATTGAACTATATTGAGTGCCATACATAAAGTTAAAACACTAAAAAAGGAGAAGATAAATGAGTAAAAACCCAGAAACAATAGCGTTACACGGAGGTGAGTACAGAAGTGATCCGGCTACTACAGCGGTAGCAGTTCCAATTTATAGAACTACCTCATATCAGTTTAATAATACAGGACATGCAGCAAATTTATTTGCATTAAAAGAATTTGGAAACATCTATACAAGGATCATGAATCCAACAAATGATGTTTTGGAAAAAAGAGTGGCCGCACTTGAGGGAGGATTGGCATGTGTTACCGTAGGATCGGGTCAAGCTGCCTCAACATTTGCAATTGTTAATTGCTGCCAAGCTGGAGATAATTTTGTTAGTTCTACAGATTTGTATGGTGGAACAGTAAATTTATTTACACATACTCTAAAAAAACTTGGAATAGAAGTGAGATATGCTGATCCATCTGATCCAAAAAACTTCGAAAAAGCAATAGATGAAAAAACTAGATGTTTTTATGCTGAAACACTACCTAATCCCTATTTGAGAGTTTTTCCAATTAAAGAAGTTTCTGATATAGGAAGAAAACATAATATTCCTTTAATAATGGATAACACTGCATCTCCAATAATTTGTAAACCTATAGAACATGGTGCTGCTGTAGTAGTACACTCTTTAACGAAATTTATTGGTGGTCATGGTACAGTCATTGGAGGTTGTTTAGTAGATGGTGGTAATTTTGATTGGACTGCAGATCCAAAAAGGCAACCTTTGTTTAATGAACCAGATATGAGTTATGGTGGAGCTAAGTGGGGAGAGGTTGTTCCTCAATTAACAGGTGCTAATGTAGCATTTGCTGTAAGAGCAAGAGTATGTTTATTAAGAGATCTTGGGGCACCTCTTGCACCAGATAATGCATGGGGTATTATCCAAGGTTTAGAGACAGCGCCTCTTAGAATGAAACAACACTGTTCAAATGCAGAAAAGGTAGTTGCTTATCTTCAAAAAAATAAAAATGTTGATAGAGTAATTTATCCTACTCTGCATCAAGGTGAAATTGCTGCTAGATCTAAAAAATATTTTAAAGGTGGTAATGGAGCATTAGTAGGTATTGAGGTTAAAGGAGGAGTTGAAGCTGGTAAAAAATTTATTGAGGCATTAAAAATGTTTTACCATGTTGCAAATATAGGAGATGCTAGAAGTTTAGCAATTCATCCGGCTACTACTACTCATAGCCAACTTACAGAAGAGGAATTGCTAGCAGCAGGTGTTACACCTGGTTATGTGAGGCTATCTATTGGTATAGAGCATCCAGATGATATAATTGCTGATTTAGATCAAGCTTTGACGGCATCAGGAAAACCAAATCTTAAGGCTGTTGGTTAAAGTTTAAGTAAAAAAAATAAACACTTGAACTAACTAAAAAAATTGAACTTATTTGGTGCATAGAAGAAATCCATATCTCTGCACCAAGTAATAAAGTTAAAATCCCTAATAAAATTTGAGCAAATAATAAAACACCAATTAAAATAATTATTTTATAGAAGCTATGTAATTTTTTTTTGAATATTTTGAATAGTATATAAATATAAAATAAAGAAATTATGTATGCCAAATTTCTATGCATAAATTGTACAAGTGATGGGTCACTAAATGCAGATAAAGATAAAATATTTATAAATTTATTATCATCTGGAAAGTAACTTGATCCCATTAAGGGCCAAGTATTATATATTTTACCGGCATCCATTCCTGCCACAAATGCTCCAATAATAATTTGAATAAAAACTAAAATTATAAAAGTTATTGGCAATAAGTTATTAATTTCATGTGTAGATTTATTAACTTCACTGAATTTAAGATAATTCCATAATATTAATGATAATATTATAAAAGCTACTATCAGGTGAACAGAAAGTCTAAAATGGCTTACATCTACCCTATCAATTAAACCACTGGATACCATATACCAACCCATAAACCCTTGAAAACATATAAGAAAAAATATTAAAAAAAGATTCTTTGTTAAATTATATCCAATTTTAAAATAAAAAAAAATAAGAGGAAAGAAAAAAACTATTCCAATTATTCTGCCTAAAAATCTATGACCCCATTCCCACCAAAAGATTATTTTAAACTCATCAATTGTCATAGAATAGTTTTGAAGCTTATATTCTGGAATTTCCTTATACAGATTAAAATAAATTTCCCAATCTATTTGGCTAAAAGGGGGAAAGATTCCAGAAAATAATTCCCATTGTGTAATAGATAAACCTGAATCTGTTAATCTTGTCAAACCACCAATAACTATCATAATTGATAGTAGGAAATAATTAAATAACAACCATACAGATATATTTTTTTGCATTTTAATATTTTCTATGTACATAAAGGAATAAATATAATAATTATAAATTTATCCAATTAAATAAATGTCGCCTAAAGAAAAAAAAAAACTAAATATATTAAGAAAAAAATTAGATAAATTAGATAATTCACTAATTAAAATAGTTAAAAAAAGAAAACTTTTAGTAGATCAGGTATTAAAATTGAAAAAATACAAAAATCAAATTGTAGACAATAAAAGAATAGAAATGATTCTTAAAAATATTAAAAAAAAATCTATAAAAAACAATATTGATCATAAACTAACAAAAATAATTTGGAAAAATATGATATCTGCTTTTATAGATTATGAAAAAAGAAATTTTAAAAGAAAATAGCTACTTACTATGAGGTGGCAATTTTTTTTCAACAAAAATTTCATGTTTTCTAGTAATAGGATTATATTTTTTTGCTTTTAATTTAATTTTAGCTTTTTCACCACCAGCAGGTTTTTTTACATAATAAAAAAAAGCACTATTAGGTTTTGATTCAGGAACTAGTCTTACTTTTACGTGAGTTTTTTTTGCCATATTAACTTAATTTTTTTATTTCTTTTATTAAATTTGAAATTTTACTTAGTTTTGATTTCAAATAATCGTTTTTCTTGTTTATAGAACTATTCTTTAATACGTCAAGATCAAAGTTATTTTTATTATACAAACATTTTTTAACACCACTTATCGTCATACCTTGCTCTTTTAGAAGAAATTTAATTTTTTTTAATATTTCAATAGTATTAGTATCGTAATATCTCCTTTTGCCAGCAAATATTTTTGGTTTTATTTGTTTAAAATGTTTTTCCCAAAAACGCAATGTGTGAGTATTTAATTTTCCTGTTTTCTGATTAACAAGATTTAAAATTTTTGCCACCTCTCCTATGGACTTATATGCAATTTCGCTCTTATCATTCATCTTTTATATTAATGTAATTTTTTAATTCTTTAGAAGGTTTAAATGTAATTACATTTCTTTCAGAAATTACTTTAGACTCTTTAGTTTTAGGATTCCTACCTAACCTTTTATTTTTTCTTTTTAAAAAAAAAGTACCAAAATTAGATATCTTAACTTTTTCACTTTTAGAAATACCTGAAATTATTATATCTATAAAATCTTCCAAAATACTTTCAGAAATTTTTTTAGAAAAGCCTAATTGCATATATATAGAATTTATTATATCTTTTTTTGTTAAATTATCTCTCATCAATCAATATTTTCTTTAATCTTTTCAATTAATTTTCCTTTTAATATTTTTTCACAAACACTTAGCGAATTGCTGAATCCTATTGAGTCAGTTGATCCGTGACTTTTAACAACAGGAGATTTAAGTCCAATTAATATTGCGCCATTATATTTCCTTGGGTCAAGCTTATCTCTAAATAATTTAAAGTTTTGCATATTTATGAATGTAGATAGCTTTCCCATAAAATTACTAGTTAGAATTTTTTTTAACTCAGTGGTAATAAAATTAGAAGTACCTTCTGCTGTCTTTAAAGCTATATTTCCTGTGAAACCATCTGTGACTATAACATTAACATCTCCTGACATTATGTTGTTACCTTCGACATATCCTTTAAAATTTATATTTTTACTTGATGAAGATAGTTTATTATATGTATTTTTAATAATTTCATTTCCCTTTGAGGCCTCAGATCCTATGTTTAGCAGAGCAACTTTTGGTTCTTCATTAGGGAATAAAGCTTTAAATAATGATGTACCCATTATGCTAAAATCAATTAGGTTTTTTTCACTACACTCTATGTTTGCACCCAAATCAAGAACCACATTCATTCCATTTTTATTGGGCCATAAACCTGACAAAGCTGGTTTTTCAATTTTTTCAATCATTTCTAAATTTAATTTAGCAATAACGAAAAGTGCACCGGTATTACCAGCAGAAATTATTATATCAGATTCTTTATTTTTCACACTTTCAACCGCTAACCACATACTAGTTTTTTTATTTTTGGCTCCCATGAGGGCACTATCTTCATCTTTGACAAAATCTTCTGTATGAATTATTTGAAAACTTTCCTTTTTTAAACTACTTGATAAGTTTTTTTCGATAATTTTTTTATTTCCAAAAATTTTAAAAAAAATATCATTTTTATTTTTTGAAAAATTTATAATTCCATCTATTATTTTTTTTGGTGAATTTTCTCCACCCATTGCATCAACTGCAATAATAAATTTGCTATTCATTGAAAAATTACTCTTTTGGGTCTAGTATTTGACGACCTTTATATGTACCTGATTTAAGATCCATGTGGTGAGATAATCTATATTCCCCTGTTTTTTTATCCTCAACAACATTTTTTACAGAAAATTTTATATGCGATCTTCTTTTTCCTGTTCTAGAACTACTTGTTTTTCTTTTAGGTACAGCCATAGTTAAAATTTATGTTTTAATACACCTTTTAAAAATGAAATTAAAGAAGTTTTTTTAATATAATTACTATATCTATCAAAATATTCGATCAATTTAACACTACCTGATTTAGTTTCCAAAAGTTTAACGATGATTGATTCCTTTTTATCAAAATTTAGATCTTCCCAAGGTATAATATCATTTAAAATATTAAAAAAATTATTTACATAAATTTTCATAAATTTATTAATCTTGGCATCCCCATGACCTATTTCACGTAAATTTAGCTCTAGTTGAACAAAAAAACTATCATGAATGGCTTGGGCTGTTTTTTTATCTTCGGTTTCTTTGATTTTTTTTAGTAGAAAAGCAAAGTGTAACAGTAATATAATAAGTCTATCTGAAAATGTGTCCTTTATGGTAAATTCGCTATAAATATTTTTATTTCTAGAAAGGTGGACTAAATTATTATAAATATTTATGTAATTTTTATTCATGAAAAAAATATTATTTATAATTATATTAATTGTATTATCAAACTGTAATCTAAATAAAGTAAATAAAACTCATGGTAGTCTTAATCTTGAAAAAAAACAGTCTAAATTACAAATAAATATATCAAATAAAAATGATATTATTGAGTTGTTAGGTCCACCTTCAACTAAAAGTCAATTTGATAATAATAAATGGTACTATATTGAAAGAAAAGTTACTAATACATCCATTACAACACTTGGAAGAGAAAAGTTAATTAAAAATAATATACTAGTTTTAGAAATTAGTGAGTCTGGCCTGCTAGCAAAAAAAGAGTTTTTAAATATGGATAAAATGGAAGAATTACAATTTTCGGAAAACATGACTGAAGTAGATTATAAAAACAAAAATTTCTTATATAGTTTTTTTAATAGTATAAGACAAAAAATAAATGAACCTGTGAAAAAAGCTATAGCGAAAAATAAAAAAAACTAACTTGATATAACCGCTAAAAGCAATAATGCTACTATATTTGTAATTTTTATCATTGGATTGACAGCTGGACCTGCTGTGTCTTTATATGGATCTCCTACAGTATCTCCAGTTACTGCAGCTTTGTGAGCTTCTGAACCTTTGCCTCCAAAATTACCATCTTCAATATATTTTTTTGCATTATCCCATGCGCCGCCACCTGCGGTCATAGAAATAGCTACAAACAAACCTGTAATTATCACTCCAAGAAGCATTGCTCCAACTGATGAAAGAGCTGCAACTTGTCCTCCTATAGGAAGTATTGCTAAATATAAAACAATTGGTGATAAAACTGGAAGCAAAGAAGGTATTATCATTTCTTTGATTGCAGCTTTTGTTAATAAATCAACTAATTTTCCATAATCAGGTTTTGCTTTTCTCTTCATAATACCAGGGATTTTTTTAAACTGTCTTCTAACTTCTATAACTACTGCTCCACCTGCTCTTCCTACAGCCTGCATACCCATTGAACCAAATAAATATGGAAGCATTCCACCAACTAATAAACCAACTACTACAAATGGATTTGATAAATCAAAAGTTACAACTATACCTTCTAATTTTGATCCAGCAACTTTAGAAAAATGTTTAATATCTTCAGTATAAGCAGCAAATAATACTAATGCTCCTAAGCCTGCAGAACCAATGGCATAACCTTTTGTAACAGCTTTAGTTGTATTACCAACAGCATCAAGTGCATCAGTAGTCTTTCTTACATTTTTTGGTAAATTGGACATTTCTGCAATTCCACCAGCATTATCTGTTACAGGACCATAAGCATCTAAAGCAACAACCATTCCTGCAAGTGCAAGCATAGTTGTTACAGCAATTGCTATACCAAAAAGTCCAGCTATATGATTTGTTAACAGTATACCTCCTACAATAATTAAAGCTGGAATTGCTGTAGCCTCCATTGAAACAGCCAGACCTTGAATTACATTAGTTCCATGACCTGTAGTAGAAGATGAAGCAACACTTTTAACAGGTCTATAATTGGTTCCTGTATAATATTCTGTAACCCAAATTAACAATCCAGTTATAACTAAACCTATAATTCCACAAATATATAAACTCATTCCTGTAAATGACTTATTAGATATTGTGTATGTGTTCTCTAGACCTAAAACATAATCGGTAATTGGATATAAAATTATTAATGATGTGAAAGCTGTAACTACAAAACCTTTATATAAAGCTGCCATAATGTTTTTAGATTTTCCTAGTTTTACAAAGAATGTACCAATAATAGAAGTTAATATGCATGCTCCACCTATTGATAACGGGTAAACCATCATATTAAGATCTCCATGAAAAAATATTGAAGATAAAACCATAGTAGCGACTATTGTTACCGCATATGTTTCAAATAAATCGGCCGCCATGCCTGCACAATCACCAACATTGTCTCCCACATTATCTGCTATTACCGCGGGATTTCTAGGATCATCTTCAGGAATTCCTGCTTCAACTTTTCCAACTAAATCAGCTCCTACATCAGCGCCTTTAGTAAATATACCGCCACCAAGTCTTGCAAAAATTGAAATTAATGAAGCTCCAAAACCTAATGCAACTAATGCATTTACAATTTCTCTTTCTTCAACACCAAAAGATAAGAGTAAATAATAATAAACCGCAATAGCTAAAAGAGCTAAGCCGGCAACCAACATGCCTGTCACAGCTCCTGATTTAAAAGCTATTGAAAGACCTGCAGATAAACCTTTTCTTGATGCCTCTGCTGTTCTCACATTTGCTTGTACTGATACAAGCATACCAACATATCCAGCAATTCCAGATAGTGTTGCTCCAATTAGATATCCTAATCCAACTAAAATACTAAATGCATAACTAATAATAATTAAAACAACTAATCCAACAATCGATATAGTTTTGTATTGTCTATTTAAATAAGCTTTGGCTCCAACTTGTATCGCAGAAGCTATCTCCTGCATTTTGCTGTTACCGGCACTAGAACTCAGTATATTTTTACCCGTGAAAAAACCATAAACTATTGATAATAAACCTGCTAAAATAATTAGTTGAAGTATATTTGATGCTGAAGCTTCCATAATCCCTTTAATTCTTAGTTATTTTGTAAATATTAAAAATCGGACATTACAAAAAAAAGGATAAAAGGCAATATTTAACTTATTAAAACCTATGTGAATAACCTTTAAAATTAGTTAAATTTTGAGGTTTATTGTCCAATTTTATCAGATTTTTTTTATAACCATTATTAATTTTACCAATTATTGTAATTTTTTGATTCATTTTTTTTGAAATTTTTTTTATCAAGGATCTATTTTTTAAAGATGCTGTAAATAGTATTTGATAGTCATCACCGTGAAATAAGTGATTGTATTTATTTTTGTTATATTCTTTCAAATAAAGTTCCAATTTTTTAGAGATAGGAATCTTATTAAGGTCAATTTCAAAAGATAATTTTTGTTTATTAACAAGCTTACTCATATCAGAAACTATACCATCAGAAACGTCTATAGATGTGTTTGCAAAATTATGTAAATACTTGCAGATTTTGTATGGTAAATTTGGGCAATAAAATTGCTTAATAAAATATTTTTTTAATTTAGATGTAATTTTTATATTTTTTTTAATTAATTTGAGTCCAAGATAGCTATCTCCAATGTTTCCTGTCACGTATATATCATCATTTAATCGAGCTTTGTTTCTTTCAACAATATTATTTGAAAAACCAATGATAGATAAAGAAAATGATACAAGATTAGAATTTGTAGTATCACCGCCTGATAGTTTTAAATTGTATTTATTTTGTTCTTGTTTTAATGATTTCGATATAATTTTCAAATTTTTTTTTGTAAATTTATTTTTATCTCCACTTGCTGAAATAAAATAATACTTAGGTTTTACACCTTTGGCAATTAGATCAGAGATAGATGCTCTTAAAATTTTTTTAATTAATAAATCTGGTTGATTAAAATTAGGAAAATGAATGCCTTCATTGTATGTATCAATAGAAACAACTAATTTATTTTTTTTATCGAAAAAAACATCATCATTTAAATTTTTTGCGCTTTGATTGTTATTAGATATTTTTTGGAAATAGTTTTTAATTAATTCAAACTCATCCATTAGAATTTCTTATTTTCTTAGATATTTTATCTAGTAAAGCATTTAAGTATCTAGTCTGTCCTTCATTAATAAAAAAATTTGATGCTTTTAGGTATTCATTTATAATTATTTTTGAAGATATTTTTGGTTTATATAAAAATTCAAATATTGCACTTTTAACTATTATTTGAAAAACTTTATCTAGTTTTTTTAAATCAAGATCCAAATTAAGGTGATTGGATATTTCATCATTAATTACATCATCCCTTTCAATAGTTCCATTTACCACATCTTTAATAAATTTTTTAAACCTATGCTTTGGGAAAGTTAAATTTTCATCATAATTAAAATACTTTCCATAAAGTTTTTGTATTACTATAACTCTCGGGTTATTTTTTGGACTGTATTGTAGAGTCATCTTATTGTGATAATACAGAAATTACAGCAAGTGCAGCTTCTTTACCTTTTTTGCTTCTAGCTTTGGCTTGTTTCATATTTAGACATGTTATTATACCATTACCTATAGGTTTTTTACTATCCACAGATAATTTCATTATAGCCTGAGTTGATGAGATTGAAATAAAATCGAAATGAGGTGTTTCACCTTTTATTACACATCCTAAGGCTATAAATGCATCATAATTTTTTATATTTTTTGATATAGTTACTGGAATTTCAAAAACACCGGGAACTTTAATTACCTTTAATTTAAAATTACTTAAATTATTCTTTGCGCTTTTTAGCAATGAAAAAGATATGTCTTCATAATAATTAGCTAATACTATTAATATTTTTTTCATTTAATTATTTCCTGTTTAATTATTTTAATACCATAACCATCTAAGCCTACTACCTTTTTTTTAGATCTAGTTACCAATATCATATTTTTTATATTTAAAGATTTAATAATCTGCGCCCCTATTCCATAGTTCTTTATTAATTTATCCTTTCCTTTTCTATAAAATTCCTTACTTTTATAGTCTCTTAAAGTTTGAGTAACAGATTTAAGATTAGAATCTCTTATAAATATCAAAACACAATTATTATATTTTTTAAAATAATTTAGAGTTTTACCAAATGAATCTGGTAATTTTTGATTTATTAAATAATTTTGAACTACATTCGAAGAAATAACTCTTACTCTAGGAACTATTCCTTTTTTAATATTACCTTTTATTAATGCAAAATGTTCAGAGCCATCCAATAAATTTTCATATATTAGTATTTGATATTTCTTTCTTTTAACTTTTATAGTTGATTTCTTTTTAAGTTTAATTAATTTTTCTTTTTTTAACCTGTAAGCAATAAGATCATCAATTCTACCTATTTTTAAATTATGTTTTTTTGCAAAAATATGAAGGCTTTCTCCTCTAGCCATCGTTCCATCTTCATTCATAATTTCACATATAACGGCTGAAGTATTTTTGTTAGCTAGTTTTGAAATGTCCACTGATGCTTCAGTATGACCAGCTCTTATTAAAACTCCTCCATCTTTAGAAATAATAGGAAAAACATGACCTGGGGAAACAATTTCTTTTTTTAGTACATTTTTATTAGTAGCGATTTTTATTGTACGTGATCTATCTTTAGCTGATATCCCTGTTGTAACACCTTTTTTAGCTTCTATAGAAATTGTAAAAGCTGTTTGGTTTCTTGATTGATTCACTGGTGTCATATATGAAAGTCCTAATTTTTTTGCCTGTAATGAATCTATGGTCAAACATATAAGTCCTCTTCCGTATTTCGCCATGAAATTTATTTTTTTTGGATTAACATCGGAAGAACAAAAAACTAAATCACCTTCATTTTCTCTATTTTCGTCATCAACTAAAATATACATCCCACCTTTTTTGGCTATTTTAATTATAGAATCAATAGAGGTAAATTTATTATTTTTCATTTAAATGTTTATTTACATACTTTGATAAAATATCTATTTCAATATTTACCAAATCTTTTTTGTTTAGTTTAGATAGATTGGTTATTTTAATTGTATGAGGAATGACCCAAATTTCGAATGAATTTTTTTTAATTTTTGAAATAGTTAAGGATACACCATTTATACAAATTGAAGCCTTTTCTACTAAATGTTTAATATATTTTTTTGCAATATTAAATTCAAAAATGTACGATCTATCTACTTTTGAAATTTTTGAAACTTTTCCTACTGTATCAACATGTCCTTGGCAAATATGTCCTGAGATACTTTTTCCAAATTTAAGAGGCAACTCAAGATTAACTTCATCATATTTATTAATTTTTTTAAATTTAGATTTATTTAATGTTTCATTAGATAAATAAAATTCAATTATATTATTTTTATAAGAAATTAAAGTTAAACATACTCCATCACACGAAATGGAAATACCAATATCTTTTTTTGTAACTTTAATTAATGACTTTACAAATAAGTTAATGCCTTTTTTTCGCTTAACTATTTTAAAAATTTTTCCTGTATTATATATAATTCCATTAAACATTTATTAGTAATAGTGCATTAATGTATCTTTATCTAGATATGTATTAATTAAATCTTTATTTTTAAACTTTTTGTTTAATTCATCAATTATATTTGAAACCTTTATTTTAGACCTGTTATTAAGTTTTTTATTACTTTTAAAAAGATAAAATTCATTAAATAAATTTTTAGATAATATTTGTTTAGTTAAAATTTTTCCAGACTCCACCAAAAGTGTGCTGATACCAATACTGTAAATTTTTTTTAACACTTTTTTCATATCAAAGAAATTTTTATTATTAAACTCAAAAGATACTAATTTTATACCTTTTTTTTTTAATGTATTTATTTTTGGAAAGTTATTAGAATTGTGAAAAATTATAGTTTTATGTTTAAAAAAATCCTTTAATATAAATGATTTAAGATTTATTTTTAAATTTCTATCAATAATTATTCTAGTTGGGGAAAATTTTTCCAATCCATTAATTCTACAAGTTAACCTTGGATTGTCACTGTTTATTGTTTTATATGATGTTAATAGGCCAATATTTTGAAATCTTAATATATGAGAGGTTTCTTTTGAATATTCATTTGTAATAGATTTTTTATTTTTTAAAATATAAAAATTAGATGAACAGGCAAGTTTACCAACAACGTATGGCTGATTTTTTTTTTTATTAAAGTTATAACTTTTGTATAGCTTGTTTGCTTGATTAACCAATAATCCGGACTGTGTTAAAATTTTTTTTGCTCTTAAAATTTTTTTTGCTTTATTAAAAGATCTTCTATCTGAATCTTTTATAGAGTAAATAACTTTTTTAACTTTTGATTTTATAAGAGCTTTTGTGCATGGTGGTGTTTTTCCATAATGTGAGCACGGTTCAAGAGTTAAATATACTGTTGATCCAATAGTATTTTTATTGTTCTTATTTAAAGCAATAGTTTCAGCGTGAGGTCTTCCGTTAATATCCGTAACTCCATAAGAAATAATTTTATCATTTTTGACAATTACACATCCTACTGGTGGATTAATACCAGTTAATCCTTTTTGATTACTCGCTAGATTAATAGCAAGTTTCATATAGTATTTATCTTTTGAATTAAATTTATAATTTTTTAAAGACATTTATTTTGTCGACAAACTGAACAAAGTCTTTTTCTTCTCTAAAATTTCTATAAACAGACGCAAACCTAATATATGCGACTGGATCCATTTCTTTTAATCCATCCATAACCATTGTTCCTATTGAATTTGATGAAATCTCATTTTGACCCAATTCCTCAAGTGATCTTGAAATTTTAGAAATAAATTTTTCTACTGTTTCTGTGTCTATTGGACGTTTCTTTAAAGCAATATAAATTGATTTTGAAAGCTTTTCTCTATCAAAAGGAGTTTTTCTACCATTCTTTTTAACAACCATTAATTCTCTAAATTGAACCCTTTCGAAAGTTGTAAATCTTTCATTACATGAGCAAAGCCTTCTTCTTCTAATTGCAGTTCCGTCTTCTGTAGGTCTCGAATCAACTACCGATGTTTCACTTTTTTTACAAATTGGACAAATCATTTTCTTAGGTTCTTATATATCGGAAATGAAGAACAAAGAGAAACCACTTCTTTTCTTACTTCATTTTCAACTTTACTATTATCACTAGGGTTTTTAGATAGTCCATCAATAACTTTAGTTATTAATTCACCTACTTTTTCGAATTCTTTTAACCCAAAGCCCCTAGTAGTTGCGGCTTGAGAACCAAGTCGTATACCTGAAGTAATCATTGGACTTTCGGAATCAAAAGGGATGCCGTTTTTATTACATGTTATATTTGCTCGTGATAAACTTTCTGCTGCTAAATTACCTTTAACTTTAAAAGGTCTTAAATCAACTAACATTAAGTGAGTATCAGTACCACCAGAATAAATTTTAAAACCATTATTTTTTAATGTTTCAGATAAAATTTTTGCATTAGCTAGTACTGACTTAATATAATCTTTAAATTCTGGTCTTAGTGCTTCATAAAAACCTGCTGCTTTTGCAGCTATAATATGCATTAAAGGACCACCTTGGTACCCAGGAAAAACTGCAGTATTAATTTTTTTTGATATATCTTCGTGATTTGTTAAAATAATACCACCTCTTGCACTTCTGAAAACTTTATGAGTTGTTGAAGTCACAACATGAGCATGTTCACATGGATTAGGATATCCTTTGCCAGCAACAAGACCTGAAAAATGAGCCATATCAACCATAAGATAGGCTTTAACTTTGTCTGCTATCTCTCTAAATTTTTTAAAATCAATAACTCTAGAGTAAGCACTACCTCCAGCTATAATAAGTTTGGGTTTATGTTCTAATGCAAGTTTTTCAACATTGTTATAATCAATTAGTTCAGAATCTTTATCAACATCATAACCTATTGGATTAAACCATTTTCCAGACATTGATATTTTTAAACCATGTGTTATATGGCCACCAGAATTTAAACTCATTCCCATAAAAGTGTCGCCAGGTTTTAATAAAGCTAAAAATGTTGCACCATTGGCTTGCGCTCCTGAATGAGGTTGAGAATTTGCAAATTTACAGTTAAATAATTTTTTTAATCTTTCGTTAGCTAAGTTTTCAGCAACATCAACATGTTCGCATCCATTGTAGTATCTTTTACCAGAATAACCTTCAGCATATTTGTTTGTTAATACAGATCCTTGTGCTTCTAATACGGCTTGAGAAACGATGTTTTCAGAAGCAATTAATTCAATATGTTCTTGTTGTCTTTTTAATTCATCGTTAATAGCTTTATGTAGCTCAGGATCAGATTTGGATAAACTATCTTCGAAGAAACTTTTATATTGATCGTTTAAGTAATTGCTTTCACTTGACATAATTATATCTTTTTAACTCTTCTTAAGTGTCTACCACCTTCAAACTTTGTACCTAAGAAAATTTTAATTAGATTAATTGCTTTATTTTTATTAATCAATCTTTCACCTAATGTAATGATGTTTGCATTATTATGCAATCGAGATAATTTGGTGTTTTTCTTACTGTAGCATAAAGCTGCTCTTATATTCCGAGTTTTATTTGCAGCTATTGCCATTCCCATTCCTGAGCCACATACAAGTATTCCAAAACTTCCACTGTTTGATGCAACTTTTTTAGATAATTTTTTAGCATAATCAGGATAGTCCACTGAGTCTTTTGAGTTTGGACCAAGATCAATTATTTTTTGTTTTTTTGAAAGTCCAATAATAATGCTATTTTTTAGTCTGTAGCCTGCGTGATCAGATGCAATATAAATCTTTTTCAAATCAAGTAAATTTATAGACTAAAATTAATTAAATTTATAGTCTAAAACACAAGCAACTAAATGCACTCTGTTTTCTTCGCCGCCATTAAAAGCATTATGATATTTTAAATTATTCGTAACCCAAACCGATCCATCTGCAGGCATGTGATGTGCGGATTTATCAATTACCATTATTGCTCCAGGATTGGTATATATTGGTATATGAAGCCTTGGCTCAGGATCTCTGTGCCAACTCAATGTGGATCTAGGTTCTTTTAATAAAAGTCTTACTCTTCCTAATTTATATCTTTTAGATAATTCGTCATAGACTTCTTTGAAGTAAGTATTTTCAAAATCTTTTACAAATTCTGTATATTTGCTCTCATCAATCTTTACATCTCTTGATACTTCAACACCAGTTGAGTCTGGTTTTGTCCAATAAACACCTCTTACTTTACTGCCTTTAATGGAGTCAGGGTCGCCTGGTATTTGATTTAGAGAAATTGCTGCAAAATGAGGAATTCCTAAACTTGTATCAAAGCCTTTTATTTTTAAAACTTCATTACATGCATTTCTAAGCTTATCTATATCGAAATGAATATCTTGTTTTTGGAAATCAGTTGCTATTTTTGAAGATTTTATTTCTGTAAAAGATGTAACATTGTTCATGTGCTTAAATAAATACTTTATTTATAATTATAATACATATAACTTTTGTCGCATATAAAAAAATATTGATAATGATTATCACTGGAAAATATCCCAATTTAAGGCTTAGAAGAAACAGGAAAAATGATTGGTCAAGAAGACTGGTTCAAGAAAATAGCTTATCTTATAATGATTTAATTTTACCTATTTTTGTAATCGAAGGTAAAAATAAAAAACAAGAGATAAGTAGTATGCCTGATGTTTACAGATATAGTGTGAATAGATTGTCAGAAATAATAGATAAGGCTTTGTTAAAAAAAATACCAATGGTTGCAATATTTCCATACACGAATCATAAATACAAAGATAATTTAGGAACGGAAGCTTTAAATGAAGATAATTTAGTATGCAGATCAATTTTATATATTAAAAAAAAATACAAAGATAAAATTGGAATAATGTGTGATGTAGCTTTAGATCCTTACACAAATCATGGTCATGATGGTATTTTGAAAAAAGGAAAAATATTAAATGATGAAACAAACAAAATACTGGTAAAACAATCAATTTTACAAGCACAGATGGGTTGTGATGTAATTGCACCTTCAGATATGATGGATGGAAGAATAGGCGAAATCAGGAAAGGGCTAGACAAGAATAAATTTTACGAAGTTCAAATTCTTTCCTATGCTGTTAAATATGCTTCAAGTTTTTATGGTCCCTTTAGAGATGCTGTTGGATCTAAAAAAGCATTAAAAGGTGATAAAAAAACATATCAAATGGATTATAAAAATAGTATTGAGTCATTAAGAGAAGTTGCCCTAGATATAAAAGAAGGTGCAGACATTGTAATGGTCAAACCTGGAATGCCCTATTTGGATGTTATTAAATTAGTAAAAGATAATTTTAAAATTCCAGTTTTTGCATATCAAGTATCCGGTGAATATAGTTTAATTAAAAATGGAATAAAAAAAGGGCTTATAAATGAAGATTCAATCTTAGAGTCTCTAATATCCTTTAAAAGAGCTGGTGCTAATGCAATAGTATCTTATTTTGCTGACAAAATATCACTTTAACAATTCTATAAATTCAGCTCTAGATTTAGGATAATTTATATTATTGGGTCTTAAAATAGATTTGTCTAGGTAATCACTAACTAATTGTAACCCACTAAGTAAATCTTCATTATTTTTTGGATTAATATTAAGGTCAACTAAAAAATTAGGAATAATTTTTTTCATATTTTTTGTTTTAACGTAATATATTTTTTGATTATTTTTACTTTCTTCGGAAATAAAATTTTTAAGTGAAAGATCGTATCCAATTAATTTAAAAAATTCTAATTCCCAGAAAATATAATTTTTAATCCAAGTAGAATCTTTTAATAAATTAAAGAAATTATCTATAGAATTAAATATTTCAAAATTCTCCTGAGACTCAACAGTTAAAAGTTTAACCAAATTTAATGTAGATATAATACAAGCAAGTTTTTTTTGATCTTCAAAAAATAATGGGGTTAAAATTTTATCAATTTCAATTTTAAAATAACCTATTTTTTCGGTATTTTTTCCATTATAATTAACATGAATTTTGTTTCCAATTTGTAAATAATTTTTATTTTTTTTCGATGTTGCACCAAAAATAATACCTGAAATTTTCCCGTGATTTTTGGTAAAAATTTCAGCTATAACTGAATTTTCATTGTATTTGTTTTTAGATAATAAATAACCTTGATCAATCCAATTCATTATAAATCAATATTTTTTAAAAACTTTTCTGCTGCTGCTTGTTGAGCTTTTTTTATTGAATTTCCATTTGCCTCAATAAAATTTGAATCTTTAAGTTTTACAGCAACTTTAAAATTTGGTTTATGTTTAGGACCACTGTTAGAAATTAATTTATAAATTGGTAAAATTTTGAATTTTTTTAAAGAATATTCTTGAAGTTTAGTTTTAGAGTCAACTAATGTAACTTTAGCTGATTTTATTGATTCGTTCCAATTACTTAAAATAAATTTTTCTGCGATGTGCATGCCTTTTTCTATAAATATTGCACCTATTAGTGCTTCACAACAATCAGATATAATTTTATCTTCAATTTTAATTTTTTTTTTTGTTTTTCCAACAATTATAAATTTTTCTAAATTTAATTTTTTTCCAATTTCGTAGCAAGTATTTTTATTAACTAGCGATGCAAGTTTTTTATCAAGGCTGCCCACTTCTTCATCAGAATATTCCTTAATTAATTTTTTAGAAATAGTTAAACCTAAAACTCTATCACCAAGAAATTCTAACTTTTCATAGTTATCTTTATTGTCAAAGCTTTTATGAGTTAATGATCTTTTTAATAAATCGACATCTTTAAATTTAATTTTAATTACTTTTTGTATATTGGATAAAGTATTTTTCATTAAATTATTTTTTTAAAAAATCGATCAAATCTTATAATTTTGTTCCAATTCCAGAATTTAAATATACTTCCTTTTTTTTTATCTGATGAAAAAAAAAGAAATTGGGCCTTACCAACGAGGTTATTTTTATGTACGTAGCCGACTTCGGAAATAAACCTGCTATCTTTAGAGCAATCTCTATTGTCTCCTAAAAAAAAATAGTGTTCTTCAGGAACTTCGAATTTAACAGAGTTTAAGAATGTAATTTGATTACTGTAGGATGCTTTATATTTTTTTCCATTAGGTAGTTTTTCTAAGAACGTCGTAACAGATAGCTCATTATCACCACAAAAATTCTTCATTTTTTTTTTTACTATAGTTTTCAGTATTTGATTATTATTAAGATAAACATCACCATCAATAAATTGTATTGTGTCACCAGGTAATCCAATTAATCTTTTTATATAATCCGTCCTATTATCTGACGGTGTTTTAAATACAACAACATCACCTCTGTTTGGAGTGGAAAATAAAAATCTACCATTAAATATTGGTGGACTAAATGGAAAAGAATGTTTGCTATAACCGTATGTATACTTGGTAACAAACAGTCTATCACCAACTAGTAAATTTGGCTCCATTGAAGATGAAGGTATATAAAAAGGTTGAATAAAAATAGATCTAATAAAAATAGCAATTATTAATGCATAAAATATTGTTTTAATATTTTCGCTCATAAATTTTTTAGTGATCATTAATTTTTATTTATTATTACAAAAGCAATTGAGTATTTTTTTTCATCTGATATTGACAAAAAGATTCTAATATTTTTATGTTTCATTTTTTTTTCAATTATTTTTTTTATTTTTCTTGTCAAATGAATCTCGGGTTTACCATATATGTTATTTTTGATAGAAATGTCATTAAAATTCATTCCGTTTCTAAAACCTGTTCCTAATGCTTTAGCAAAAGCTTCCTTTGCTGCAAATCTTTTTGCAAAAAAAACACCTTTGTTATAGGCTTTTTTGGAATCAGTAATTTCTGATTTAGAGTAAATTCTTTCTATAAATTTTCTATTTGAAATTAATTTAATTATTCTAGAATTTTCTACAATATCAATTCCATTACCTACTATTTTCATTATTTTAAAATATTTTTAAATTTAGTTATAGTATTTTTAAATCCCCAGAATATGGACTCACCTACAATAAAATGCCCAATATTAAATTCATCTATATTATCTAATTTAGAAAGTATTTTTGCAGTCTTAAAATCCATGCCGTGACCAGCATGGACTTCTAGATCTAATAACTTTGCAAGCTTAATTGATTTTTTTATTTTTATTAATTCACTACCATAATTAATGCCTTTTTTAATTTTATTAGAAATTTTTCCCGTATGTATTTCTATACATTTAGTACCTAGAGACTTGGCAATTTTAATATCAGATAAATTAGAGTTAATAAATAAACTTGTACGAATTTTGTTTTTGTTTAATATATTTAAATAATTTTTTAACTTTTGTTTATTTTTATTTAAATTTAAACCACCTTCAGTAGTAATTTCTTTTCTTTTTTCGGGTACAATACATATAAAGTTTGGTTTATATTTTAAAGCAATCTTTAACATTTCATTTGTACATGCAATTTCTAAATTAAGTGGTATTTTTTTATTTCTCGAAATATTTATCAAATCTTTATCATTTATATGTCTGCGATCTTCTCTTAAATGTATTGTTATAGAATTTGCTCCATATTTAATCGCAAGATTTGCAGCTTGAAGTGGATTAGGATGAGTTTCTTTTCTTGCATTTCTTAATGTGGCAACATGATCAATATTTACACCAAGTCTTATCATGAAATATGTCTGCTACCAGGTTTGGTGATTTTAATAGATTTTAAATCATTTGGTAATTTATTTTTTTTATAGGTTGGTATTTTAATTTTAATTTGTGAAACTATTTTTTTTTTTATTTTTAAAGATTTTTTATTAGATCTATCTATAAGACATGCAAACCCAAGGGTTTTTCCTTTTGCTTTTTTGACAAGCTTTTCACATTCCAAACTAGATTTACCTGTTGTTATAACATCCTCTAAAATTAAAACTCGCGATTTATTTCTTATAGTAAATCCTCTTCTTAATTTAAATTTTTTTTTTACTCTTTCACAAAATATAGTTTCAATATTTAACAATCTTCCTATTTCATATCCAATAATTATACCGCCTATAGCGGGAGAAAGAATTACATCAATTTTTTTATAATTTTTTTTTATTTTTTTTGATAATGAAGTGCAGATTTTTTTAGCTGCATTAGGAAAACTTAGAAGTTTAGCGCATTGGACGTATTTAGATGAGTGAAGTCCAGATGATAAAACAAAATGTCCTTCAAGTAGAGCATTAGTTTTTTTTAAAACCGCTAAAGAGTCTTTTAATGAAAGCATATTTTTTGTTTTTATGTCTAATAATTTTGAAATTATATTCTTTTTGTTTTAGCTCACTGATAAGTTTTGTAAAGTTTTTCAAATCGTGAATAATCAAATTAAATCTAAAATTAATAGTTTTTTGCGTTTTTTCTACCATTTCAACACTTGAGATATTAACATTATTAGAACCTATCATGGTTGTCACATCACCTAATCTTCCAGGTTGGTCGGGTAAAGAAATCCAAAGTGTAGTATTATACATTTTAGGTTTTGATGACTTTGAGTTATCTTTATATTGCCAATGACGTTTTATTGCAGCTCTAGCCTTACCTGTTTTTGCTGAGGAAAGCCAGTGCAAAGATGGTGAAATTTTTTTTGAAGTAATTATTTTAACAACATCTCCATTTGTTATAACAGATTGAAGAGGGCTGCCTTTACCATTTATTTCACAACCAATGGCAGTATCTCCAACTTGAGTATGAACAGCATATGCAAAATCTATTGGAGTTGCGTCCTTAGGCAATTTAATAACGGATCCTTTTGGTGTAAAACAAAAAGTATTTTCTTGGAACATTTGAAGCTTAGTATATTCATATGAATCTTCTGGATTTTCATTTTTATCTATTATTTCAACTAAATCAGCTAACCAATCATATTCTTTCCAAGTTAATGAATTAAATTTTTCAGAAGATTTATATTTCCAATGAGATGCAATCCCTCTTTCTGCAAATTCATGCATTTGCAATGTCCTTAACTGTATTTCTATAGGTCTCTTGTTAGGTCCAATTATAGCAGTATGAAGTGATTGGTATTTATTTATTTTTGGAGATGAAATATAATCTTTAAATCTTCCAGGAATACAATTCCATTGACTATGAAAAATTCCTAATGATTTATAACAATATTCTATTTTATCTAAAATTATTCTAAAGCCTATAATATCTGTAATTTGTTCAAGAGAAGTTCTTTTTTTTTGAATTTTTCTCCAAATAGAAAAAGGTGTTTTTTCTCTTCCAATAATTTTGCATGATATTCCATTATCATTTAAAGCTTTTGAAAATTCATCAGAGATATTATTAAAATTTGCCAAATTGTTTTCTTTAATTTTTTCTAATCTATCTTTAATTAACTTTCTAGCTTCTGGATTAAGAACATCAAAAGATAAGTCTTCAAGTTCATCTCTTATTCTATGCATGCCCATTCTATCAGCAAGTGGTGCATAAATTTCCATTGTTTCTTTTGATTTTCTAATACGTTTATTTTCATCAGTTACAAACTTTATTGTTCTCATGTTGTGAAGTCTGTCAGCGAGTTTAACTAATAATACTCTTATATCTTTTGATGTAGCTAAAATAAGTTTTCTAAAGTTTTCAGCTTTAGAATTAGAAATTGCTTGGTTTTCAAACTCTGATATTTTGGTAACTCCGTCTACTAAGTCTGCTACTTCTTTACCAAATTCACTTTCTATCTTTTGATAAGTTGCATGGGTATCTTCAATAGTATCATGCAAAAGACCAGTTGCAATTGTAGCACTATCAAGCTTTAATTCTGTGAGTATATCGGCAACAGCAACAGGATGAATAATATAAGGTGACCCTTCGTCTCTTTTTTGTTTTTCATGAGCCTTTAATGCAAAGTTATAGGCTTTCGATAAAGTTTCAGGGTTTAGAAACTTATTATATAATTTTACTTTACTAATCAAATCTTCAGAATTAAGCATACTTACTTATATCACTTATTTAAGTAATTTTAATAGTTCTTAAATCTTTATTATTAATATTAGATAATAATTGGCTTATTTTCAGTTTATTAATTGGATGTATCCAATTTTTTGAAATTTCATATAAGGGGAATAGGACAAAATTTCTTTTATGCAATCTTGGGTGTGGTATTAATAAACAATTATTATCAATGTTTGTAGATACAATCTTTCTGTCATAATCTAAAATATCAATATCACATATCCTGGGATAATTTTTTTTTGTATTTTTTCTTCCTAGTTTTTTTTCTACATATTTTATTACATTAAAAAGAATTTTAGGCTTCAAAAATGTTGTACACATAATTGCAATATTTAAATATTTCGGAAAATTTTTATTAGGCCAAGAGTCTGACTCGTAGTAGCTAGAAGCTTTGATTATTTTAATTCCTCTAAAATTTAGTAAAAACTTTGCTTTTTCTAAATTTTTTTTTCTATTTCCTATATTTGACCCTAGGGCTAAAAAAATAACCTTAGCTTGATTTTCTGAAATATCTTGCTTTTTCACGATTCCAATCTCTTGTTTTTTTAGTATGTCTTTTGTCATGTTGTTTTTTTCCTTTAGCAACAGCTATTTCAATTTTAGCTTTACCCTTTTTAAAATACATTTTAGTAGGTATTAATGTAAATCCTTCTTGATTTACTTTGCCTATAAGTTTGTTAATTTCCTTTTTGTTAAATAAAAGTTTTCTTTCTTCGTATGGATTATGATTAGAGAAACTTGCTTCCTTATAAATAGGTATATGTGAATTTATCAAAAAAATTTCACCATTTTTTTCAACAGCATATGACTCACCAATATTTATTTTTCCAGATCTTACAGATTTTATCTCAGAACCTTTTAATACAATTCCAGCTTCAATAATGTCATTAAAAAAATAATTAAAACCTGCTTTTCGATTAAGGCAAATAATTTTTAAACCAGTGCCAGTTTTTTTTTTCATTAACTAATTAGTTTGGCAGATGATAAAGCTTTTTTAACTTTTTCTTGTGTTTCTTTTTTAATTTTTACTAGAGGAAGTCTTATTTCATCATCACATAAACCTAAAAGTTTTGCTGCGTATTTAACTGGTGCCGGATTACTTTCTATAAATAATGACTTGTGTACTGGTTGGAGAATTTGATCTATTTTCTCCGCTTCTTTTAAATCATTATCAGATTTGGATTTTGAATA
Organism: uncultured Pelagibacteraceae bacterium; assembly: GCA_902531885.1. Classification (GTDB taxonomy): domain Bacteria; phylum Pseudomonadota; class Alphaproteobacteria; order Pelagibacterales; family Pelagibacteraceae; genus Pelagibacter. The sequence continues at coordinate 96,369 of CACAFZ010000002.1, forward strand.
CTTTTGCATATCAGAACAAAGTTTTGGAGCGATATTGGCAGTAACAGATATAACTCCAACTCCTCCTCTTTTATTAAATTCAAATGCAAGCCCATCTTCACCGGTTAGCTGTATAAAATCTGGTCCTAATTTTTTTATGGTTTCATCAAGTCTATTAAGATCGCCAGTTGCATCTTTAACACCAGAAATATTTTTTAGTTCAAATAATCTTGACATAGTATCAACTGACATATCGATTACACACCTGCTCGGAATGTTATAAATTATAATTGGTAGGCCTGTATTATCATTTATAGCTTTATAATGGTGGTACAAACCTTCTTGTGTAGGCTTATTATAATAAGGTGTAACAACTAACACTCCATCAGCACCAGCTTTTTCTGCATGCTTAGTTAAAGAAATAGCTTCATCTGTGGAATTGGATCCGGTACCTGCTATTACAGGTATCTTTCCACCTGATTCATTTATACAAAGTTCTATAACTTTTTGATGTTCTTCGTGTGATAAAGTTGGTGACTCACCAGTAGTGCCAGCTGGAACTAATCCATTAGTGCCATTTTCAAGGTGAAAATTAATTAATTTAATATAATTTTCTTCATCTAGTTTGTTGTTTTTAAATGGTGTAACTAAAGCTACATTTGAACCTTTAAACATAAATACTTATAACATAGATTACTGAATTGTTTAAAAATATATGAAACTTATTTTAGCAAAAATATTAGCAATAAACTTACTTTTTTTATCTTGTGCTATTTTTTCATACTCGGAAGAAATTATTTTTCCAAAAAAAAAGCCTGCTCTATCTAGCGAAATTATCGAAAAGAAAGTTTCTAAAAATATACTACTACCTAAAAAAAAACCAATAAAACTTCCTATTAAAAAACCTAAGGAGAAAAAGAGTGTTTTAAAAGAAAAAGAAATAAAAAAAGTAAAAGGTACTATAATACCTAAATCAAAACCTCTAATTGTAAAAAAAAGTAGTTCAAAAATTGCTAAAAAATCTAAATATTTTAGAAAAAAAGATTTTTTATATGCAAAACAAGCTATTCAGTTAATGGAAAAAAGAAAATGGAAGTCAGCAGAAAAAATAGCAAAAAAAGCCCGTGATAAATCTATTTATAATTTTATACAATGGAGACATTTATTAACTACTGGTAATACAGCAAGTTTTTTTGAATATAAGGAATTTATCGAAAGAAACAAAAATTATCCACGAATGGGTAGAATTAAATATCTTGCTGAACACAAGATTTCTACAAAAATTTTATCTCCAAAAAAGATTATTAATATGTTTGAAAAATCTGAACCATTAAGTGGATATGGAAAAATAATTTTAGGTGAAAGTTTTATTAAAAGTGGAAATATTAATAAAGGAACCAAACTAATTAAAGATGGTTGGATTACAGCAGATTTATCAAGATCTGAACTTAAATCCTTTAGAAAAAAATATAAAAAATATCTTAATTCTAAAGATTATATTAAAAGAGCTGATTATCTAGCTTGGGAAAATAAATATTGGGATTTAAAAAGAATGCTAAGATATTTACCAAAGGAGTATCAGTTACTTTATACTGCAAGGCAGCTTTTAATGAGCAAATCTTATGGGGTAGATAATGCTATAAGCAAGGTTCCTAAAAAATTTATCAATGATCCTGGTCTTAATTATGACAGACTTAAATGGAGAAGAAAAAGAGGTAGATTAGAAAGTTCATTAGAAATTTTAGACAATATAAGAAATACAAAAGACTATATGGTAAGACCTGATAAATGGTGGATCGAAAGATCAATTATAGCTAGGTCATTGATATATAAAAAAAAATATCAAAAAGCATATAAAATAACAAGCATGCATGGATTAAGTGGTGGTCCTGAATTTGCTAATGCAGAATGGATGAGTGGATGGATAGCTTTAAGTTTTTTAAAAGATCCAATAAGAGCCATTGAACATTTCAGCAAATTTTATGAAAACGTTGGATATCCTATAAGTTTATCTAGAGGTGCTTACTGGTTAGGAAGATCATACGAAAAAATTGGTGATAGTGAACTTTCTGCTAGGTGGTACAAAGAAGGTTCAAAATATTTAACTACATATTATGGACAATTATCTCATATGAAAATTTATCCTAATAAAAAATTTGAACTAAGCAAACTAATGAAGGTTGATGATAAATTAATGAAAAAATTTTACGAAAAAGATTTAATAAAATTAGTTTATTTGTTGCATGAATTAGATAAAGATAAATACACTAAACATATATTAAGATATTTAGCTAAGGAAAATGTGAATATGGGAAGTGAAATACTTGCTGCAAAATTAGCAACTGATATAAATAGATTTGATTTTGCAATACAAGTTGCTAAGCAAGCATCGTATGAAAAAAGATTTCATAACAAATACAATTATCCAATAATTAGTGTGCCTAAATATGTATCAAAAAGGAAAATACCTGAGCCAGCTTTTATATTGTCAATAATTAGACAAGAAAGTGAATTTGACACTTCTGCTCATAGCCATGCTGGTGCAAAAGGTTTAATGCAATTAATGACTTATACCGCAAAAGTTGTAGCCAAACAGGCAAAACTAGCTTATTCAAAATCAAAACTAACAAAAGATCCTGAATATAATATTAAACTAGGTTCTCATTATATAGCGGGACTTATATTAGAATACGATGGTTCATATCCATTTGCCATTGCAGCATATAATGCTGGACCTAAAAGAGTAAAATATTGGAAAAAAATTAATAAAAATCCACAAAAAAAACAAATAGATTATGTGGACTGGATAGAGCTAATTAAATTTAAGGAAACTCGTAATTATGTTCAAAGAGTATTAGAAAATTATAATGTTTACAGATACATACTTGAACAAAAACCAATAAAATTGAAAGATTTTTTCAAAAACGATCCACTTTATTAATGGCGGTGAGGGAGGGATTCGAACCCTCGGTACGTCATTATAACGTACGGAAGTTTAGCAAACTCCTGGTTTAAACCAGCTCACCCACCTCACCTTTTTAACATAGTGTGTAACTTGAAATCATTGAATATTCAATATTAATCAAGTAATTTTGTGCAAATTATGAAAAACAAATACTCAATTTTTTCGTTAATTAAAAATGCATTTAGTTATCATGAAAACTGGCAACGTGCTTGGAGGGATCCTGAGCCTAAAAAAGAATATGAAGCTATAATTGTTGGTGGTGGTGGTCATGGTTTGGCAACAGCTTTCTATCTAGCTAAAAAACATAATATGAAAAATATAGCTGTTGTTGAAAAAGGCTGGATTGGCGGAGGTAATACTGGAAGAAATACTACAATTATACGTTCGAATTATTTGTGGGATGCAAGCGCTGGATTATACGATCATGCATTAAAAATTTGGGAAGGACTCTCACAAGAATTAAATTATAATGTTATGTTCAGTCAAAGAGGAGTTATGAATTTAGCTCATAACCTTCAGGATGTTAGAGATTTAAAAAGAAGAACTCATGCAAATAGATTAAATGGTATTGATGCAGTTTGGCTAAATACTGAACAAGTTAAAAAATTTTGTCCAATAATTAATACTTCTCCAGATATCAGATATCCAGTTCTAGGAGGAACCTTACAAAGAAGAGCTGGTACAGCAAGACATGATGCTGTTGCATGGGGTTATGCTAGAGGTGCAGATGAAATGGGGGTAGATATAATTCAAAATTGTGAGGTTAAAGGTATTAAAAGAAATGGCGATAGTGTTGAAGGTATTGAGACGACAAAAGGTTTCATAAAGTCAAATAAGATAGGAGTAGTTGCAGCAGGTCATTCAAGCGTTATTGCAGGCATGGTTGATTTAAGATTACCACTTGAGAGTAAGCCTTTGCAAGCTTTAGTATCAGAACCAGTAAAGCCAATTATAGATACCGTGGTTATGTCCAATGCAGTACACGCTTATGTAAGTCAATCAGATAAAGGAGAATTAGTTATTGGTGCTGGAACAGATGCTTACGTTTCATATACACAAAGAGGAAGTCATGACGTTGTTGAGGGAACTTTAAAAGCAATACTAGAGCTCTACCCCATTTTCAGTAGAATGAAAATGTTAAGACAATGGGGTGGTATTGTTGATATCTGTCCTGATGCAAGCCCAATAATTAGTAAAACTCATATTAAAGGACTATATTTTAATTGTGGTTGGGGCACAGGTGGATTTAAGGCTACACCAGGATCAGGTGATTTATTTGCACACACCATTGCTAATAATGAACCTCATAAGTTAAATGCTGATTTTAATATAAATAGGTTTGTAAGCGGTGATCTTGTTGATGAACATGGAGCTGCTGCAGTAGCACACTAATGTTTTTAATTAATTGTCCATATTGTGGTGAAAGAGACCAGAGTGAGTTTTCAGCTGGTGGCGAAGCTCATATTGTAAGACCAAAACAACCGACAGAATTAAGTGATGATAAATGGGCAGAGTTCTTATTTATGAGAAAAAATATTAAGGGAGTTCAACTTGAAAGATGGAACCACACTCATGGCTGTAGAAAATGGTTTAACATGGCTAGAGACACATCTAACGATAAAATTCATGCTGTATACAAAATGGGCGAAAAACCTCCTATAAAATAATGATGAGTAAAAATTTAAGAATAGCAAATAGCAATTTTATTGATCAAACATCTAGAATATCTTTTAAGTTTGATGGTAAAATTTTATATGGATTTAAGGGTGATACTTTAGCGTCAGCTTTAATAGCAAATGATATTCACCTTGTCGGAAGAAGCTTTAAATATCATCGTCCAAGAGGAATAATGACATGTGGTTCTGAAGAGCCTAATGCAATCGTACAAGTTGGAAATGATGCCTCAATGACAGAACCAAATACAAGAGCAACTGAAATAGAATTATATGAAGGTTTAGAAGCATCAAGCCAGAACTGTTGGCCAAGTGTTAATTTTGATATAGGTTCCATAAACAATTTTTTCTCCCCTCTTATACCGGCAGCTTTCTATTATAAAACATTCATGTGGCCTGCTAATTTTTGGAAATTATATGAATACTTTATAAGAAAATCTGCAGGTCTAGGCAAATCACCTACTCAACCAGATAAAGATATTTATGATCATAGATATTTACACTGTGATGTTTTAGTTATTGGAGGAGGTATATCTGGAATAATTGCTGCTAAAACAGCAGCTAAGAATAATTTAAATACAGTATTAATAGATGATAAAAATAACTTAGGTGGAACTACTCTTTTCCAACAAAATGAATGCTTTAAAATAAATAACTCTTATTCAAATGAGTGGTTAAAAAAAGAAATTGAAACTTTAGATTCAATTAAAAATCTAACTATAAAAACAAGAACAACTTTAGCTGCTTATCATAGTTACAATTATCTTTTAGCTAGAGAAAATTTGACTGATCATTTAGATTTAAATGAAAAAAAAGATAAAATTCGTCAAAGACTTTGGAAAATCAGGGCAAAAAAAGTAATAATAGCTACAGGAGCAATGGAAAGACCATTGATTTTTAACAATAATGATAGGCCTGGTATTATTCTTTCATCTTCAATCAAAAAGTACATAGATTACTATGGGGTTAAATGTGGACAAAAAATATCTTTATTTACAAATAATGACTCAGCTTATGAAACTGCAATCTCTTTAAGTAACAGTGGTGTAAGTATTAATTCAGTAATAGACATAAGGGACAAAAGTAATTCATTGATTGTAAAACAGGCAGAAAAATTAGGTATTAAAATACATTGGAAACACACTGTTGTTAATACAAATGGTTACAAGAAAATTAATTCTATTGAAATTATGAAATTATCTGATGATGGTACTGCTGTTGTAGGAAAAAAAATAAAAGATGAATGTGACTGTTTGGGTATTTCGGGTGGCTGGACACCAAGAGTACATTTGTTTACACAGTCTGGCGGTAAACTTAAATTCAGAGATGTAGATAATGTTTTTTTACCAGATAAATCAGAGTTGGATCAAATAAGTATTGGATCTTGTAATGGTGATTTAGAACTTGATGAAGTAATTAAAAATTCAGTTAATTCAATCAATAAATTTTTAAACGTTAATAATAATGATTATAAAAATTTAGAAATTATTTCCTCAAAAGAAATTGATAAAAAAAATATTTGGCTACTTCCATCTGATAAACCTTTTGGAAAAACGAAACCATTTTTAGATTTTCAAAACGATTCTACTGCAAATGATATAAAATTAGCATTAAGAGAAGGTTTTAAATCAATTGAACATGTAAAAAGATATACAACAACGGGTATGGCTACTGACCAAGGAAAATTGTCTAACATGCATGCTCTTGGAATTGTAGCTGAAACTGCCAACCTTAAAATGGGTGAATTGGGAACAACTACATTTAGACCACCTTATACGCCATTAACTTTTGGTGCGATTGTTGGAAGAAATGTTGGTAAATTTTTTGATATCACAAGAAGAACTCCTATACATGATTGGCACGTTAAGTGTAATGCAGAATTTGAAAATGTAGGACAATGGAAGAGAGCTTGGTACTATCCAATAGAAAACGAAAGTATGCATGAAGCTGTACAAAGAGAAAGTAAAGCAGCTAGAGATAGCGCTGGCATTCTAGATGCTTCTACTCTTGGAAAGATTGATATTCAAGGAAGTGATGCATCAGAGTTTTTAAATAGGATTTATACAAATGCTTGGTCAAAATTAGAAATTGGTAAATGTAGATATGGTCTTATGCTTAATGAAGATGGAATGGTTTATGATGATGGTGTTACAACAAGATTAGGTGAAAATCATTATATAATGACTACTACAACAGGTGGTGCAGCAAATGTGCTTGGAAAATTAGAAGATTATTTGCAAACAGAATGGCCCGAATTAGATGTTTATTTAACTTCTGTAACAGATCATTATGCAACTGTTAGCATCTGTGGACCAAATTCAAAAAAAATTCTTTCAAAAGTAATTCCTGATTTAAATTTATCAGATAAAGAATTTCCTCATATGTCTTTTAAAAATGCATTAATAGATAATATAAAATGTAGAGTAATGAGAATTAGTTTCACCGGTGAACATAGTTATGAAATTAATATTCAATCGTCATATGGTAAATCTCTTTGGGAGAAATGCTTTGAGGCTGGAAAGGAATTTGATATTACACCTTATGGTACTGAAACTATGCACCTACTTAGAGCTGAAAAAGGATTTATAATTGCTGGACAAGACACTGACGGCACGATGACACCTGTAGATTTACAAATGGACTGGATAATTAGTAAGAAAAAATATGATTTTATTGGAAAAAGATCATTATACAGAAGTGATACAATTAGAGATGATAGAAAACAACTTGTTGGGTTATTAACAGATGATCCAAATGAAGTTTTAGAGGAAGGTGCACAAATAGTTTTAGAAACAAAAAAACAACCAATAGTAATGCTAGGTCATGTCACTTCCAGTTATTTTAGTCCAAATTTAAATAAATCAATCGCACTTGCAGTAGTAAAAAATGGTAAAAAATTAAAGGGACAAAAAATGTTTGTACCTATGAAAAACAAAACTATTAATGTTACCATAACAGACACTGTTTTTTTTGACAAAGAAAATAAGAGGTTAAATGCTTAATTATAATTCTACAATTATTGAGGCAAAAGAATTCTCTGATATAAAAATTTCTGAGGTTGAACCTACTCTTAAAATAAATTTAAGGGGAAAAAATAGGGATTTTGTAACTAAGATAGGAAAGGAATTATCAATAATACTTCCCACAGATCCCAATACATCGTCGGGCAATAAAGAGTTAAATTTACTGTGGTTAAGTCCAGATGAATGGCTAATTTATTCAAATGATAAAAATAACTTGAAAACTATTAATTCTTTAGAAGATAAACTTTTTAACGATATATCTAAAACAAAACTTGGTTCGGTAACAAATGTAACAGATCATTGGATAATGATTAATTTGAAAGGTCCAAAAATTTTTGACATGCTTTCTGCAGGATGTCCGTTTAATTTTAATAAATTTAAAGATTCCAAAGGTGCTGTTACGCAAACATTGCTAAACCATGTAGACGTAATCATTCATAATAAAGATATAAATAATTTAAATTTATTTGTTAGAAGATCTTTTTCAAATCATCTATGGTTATGGATGAACGACAGCGCTAGATTTGTTTAATTTTTTGTTAAAATAATAAATCACAAATAGTAAATAAGATATCGAGAAAAACCAATTAATTATAACCCATATCCAGAAAAAAGTTTCAAAACTAGCACCATAATGTCTTGCTAAATAAAATACGATAATAGGATTTAATACATTTCTGAAAAAATTTGAAATCATAGCGTACTCAGATTTTTTTAAAGCCATAAACAAACCATTTGATAGAAAAAAAACTGGATAAGCTGGCAATACAAAAGCTGATATTTTTAAATATCTTCCTCCATATTCTATAACATCTAGGTTGCTTGAAAAAATGCTTGTAATCATGCTTGCGGTGATAAAAACAAATATTCCCGAAATGATCATTATGATGAAAGCGTATTTTATAGCCGTAAAGTAAGTTTCCTTTATTCTATCTATATATTTAGCACCGTAATTCTGAGCTATGATGGATATTATAGCAGTATTAATTCCTAAAATAGGAAGAAGAACCACCTGCTCTATTCTTGTTCCAGCTCCGTACCCAGCTACAGCATATTCGCCTGACAGACCAACGTAAGTAAAAATAATTGCAGAAGCCAAAGCATAGCCACAAATCGATATAGTTATAGGCATAGATTGAAAAAAAATATTTTTCAAATAGAAAAGTTTTGGAACTAAATAATCTTTAGTTATATATTTAATTCTGCTATTTTTGAGAACTTTAAACAATATGATAATAAACGAAATGAATTGTGCAACTATGGTAGCTATACCAATGCCCTTAACACCATAAGCAGGAATAAATAAAAATCCAAAGATTAGTATTGGATTTAAAATTATATTAAGCAAAAAAGATAAAACTAAAACGTTCCTATACGTTTTAGTGTCCCCCTCTGCATGCAATAGAGAATTTAACGCTACTACCAAAATAAATAAAATAGATCCAGAATAGATAATGTCTGTGTACTCAAGTCCTAAAGAAATTACTTTCTCGCTTGATCCCATTAAAGAAAACACTTTTTCAGAATATGTTAATCCTAAAAAAGTTATTATAAATGAAATTATAATTCCAAAAATAATAATGTGAGTAAAATAATTTAATATATTTTTTTTATTATTTTCACCAATGCTGTTACCTATCAACGAAGTTCCTGCTACAGTCACACCTATAGATGTGGCAATAATAATAAAGTATATAGGGAATGATTTACTTAATGCTGATAAGGCTTCAGGTGATATTTTTCCTGCAAAAAAAGTATCAACAATATTATAAAGTGTTTGAAATAATGTTCCTACCATTGCTGGTAATGCAAGTTTTCTGACTAATTTAGGAACTTTATCTTTTAGTAAATTCATATTTAAAATTCTTTTTGGAATATGTGACTTTTGCCTTGCTTTTTTGCAAGGTTTATTTGTTTTTGCCTCATTCTAAATCTTTCTTTTTGTGAATTTGTTAAACTATCGTGACAATTTGGACAAGAAACACCTTCTTCATATTTTTTAGATTTTTTATCTTTTTTTGATATAGGTTTTCTACAACCGCTACACATCGAAAAGCTTCCTTGTAACAAACCATGTTTTATTGATACACGATTATCAAAAACATAACATTCACCATTCCACAAACTATTATTTTTTTTTATTTTTTTTAAATAATTAATTATGCCACCATTTAATTGATAAACATTTTTAAAACCTTTTTTATTTAAATAAATGACTGCTTTTTCACATCTAATGCCTCCTGTACAAAACATTGCTATAGTTTTGTCTTTAGAAAGTTTTTTTAAATATTCAGGAAATTCTCTAAAATTATTAACTTGAGGATTTATTGATTTTTTAAAAGATCCAACTTTGTTTTCAAATGGTTTTCTTGCATCTAATAACAAAGTATTTTTATTTTTAATTAACTTATTCCATTTAACTGGATTAAGATGATTTTTTAAATTTCTTTTTTCAATTTTAATACCCATGGGAACTACTTCTTTTTTAATTTTAACTTTGCCTCTATGAAATGGTTGGAATTTACATTTAGATAAATTTTGACTATCAAAATTATCAATTTTAAAAGTTTTTTTTATTTTATTTAAGATTAAATGAAGATTTTTTTTTTTAGATGATAAAGTTGCATTTATACCTTCTGGAGATAATATTAATGTTCCTCTAATAGAATTCTTTAAAAAATATGACTGAATTATTTTTTTATTTTTTTTAATATTCGATATTTTTTTAAATTTATAAAAGCCAGAAATATAGAACATCACAACTTTCTACAAATTGTAAGGCCATCACCTAAAGGAATAATTAGATTTTCTATTCTTTTATCGTTATTAATATAAATATTAAATTTTCTTATACTTTTAGTTAAATTATCATTTTTTTTTTCATCTATGACTTCTCCATGCCATAAAACGTTATCTATAATAATTAAGCCATTTGTGTTTATTAAATCTAATGAAATGTCATAATAATTTATATAATTTTCTTTATCAGCATCTATAAAAACAAGATCAAATTTTTGATTTTTATTTTTAAATTCATTTAAATTATCTATAGCCATATTATTGATTATTTTTATTTTATTTTCTTGATTTGCACTTTTAAAAAAATTTTTTGCAGCTTCATTCGTGTTTTCATTTTTGTCTAAAGTTATTATCGTGCCATCGCTTGGTAAGGCCAATGACATTGTAAGTGCACTCAATCCTGTAAAGGTACCTATTTCTAAAATTTTTTTAATATTAGAAATTTTAATGAGTAAATGTAAAAAATGACATTGAGAAATAGAAATTTGATTTTTCTTGATGTCGCCTAAGCTGTTGTTGTATGATATTATATCTTTTTGAACTTTATTTAACTGTAAAGAATATTTATTTATATAATTCTCTATTTCGTTATTAATAACTATATTCGAACCCATTTTATTTTAATTTTTTCTTTAAAATATCGTTTACAAGTTGTGGGTTTGCCTTTCCTCCAGAAATTTTCATAACCTGACCAACAAAAAAACCAAATAATTTATCTTTGCCTAATTTAAATTCTTTTACTTTATCTTGATTTTCATTAATTACTTTATCTACAATTTTTTCTAATTCTTTAGGATCGCTTTGTTGCTTTAGTCCTTTTTCTTCAATAATTTTTTGTGGATCAGCATCGCCTACTGCCATTATTTCAAATACTGATTTGGCGATTTTGCCAGAGATAGTTCCATCTTTTATTAAATTTATTAATTTTGATAAATTTAGTGCACTAATTGGACTTTTTGATATTTCCAAATTTTTTTCGTTTAATAAGGCAAATAGTTCCCCAGTAATCCAATTAGTTGAAAGCTTTATATCTGACTTTTTAATTACGGCCTCAAAATACTTTGAAGTATCAATATCTGAAACTAGTATATTGGCTTCATAAGGTGATAGTTTAAATTTTTCTATAAATCTTTTTTTCTTTTCATCTGGTAATTCTGGAATATTTTTTTTAAGTTCATTGATAAACTCATCTGTAAATTCTAAAGGTAATAGGTCTGGGTCAGGAAAATATCTATAGTCGTGTGCATCTTCTTTTGATCTCATTGATCTTGTTTCATTTTTTTTGGTATCAAATAATCTTGTTTCTTGATCAATTTTTCCACCTTCCTCTAAAATATCTACTTGCCTATTTGCCTCATAATCAATTGCCATTTGCATAAATTTAATTGAATTAACATTTTTAATTTCGCATCTTGTACCAAGATCTTTATCACCTTTTTTTCTGACCGATATGTTTACATCTGCTCTTAAAGATCCTTCTTGCATGTTTCCATCACATGTACCTAAATATTTCATTATTGATCTTAGTTTTTTTATATAAAGATTTACTTCTTCAAGAGATCTTAAATCAGGTTTACTCACTATTTCCATTAAAGCTACTCCTGATCTGTTTAAATCAACAAATGTATTTTGTGGATCAATATCATGAATGCTTTTACCAGCATCTTGTTCTAAGTGAAGTCTTTCAATTCCAATACTTTTTTCACCATCTGGTAGATCTAGAATTACTGTTCCCTCTCCAACTATTGGGTTTTTATATTGAGATATTTGATACCCTTGAGGTAAATCAGCATAGAAATAATTTTTTCTATCAAAGATTGATTTTTTATTTATTTTTGCATTTAAACCTATTCCAGTTTTTACTGCTTGTTTTATGCAGAATTCATTAATTACAGGCAACATTCCTGGAAAAGCAGCATCGACCAAACTAACTTGTGTATTTGGTTCTGCACCAAATTTAGTTGATGAAGTAGAAAAAAGTTTTGACTCAGATAATACTTGAGCATGAACTTCAAGACCAATAACTACTTCATACTCATTATTTTCCCTTTTTATTGAGTATTTATTCTGATCTTTAGACACTAAATCCACCAATCTTTTATTTGATTTTTAAAATTAATTTGATTTTCCATAGCATATGCAATGTTAATTATATTTTGTTCATCAAATGTTTTACCAATAATTTGTAGTCCTAGAGGATATCCTTTTGAATCGTGACCACCAGGTATTGAGATTGCTGGCAATCCTGCCAAATTAATTGGTACTGTGAAAATGTCATTTAAGTACATAGATACAGGGTCATTACTTTTTTCTCCTATAGTAAAAGCTGAGCTTGGTGTTGAAGGCGTTAGTATAGCGTCAACTTTTTTATAAACTTCGTCAAAATCATTTTTAATTAATTTTCTTACTTTTTGAGCTTTTAAATAATAAGCATCATAATATCCTGAAGACAGAACATAGGTTCCTATCATAATTCTTCTTTTTACTTCATCGCCGAAACCTTTTGATCTTGTATTTTCATACATCTCTATTAAATTTTTTCCCTCAGACCTAAAGCCATACTTTACACCATCGTATCTAGCCAAATTTGATGATGCCTCAGCTGGTGCAACAATATAATAAGCAGGTAAGGCATATTTTGTATTAGGTAATGAAATATCTATCACCTCAGCACCTGAATCCTTAATAATATTAATTCCTTTTTGCCAAAGGTCTTCAATTTCTTTTGACATACCATCGACTCTGTATTCTTTAGGTATACCAATTTTTTTTCCTTTGATTGAATTATTCAATTCTTTAAAATAATTTTTTCTTTTGAAGTTAACAGAAGTAGAATCTTTTATATCATATGAGCACATTACATCGAATAACAATGAACAATCTTTAACATTTCCGGTCATTGGTCCGGCTTGATCTAATGAAGACGCAAAAGCAACTATTCCATATCTAGAACAGGCGCCGTAAGTAGGTTTAAGTCCAACAGTGCCTGTAAAAGATGCAGGTTGTCGAATTGAGCCACCGGTATCAGTTCCAATGGTTGCCGGAGTCAATTTTGCAGCTAAAGCTGATGCTGATCCACCAGAAGATCCTCCGGGTACTAAATTTTTTCCAATTGGACTTTGTACATTACCAAAAAAGCTTGTTTCATTCGAAGATCCCATTGCAAATTCATCACAATTAAGCTTTCCTAATAGAATGCTACCTTCCTTCCAAAGATTTTCCGTAACAGTTGATTCATATGTTGGTATAAAATTATTTAATATTTTACTTCCAGCAGTAGTTTTTACATCTTTAGTGCAAAACAAATCTTTTACTGCAATTGGTATACCTGGTAGTTTTTTTTCATAATTTGGGTTGTTGTCAAAATCACTAGCTTTTTTTAAAGCATTTTCAAAATTATCAGTAATATATGTATTTAATTTTTTTGATTTTTCAGATCTATTAACATAGGCATTTGTTATTTCCCTAGAAGAGACCTCTTTTTTTTTAATTTTATTTACTAATTCAGTAAGTGTTAAATCTGTAATATTAGTCATTACTCAACTACCTTTGGTACAACAAAAAAATCTTTATTTTTTTCAGGAGAATTTTTTAAAACTTGTTCTCTTATATTTGTTGATTTTATTTCATCTTTTCTTAATTGGAGAGTAGTTTCCGCTATGGAAGTTAAAGGCTCTACATTTTTTGTATCTAGTTCATTCAATTTTTCAATAAATGCAAATATTGAGTTAAGATCGGCTTCTAATTTCTTTGCTTTTTCATCATCTAAAGAAATTCTAGATAATTTAGATATATGTTTTACTGTTTTAAGATCTATTCCCATATGATAATTAGATAAATTGCAAAGTATCACTTAATATAGAAAATACAATATGATCACAATTGAAGAGTTAAAGTTAAAAATTAATAAAAATTCAAGATTAATTGGTTTAGATTTGGGTTCAAAAAGAATTGGTGTATCAATTTGTGATGAAAAAAGATTAGTTGCGACTCCTTTTAAAACAATAGATGTTGAAAAACTGTCTATCACAATTAGCCAACTTAAAAATATTATATCAGAGAACAATATAAAAGGTATAATTGTTGGTTATCCAATTAATATGGATGGTTCCAAAGGTCCGTCTTCTCAATCAGTAAAAGATAAAGTGGAGAAAATATCTAATGAAATTGATTTACCAATAGTTTTGTGGGATGAGAGGCTTTCTACAGTTGGTGCTTTCAATTTATCTAGTCAATTGGATGTTAATGTTTCTAAAAAAACTAGAAATATCGATAAAAATGCTGCTGCATTCATTCTTCAAGGAGCAATAGATTATTTAAATAATTAATGCTTGCTAAAATTATATTTAATAGTTATAGAGTTGGTTTTAATGGCATCATCAAAAGCTATTAAAATATCAAAAAAACATCTATTAGGAATTCAAGATCTAAATATTTCTGATGTTAAATACATTCTCTCTGAAGCAAAACAGTTTATTCAGCTAAATAGAAGTAAGAATAAAAAAATAGATATTCTGAGAGGCAAAACTCAGATTAATTTATTTTTTGAACCTTCGACTAGAACTCAAAGTTCTTTTGAATTAGCCGGCAAAAGACTAGGTGCAGATGTTATGTCAATGAACATAGTCAATTCAGCTATAAAAAAAGGTGAAACTTTAATTGATACTGCAATGACTTTAAATGCTATGCATCCAGATATAATTGTAATTAGACACCAAGACTCTGGGGCATGTAATTTACTTTCTCAAAAAGTTAATTGTGCAGTTATTAATGCTGGTGATGGAAGAAGAGAACATCCGACTCAAGCATTGCTTGATGCACTAACTATACTGGATAGAAAAAAAAAAATTGAGGGTTTAAAGATAGCTATATGTGGAGATATTTTACATTCTAGAGTTGCTAGATCTAATATTTATTTATTAAACATGTTAGGTGCTGACTTAAAAATAATAGCACCAACAAATCTAATGCCAAAAGATATTGATAAGCTTGGCGTAAATACTTTTTCTAATATGAGAGATGGATTAAAGGATTGTGATATTGTTATGATGCTTAGATTGCAAAATGAAAGAATGACAAGTTCTTTTTTATCATCAAACAGAGAATATTACGAATACTACGGTTTAACTCCCGATAAATTAGAATGTGCAAAAAAAGATGCATTAATAATGCATCCTGGCCCGATGAATAGAGGTATAGAAATAGATACAAAGCTTGCAGATGATATTAATAAAAGCGTAATAAAAGAACAGGTCGAACTTGGTGTTGCTGTAAGAATGGCATGTTTAAAAATTTTTTGTGAAAAATGAAAAAAAAATATTTTTTAAATGCAAATATAGTTGATCCTTTAAATTCTATTGAGGAGATTGGTGGATTAATTATTGGCGAAGATGGAAAAATAGAAGCATCTGGAAAGAAAGTAAATACTAACAATATACCATCAAGAGAAAAATATATTGATCTGGAAGGTAAATATATATTTCCTGGGATAGTGGATATGAGAGTATTTGTAGGTGAGCCAGGTTACGAATATAAAGAAAATTTTAGAACTTTAAGTATAGCTGCTTTATCTGGTGGAGTTACATCCGTAGTTACAATGCCAAATACAAATCCCGTGATTGATAATGTTTCAATAGTTGATTTTTTAAAAAGAAGAGGAAGAGATAAGTCAAAAATTAATATTTATCCTACAGCTTCACTAACTAAAAACACTGAAGGAACAAATATGACAGAATTTGGTTTGTTGCAGAACAAAGGTATTATTGGATTTACAGATGGAACAAAAACAATTCAAAATACAAGACTAATGTCTAGAATAATGAAGTCAGCATATGATTTGGACTCTTTGGTAATGCAACATGCTGAAGATTACGAATTAGCAAAAGATGGAGTTGTAAACGATGGGTTGATATCTACCAAATTAGGATTGCAAGGTATTTCTGATTTAGCTGAAAAAATTATTATTGAAAGAGACTTAACTTTGTTGGAAGATTACAATTGTAGATATCATATATCTCAAATATCATCATCGAAATCTGTAGAAGTAATTAAGAATAGAAAACAAAAAGTTGATTTTAGCTGTGGTGTATCAATAAATAATCTTTCTTTAAATGAAAACGATATTGGAGATTTTAGAACTTTTTTAAAACTATCTCCACCTTTAAGAACCGAAGAAGATAGGTTGTCACTGGTTAAGGCTATAAATAATGATTTAATAAACGTAATAGTTTCTGATCATAAACCAGAAGATGAAGAATCTAAAAGATTAACTTTTTATCAATCAGCTACAGGTGCAAGCGGTATTGAAACTTTGCTACCACTCGCATTAGAATTATTTCACAATGAATCTATTAAATTATCAAAGATCATTGCATCATTAACATGTAATCCTGCAAAAATATTAAAAATTGATAAAGGAAATTTAAATACTGGAAATGATGCAGACTTCTGTATTGTTGATTTATATAAACCTTGGGTACTTAAAAAAGATAATTTACATTCTAAATCAAAAAATACATCTATTGAAGCTAAAAAATTACAAGGATTAATAACAAACACTTTTGTTAAAGGTGAAGAGTTATTTAAAATATAATATGGTATTATCTATAATTATTATAATTTCTTACCTAATGGGGTCAATACCTTTTGGTTTCTTATTAACAAAAATATTTTTAAAAAAAGATATAAGAAAAATTGGATCTGGCAATATAGGGGCTACAAACGCTTTAAGAACTGGTAATAAAATTCTTGGTTATTCAACTCTATCACTAGATATTATAAAAGCTGTAATTCCAATTTTATTAATTAGTTTTTATTTTCCAGATTATATTTTTATTTCAAGTTTATCAGTTTTTTTAGGTCATATATTTCCAATTTGGCTAAAATTTAAAGGTGGAAAAGGTGTGGCAACTTATGTTGGTATATTATTTTGTTTAAACCACATTTTAGGGATTATCTTTGTAATCGTTTGGTATTTAACATATTTAATTTCAAAATTTTCATCTTTATCCTCATTGGTAGCAACCTTAATTATTCCCATTTATCAATTTTACTACATGAATGATCAGAATTATTATTTTTATGTAATTATGTTTATTTTAATATTTTTTACACATAGAGAAAATATAAAACGCTTGATAAATAAGACTGAATCGAAGACAAAAATTTATTAATTTGACTATCTAACTCTTTTGAGTAGTTTGAAAAATAATGAATCTTGTTATTGTAGAAAGTCCTGCTAAAGCTAAAACAATTAATAAATATTTAGGCAAAGACTATACTGTGTTAGCAAGTTATGGACATATAAGAGATTTGCCATCAAAAAATGGTTCAGTTGATCCTGATCAAAATTTTAAAATGATTTGGGAAATTGATAGTTTTTCAAAAAAATACTTAAAAGAAATTACTGAGGTTGCTAAAGATTCATCAAAAATTATATTGGCAACGGATCCTGACCGTGAAGGTGAGGCTATTGCTTGGCATGTTAAAGAGTTTTTAAATGAAAAAAAATTACTAAAAGATAAGAAAATAGAAAGAGTAGTATTTAATGAAATAACAAAAAAAGCAGTAACTAATGGTATAGAGAATCCTAGATCTATAGAGCCGCAATTAGTTGATGCTTATATGGCTAGAAGAGCTTTGGACTACCTTGTTGGTTTTAATATTTCACCAATCTTGTGGACTAAACTCCCTGGTTCTAAATCTGCAGGACGAGTTCAGTCAGTTGCATTAAGACTCCTTACTGAAAGAGAACATGAAATTGAAAATTTTAAACCAGAAGAGTTTTGGAAATTATTTGTTGATTTTAAAAATAAAGATGGAAATATTATTAATACATATCCTTTTCTAATTAATAATAAAAAGATTGAAAAGTTTTCATATAAAAATAAAAAAGATATTAACAATATAATAAATGATATTAAAAAAAAGGAATATGAAATAACAGATATTTCTTCAAAAATTTATAATAGAAATCCATCTGGACCATTTACAACCTCTACTCTTCAACAATCTTCATCAAGTAAACTAGGATTTGGTGCCTCACGAACTATGCAAATAGCACAAAGACTATATCAGGGTATAGATATAGAAGGTGAAACAATTGGTTTAATTACTTATATGAGAACTGATGGTACAAATATATCAAGCGAAGCTATATCAGTATTTAGAACCTATATTGAAAAAAATTATGGAAAAAATTATTTACCCGATCAAGCATTAAACTATTCTGGTAAAAAAGCAAAAAATGCACAAGAAGCTCATGAGGCTATAAGACCTACAGATGTTGAAAGAAATCCTGAAAGTTTAAAAAAATATTTGAGCACAGATCAATTTAAATTATATAATTTAATATGGTCTAGAGCTTTATCCTCACAAATGGAATCTGCTAAGTTTGATAGAAAAACAATAATGATAGAATCTAAAGATAAATTAAATATATTTAAAGCATCGGGATCCGTTATTAAGTTTGATGGATTTTTAAAACTTTATAAAATAGAAAATGATGATGAAGATGAAAAAATTCTTCCTGATGTGTCAAAAGGTTTAGTTAACATAGATAGCTTCATAGATGAACAGCATTTTACACAGCATCCTCCTAGATATTCTGAGGCTAGTCTTGTAAAAAAATTAGAGGAGTTAGGAATAGGACGTCCGTCTACTTATGCTAGTATAATTTCTGTAATTTCAAATAGAGGATATGCTGATATTGTTAATAAAAGATTTTTTCCCACAGATAGAGGTAAGCTATTATCTGCTTTTTTAGAAAAATTATTCAGCAAATATGTAGACTATGGGTTTACTGCAAATCTAGAAAATCAGTTAGATGATATAACAAGTGGTAAAGAAGATTGGATTAATGTTCTTGACCAATTTTGGACTGATTTCAATAAAAATGTGAGCAGTGTTAAAGACAAAAGAACGCGTGAAGTTTTAGATTTGTTAAATGAAAGTTTAGGTGAATTAATTTTTGAAGTAGATAATAATGGCAAAATAGACCGTAAATGCAAATTATGTAACAAAGGTGAGTTAAGTTTAAAGAATAGTTTTAGAGGTGGTGCTTTTATAGGATGTTCTAATTACCCCGAATGTAAATTCACAAGACCTCTATCTAAATCAAAAGCTGCTGAACAATACAATTTGTCAGAACCTAAGCTGATTGGTAAAAATGAAAATAACAAAGATATATTTTTAAAAAATGGGAGATTTGGCCCTTATTTACAATTTGAAATTGACCCTGATACAAATATCAAAGTAAAAAAAAGAAAATCAAAAAAAGATAACAATAATTTAAAAAATGTGTCTATTCCAAAAGGTATATCAATAGAATCAATAGATTTAGATAAAGCAAAATTTTTGTGCTCTTTACCTAAAATTATTGGAACAAATCCTGAAAATCAAAAGGAAATTGTTTTAAACTCAGGTAGATTTGGCCCGTACCTTAAGTGTGAAAATAAGTCTGCTAGAATTGAAAATGTAGATGAAATTTTTTCAATTGGTTTAAACAGAGCCGTTACACTTATTTCTGAAGCAAAACCGGGAAGAATTTCATCTTCTTTGATTAAGGATTTAGGTGAACATCCAGAAGATAAAAAACCTGTGCGTATAATGAAAGGTCAATACGGACCTTATATTAAATATAAATCCTTAAATGCTACAATACCTGAAGAAAAAGATCCTGTAGAGTTAACGATGGAAGATGCTTTAATATTGATTGAGAAAAGAAAAGAATACGATAGAAGTAAGAAAAAAAAAAGAAAATGACAGTTGAAGACAACATTAAAAAACTTAATATAATTTTACCAAAAGCAGCTGATCCAGTAGGATCGTATGTTGCAACAAAAATATCTGGAAAACTTTTATATATATCGGGCCAAATATCAATGGATGCTAATGGAAATTTAATAAAAGGAAAAATTGGAAGAGATCTTGATACAAAAAAAGGTTATGAGGCAGCTGAAAGATGTGCTCTTAGCATTGTATCTCAAGCTAAAAAAATTTGTGAAGATGATTTATCTAAAATTAAATCTTGTATCAAATTAACAGGTTACGTAAATTCGACAGATGATTTTACTGAACAACCAAAAGTAATAAATGGAGCTTCCGACATAATTTCGAAAATTTTTGGTAATAACGGAATGCATGCAAGAGCAGCAGTAAGTACTAATAGTTTACCTCTTGGTGTAGCAGTTGAAGTTGATGCTATTTTTGAGTTAAATTAATTATCTACCAATAGAATAATAATCAATATTGTCTTTTTTTACTTTGTTCAGTGAATAAATATTTCTTAAATCATATATTTTAAATTTTTTATTAATTACCATTTTTTTAAAATTTAATTGTTTATATTCATTCCATTCAGTATGAATAATTATTAAATCAGCATTTTTGCAGCATGCTGTGACACTTTTATGAAATTTTACATTTTTAATTTTATCTAAAATTTTTTTTGGGCCTGATGGGTCAGTATAATTTATATATGCTCCATTTTTTGAAAGATAAGGTATCATTTTTAAACTTGATGCTTCTCTCATATCGTCTGTGCCAGGCTTAAAAGTAACACCAAGAAAAATAATTTTTTTATTTCTAATATTTTTTCCAATAATTTTATGTACTCTTTTTAATAAAATATTTTTTCTATTTTCATTTGATTTAATTACACTTTTAACTATTGAAAGGTTAACATTGTACTTATCTCCAGTATTAACTAATGCTCTAGTGTCCTTAGGAAAACATGAGCCGCCATAAGCTGGACCAGCTCTTAAAAACCTTTCACCTATTCTTTGATCAAGGCCCATTCCTGATGATATATCTTTTATATTTACTTCTGCTTTTTCACATAAGTTTGCTAATTCATTTATAAAAGATATTTTAGTTGCTAAAAATGCATTGGACGCATATTTAATTAATTCAGCTCCTCTTCTTGAGCTGCTAAAAAATCTACTTTCCTTTTTAATTATAGGTAAATAAAGAGCTTTCATTATTCTATTAGCTTTTTTACTATTAGTTCCAACCACTACTCTATCTGGACTAATAAAATCCCTAATTGCCTCTCCTTCTCTTAAAAATTCAGGGTTTGAAACAACATCAAATTTTTTTCTTTTATTTTTATTTTTTATAATTTTTTCTATAATATCACCTGTAGACACGGGAACAGTTGATTTAGTAACTATTATTTTGTATTTATTTAAATTTTTAGCAATTAATTTTGCAACATTATAAACATACTTTAAATCAGCCATATTAGATTTTTTCTTGTTAGGAGTGCCAACACAAATAAAAATAATGTCTGACTCTTTAATGGAAGAGTTTATATCTGTAGAAAAAGTAAGCCTTCTTTGACCAAAATTTTTTTTTACTAATTCTTCTAATCCAGGTTCATATATAGGAATGACTCCAGAATTAAGTGTATTAATTTTATTTTTGTCTATATCTACACAGGTAACTTTATTTCCTAAATCAGAAAAGCATGCTCCACTTACTAAGCCAACATAACCTGTACCTATTACGCAAAGTTTCATAGCTTAGATATCTCAGCGGATGAATTAATATAACCTGCCATAGTGCCACAATCTAGATATTTACCTTTAAAATTATGACCTATAAACTTTTCACCATCTTTTATAAGTTTCTTAATTGAATCTGTAATATGGATTTCACCACCTTTTCCTTTTTTTTGTTTTTTTAGTTTATTAAAAATTTTTTTATGTAATATATATCTACCAATAATTGCAAAATTAGATGGTGCTTCATTAATATTTGGTTTTTCAATTACATCTTTTATATAAAAATTATTCTTATCAATTTTTTTATAAATAGAATAAATTCCCCATCTATTAACTGTTTTTTTATTAACTTTAATGCTTGCCATAACAGAACATTTTCTTTTGTTATGAATATTTATCATTTTTTTTGAGCAGTTATTTTTAATAATAAGGTCATCTGGCAACAACATTAAAAAATACTTATCTTTAATAAATTTTTTAGTCTTTAAAACAGCGTCTCCAGTTCCTGAGGGTTTGTTTTGATATACAAACTTAATCATTTTTTTATATTTATTTAATTTTTTATATTCATATAAAATTCTTTTATCTTTCTTTTTTTTAAAAATAGATTTATAAAAATTATCTTTATTAAAATAATTTTTAATCATTTCTTTTTTTTTAGATATAATAAAAATAACTTCTTTGATTCCTGCCATTCGACATTCTTCAAGTATATATTCTATACTCGGCTTGCCATTAATAGGTAGTAATTCTTTTGGAATGACGCTAGTTAAAGGTAGCAATCGTGTACCTAAGCCAGCTAATGGAATTATTGCTTGTCTTATCATTAAAATGTTTTAACTATTAAGCTCACTATCATAAATGAAGATTTTTAAAAGTATTAATAAATTAAATAAACAAGTTAATTTTAAGGCAAACATTGGATTTGTCCCTACTATGGGAGCCTTACATAAAGGACATATGTCATTAATTGATTCATCTAAAAAAAAATGTAATAAAACATTGGTAACTATCTTTGTTAACCCTTCGCAATTTAATAAAAAAAGTGATTATATAAAATATCCTAAAATACTTTCTAATGATTTAAAAATTTTAAGAAAAAAAAAGGTTGATTACGTTTTTATACCTCAAATAAACGAAATTTATAAAAATAAAAAAAATATGAAAATAAGTATTAATTCTAAAGATAAAATTATGTGTGCAAAATTCAGAAAAGGACATTTTGAGGGAGTTTTGGCGGTTATTAATCAATTACTTGGTATAATCAGAGCAAAATATATGTTTTTAGGAATTAAAGATTATCAGCAATTATATTTAATTAGAAAATTTATAAAGAATAAATTTGATACAAAAATTATAGCATGTAAAACTATTAGGGATAAAAATCATTTAGCATATTCATCAAGAAATTTATTATTAAGCAAAAATGATTTAATAAAAGCTTCTAAAGTAATAAAGAAAATCAAATTCATTTATAATAAAATAAAAAAAAATATTAATAATTCAAAAGAAATAAATGATATTAAAAATCAAATTTCCAATAGTGGTATAAAAATAGAATATCTTCAAATAAGAAACAAATATAATCTTTCAAAAAAATATAATAAATATAATTTTAAAATTTTTATTGCTTTTTATATTAATAAAGTAAGATTGATTGATAACTTTTAGGTGCCATAAAAAAAGTAAGCACCTATTCCTAAGAATGATAAAAAACCTATAACATCAGTAATAGTAGTAACAAAAACACTTGAGGCAATAGCAGGATCTATTTTGAACTTTTTAAGTGTTATAGGTACTAAAATTCCAAATAGTCCTGCAACAATCATATTTAATATCATTGATATAGATATAATTAAAGAGAGAGTTAAATCTTGAAACCATAAATGAACAATTATGGCACTTATAGCTGCAAAAATTATACCATTTAAAATACCTATAAAAAATTCTTTTAAAACGTTTTGAGAAAAATTGTTTTTAGTAAGTTCATTTGTAGCAATAGTTCTAATAGTAACAGCAAGTGTTTGCATGCCCGCGTTACCGCCCATAGAGGCAACAATTGGCATAAGAACAGCAAGTGCAACAACTTTTTCAATATCCTCTTGAAAAAAACCTATTACTATTGATGCAATTACTGCTGTAAAAAGATTAAGCAATAACCAACTAAATCTTCTTTTAGTTTTTTTAAAAACACCATCCGTAATTTCTTCATTACCTACACCGGCAAGTCTTAATGCATCTTCTTCGGCTTCTTCTTTTAATACGGTCAAAACATCATCGCTTGTTATCATTCCAACTAATTTATTACTTTTATCCACTACGCAAGCTGAATTTAAATTATAGTTTTCAAACAAATGTCCCACTTCTTCTCTATCCATATCGACTGGTATTGATAGCTGCGACTCACTCATTATTGATAGCATCTTTGTATCTCTAGAGGTTCTAAGAACTTTGGAAGATGATACAGTTCCAATAGGCTTAAATTCATTATCAACAATGAAAATTTCTAAAAATTCATCAGGTAAATCTTTATTTTCTCTAAGGTAATCGATGGTTTGTCCTACTGACCAGTTACTAGGTATAGCTGTAAACTCTCTCTGCATGATTCTGGCAGCTGAGTCTTCTGGATAGCTTAAACTTTCAAGAAGTACAAATCTATCTTTGGGTGGTAATGATCCTAAAATTTCATTTTTATTATTTTCATCTATATTTTCCAATATTTTAATCGCATCATCTGATTCTAGATTTTTTAAAATGAAAACTATAGATTCTTTTGAAAGATAATTAATTATTTCTGATTTTACAGACTCATTTAATTCAACAAAAACCTCTGGATTGATTTTAAAATTGTTTAATTTAATTAATTTTTCTCTATCATCTTGATTTAAGTGTTCAATTATATCGGCTGCATCTGCTGGATGTATCTCTTTAAAAGAATTAGTAATAAATTCAGCATCATTGCTGGCTATTTTATCTGTAACAACCCTTATATATTCTTTATTAAATTCAAAATTTACTTTTTTATCTTTTATTTTTCTTACTAAAGTCATAAAAAACCTGTATTTTTATATGGCACTATTAATCTATAATTTTAATATTACAATTCATTAATGTATATGGAGATAAAAAGGTCAATAAAACCAGTAAAATATTATAAGGCAATAAGTTATCTTGAAAAAAGAGTTAATCAATTAATACACAATAATACGAAAAAAGAGTTAATTTGGTTTTTACAACATCCGCCAACTTTTACGGGTGGATCAAGTTATAAAAATAGTGATATTTTAGATAAATCAATAAAAATTATCAAGTCTTCTAGAGGAGGAAAAATAACATGGCATGGTCCTGGTCAATTAGTTTGCTATTTAGCAATCGATCTTAATAAAAGGAAAAAAGATATAAGATATTTTATTAAGATAATAGAAAAATCTATAATAAAAACGTTAAAAGAATTTAATATAGATGCAGCAGCAGATAGAAAAAATGTTGGTATATGGCATAAATCAAAAAATAATATTAATAAAGTTGCTGCTATAGGAATAAGAATAAAAAGATGGATTGCATATCATGGTTTTTCTATAAATATAAGCAATGATTTAAATCAATATAAAAAAATTATACCATGTGGAATTAAAAATAAAGGAGTCACCAACTTAATTTGCATAAGGAATCAAAATTATAAAAAAATATCAATAACACTAGAAAAAAACTTAATTAAATACCTGAAAATTTAAGTCTTTTATTTTTCAGAAAATCATTAAAGTATTTTGGTAATAAAGCTTTATACAAATATTTTTTTTTATTAATCATAAATTTAATTTTAAAAGCATGAAGCATTAAATTTTTATTTTTTATATTAGAATAATATTTATTATCACCACAAATAGGATGTCCAATATTATAAAGTTGTTTTCTTATTTGATGCTTTCTTCCTGTAATTGGTTTTAATTCTAAAAAAGAAAACTGAGAGTTTTTATCAATTAATTGAAAATTAGTTATTGCTTTTTCAATTATTTTTTTTTTACCATCAAATCTAATTAAATCATCCTTCATTACACCAGATTTTTTTTGTAGTTCACCTTCACAAATTGCTAAGTATGTTTTATGAATTCTTCTTAATCTAAATAAGGAAGTAAGTAGTTTTGCTATTTCTCTTGATTTTGCAATTAATAAAACACCAGATGTGTCTTTATCTAATCTATGGACAGTGTAAGGTTTGTTGTGGCTAAAATATTCACTTTTTGAAAAAATATCAATTAAATTTCTTCCAGATTTTGTACCTCCTTGTACTGGGGTGCCGGCATTTTTATTTATAACTAAAAAATCTTCATTATTATCAATAATTAAATTTTCATTTTCCTTAATAATTTTATTTGAGGGCACGAATTTTATTTTTTTTTGCACTGTATCTAGTTTGTAATTAAAATTATAAACCTTAACTTCGTCATCAAGTTTCAACTTTGTTGAACTTTTGATTTTTTTATTATTTAATTTAATATTCCCTTTTCTTAGTAATTTTTCAATTAATGACTGAGGTATTTTTCCTATTACATTTTTTATCCATCTATCAATACGCATATCTATAGACGTTTTGTCTATTTTATATGTATTCGACATTTTCTATTTTAAGCTGGGATTTTTTTTGGCTCTTCTTTATTTTTTTTAATTGTTTCTTTTTT
>CACAFZ010000003.1 GCA_902531885.1 uncultured Pelagibacteraceae bacterium
TTAGAATGGTTCCTAATTCCCCTGTAAGAAAAGGATCTTATATTGCAAAGAATGTTGTATTAATGCCATGCTTTGTAAATACGGGTGCATATATTGGATCTGGTACCATGATGGATACATTTTCTAGAGCTGGATCTTGTTGCCAAATTGGAGAAAATTGTCATATATCAGCCGGAAGCGGAGTTGGAGGTGTACTAGAACCAGCACAAGCTCTACCAACAATTATAGAAGATAATGTTTTTCTTGGAGCAATGTCTGAAGTAGTAGAAGGAGTAATAGTAGGTGAAGGGTCTGTTTTAAGCATGGGTATTTATATTGGGCAATCTACAAAAATTGTTGATAGAAAAACTGGAAATATTACATATGGAAATATACCACCATATTCAGTTGTCGTTCCAGGATCATTGCCAGATAAAAAAAATTCTGCTGCTCCTTCATTAAATTGTGCAGTTATAATTAAACAAGTTGATGAAAAAACTAGATCAAAAACATCTATTAACGATTTACTAAGAGAATAATAAATGAAAACGTATAACGAATTACAGTTAGCTAAAGAGCTAATTAGATATCCAAGTATTACTCCTATAGATGCTGGCGTAATGAAATTTTTGGCTAAAAAGTTATCTGCAATAGGCTTTAAGTGTAAAATTTTAGAATTTAAAACAAAAGGCTATAAACCGGTTAAAAATTTATATGCTAGATTAAATAAATCTGGACCTAATTTTAATTTTGCTGGGCATCTTGATGTAGTTCCTGCAGGAAATAAAAAAAATTGGAGTGTTGATCCATTTAAACCTGCGGTTAAAGGAAAATATTTAATTGGCAGAGGTGCAAATGATATGAAATCTTCAATAGCCTGTTTTGTTACAGCCGTAAGTAAATTTAAAAAAAAAAAATTTAATGGCTCAATAAGTTTATTAATTACAGGCGATGAAGAAGGCATAGCAATAAATGGTACAAAAAAAGTTGTCGAGTATTTAAAAAGAAAAAAAGAAAAAATTGATTTTTGCTTAGTTGGAGAACCAACAAATCAAAATAAATTAGGTGAAATGATGAAAATTGGCAGAAGAGGAAGTATGACTGGACACTTAACTATATATGGAGCACAAGGTCATGTTGCATATCCTTCTGATGCAAATAATCCTGCTCCAGTTATAACAGATATACTAAATAAAATTGAAAGTATAAAACTTGATCGTGGAACAAAAAACTTTCAACCTTCAAATCTTGAAATAGTTAGAATCAATACTAATATTACTGCAGATAATGTTATACCTGCAGAAATTAATGCAGCATTTAATATAAGATTTAACGATAAGCATTCATCAGAATCTCTAAAAAAAATGCTGAACAAAATTATTAAAAAAACTTGCGAAAAAAATAAATGTACTTTTAAAATTTCTTATATGGTATCTGGAGAAGCGTTTATAACAAATCCTAACAAAACAACCTATATGATTCAAAAAGTCATAAAAAAAATAACAAAAATAAAACCTAAATTATCGACTACTGGTGGCATTTCTGACGCAAGATTTATTAGAAAAATATCTCCTTGTGTAGAATTTGGATTAGTAGGAAAAACAATGCACAAAATTGATGAATCTGTTGCTTTATATGATCTTAAAAAACTTACTCAAATTTATAAAGAAATTTTAGAAAATTATTTTAAGTGAAAACAGCTATAGTTATATCTGAAACCTCGTCAAAACATATTACCGGCTTAGGTCATCCTGAAAATGGAGATAGAGTTGATGCAATTATTAATAATTTAAAAAAAAATAAAAAATTAATTTGGAAAAAATCAAAAAAATTTAATAATAATTTTATAAATGCTACTCATTCCTCAGAATACGTAAAATATGTAAAAGACTCTTTCCCAAACAAAGGATTAATTTTCTTGGATGGTGACACTATTGTTTCGCCTGGAAGTAAAGATGCTACTACAGATGCAGTTGGATCTATAATAACAGCAATAGATGGAGTTGAAAAAAAAGAATTTAAAAATGCATTTTGTGCTGTTAGACCTCCTGGTCACCATGCAGAAAAAAATAAAGCTATGGGTTTTTGTATTTATAATAATGTAGCTGTAGGAGCTAATTATTTATTGAATAATTATAACTATAAAAAAGTTGCTATCATTGATTTTGATGTTCATCATGGAAATGGTACTCAAGATATTTTTTATGATAATGAAAAAGTTTTATACATTTCTACTCATCAATATCCTTATTATCCTGGAAGTGGCAGTTACAATGAAAAGGGGAAACATAATAATATTTTTAATATACCTTTGCCCGCAGGCACTAACTCTACGCAGTATATGGATGCTTATGAACATGTCTTAAAAAAATTAAAATCATTCAATCCCGAATTTATTTTATTCTCTGCTGGATTTGATGCTCACAAAAATGATCCCTTGGCACAATTGCAGCTTACTTCTGAGGATTTTTATGAAATAACTAGAAGAACTTTAGTCTATGCTAAAAATCAGTGTGATGGAAAGGTTGTTTCAATTTTAGAGGGAGGATATGATTTAAACGCTCTATCTGAAAGTTCAGAAGAACATGTAAAAGCACTTTTAGAATTTGCTAAATAGTGATAATTTAATTTATGGGGATAATTACAGATATTTTTTTACCTTTAGCACTGGCGTTTATAATGTTTTCCTTGGGACTTGGATTAACTGGTGTAGATTTTACAAGGGTCGCAAAACAACCAAAAGATTTTTTGGTTGGATTAATATGTCAAATAATATTGCTTCCCTTAATAGCTTTTGTATTAGTTAAGTCATGGCCAATATCACCAGAACTTGCAATTGGTGTAATGATTATTGCTGCGGCACCTGGAGGCGTAACTTCAAATATACTTACCTCATTTGCAAGAGGCGATGTTGCACTTTCAATCTCTCTTACAGCAACTATTAGTTTATTAAGTGTTGTAACAGTACCATTTATAGTAGTAACTTCTTTAGCATTGCTAGGATCAGAAAATTTATCCAAAAATATTTCTTTGGTAAGCATGGCCATAACAATGTTTTTAATTGTCGTTGTTCCAACATTATTTGGAATGATGTTTAGGAAATTTTTATCAAATGCTGCAACGAAATTTGAGTCGATCAGTAAAAAAATTTCAGCAGGTTTGTTCGTAATTGTGTTAATTGGAGCTATTCTATCAGAAAAAGATAATATTATTTATTATTTCTCTGATGCAGGACTAATTACTTTAGTATTAAACATTTTAATGATGACGGTAGCTTTTTATATTGCACAATTGCTAGGTACTGGTGTCGAGCAGAAAAGATGCATTTCAATAGAATGTGGCCTACAAAATGGAACTTTAGCTATATTCGTTGGAACTAGTCTTTTTGGTGGTGGAGCATATGTAATACCTGCTGCAACTTATAGCTTAATAATGTTTGGTACTTCATTAATTTTTGTATTTCTAATAAGAAAAAATCAATAATTTACCTTAGCTAAATATAGTCCTTCAGCTGGTGCGGGAGGTGCACATGCTTTTCTACTTTTGGAGTTAAAAGCATATTCAAATTTTTTTAAACTCCATTTATTTTCACCAAGATATTTTAAACTACCCACCATTGATCTTACTTGATTTCTTAAAAAAGAACTTGACTTAAATTTAATAGAAATTTTGTCATTTATTTTTTTAATTTCTATATTTTTTAGTGTTCTAATCGGGCTTTTTGAATAACAATTGGAAGCTCTAAATGTAGAAAAATCGTGTGTTCCAAATAATATTTTTGAGCCTTTTTTCATCATTTCAAGATTTAACTTTTTTCTTATATGCCAAGCCTTATTTTTATAAATTGATGGGGGAGCTAACCTGTTAATGATAATATATTCATAAACACGCTCCTTTGCAGAATATCTTGCATGGAAATTTAAATTTTTTTTTTTTATTTTTATAATTGATATTAACTTTCTATTTAAAAAAAAATTAGCTGATTTAATAAATTTATCATGATTAATTATTTTTTTTTTACAATCAAAATGTGCAGATTGTTCCAGTGCATGCACTCCTGTATCAGTTCTTCCAGAACCTATTAGGTTTATTTTTTCCTTCAAAATTTTAGATATTTTTAATTGAACTAATTTTTGAACAGTACTTCCTTTTTTTTGAATTTGCCAACCCCTAAAATTAGTTCCTTCATATTCAATTAATACTTGGTATCTATACATTATTTAAATCAGTGCCTTTTTTAATTTCTGAGCCAATTATGAATTGATTTATATTTTGAATTTTTTTACCTTCTCGTTGAATTTCTATAATTCTAATCGAGAAATCTTTACAACCTATTTCAAAATTATTATTTAAAATTGACCCAGGTTTTCCTTTTGAATTTGAAAATTCTGCTTTTAAAATTTTATAACGTTCTTTTTTAAATATAAACCATGCTCCTGGGTAGGGATATAAGCCGTTAATTTTTCCTAGTATTTTTTTTGCACTTTCTTCCCATAAAATTTTTCCTTCTGATTTATCTATTTTATTTGCATAGGTT
Organism: uncultured Pelagibacteraceae bacterium; assembly: GCA_902531885.1. Classification (GTDB taxonomy): domain Bacteria; phylum Pseudomonadota; class Alphaproteobacteria; order Pelagibacterales; family Pelagibacteraceae; genus Pelagibacter. The sequence continues at coordinate 4,517 of CACAFZ010000003.1, forward strand.
GCTTTTGCGTGATCTTGCTCTTGGAAAGCTGCTTTATTATCAAAAATATCTTCTAAACAATTTAAAATTTTTTTTGAAGCAATATTTGCTAACCTGATTGATAATTCATTAGCATTTTCGTTATCTTTAATTTCTGTGCAAAAAATATCATAAATTGGTCCCTCATCTAAATATTCGTTTATTTTCATAATACTTATCCCCGTTTCTTTATCTTGATTCATAAGGGATCTTTGTATTGGTGCTGCTCCTCTTAATTTTGGAAGTTTGGAAGCATGAATATTAATAAATCCATTTTTACTTAGACTTAATAAGTCTTTGGGAATAATCTGGCCATAGGCCACTACAACAACTAAATCTGCATTTAATTTTTTTAAAAATTCTTTTTCTTGAAAATTATTTTTTAGTGTCACTGGAGTCCTTACTTCATAACTTAGTGTTTCCGAAAAAATATGTATGGGAGATTTATTAACTTTTTGTCCTCTATTAGATTTTTTAGGTGGCTGCGTATAAACTACTGATACTGGAAATCCATTTTGATATAAAGACTTTAAAATTGGCACAGCAAAATTCGAGGTGCCCATAAAAACTATTTTTTTGTTCATTATCAAACAACTATTCTATCCACTTTATCTTTCTGCTTAGACAGTTTTTTAATAATCATTGATTTCTTAAGTTTTGATAAATAATCTATAAATAATATTCCTTCCAAATGATCCATTTCATGTTGAATACAAGTTGCTAACAAACCTTTGGTTTTTAAAATTTTTTTTTCACCATTAAAGTCTAAATACTCAACTATGCACTCGCTAGGTCTGTCAATCTCTGCAAACTGATTTGGAACTGATAAACATCCTTCTTCGTAAGTTGATAATTTCAAATTTTTATTTTTAATAACTGGATTCACAAAAAACATTGGTGATTTCTTATTTTCTTCTTTAGAAATATCTAGAACTATTATTCTTTTTGGAACACCTACTTGAATAGCTGCAAGACCTATTCCCTTAGCATGATACATTGTTTCCAACATATCTTTCATTAATACTTGTTCTTCTTTGCCTACATTTTCTACTGGTTTGGAAATCTGTCTTAAAATTTTGTTAGGTTCTGTCAAAATAGTTTTTATTGTCATAAAATCGATTTATATAAAATTTAAACTTTTAAAGGAAGAACTTTTAATAAAATTTTGTCTCTTATGGGATCTAAATTTATTTGGTTTAATGCACTTATAATAAAATACAGTGTTTCAGTTCCAAGATCAGTTAATTTATCTTCGCCAATTATTTCTACTAATCTCAACAAAAACAATCCTGACTCATTTTTGTTTATCATTATTTGCATATCGTATGGTATATCAGGTTCATTTGTTTCATACATTTCTCGATATTTTTTTTCAATTTCAACACCGTCAGATTCAAGTGACTCCAATAATATAATATCTTTCGTAGTAAAATAATATTTCTTATTTTTTTTCATTTTTTTTAAAAGATCATTAGTTTCTTTTTGTACTTTATTTATTTCTTGATCATCAGTAAAATATTTTAAAAGTTTAGATTGATGTATTATTTTATTATTAAAACTTATTTTAAATTCTTGCTTTTTATGAGCTATTAAATTTTTTTCATAAAATGTAGAATAATTCGAGGGCACTTCTTCAGATTTAATACTCTTAAGTATTTTAGATAATTCTTCATTAAAAGCATTTTCTATTTGATCATCCATAAATAATCTTTTTAATTTTGAAGATAAAAATAACTTTTCTTCAGTGTCACTAGTTAGTAATAATTTTTGATAAATTAAAGCTCTGCTTTCGTAAGAAGGTAGTAATTTGTATGAATCTTTTGCATTCAACAATTGATCAATTCCAAACTGAAATCTTTTATAAAGATTTAAAAGATCTTTTTCTTTATAATTTTTTTCATGTGTGGCTTTTTCTATTAATTTTATTTTTTCAATATTTTCTAAATCAATCGCGGTTGTTTTTTCAAGTAAATTTGATGCTGAAAGATATTTCCATATTATCTTAGGTGTATTTTCATTGGGAATATAAGAAAAATCTTTGTTTAGTCTATGAGATAAATGAAATTCCAAAATATTTTTTTCAGATATTTCTTTATTATTTTTTGAACTGTATCCCATTAGTAGATTAAATTTGTTTTCAAAAAATTCATCCTTAAATCCCAACTCTTTCTTCAAATCAAAAATTAGTTGTGCTTGATTTTTTTTGTTCGAATTATACAAACAATAAATTTCAAATTTTGAAATATATTCGTCAGAATAATTATTTACTATATCAAATATATTACATGCACTTTCAAGATCTGCCGAGGATAAGTTTTGATTTAGATAATAACTAATTAATAAATCATTATTTTTTAGATCTTTGTTTTTACTTAAATATAATTTTATTAAATTTAAATCTTCCGAATTAATTAAATAATTTATTTTGAATTCTAAAAATTCATTTGAAGTTATGTTTTTATTTGGAAAATAAGAATTAGTAAGTAGTGCAACATTTAAAATTTCTTTTGAGTCCTCTGATATATTTTTTTGATCAATTTTTTCTAATATTGATTTTATTATTTTTCCATTAGAATTTGACCACATATCGAGAGATAGATTAAATTCCTCTGGATCAAATATGCCTGCTAGTTTTACTTCTTCTACTCCCGCTGGTTCTTCTTTAATAATTTTAACATCATTATTTTTAATGGATTGCATTTCATAAATAGATTCATTGTTGCTATCTGTGTCTATGATTTTATCACTACTTTGTTCTAACTTTTTATTTTCTTTATCAATCTTCCAAATATCAACTGCATCTTCTGCAATGGAATTTTGGCAAAATAAATTAAGCAGTATAAAAAAAAATATATTTTGCTTATTTAACGATTCTAAGATTTTCATTAGGGATGATTTTTTCAATTTTTTTATTTGGCGCTGGAAAATCTATCTTATCTATTAAAATTATTCCTATGAAAAGAACTATACTTAAAAGAATTAATTTTATAAGAATTTTTCCTAAACCTGTTAAGGGGCCAGACCTTGTTTTTTTATAAAATTGCATATATTCTTAGATAATTTCAAATTAAGACATATTTGTGTTTTTTCAATATAGAAACTTATGAAATCGTATAAAAATTTAGTTTTAATAGGCATGATGGGTTCAGGAAAATCTACAATAGGATTCCTATTGTCTAAAAAAATAAACTTAGAATTTATAGATATCGATAATTATATAGAAAACGAAGAAGGAATGAAGATTCATGAGATTTTTGAGAAAAAAGGAGAAAAATACTTCAGAAAAATAGAGCTCAATAAAACATTAAAGATTCTTGATAAAAAAAATATCATAATATCCCTTGGCGGTGGAGGATTTATCAATGATATTGTAAGAAAAAAAATTTTGTCTAACCATGTTTCTGTATGGTTAAATTGGAATACAATAACAATAAAAAAGAGAATAAAAAACAGCAAAAAAAGACCCCTGGCTATAAAACTTACTGAAAGTCAAATTAATAAAATGATTTTAGAAAGATCAAAAAAATACTCTTTAGCAAAATACAAAATAGACTGTGAAAATCTTTCCAAAGATGAGATAGTAAAAAAAATAAAAAATTTATATGAAAATTATTAAGTTACCAATAAAAACTAATTCAAAAAAGTACAATATCTTCCTGGGTTCAAATATAATAAATAAAATTTCCACAATTTTAAATTCTGAAAAAATTAAATTTAACAAATGTTTAATTGTAATAGATAATAATGTTCCAAAAAAAAAATTTTTTACTTTGAAAAAAAAAATTAAATGTAAAGAAAAATTTTTATTTTTTTTTAATGCCAGCGAAAAAAACAAAAGTCAAATAACAGTTAATAAAATTTTAGAAATGCTTTTAAAAAAAAATTTTAGCAGAAGTGATTGTATAATATCTTTAGGTGGAGGAATAACGGGCGATATTTCTGGTTTTGCAGCAAGTATTTATAAAAGAGGAATAAAATTTATAAATATACCTAGCACCTTGTTGGCGCAGGTTGATTCTTCTATTGGTGGCAAAACTGGAATAAATAATAATTTTGGAAAGAATTTAATTGGATCTTTCTATCAGCCCGATTTAGTTATTTCGGATACTTCATTATTAAAATCTTTACCGAAAAGAGAAATTATTTGTGGATATGGAGAAATATTAAAACATGCATTAATTTCAAGTATTAAAAATTTCAATTTTTTGAATATTAACAAAATCAAAATATTAAATTTAACTAGTCCATTTATAGAAAAGGCAATTATAGACAGCTGTAAAATAAAAAAACATGTAGTTGAAAGTGATGAAAAAGAAAGAAACTACAGAAAAATTTTAAATTTTGGTCATACTTTTGCGCACGCATATGAAGCTGCAAAAAAATATTCAGTAAAAATTAATCATGGAGAAGCTGTTATTCTTGGAATAATTAGTGCAATAAACTTTAGTCATCAAATTAATATTTTGTCCAAAAAACAATTATATAGGATTTTAAATCATATTGAATCATTAAATTTTAAAATTGATATTAATAGGTATTTTAAAAAAAAAGATGTAATAAAAATTGTTAATTTTATGAAAATAGATAAAAAAAATAATTCTTCTAAAATTAATTTAATACTTCTAAAAAAAATTGGCAAACCAATAATTAATTTAAATTATAAAATCAATAATGTTGCGTTGTTTCTCAAATCAAGTCTTAATAAATAATATCTGAATAGAGTGTATATATTTTTTAATTTCATCATCTAAAACTTTATAAATAATTTTAGTTGAATCAATGCTGCTTTTATTATTAAAATAATCTGACTTTATTTTCAATTTAATGTGAAATTTATTTTTTTGAAACGATCTATGGTCTTTATGTAAAAAAGTTTTATCCTCAATAATAATGCTTTCTACATTTATTTTTTTTGTTATTTTTTTTTTTACTATTTCAGTTAATTGATTTATATCCATAATATATAATATATATCATGAAAAATATATGTGCTTGGGAAAATTGTTTCGAAATTGGTGAATATAAAGCTCCAACTGAGAAAGATAATAGTAAAAAATATAAACTACTTTGTTTAATACATGTTAAAGAATTTAACAAAAATTGGAATTATTTTTCTGATATGACTGAAAATCAAATATATAACTTTTTAAAGTCTGACATGACATGGCACAAACCTACACAAAGCTTTAGTTCTTCTGATAATTTTTTTAAAATACTTTGGAACAATGCTTTAAAAGATGAATTAAAATCAAAATACTTCAATTCAGAAAATGAAAGCGTTAATAAGCTTAAATTCAATAGTAATGATTTGAAAGCTTTTAGCGTGTTAGGATTATCTGTGGGCCTGAAGTGGAATAAAGTTCAAGAGAAATTTAAAAAACTTGTTAAAAAATTTCATCCTGATATGAATGCTGGAAATAAAAAATATGAAGAAAAATTAAAGGTAATAACATTAGCTTATACTCAACTTAAAAATACTTATAGGAATAAAATTGACGCCTAATTTAAATATTAAACCAGATATCAAAATATCAGTTAAGCAAACTTTTGGTATTGATAGTGAGATGGAAGTAATTGCTTTTTCAAAGAAAAATGAATTTGTACCAGAGATAGATAAAGATTATAAATTTGATGTTGATACTACCTTAGCAATTTTAAGCGGTTTTAATCACAACAAAAAAGTAATTGTTCATGGTTATCATGGAACAGGAAAAAGTACTCATATAACTCAAATAGCTGCACGATTAAATTGGCCGTGTTTAAGAATTAACCTAGATTCTCATATCAGTAGAATTGACCTGATTGGTAAAGATGCAATTGTAATCAAAGAAGGAAAACAAATTACAGAGTTTAAAGAAGGAATTTTGCCTTGGGCTTTTCAAAATCCAGTGGCTTTAGTTTTTGACGAGTATGATGCAGGACGTCCTGATGTTCTTTTTGTACTACAAAGAATTTTAGAAAGTGATGGATATTTTACACTTTTAGATAAAAATAAAGTAGTAAAACAAAACGATTATTTTAGATTATTTGCAACAGCAAACACCATTGGACTTGGTGATACTACAGGACTTTATTCTGGTACCCAACAAATTAATCAAGCTCAAATGGACAGATGGAACATTGTAACAACTTTAAACTATTTAAGTTTAGAAAAAGAATTAGAAATAGTTATTGCAAAAAATAAAAATCTTAACAACACAAAAGGCAAAGAGAAAGTTGCAAATATGATCAAGGTTGCATCCCTAACAAGAAAAGGCTTTATTGCTGGAGATATTTCTACAGTAATGAGTCCAAGAACTGTCCTGCATTGGGCTGAAAACTCTGAAATATTTAAAAATACTGGTTATGCATTTAGAGTTACATTTTTAAACAAGTGTGATGAGGTAGAAAAAAGTATAATTGCTGAGTACTATCAAAGATGTTTTGGCGAAGATCTTCCTGAGTCTATGATTAATGTTCAAAAGTAAATGAACAAAGAAGACAATATTAAAGAAAAATTCAAACAAGCATTAGCATCAACTATTAAGGTTATTTCTGAAGAATATCTTGTTGATGAAAAGCTTAAAAAAAACCAAAGTTCAAAAAAATTTGATTTTTTTGAATTAGATAATTTGAATAGTAGAAATGATTTTATTAAATTAAGAGCAGAAGCAGATTCAGAGGCTTTAAAAATAAAATTTTCAAATAGACAAATTTATTCAAAGAATCTTCCAAAAAAAAATTCATGTAGAAAATTATACGATATTTCAGAAAAAATAAGATATGAGCTTTTAGGAAGCAAAATGCTTATAGGTATATCTGCAAATTTTAATGAAAATTATAATAATAAAATAAATCTTAAAAGAAAAGATCAGCTTAAATCAAAAGAGGATGTGAATATAACTGAAGCTTTTGAACTATATATGCTTAAAAATTTTTTAAACATAAAACTAAATAAACTTTCACAAGAAATTTTAAGTTACTGGGAAAATGAATTAAAATCATCTTTTGACAAACATTTAGTTGATTTAAAAAAAAACATTGAGTCTCAAGAAATATATAACTCTAAATTTTCTAAATTACTCCAAGAAATGAAAGTTTTTGAATCAGAAAATAATGAAGACGAGCAAGAAAATGAGGAAAACGAAAATGATAATAAAAACAGCTCTCAAGACGAAAATGAAAATCAACAAGATGGTGAACAAGAAAAAAAAGAGCAACAAGAAGATCAAAATGGCATTGACGGAGAATATGATTTAAGTGAATTTAAAATGGATGAGCAACTTCTTGATACTCAGTCTGATAAACAAAGTAATGAGAAAATAATCCAAAAAATGAACAAAAGTATTAGTGACAAAGACTATAATGTATTCACAAATCAGTTTGATGAAATTGCAAAAGCTGAGTTATTAGAAAATCCTGAAGAAATTTATAAATTAAGAAAAAATTTAGATCAGCAGTTAGTAAGTTTTCAGGACTTAATTATAAAGCTCGCTAACAAACTTCAAAGACAATTAATGGCTAAACAAAATCGAGCCTGGGAATTTGATTTAGAAGAAGGTCTCCTAGACAGCTCTAAATTAACAAGAGTCATTATTGATCCATATAATTCATTATCGTTTAAGAAAGAGAAAGACTATGATTTTAAAGATACTGTAGTGACTTTACTAATTGATAATTCTGGATCAATGAGAGGCAGACCAATAACTATTGCAGCGTTATGTGCTGATATTCTATCGAGAACATTGGAAAGATGTTCTGTTAAAGTAGAAATTCTTGGATTTACAACAAAAAATTGGAAAGGTGGAAAAAGCAGAGAAGAATGGAATAAAAAAGGTAAGCCAAAATATCCCGGAAGATTAAATGATCTAAGACATATTGTTTACAAAAGTGCTGACATCCACTGGAGACAAAGTAAAAAAAATTTAGGACTAATGCTAAAAGAAGGATTATTAAAAGAGAACATAGATGGAGAAGCAATCACTTGGGCTTACAATAGATTAAGTAAAAGAAAAGAAGAAAGAAAAATTTTAATGGTAATATCAGATGGTGCACCAGTTGATGACTCTACTTTGTCAGTTAATTCTGGAGATTTCTTGGAAAAACATCTCAAAAAGGTTGTAAAATTTATTGAAAATAAATCAGATATTGAAATTTTAGCAATAGGTATAGGTCATGACGTTTCTAGATACTACAGTAAAGCAATAAAAATAAGTGATGTTCAAGAACTTGGTGATGTAATGATTGAACAATTAAGTGATTTATTTGATAATAAAAGAAAACTTCATTAAATTCGAGTTAAATCTTTATTTTCCCATTTTATTAATACTTCTGCTCCTCCAGTTTTTTCTGAATTTCTAAAAATTATACTGGCATAGTTTTTTTCTAAAAGAGTTTTTCCAATAAAAGTTCCTAGCCCCAATCCATATTTAGACAAATTTTCTTGATCTACAGTTCTTATATATGGTTCACCTAGCATTTCCTTTTCTATCAAATCCTTTGGAAAACCTGGCCCATCATCTCTAATATTAATTTTGGTATTGATATCATCACTTGATAAAAAAATTTCAATTTTTTTTTTGCTAAATTTATTTGCATTACCAATAAAATTTCTTAGTCCATAAATTATTTCAGCTGATTTTGAAATTTTTATATTTTTTTTATAACTTTCTATATCAAGTAAAAATTGTTTATTACTTATTTCACTATAAGATCTGATTATTTCATTTAAATAACTGTGCAAACTTAGATTTGAGTCTAAAAAATTATCATTTATATTGGGATTAATTGATAATTTTTTTAAGATTTCGGCACATCTATTACTTTGGCTTGCTAATAATTCTAAATCCTTTTTAATTTTAGTATTTTTTCCATATTCTTTTTGAAGTTCTTTTACAGTTAATAAAATCGTAGACAAAGGCGTTCCAAGTGAGTGTGCTGCAGCTGCAGCTTGGCCACCTAGTGAAATTAGTTCATTTTCTTTAGCCATTAATTCTTGAATTTTATCGTTGGCTTTTTGTCTTATTCTACTTTCATCTCCAAATTTTACTCCAAAATACACCAAAAATATTAGTCCAATTATAATGCTGGTGGGCACAGCATATAAATAATAATTTGGAGCATGAAAGTGAAGTTCACCAGGATGAGGTAAGTCCTTATAAAAAAAAGTAAGAAGAGTTAAAACAAAAATTATGAGTGTTACTAAAAAAATAGAACTATATATATTTAAATATTGAGATGAAAATACTGCTGGAACTATAATTAAAATTATAAATGGATTGGTTATGCCGCCAGTAAAATATAATAAGATTCCTAATTGCATAATATCAAAACTTAAATAAAATGTAGAAAGTGAATTATTTAATTGATTTTCATTAATTCTAAATTGCAAGTAAAAATTTGTTATTACGCTAATTATTAAAATTAAAACACAAAAAAAATAATCAAATTTGAAATTTAATATAAATTGTACAAATAAAATTGCAATTATTTGACCAAGATAAGCTATCCACCTTAATTTAACGTAAGTAGATTTATTTAATGAATATGGACTTGAAGCTTTTAAAAACTTCATTACTAAACATCAAGGTTAGATACATTTATTGCATTTTCAATAATAAAATCTTTTCTGGAAACTACATCACTTCCCATTAAGGTTTGTATTAATTTATGGTCTTTCTTTATATCTTTTGAATATTGCACTTTTAGTAAATTTCTAGTTTCAGGGTTTAAAGTTGTGTTCCATAATTCTTCTGGATTCATTTCTCCAAGACCTTTGAATCTTTGAATTGTTAATTTTGATTTTTCAATTTGATATTGCTGGTCGAAATTTTTTGAATTTTTTTTTATTTTTTTTAAATCTTTTGAATTATTTATTATGTAATTTTCCAATTCTTTTTCATCTTTGATATAAACTCCTTTTGAACCTTTATTAATTTTAAATAATGGTGGTTGAGCTAAATAAACGTGACCGTTTTTAATTAGTTTATTAAATGGTTCGTTATTAAAAAACGTTAATAAAAGAGCTCTAATATGTGAACCATCAACATCAGCATCTGTCATTATAATGATCTTTCCATATCTTAAATCGCTTAAATCAATTTCTTCATTTTTAGGGTCTAGGCCTAAAGCATTGATTAAAGTAACAATTTCATTAGAAGAAATTAGCTTGGATAATGTTTTTGTTCTTAATTCATTGCCATTGCCATTCTTTTTATTTCCATTAACTTCCGTATAAGTATTTAATATTTTTCCACGTAATGGCAATACTGCTTGGTTTTCTCTATTTCTTCCTTGTTTAGCTGAACCACCTGCTGAATCTCCTTCAACTATAAACAATTCAGTTCCTTCTTGTTTTGGATTTTGACAATCAGCTAGTTTGCCTGGCAAACCAGTAAGTTCTAAAGCCCCTTTTCTTCTAACACTTTCTCTTGCTTTTCTTGCTAAATCTCTAGCAACTGCAGCTTGGATTATTTTTGATAAAACAATTTTTGATACTGATGGATTTTGGTCAAACCAAATTGAAAGTTTTTCACTAATTACTGTTTCAACTATATTCCTGACTTCAGATGATACCAATTTATCTTTTGTTTGAGAAGAAAATTTCGGATCAGGTATCTTTGTTGAAATAATACTAGTTAAACCTTCTTTTACATCATCTCCTGATAAAGTAACTTTATTTCTTTTTAGTAAATTTTGTTCATTAGCATATTTGTTGATAACTCTCGTCAATGCACTTCTAAATCCAAGCAAGTGAGTTCCACCATCTTTTTGGTATATATTGTTTGTATATGGATTGACTTCCTCTTTATAACCTGCGTTCCATTGCAGAGAGCATTCAACTTCAATGTTGTGTTTTTTTCCTTCTATATAAATAGGTTTTTTAAAAAGATCATTATCACTTTTATTTTTAAGTTTTTCTCTTTTTTGATCTAAAAATTGAACAAATTCTACTATACCGCCTTCAAATTTAAATTCAGAAGTTTTTAATTTTTTATCGGTATCGTCGTTAACAACAATTTTAATACCTTTGTTTAAATATGCTAATTCTCGCATTTTTTTTTGAATAATATTGTAATCAAATTTTATTGATGAAAAAATTTCTTTTGATGGTAAAAAATTAATTTTAGTTCCTGTATTATTTGATTTTCCAATTAATCTTAAAGGTTTTACTGAGTGTCCGTTTTTAAACTCTATAAAATATTTTTTTCCATTTCTATCAATTGTTAACTCTAGTTTTTCTGATAATGCATTAACAACTGATACTCCAACTCCATGAAGTCCTCCAGATACTTTGTAAGAATTGTGATCAAATTTACCTCCAGCGTGTAACTGGGTCATAATTACTTCTGCTGCAGATTTTTTTTCACCTTTGTGAATATCTACTGGTATTCCTCTTCCGTCGTCAGTCACTGTTACAGTGCCGTTGGCATTAATATCAATTTTTATTTTTTTGCAATGTCCCGCTAGGGCTTCATCAATAGAATTATCCACCACCTCATAAACCATATGATGAAGTCCAGTTCCATCATCTGTGTCGCCAATATACATTCCAGGTCTTTTCTTTACGGCTTCTAGTCCTTTTAAAACCTTAATGGAGTCTGCCTGGTAATTTGAATTTTCTAAATTTTTAGTCATTATTTTTTTTTGGAAAAAAATTATTTTATCATTTTTTTATAATTAAATAAAATATGACTTAAGCTCTATACTAAATTTGTGTTGGTATATAATAATAAAAGGATGATTATTTTTTTTGTTTCATGGAATCTCAAAAAAAACAAAAATTGACGATTTTTACCCTATTTTTGCCAGATTTAGTGTAAAAGTACGATTCGAAGTAGCTCTATGAATATTTATGATTGTTTCACATTTAACGACGAAAACGAAATTCTAGAAATAAGATTAAATGAACTTGATAAATATGTAGATTATTTTGTCATTGTTGAATCAGGAGAAACACATAGGGGAAAAAAGAAAAACAAAAAAATAAACGATTCAATAATTAATAAGTTTAAATCAAAAATAAGATATTTTTATATAAAAAGTTTTGATGAAAATTTAAGCCCTTGGGAAAGAGAAAACTTTCAAAGAAACTATATAAAAAATGGCCTGCATGATGCCAGTGAAGAGGATATAGTCATTATATCAGATGCAGATGAAATACCTAATTTTAAAAAATTTGATTTTGAAAAAGTGGAAAATTTTATTTTTGGATTTTTACAAGTACACACAATGTACAAATTTAATTTAATTAGAGAATTTAATTGGGTGGGTTCAAAATTATGTAAATTTAAAAAACTTAAATCTCCACAATGGTTAAGAAATTTAAAAACACATAAAAAGTATAATAGACTAAGAATTGATAAGTATTTCTCATCAACATATGACTTTAACTTTAAACTAGTAGAAAATGGAGGTTGGCACTTTGGCTGGATCAAAAATAGTGATGAAATAATAAAAAAAATAGAATCTTTTGCTCATGCAGAATTTGATAACTCTGCAATTAAAGATAGTAAATTTATTAACAACTGTATTTTAAATAATATCAATTTTTTAAATACCAATCAAAAGTTAATTCATGATAACAATTTAGATTTACCATCTTTTATTCTAGAAAATAAAAATAAGTATAAAAACTTTTTATGTTAAATATTAATTAAAATAAACTTATGAAAATTTACGATTGCTTTATGTACTTTGATGAAGATCTTATTTTAGATTTAAGGTTAAATTATTTATCAAAATATGTGGACAAATTTGTAATAGTCGAAAGTAAATACAACCACAAGGGTGAAAAAAGAAAACTTCAATTCGATGAAAAAAAATTCAAAATATTTTCTGATAAAATAATTTACATTGAATCTGACAAAATTCCTGAGGGGATAGAAGTTATAAACAAAGATGAAGGTGACGGAATTAAATCTACAAAATATATATTAAATGCTGCAAAAAGAGAAAACTTTCAAAGAAATCTAATTATTGAGGGTCTTTCAAATGCTGACCAAAATGATTGGATTATTATTTCCGATGTTGACGAAATACCCAACTTAGAAAATTTAAGAATAAAAGATGTAAAAAATAAATTAGTTTTTTTTAAACAACAAATGATGTACTACAAATTCAATCTTAAATATGAAAACTTCATATGGGTTGGATCAAAAGCCTGTAAAAAAAAAGATTTAATTTCACCACAATGGCTAAGAAATATAAAAGACAGAAATTATCCATGGTGGCGGTTTGATTCATATTTTTCAAATGTAAAATATTCAAATATTAAATTTATAGAAAATGGTGGTTGGCATTTTTCTTACATAAAAACCCCAGAATTAATTGAAAAAAAACTAAAATCATATTTGCATCATAGAGAATATGATCTTCATCCAGTTGGGGTTGAAGAAATAAAAAAAATAATGGAGAGTAAAAAAGCTATATATAATTTAAGACTGGATCAAAGAATTGTAAAAAAATTTGGAACAGGAGATAAACTTGTTAAAGTAGGTTTAAACAGTCTGCCAGAATATATTGTTTTGAATAAAGCAAAGTTTAAAAATTGGTTAGAAGAATAATAAGATAATTTAATATTCAACATCGGTAGGATCAATACTTCTCCACATGTACCATGTAAAAACAGTTCTAAAACCATAATGTAACTTTGAAATTTTATTTAAAAACTTCTTGCTGGGGGGATATTTTTTTTTATAATTTATCGATATTGCTCTTATCAATCCAATATCTTTTGTTGGGAATATATCAGGTCTATTGAGGTTAAACATTAAAAACATTTGAGCACTCCAAACACCTAATCCTTTTAACTTGGTAATATAATCAATTGCCAAATCATCATCCATTTTTTTAAGATCTTTGATGTTAAAAGATTTATTTTTAAAATTTTTTGATATATTTTTTAAATAAGATATTTTTTGGCGAGATAAACCTACACTTCTCAAACTTTGTGTGGATAACTTTAAAACTGTAATAGGTGTTATTTTTTTATTACATTTTTTTTCAAATCTTAACCAAATAGAGTCTGCTGCCTTTATAGAAATTTGTTGTCCTATTATTGTTCTACATAATGAAAAAAAAGGATCATTTCTAGTTTTTAAGTATCCCTTGTTAAATTTTTTAATAATTTTTTTCAACACAGGATCTCTTTTTGAAAGTAGTCTTTTTGCTACATGCCAATATTTTGGAGGTCTATTCATGGCGTGAGATAGAAACTTGTTTTTTTAGATAAATTTCTCTTCTAAAAATGATTACTGAAGAAACAATTACTAGTGCAGCACCAATTAAAGTTTTATAGGTAGGTATTTCATTCCAGAAAAAATATCCAAAAATTATCGCAAATAATAATGCTAAATACTTTAAAGGTGTAACAAGAGAAACTTCTGAAAATTTATATGATTGTGTAAGCCATAAGTTTGCAAGTCCTCCTAAAATTCCTATCATTGATAAAAGAAAAAAATCTTTAAGACTTGGAAAAATCCAACCTTCCAATAATGTAAAAAAACTCATTACCATTATAGATATAGAAAAATATAAACCTATAAGCCAAACCGGTTCGGTAGTCGATAATTGTCTTATTGTAATAGCAACATATGAAAGACCTAAACAAAAAATTATTGGATAAATATAATAAAAATTTACGGAATTAAATCCAGGTTCTGAAATTATTATTATTCCAATAAAACCTACTGTTACTGCTAACCATCTATATAAACCAACTTTCTCACTTAAAAATATGATAGACATTATTGTAGTAAAAATTGGTGCCGCAAAAGTCATACTAACAACTGTTGCCAATGGAAGATTTCTTAAAGCAATAAATATAGAAATTATTGCGACTAATCCTGACAAACATCTTTTAAAATGAAGAAAGCCCCTGTTTGTTTTATAAAAATTCAAATATTTATCCTTGGGAATTATAAATAATATTGGGATTATACCAAAAAAGCCTCTAAAAAATAAAACCTCTCCAACGGGATAGTTCTCAGACCATTTAACAATTAAATCCATTATAGAAAACGCACATATAGAAATAAACATGTACAAAAAGCCTAATTGATTTTTGGATAACATAAGAATAACTTTAAATTAAATAAAACAATAATCAATGGAAATAGCAATTTTAGCACTTGGATGTTTTTGGGGACCAGAAATTAAATTTAATAAATTTAATGGGGTAGTTAATACTGAAGTGGGCTACTGTGGAGGAAATAATAAAAATACAAATTATAAAGAAGTATGTACTGGAAAAACTAATCATGCTGAAGTTGTAAGAGTAGAATTTGATAGTTCAATAATTTCTTACGAAGATTTATTAAATTATTTTTTTGAAATTCATGATCCAACGACTGCCAATAGACAAGGGCCAGATATAGGAACACAGTACAGAAGTGAAATATTTTATTCTAACAATGAGCAGAAAGAAATTGCAGAAAATGTTCTAAAAAAATTTGATAAAAAATATAAAGGAAAAATTGTTACAAATATTTCTGAAATAAAAAACTATTGTAAAGCTGAAGATTATCATCAAAAATATTTAGAAAAAAAATTTTAATGTCACTAGCTTCTACTGAATGGTTATCAAATAATAAAAATAGTGTAAAAATTGTAGACTGTTCCTGGCATATGCCCAATGTAAAAAGAAATTCTTACGAAGAATATAAAAAAGAACATATTGAAAATGCTATTTTTTTTGATTTGGACAAAAATTCTGACCAAAATAATTATTTGCCACATATGCTACCAAATAAAAATTATTGGGAAAAAATAGTATCATCAATGGGTATTTCAAATGATGACAGAATAGTCATTTATGACAATTCAGATGTTATAAGTTCGTGTAGGTGTTGGTATAGTTTTATTTATTTTGGTCATGATCCAAATCTTGTTCATGTCCTTGATGGAGGTATGAGGAAGTGGAAATTAGAAAATAGACCTACAACAAACTCCATAAATCAAGTTAAAGTTTCAAACTATGTTGCTGAAGAAAGAAAGGAATTAGTAAAAAACAAAAAACAAATAGATCAAAATATTTTAAACCAAAAATTCAAAGTAGTGGATGCTAGAAGTAAAAATAGATTTGATGGAAAAGAACCAGAACCAAGAGAAGGTGTAAGAAGTGGCTCAATTCCAAATTCTTTATGTTTGCCATTTGGAAAATTAATAAATGAAGACCACACTTTTAAAAATAAGGAAGAAATTTTAGAAAAATTCAACAATCTAATTGGAGACAAAATGTCTACAGATATAGTCTTCTCGTGTGGTTCTGGTGTTACAGCAACAGTTTTAGCACTTGCTTATTCCTTAATTAATAATAAATATGATCCAAAAATTTATGATGGTTCTTGGGTAGAATACGGTAAGATAATTTAAATATGAAAAGATCAACTAAAATTACTACAATAATAATTATTTTTTTTCTTGTTATTACAAGTGTCATTGTTGCAAGAACAATGATTGGACAACATTTTCAAAAAAAATTTGGAAAAAGACCTCCTCCTGGAATTATAGTTACTGAAGTGATTCAAGGCCAATTTTCAGAAAAAATTGAAAGTTTTGGAACTGCTATTCCAAAAAAAACTCAATCTTTTAGAATAAAAAAAAATGAACTATTAGAAGATCTAAACCTTAAAGAATTTGCAAAAAAAGGCGAAGAAATTGTTAAACTAAAAGATAGAAGTATAATTGCACCCTTCGATGGAATAGTTGGAAAAAGAGGCTTATCAGAAGACGTTTTGGGATCTGAAAATTCTATAATAATAACCTTAGATAATAGCTCAGTAATTTACTGCGATCTTAAAATACCAGAAAATTTCGCTTCTGTAATAAAAAATGGCTTGCCTATAGAAGCAAAATTTTCAGGATATAAAAATAAAATTTACAAAGGCAAAGTGGATGGAGTATCAAGTAGAATTAATGCAGAAACTAGAAGTCTTCTAACAAGAATTAAAATTGAAAACAAAAATTTTGAATTAGTCCCAGGATCTCTATTAGAAGTAACTGTAAATTATAATCAAAGAAATTCTCTTAGTATTCCTGATACAAGCATAATGTTAGAAGGAAACAAGGCTTATGTATATAAAATATCAGAAGACAATGTTGCTAACAAAACAGAAATTAACTTTGGCTTAAGAAACAAAGGCAAGGTTGAAGTTATTTCAGGTTTAGTTGAAGGAGATTTAATTGTTGCGGAAGGTCTAAAAAAAGTGAGACCAAGGGGTAAAATCAAACCTATAAAAAATTAAAAAATGTATATAACCGATGTTAGTATAAGAAGACCAGTAGTTGCTTGGGTTTTTTCTCTAATTTTAATTGTTTTTGGTATTTTTGTATTTTGGAAATTACCAGTAAGAGAGCTTCCTTCGGGTTTGCAGCCGCCTGTTGTACAAGTTAAAGTTGACTATAAATCAGCATCAGCGCCCATAATAGATGAGGAAGTAACTCAAGTTATTGAAGATGTAATTGGCGGAGCCGAAGGAATTAAAAATATCGACTCAAAATCTGAGAATGGAAAAAGTACTATAAATATAGAATTTGATACAGAAATAGATTTGGACGATGCTGCAAACGATATTAGAGAAAGAGTTGCAAGAGTAGTAGATAATTTGCCATCTGAGTCAAATCCACCACAAATATTAAAACAAGCTGCTGGGTTCACAACTACAATGTGGTTAGCTCTATCATCATCTACTTGGAGTGATTTAGAGCTTGGAGATTATGCTGAGAGATATCTTGTAGACCAATTTTCTAGTGTAAAAAATGTTGGAAGAATTAGAGTTGGAGGATTAAGAGAATTAAGTGTAAGAGTTTGGATTAATCCAATTAAGCTAGCTGCAAATAATTTAACTATTCAAGAAGTAGAAAATTCACTTAGAAACGAAAATATAAGTTTACCTGCTGGAACACTTGAATCAAATAACATCGATTTAACAATTAATTTAGATAAATCATATGATGATTTGGAAAAGTTAAAACAATTACCAATAAAAAAAAACAAAGGCAGTCTAGTGAGGCTGGCAGATGTTGCTAACATAGAGTATGGACCAGTTTCAGAAAAAGCTTTATTTAGAGCACAAAGTAAAAATGCTCTTAATCTGAAAACGGTAGGTATCGGTATTTATGCTAGAAGTGGAGCATCAACTGTAGAACTTTCAAAGGAAATAAGTAAAAAAGTAATAGAAGTAAAAAAAAATTTGCCAGAAGGCTTAAATATAGAAATAGCCTTTAATAGAGCGACATATATTGGCGCTGCTATTAACGAAGTATACAAAACTTTAATTATTGCTTTTATTTTAGTTGTGGCAATCATCTATCTATTTTTAGGAAATCTTAAAGCAGTAATAGTTCCAGCAATAGCTTTACCTGTAAGTTTGATTGCAACTTTTTTAGGAATCTATTTGTTTGACTTATCTATAAATATATTTGTTTTATTAAGTTTCATATTGGCAATAGGAATAATAACAGATGACTCTGTTATAATGACTGATGCAATATATAGAAGAATTGAAAATGGAGAATCACCTCTGGTCGCTGCTTACAAAGGCTCAAAACAAATAACTTTTGCAATTATTGCTACTACTTTGATTTTAGTTGCAGTATTTCTTCCTCTAATTTTTATAGAGGGAATAGCTGGAACTTTATTTAGAGAGACAGCTATTGCTTTGTCTTTTGCAATTGTAATTTCTTCTTTTGTTGCTCTTACTCTATCACCAATGTTGGGAAGTAAGTTTTTAAATAAAAAAGCAAAGACAAATTTCATTGTAGTAAAATTTGATAGATTTTTTAAAGGATTTTCAAATTTTTACCAGGACACACTTAAATTCTGGTTAGATAAAAAGAAAACAATCGTTGTGTTTATAATTTTAATGATTGTAGGATCTGGTTTATTATATAATTTTACTAAGAAAGAACTTTTACCACTTGAAGATAGAGGGGCATATTTGGTTATTGGTTTTACAGATGAGGGAAGTTCCTTTCAGTATACTCAAAAAAGAGCAGAGGATGTAGAAAGAAGACTTGTTCCACTTTTAAAATCTGATGACAGTCCTTATAAAAAATTTTTAATGATAGTACCAGGGTTTGGTTCGGAAAATAGTTTTCTAATTATTTCACTTTTAGATAATTGGAAAAATAGAAAACAAAATTCTCAAATAATTATGAGGCAAGCAATTGGAAAAATAGTAACTGTGCCTCAAACAGTGGCTTTTCCTATATCACCTCAATCAATAAGAGTTTCAAATTACAATAAACCGGTGCAAATGGTTATATTGGGAACCACTTATGAAGAATTAGAAGAAGTACAAAAAAACGTAATTAGAATGCTAAGAAAAAATAAAAATTTATCTAGAATAGAATCTGATTTTTCAAGAAATAAACCTGAGGTAAAATTAATTATTAATAAAAACAAAGCTAAAGATTTAGGAATATCCACTCAAACTATTGGGCAAACCTTAGAAACTCTTTACGGTGGAAAAACTGTAACAAAATTTAATAAATTAGGAAAAGAATATCCAATTATTCTGCAGCAATATATTGAAGATAGGAAAGATAAAGAAAGTCTTGGAAAAATATTTGTAAGATCTGAAACTAGTGGAAAATTAATTTCATTAATAAACTTAGTTGAGTTCAAAGAAGAAGGATCTGCAAACAAATTATCCAGATATAATAGACAAAGAGCTGTTACAATATCTGCTAATATAAGCGAAGCTTATACATTATCTGAAGCAATTAAATACTTAGAACAAACTATGTCTAAAGTTGCACCAGAAAAACAAATTACATGGAAAGGAAAATCAGAAGAATTAAAAGAAACGAGTAATGAACTATATATTATTTTTGCATTAGCTCTTTTAACAGCCTATCTAGTAATGGCAGCAACATTTAATTCGTTTGTACACCCTTTTGTCATTATACTAACTGTTCCACTAGCTGTATTTGGAGGATTGGTATTTATTTTATTTTTGAATACATCGATAAATATTTTTTCACAAATAGCTCTTGTAATTCTTATTGGAATTTCAACAAAAAATAGTATTTTAATTGTTGACTACGCTAATCAATTAAGAGCCGCTGGAAAAAGTATTGAAAGTTCAGTCAAAGAAGCTTGTGATTTGAGATTTAGGCCTATAATTATGACATCTCTAAGTACCATGATTGCAATGATGCCTTTGGTAATTGGAAATATTGGTCCAGGAGCTGGCGAAGGATCAAGGCTTGCGGTGGGAGCGACAATATTAGGTGGAATGATAATTTCAACATTCTTCACACTATATGTAACTCCAACAATGTATTTAACACTTACAAAAAATACAAAAAGAATTGATGCTGTTGATATTGAGTTAAAAAAACAGCTCCGTTAAAAAATAATATATTTTTTTCTGTTTAAAGATCTACTACATTTATTAAGTTGCTTCTTATATTTGTTTGATTGATTTTGAACTTTTTTAGCTAATAAAATTACCTTTTGATTACTTTTATAATTTTTATAATTTCCCCAACCTTCATGATAGGCAATATATTGTCTAAAAGCATCCTTCTTTGAAATTTTTAATAACTTTTCAGTTTTATTTGTATACCATCCAATAAAGTCAACACTATCTTTAAACCTTGTTCTTGTTGCTAATTTATTGCCAGTTTCTTGTTTATATTGTCTCCATGTACCTTTAACAGCTTGAGAATATCCAAAAGAACTCGAAGGTCTTTTGTAGGGTATTACTTTAAATATTTTCTGTCTTTTGGGTTTTGCCAACCAATCAAAATCTGATTCCATTTTTATAATTGCTAATTGAATATAAATTGGTGTTCCCCATTTTTGCTCAGTTTTCTTTGCATGTTTATACCAAAGATATCTTTCAGAAAATATTGAACAACCGTCTGCTGTATTTTTTGGAATAGAAGAACAAGCTGAAACTAAAAAAAATAATAAAACTAATATTAATTTATTAAAACGAATCACACTAAAATTATAAATTATTTATTTTTTTTTCTCCATTCCCAAGGCATATCAAATTCACCACTCCAAATACCAATTTTTTTATTTTTAGCTATTTCTTCATGATCTATGTAATTCTTAGAGTATTTTCTATAAGCAACTGCTTGTCCACTAGATACCATTTTACTGTTAAGTTTTTCACCCAAAAAAGATGTTAATTTTTTTTTAAATTCAACATTTTCTACTGTATAACATGTGCCTAGAATTCTTTTATATCTGTCTAATTCTCTATAAAGACATAATATATTTTTTGATAAAATTAATTTTTCTAAGAATAATTTTGATACTACTCCACAATCGTATATTCCAATTTCATTTTTGCATTCTTGTTTTATCTCGGGTGCGTCTATGCCATTAAGTCTTATTCTTTTGTCTTTAATTTTTATAGTGTCACCGTCTATAACTTTTGCAATTCCAAAAATATCTTTTTGGTCTGAACCAAAAGAGCTTACAATAAAAAAGAAGAGAAAAATTATACTACTTGAGATCAGATTTAGCTTTTTCATTAAGCTCATCCATTTTTTTTCTGATTTCTTCGTCTGAAATTTTATGATCTTTTAGGTCAGCCTTTACTTTTCTAAAAACATCTTCATCCCCTGCCTCAGCAAAATCTGCCTTTATAACTGCTTGAATGTAATCTTTTTCTTGATCAGGATTATAGCCTAAAATTTGTGAAACCCATTGACCAATATATTTGTTTCTTCGAGCACTAACTTTAAATTGTAATTCTTCATCATGTGCAAATTTTTTTTCAAAACTTTTTTTTCTTTCATCAAATGTGCTCATCTTTTTCTCCAAAAATTAAATATATTAAATAAAAAAATTGACATTAAAACTCCAACAATATTACCAAACAAGTCACTATATTGAAATGATCTGTTTGGTATCACTAAATGTAAAACCTCAAGAATTATAGAGCTTAATATTAAATAATTCAGGATAAGTATTTTATTACTTTTATAATAGGAAATTAGCCCTACTAATGACAATACAAAAAATGAATATAAGTGATTTGATGAAATTAATAAAAAATCTTGAGTTATTTGTGGTTGTTTTTGAAAATCTTCATAAATTAGAAAACCTAAAATACTTCCCGGATATACATATAAAACAATAAAAATTGTGTTAATAATATTAAATAGTATTTTTGTCTTTTGCATAATTATCTTATATTAAAAAATTATTTATGAGTCATTTAATTTTAGTACGTCATGGTCAAAGTGAGTGGAATTTACAAAAAAGGTTTACAGGATGGGTTGATGTTGAGTTAACTCCACAAGGAAAATTGGAGGCTTGCAAAGCTGGAGAATTAATAAAAAATTTGAATTTAAATTTTGATCATTTTTTTTGTTCTTATCAAAAAAGAGCTATTGAAACATTAAGCTTAATTTTAAATACTCTAAGAATAAAAAAAGATCATGTAACAAAAGCTTGGCAATTAAATGAAAGAAATTATGGATCTTTAACTGGTTTAAATAAAGAAGAAATGAAAAAAACTCTGGGTGAAAAAAAAGTTCATGAATTTAGAAGGTCATGGAATATTGCTCCTGAGCCACTAAATAAAAAAAATTCTTATCATCCTTTAAATATTGAAGCATATAAGGATATACCTAAAAATATGATTCCTAATACGGAGTCTCTGAAAGATACCTATGAAAGAGTAGTCCCATATTACGAAAAAAATATACTACCTTTAGTTAATAAAAATATAATTATTGCTGCTCATGGCAATTCTATTCGTTCACTATGCAAATATTTATTTAAAATCGATAATTCTCAAATCTCTCGATTAGAAATCCCTACTGGAAATCCTTTGGTATTAAATTTTCAAAATGAAAAATTGGTAAACGCAAAATACTTGGATAAAGAAAGAGCAAAAAATTTGTTAGTTTTTTGATAGTTTTTCAAAAATTTCTATATCAGTAACATGTATAAAATCATTTAAACTTTCAAACCCATATAATTTATTTTTATCTATTAATTGATTCCATATTTCAACGATTGAAAAGGAATTTTTATCAATTATTGAAAAAACATTTTTATTAATTATTTGGCAACCAGTATAAATAAAATTTTTTTCCTGATAATTTAAAATATTTTTTGAATTTAAATTAAAATCACCTTTAAGTTTTTTATCAAAACTTTTAGATTTATTTACAACCAATAAAATATTTTGAATTTTATTTTTTAAGTAAAAAACCTCCATTTTTCTAATTACTTTAATATACTCTTTACTCCATATTGTATCTGGATTAAAAACAAAAAAATTATTATTATCTGATTTTTTAATTAAATTTAAAATTCCACCACCAGTGTCTAAAATTGAATTTCCATCGTCTATGATATTGATTTTACAATTGAAATTTTTTTTATTAATAAATTCTTTGATTTGTTCTTTTAAATAAAATGTATTAATCAAAATATTTTTTATTCCAAAGTCATTAATAAAATTGATAGTATTTTCTAATAAACTTATATTTTTTAATTTAAGCAAAGGTTTTGGCGCTTTTAATGTTAGGGGATTTAATCTTTTGCCATACCCAGCACAAAGTATTAATGCGGTATCTATTTTTTCCATTTTTTTTGTCTTATTTTTATTGAAAAGTTCTTATCTAAAAATAATTTTAAATCATTAAATAATAAATTATTATTTATTCTATATTCAATTAATTTCCATGCATGTGGTATTAATTTTAAATAGTAATGTTTTTTATCTCTAGTTGACAATCTAGTAAATATACCAATTATTTTTATATTTCTTAAGACAGATAGTAAATCAAAGTCATTTTTAAATTCCATTTTATTTATATATTTATTTCGCTTTAAAAAATATTTGAAAATTTTTTCTTTTAAAGGATTTGATGTTCTTAGCCTCACATCATCAATTAGTGATGCGGGATCATATGCGTGGTTGCCATATAAAGCATCTTGATTATCAATAATAGCAATTTTTTTTTTATATTCCATTAAATTAGATACATGAAAATCTCTATGCACAAATACATGATTTTTATTTTTTATTTTTTTCAATAGAATTTTTATAATAATTTTTAATTTATTTTTTATAAATTTTTGTTTTTTTTTCTTTATAACTTTTGGAATGTACCAATCTAAAAATAGTTTAGACTCTTCAAAAAGTTTATCCTTTGAATATTTTGGAACAATATAATTTGTATTATTAAATGTTTTAATTTTTTTAGTTTTAATTTTTTGTAATTTAGATAATAATAAAATTATTTTTTTGTAATATTTTAATTTATTTATTTTTTTATATTTTAATTTGTAATAAACAGAAACATCTCCCAGATCTTCAATTTCTATTAAGTTTTTTTTGTATTTTTGGTTTAATAATTTTGGTGCTTTTATTTTATTTTTTATTAATATTTTATTTATTGCATCGTAAATAAGTAAATTATTCTTTTTTTCCCTTCGACAAAAAACTACAATAGATTTGCCACTTCTGTAAAATTTTCTAAATGAAGCATCTCCAGATAGTTTTTTCAAATTATTTAAATTCATCAAAAATTTTCTTTTTATATTTGCTTGATATAATCAAGCTTCTTTTACTTAAATTTTCTTCATAGTTAAAATTTAATTCAATTACATTTTTTGGTTTTTCTTTTATTATTTCTGGCCACTCAATCAATGTTATAGTATCTTTTTGATTTTCAAATATCCCTATATTATTTAATTCCATATCACTTTTTACTCGGTACAAATCACAATGCTGAATAATTAGTTCGCCAATTTTGTATTCGTATAATATGTTGAAAGTTGGACTTGGCACCTCAGTTATTTTTTTATTTAACTTAGATTGCATATAATTAATCAAATGCTTAATAAAAGTTGTTTTACCTACTCCTATTTCTCCATAAAAAAAAACTATGTCTCCTTTTGAAAGATAATTAGAAATTTTTTGAGAAATTAATTTTGTATCTTTTTCTAATGTAATATCAATTTTGCTACTTTTAGTAGCGATATGCATCGGGTTTGTAAGGTCCATCAGGTGTTACACTAATATAATCTGCCTGATCTTTAGACATTTTTGTAAGTTTAGCACCTACTTTTTCTAAGTGTAATCTAGCTACTTTTTCATCCAGATGTTTTGGTAAAACGTAAACTTTTTTTTCATATTTATCTGAATTATTCCATAACTCTATCTGAGCAGTTACTTGGTTAGTAAATGAAGCACTCATTACAAAACTTGGGTGTCCAGTAGCACAACCTAAGTTAACGAGCCTTCCTTCAGCAAGTAATATTATTCTTTTCTTGCTTGGCAAAGTTATTTCATGAACTTGTGGCTTAATTTCATCCCATTTGTAATTTTTTAATGCTTCAACTTGGATTTCATTATCAAAGTGACCGATATTACATAATATTGCTCTATCTTTCATTTCTCTCATATGATCAGCTGTCACTATGTCTTTATTTCCTGTTGCCGTAACAACT
Source organism: uncultured Pelagibacteraceae bacterium (assembly GCA_902531885.1). GTDB lineage: Bacteria > Pseudomonadota > Alphaproteobacteria > Pelagibacterales > Pelagibacteraceae > Pelagibacter. Next base: position 29,955 of record CACAFZ010000003.1, read on the forward strand.
ATATCTGCCTCTTTAATCATTTCGTCCATAAGTACAACTTCATAACCTTCCATTGCAGCTTGTAAAGCACATATTGGGTCAGTTTCAGTAACCATTACTCTTGCCCCACTTTGCCTTAATGATGCAGCACTTCCTTTTCCAACATCACCAAATCCTGCAACAATTGCAACTTTTCCTGACATCATAACATCCGTTGCTCTTTTAATTCCGTCTACTAAACTTTCTCTACAGCCATATAAGTTATCAAATTTAGACTTTGTAACTGAATCGTTAACATTAATTGCTGGAACTAATAATGTTCCTTGAGCTTCCATTTTTTTAAGAGCTAATACTCCAGTTGTTGTTTCTTCAGATAGTCCCTTAATATCTTTTAATAAATCTTTATAATCTTTGTGCATAAGTGCAGTTAAATCACCACCATCATCAAGAATCATATTTGGTTTCCAATCCTTTTTACCTTCAATAGTTTGCTTCACACACCACCAATATTCCTCTTCTGTTTCACCTTTCCATGCAAATACAGGTATGCCTACTTTTGCGATTGCTGCAGCAGCATGGTCTTGTGTAGAAAAAATATTGCATGAAGACCATCTTACCTCTGCCCCTAAATCAACTAAAGTTTCTATTAAAACTGCTGTTTGAATAGTCATATGCAAACATCCAAGAATTCTAGCTCCTTTAAGGGGATGTTTACCTTTATACTCTTTTCGTAACGCCATTAATCCCGGCATTTCTGTTTCTGCCAATGAAATTTCTTTTCTTCCAAATTCTGCTAGGTTTATGTCTTTTACTTTATAATCGTTCATGAGCGTGTGCTTCTAACAATTTTATTGAATATAATCAATTAAATTTTTTTTAATTATTTGGAAAAATAATTTCAATTTTTGCCCCTTTATCTTTATTATTTGAGGCAAAAATTTTTCCATTATGAAGCTCAACTAAGTTTTTTACAATATTTAAACCTAATCCTGAGTGCTGTCCAAACTTTTCAGGTCTATTACTATAAAATCTTTCAAATATTTTTTCTGTCTCATTCTCTTTAAAACCTTCACCCTCATCTATTACCTTTAATATTATTCTTCCTTCTTTATCTTTATTTATATTAACTTCTATACTTTGATTATCTTTGCTGAATGAAATCGAGTTTTCTAAAAGGTTCGCAATAATTTGTTCTATTCTATTTTCAATTCCTAAAATTTGGTATTTTTTTGACCCATTTACTTTGAGTTTAATATTGATCCCTCTTTTAGAATTGTAAATATTATTGAAATCATCAACAACAGAATTTGTTATTAAACTTAAATCAATTTTTTGCATTTTTTCTGAAGTCATAGCGGCTTCATCTTTCAAAATTTGAGAATAATCAGTTATTAATCTTTCTATTCTTTCTACATCGTGGGACACAATTTTAACTAATTTTTCTCTTTGTTCTTGATTATTAGTTTCAGAAATTATTTCAGAGGCGCTTTTTAAAGATGCTAAGGGATTTCTAATCTCATGAACTAAATCAGTAGAAAAATTTTTAGTTCTATTTATTCTTTTATGCAGTTCGTTGGTCATTTCTTCTAAAGAATTTGATAAAATGCCAATTTCATCATTTCTATTTTTGCTAATAGCAATATTTATGTTATTTTTTTTCTTATTTTTCATCAATTCTGTGTAATTAACAAGATTTCTTATAGGCTTTAAAAAATATCTATTTAAAACAAAAGAAAAAATTAAAATTACAATCACTACAAAAAAAGCAGTTCTAATAATAAAAATTTTCCTTTCATCTATTGCTGCTTTGATATCATTGGCATTTTCAGTTATTGCCAAAAATCCTATATTCTCTTTTTCATCAAATACACTTTTAATTGTTGTAAGTAAAAATTGATTATAATTATCTTGTGTAAAAGTATAGGGTTTGCCAAAGTTGGAAGAGTTAACATAATTATTTAAAGTATCTTCTAAAGATTTGTTATCTATTTTACTAACGCTTAAATTTTGATCTTCATTTTTTTTGTCCAAATCTTCACTCAGTACATTCATTTCAATTATTTCTAATCTTTTTTGAAATGATCTTGGGTCTAAATCTAAAGTATTTGTGTCTCCAATTAAATTAAGCTCATTGTCAAAAATTATAACTCTATCTATGCTTTGAAAAAGGAATCTAGTAGAATATAAAAATTTCCTAATATCTTTCTCATTAAACTTAACTTTTAATCTTTTTATATGATCAATAGTATTTTCCATAATCTGGATATGATTGGAAGTTTTTTTATTAATTAAGCTTGGCTGAATTGAATTAAGATAGAATATTGTAATAAGACCAATAATTGAAAAAATTACTAGATTTATAAACAAAAATTTTTTTAATATTGATAAGTCTTTTATTAATTTATTTAGCATTAACTAATATTCCAACGATAACCGCTACCATATCTTGTTTCAATCGCAGAAAAGTTATTATCTACTTTTTTAAATTTTTTTCTTATCCTTTTTACATGACTATCTATAGTTCGATCTTCAATATCAGTATCTTCTCTGTATGCTATATCCATTAATTGTGATCTTTCTTTAATAATTCCTGGCCTTTTTGCCAGTTCCTGTACTATTAGAAACTCAGTTGTCGTAAGTTTATCTGGAAGAGCTTTTCCATCCCATTCACACTCTAATTGTGAAGGGTCCAATTTTAATTTTCCATGTGAAATAATATTTTTTGAATCTTCAATATTGTTTTTTAAATCTTTTTTTCTTAATTGAACTCTTATTCTCTCAATTAATACTTTTATAGAAAAGCCTCCTGATTTTTTTACAAAGTCATCTGCGCCTAATTTGAGACCCAGTAATTCATCAACCTCTTCATCCTTTGATGTTAAAAATATTACCGGCATAGAAGTTTTTTTTCTTAATTTTTTTAAAAGCTCTTCTCCATCCATCTTTGGCATTTTGATATCTATAATGGCAAGATCTGGTGGCATACGAGTCAGTCCAACTAATGCACTTTCTCCATCCACATAAGTTTGAACTTTAAACCCCTCTTTTTCTAAAGCTATACTTATGCTTGTAAGAATATTTCTATCATCATCAATTAGTGCAATGGTTTCTTTCATGTACCAAATTGAAAATACTAAATTGTTTTAATTTGAGCAATAGATGACTTAAAGTTTAATGAAGAAGGCCCCAATTATCTCCAATATTAACATCTACTAGTAAAGGAATCGAAAAAGAGTGGGTTTCACTGTCTTTAACGCTAGTCATTTCGTCTCTAATGATTTTACTCATTTTGTGAGCGTTATCCTTTAAAACTTCAAATATTAATTCATCATGAATTTGTAATAACATCTTACAATTAGATGTATTTTCATTTTGGAGTCTATTATTGAGTCTTATCATTGCAAGTCTCATAATTTCTGATGCAGATCCTTGTATTGGAGCATTAATTGCAGCTCTTTCTTGAAAGTTTCTAATGTTGAAATTTTTATCGTTGATTCCTTTTAAGTGTGTTCTTCGTCCAAATATATTATTTACAAATCCAGTTTTTCTACAAAAACTAATTGTTGAATTCATATATGCTTTAATTTCAGGAAATTTTAAAAAATATGAATTTAAAAATTCTTCAGCCTCTGTATTTGAAACTCCTATTTGTTTTGCTAAGCCATACTGTGATATGCCATAAATTATTCCAAAATTAATTGCTTTTGCTTTTCGTCTCATGTCAGAATTTATTTTTTTAATACCTGTATTAAATACCTGGCTTGCAGTCAAAGAATGAATATCATCATTATTTCTAATTGCTTTTTTTAATTCTTTCACATCTGCAAGATCTGCTAATATTCTCATTTCTATTTGGTTATAATCTGCAGAAATTAATGTATAACCTTTTTCAGCTATAAAAGATTTTCTAATATCTTTTCCATTCTCAGTTTTTATTGGAATGTTTTGCAAATTTGGATCGCTAGATGCTAATCGACCAGTCGTTGTTGCGGCAAGTAAAAAAGAAGTATGAATTCTATTAGTTTTAGGATTAATATGTTCTGGTAATGAATCAGAATATGTATTTTTTAGTTTTGTTAATTGCCTCCAATCTAAAACTAACTTTGGAAATTTGTGCCCTTTAAATGCTAAATCTTCTAATACTGCTGCACTAGTAGCAAAACTTCCTTTTTTTGTTTTTTTCTGAGCTGAAATTTTTAATTCATTATAGATTATTTCACCAAGCTGTTTGGTAGATGCAATATTAAACTCTTTTTTAGATAATTTGAAAATTTTATCTTCTAAAGTTTTTATCTTTTCATCAAGTTTTATTGAAAGTTTTTTCAAAGAAGATGTGTCAAGTTTAACTCCATTAATTTCCATAATTGCTAAAATTTTTATTAAAGGTTTTTCAAAAACTTCATAAATATTGGTTAATTTTTCAGATTTTAAATTTTTTTTAAAAATTTTATATAGTCTAAAGGTGATATCTGCATCTTCAGCAGCATAATCTTTTGCATCCATTATATTTACCTCGCTGAAATTAATTTCTTTTTTCCCTGTCCCAACTAATTCCTTAAAAGCAATCGGCTTATGATCTAAATGCAGAATAGACAGTGTATCCATATTGTGCCTATTTTTCCCAGCATCTAAAACATATGACATTAACATTGTATCTTCCATTGGGTTAACGTCGATCCCCCTGTGAAAGAAAATAATATAATCAAACTTAATATTTTGACCAATTTTTTTTATACTTTTATCTTCTAAAATTGGTTTTAGTTTTTTTAATACAATTGTTTCATTTATATTTTCTCCTTTTTTATGACCTATAGGAATATAAACTGCCTTGCCTATTTTTGTTGATAAAGATATACCAACTAATTTTGCCTGATGGGGATCCAATGACGTTGTTTCTGTGTCTATGGCTAATTCACCAAGCTCTTCGGCTTCGGTTAACCATTTATCAATTTCACTTTCTGATTTTATTATTTCATAATTTTTTTTTGAAATTTTTTCATCAATTTGATCCTTTGTGATTTTTTTATCTTTTGGAAATGAGATTTCACCATATTTTGATATTACAGAGCTCAATAATCTATTAAATTCCATCTCCCTTAAAAAATTATAAAGTTTCTCCCTATTGATTTCATTTAATTTAAATTCATCTAAATTATTTTTAACTGGAACATCTTTTTTTAAAGTTACTAATTCTTTACTTATTAATGCTTTTTTTTTATTTTCAATTAATGTTTCACGTCTTTTGTTTTGTTTTATCTGGCTAGCATTTTTTAATAAATTTTCTAAATCTCCATAAGTATTTATTAACTCTGCTGCAGTTTTTACTCCAATTCCAGGAACTCCAGGGACGTTGTCGCTACTATCCCCTGCTAATGACTGCACATCTATTACTTGCTCTGGTTTAACACCAAATTTTTTGTAAATATCATTTTTATCTATAAACTTACTTTTCATTGGGTCAAATATACGAACATTTTTTTTATAAAGTTGCATTAAATCTTTATCAGACGAAACAATTGTAACCTGTGCGCCTTCTTTTAATATTTGATCTGAATAGGTAGCTATCAAATCATCTGCTTCGTAATTTAAAAGTTCAACTGATGGAAGATTAAATGCATTTACAGATTTTCTTATATATTCAAATTGGGGAATTAAATCTTCAGGTGCTTCAGATCTATTTGCTTTGTAATCTGAGTAAATTTCGTTTCTAAAATTTTTTCTCGCTGAATCAAAGATTACTACAAAGTGGGTTGGTTTGCTGTCGTTTTGCTCTGATGTAGCATCTTGCAATAACTTAAAAAGCATATTGCAAAAACCACTTACTGCTCCGGTAGGCATTCCATCACTTTTTCTTGTAAGAGGTGGTAATGCATAATAGGCTCTAAAGATATAACCTGAGCCGTCTATAAGATAATAATGGTCACTTTTTTTTATTTTATTCATATAAATTAAATATCTTAATTTCAACGAATGTTATAAATGTAAACTCCATATGAGTAAAAAAAATGTTTTACATGTTAAAAATTTAAATAAAATTTATTCCAAAAATAGCAATAAATCTATTCATGCCTTAAATAATTTAAACTTAGAGGTGAAAGAAGGTGAAATATTTGGTCTACTGGGCCCCAATGGAGCTGGAAAAAGCACTTTTATAAATATTCTATCTGGACTAGTTAAAAAGTCTTCTGGAGAAGTAAATGTTTGGGGATTTGATTTAGATAAAAATCCAAGACAAGTAAAGGCATCACTGGGTATAGTTCCTCAAGAGGTTAATCTTGATCCATTTTTTAATCCAAAAAAATTGTTAGAATTACATGCAGGTTTTTATGGAGTAAAAAAAAATCAAAGAATTACTGAAATCATTTTAAAACTTGTTTCCCTAGAAGATCAAGCAAGTAGTTATTCTAGAAATTTGTCTGGAGGAATGAAAAGAAGACTTCTTGTAGCTAAAGCATTGGTGCACCAGCCTCCAATAGTTATATTAGATGAACCTACTGCAGGCGTAGATGTAGAATTAAGAAAAAATTTGTGGGAGAATTTAAAATCACTTAATGATCAAGGAGTTACCATTATTCTTACAACTCATTATATCCATGAAGCTCAACAAATGTGCGATAGGATAGGAATTTTAAATAAAGGTGATCTGGTAGCTTTAGATACAACAAAAAATCTTCTAGATAAAATACAAACAAAAACAGTAAGATTTGTATTAAATAATAAAGCAAATATAAAAGATAATTCATTAGATACTTTAAAAATTGTTTCAAATAATAATAATGAACTAATTGTTTCTTATGAAAAAAATAAATTAGAAATTGAAAAAATTATAAGTTTTTTGGGTAATCAAAATGTTAAAATTAATGATATATCTACTGATGATGGTGATCTTGAAGATGTTTTTGTAAATTTAACAAAAAACTAGATTAATTTTATTAAAAATGTAAAATAAAAAATATGGAAATAGTAAAATCTATAAATACTCAAAAAATTGTAAAAAAAATTAGTGTAATTATAATAGGTTCAATTATATTAACTTTGTCAGCAAAAATTAAAATTCCCTTTTATCCAGTTCCAATGACTATGCAAACTTTTGTGGTTTTGTTTTTAGGAATCAGTTTTGGCTATAAAATTGCGTTTGCTACAGTTAGTCTATATTTATTAGAAGGAATTATAGGTTTGCCAGTATTTTCTAATTCTCCAGAAAAAGGTGTTGGCTTAATTTACTTTACAGGTCCTACTATGGGTTATTTAATTGGATTTTTATTTGCTGCTCTTTTATCTGGATATTTTGATTTTAAAAAAAATATTTTATTAATATTTTTAAAGCTAGTTTTAAGTGTTTCGGTAATTTATGTGTTTGGAATACTTTGGTTAGGTACTCTTATTGGTTGGGATAAACCTATATTTGATTTAGGGGCTAAACCTTTTTTATTAGCGGAATTGTTTAAAATACTAATTTTGACATTAATTACAAAAAAGATTATTTTATTTAGGAGATCTTTTAGATAAAATTCTTTGCAAAGTTCTTCTGTGCATTTTTAGCCTTCTAGCTGTTTCTGAGACATTTCTGTTACAAAGTTCAAAAACGCGATGAATATGTTCCCACTTTACTCTGTCTGCAGACATTGGATTTTCAGGAGGCTCAGCTTTTTTATTTGGGTCTGCTAATAGTGCTCTTTCAACATCGTCTGCATCTGCTGGTTTAGAAAGATAATCTAAAGCTCCTTGCTTTATCGCTGACACAGCGGTGGGTATATTTCCATATCCAGTAAGCATTATAACTCTACTATTTGGGTTGGATTTTTGAATTTCTTTTACAACTTCAATGCCATTACCGTCATTTAATCTTAAATCAACTACCCCAAATGCAGGCTTCTCTATATTGGCAACAGTAATACCTTTTTTTACACTCTCTGCCTGTAAAACCAAAAATCCTTTTTTTTCCATGGCTCTAGACAATCTTTCTCTAAAAGGATTATCATCATCAACTATGAGTAGTGATTTTCCACTAAAATCTGCCAAATTTCTATTATTTTCTCTCATTCAATCTAACTGTATATATGTTCAGAAGTTATTAATTCAATAGATTATTTTCTTTACATTAAGAGATATTTTCCTTAAATCCTGAAATTATAAGAAATTTGCATATTTATTATACAAATTTTTTTTTATAAATTTTTTTTGCAACGAGGGGCTAAATGAAAAAATTTAAGTCTGTTGATGATTTAATAAATCAACTTAAGCCGGTAAACCCTGTTTACTGTGTAAGAAGGGAATCAATACGCAAATCATCTAGTTTTTTTCAAAAAAATTTTTCGGGTAGAATTTTATACGCAGTTAAAACTAACCCTAATCATGAAATATTAAAAACAGTAATGGATAGTGGAATTACAAATTTTGACATTGCATCAATACCAGAAATAAAAAATGTAAAAAATATAAATCCAAAAGCAAAGTGTTACTATATGAATACAGTAAAAAGTAGAGAGAGTATAAGGGAAGCTTATTTTAATTATGGAGTAAAAGTTTTTTCATTAGACACTAAAGATGAACTAATTAAAATTATTAATAGTACAAATAATGCAAAAGATTTAGAGTTATTTGTCAGAGTCTCAGTTTCAAATGAACATGCAGAAATAGACCTATCAAAAAAATTTGGTGCCTTAAATTCTGAAGCAACTGGATTATATAGATTAACTAATCAATATGCTAAAAAAATTGGTTTAAGCTTTCATGTTGGATCCCAATGTATGCATCCTATTTCTTATGCTAAAGGTATATCAGAAATAAGCAGTATAATAAAAAAAACAAAGATTATTCCAGATTACATAAATATAGGAGGAGGCTTTCCTACAATTTATCCAGATTTAATTCCTCAGCCTTTAGAAAATTATTTTGAAGAAATTAAAAAAAATATTAGTGATTTAAAACTAGAAAAAATGCCAGAATTATTTTGTGAACCAGGAAGAGCAATTGTAGCAGAAAGTGGATCTACGATTGTAAAAGTTATTTTAAGAAAGAAACAAAAACTTTATATAAATGATGGAACTTATGGAACACTTTTTGATGGAGGAGTCCCTAATATTGTTTATCCCTCAAGGTTAATAACAAATGGAAGAATAATATCAAAAAAAATGACAGCTTTTGATTTCTACGGACCAACATGTGATAGCATGGACTATATGAAAGGACCATTTATACTTCCAAATAATATAAAAGAAAATGATTATATTGAATTAGGCCAGCTAGGTGCTTATGGTTTAACTTTCAGAACTAAATTTAATGGTTTTTATTCTGATGAAATTTACGAAGTAGAAGATAATCCAATCATGACCATGTATGACAAGGAAAATAAGAAATCTTTTCTTGTTGCTTAGATGTCTAAAAAAAAATCCGTAGGTCATAATAGTAAGAAAGAATTTCTTAAAAAACCTGTAGAACACATTGACATCACTTCATTTGATGCAAGAAAAATAATTTCTTCAATGGAAAAAATGTCTTTTGTTTCGAGAGAAACTGCTAATGCGGCAAATATATTTAATCAAATGATAGAGGATAAAGATTGTACAATTTTCTTAACTTTGGCAGGTTCTACTTCAGCAGCTGGATGTATGCATATCTATAGAGACATGATTAAATTTAAAATGGTAGATGCAATCGTTGCAACTGGTGCTTCAATTATTGATATGGATTTTTTTGAAGCACTTGGTTTTAAGCATTACCAAGGTTCGCAATTCCAAGATGATAAGGAATTAAGAAAAAATTATATCGACAGAATATACGATACTTATATTGACGAGAATGAGTTGCAAATGTGTGATAAAATTATTTGTGAAATCGCAAATAAACTAGAACCTAAAAGTTATACTTCTAGAGAATTTATCAATGAAATTGGCAAATATTTAAAAACTAATGCAAAAAAAAAAAATTCTTTAATTGAAACTGCGTATGATAATGGTGTGCCAATATTTTGCCCTGCTTTCACTGACTCTAGTGCAGGTTTTGGATTAGTAATGCACCAAGAAAATAATCCTAAAAAACACTTAACAATTGACTCAATAAGAGAATTTAGAGAGTTAACGGAAATTAAAATTAGATCCAAAGGTTCAGGATTATTTATGATTGGTGGAGGTGTCCCAAAAAATTTTATACAAGACACTGTTATTTGTGCTGAACTGCTGGGTAAAAATGTTGATATGCACAAGTATGCAGTACAAATTACTGTTGCGGATTCTAGAGATGGAGCTTGTAGTAGTTCCACTTTAAAAGAAGCAAGTTCATGGGGGAAGGTTGATGTAACTAAAGAACAAATGGTTTTTGCAGAAGCAACTAGTGTTTTGCCTTTAATTGCGAGTGATGCCTATCATAGAGGTAATTGGAAAAAAAGAGATAAAAAGAATTTTACAAAAGTTTTTGGATAAAAATTGAACTATCTATCAAATAAAAAAGGATTTCTTGGAATTGATAATAAGTTTAATTTTAAAGAAAAAGTTGTAATCGTTCCTTTTGGATTGGAAAAAACAGTTAGTTATGGAAGCGGAACAAAAAATGGCCCTAGGGAAATCATTAAAGCTTCACATCAAGTAGAGTTATATGACGAAGAATTAAATTGTGAACCCTTTAAAAAAATAGGAATTAAGACACTTAAACCTTTGAAAATAGATAGAAATATAAAAAAAGCTCTAAAAAAAATTTCTGATACTAACCAAAAAATCTTAAGTAAAAAACTTTTTCCTATGACTCTTGGTGGAGAACATTCTATAACACCAGGATGTATTAATCCATTTGTAAAAAAATATAAAAATTTATTATTATTACATTTTGATGCTCACGCAGATTTAAGACAAAGTTATAATGGAGAAAAATTTTCTCATGCGTCCGCAATTAGAAGATGTCTTGATTATAAAAACGTATCTGTAATATCATTTGGTATAAGAAATATTTCAAAAAGTGAAATTTCATTTTTAAAAAAAAATTCAAATAGAATTAAAATTTATTGGGCAAAAGATAAAATTAGGTGGAATTTAAATAAGTTTAAAAAAATGATTAAAAATAAAACCGTTTACTTAACATTTGATGTAGATGGTTTAGACTCTAGTATTATGCCTGCAACTGGAACTCCAGAGCCTGGCGGTTTATTTTGGGAGGAAACATTAAATATAATTAAAATTGCAGCAAAAAATTCAAATATTGTTGGTGCGGATATAAACGAGCTGGCTCCAATTAAAGGGTTTAATTCTTATAATTTTTTAGTAGCTAAATTAGTCTATAAAATCCTGTCCTATAAGTTTTTATACTAATAGCCAGCTGTTTTAAAATTTCTAATTAATATTCTGAAAGGAATTAACATTATTAATGTAACAGATATTTTTATTGCTAAATCACCTAAAGATAAAGTTATCCAAGGTGTTCCAGTTCCATAAAATGAAATTGAAAAAAATAAAAAGGTATCAACAATGGACCCTATTAAAGAAGATGTTAAAGGAGCAACATACCATTTATTTTTTCTAAATTTATCAAAGACTTGTACATCTAATAATTGAGCAACAATGAATGCTGTACCTGATCCAATAGCAATTCTAATTGAAATTAAATCTGAAAAATTAGTTGAAAAAAAAAGACTAAAAGAAATACCTATAAAAAAACCTACATAAACAATTTTCTTAGCTAAATTTTTACCGTAAAATCTATTGGCTAAGTCGGTTATAAGAAAAGCAACAGGATAACTAAAAGCTCCATAAGTTAATATGTCCTGTAATCCATAGCTATTTACGGGAAACTGAACTAAGTAATTTGAAATCAGTACTATGCCCCCCATTAAAAATGAGAGGACGAAAAATGATAAGCTCATTATGCTGATTTAATGAGTAGAGATTTTTTTAGCTTTTTTAATCTAATTGACAAATTTTTTGCCTTTGCTGATTTGATAAAAGAATCAAAGCCACCTTTTTTATCAACTGACCTTATACCAGAGTTTGATACTGTAAGTTTTAAACTTTTATTTAATAATTCACTCTTGAATTTTACTTTCTTCAGATTTGGTAAAAATCTTCTTTTAGTTTTGTTGTTAGCATGACTAACTTTATGACCTTTAAGAGGTTTTTTTCCAGTAAGTTCGCATTTTTTTGCCATAAATTTTATGATTGTATAAGTGCTCTGAACTAGGCAGTCAAGATCAATTTTTAGTACCTATTGCTTCAGATATATTTTTCATACCTTCATTTTTTAAAATTTTGATCAATTCATTGCTAATATCTTTAGCTACATTTGGGCCTTTATAAACCATACCGGTATACAATTGGATTAAATTTGCTCCGTTTATAATTTTTTCATATGCACTTATGCCAGAATCGACTCCTCCTACTCCTATTATTTTAACTTTATTATTTAATAATTTATAAAATTTATTTATTAATAAATTTGATTTTTTTTCTATTGGTTTTCCAGATAGACCACCTTTTTCTAATTTATTAATATTTTTTAAATTATTTCTATTTTGGTCAGAAGAGTTTGAAATTATAACAATATCTATTTCATGTTTTAAAAGTAGTTCTGCAATTTTAGGTATACTTTTTTCTTCAATATCTGGTGATATTTTTAAAGCAAGAAATACTTTAGATTTCAATATTTTTTTTTCTTCTTGGATAGTTTTTAATAATTGATCCAACTCAATTTTATTGTGAAAATTTCTTAAATTTTCAGTATTTGGTGAGGAGATATTTATTGTTAAATAATCACAAAGTTTGTGAAATTTTCTTAAACAAATTAAATAATCTTCTAATCTATCTGCTGTATTCATATTTGGTCCAATATTTATACCAAACAGACCATTGGGAAGGTTTGAACTAATTCTTGAACTTATCACATCTGCACCAAAATTATTAAATCCTAATCTATTAATTAAAGCTTGATCCTCTTCTAATCTAAAAACTCTCGGTTTAGGATTTCCATATTGTTTTTTAGGAGTAACTGTGCCAACCTCAACAAAACCGAAGCCTAATCTAAATAAAGGATTATAAACTTCTGCATTTTTATCAAATCCTGCAGCAATTCCTATAGGATTTAAAATTTTTTTCCCAAAAAAATTTGTTTCAATAGAATTGTCTGTTTTAATATTATTTATTTTATTAGGACTCAATTTTAATGACTTAATTGCTAAGGTATGAGCCAATTCTGGATCTAACTTAAAAATTAAGGATCTAAATACTGAAAACATTATTTAATTTTATCTTTAATTAGTTGCTTTGTCTCATTAACTCCGAAAAAACTAATAAAGAAACCCATTCTTGGACCGTTTTCATCTCCAAAAACAACTTGATAAATTAACTTGAACCAATCTCTTAAATTTTCTTTATAGCCATTTTCTTTTCCAACTGTATAAATCTGTGTTTGAATATCCTCTGGTTTCATATCATCATCACAACTATCTAGAACATTTGTTAAAGCTTGAAGAGCTTTTTTTTCTTCTGCATTTGGTTTTTTATAATTTTTATTTTTTTTTATAATATCGTTAAAATATTTAATTGCATAACTAATGAGTTTGTCAAAAATAGGATGGTTTTTTTCAGAAATATTTTTTTTATACTTTTTAACAAATTTCCACAAAAGCTCTTTGCTATCAGCATTGCTAGTTTCAACTAGGTTTAGAAGCATTGAAAAAGTCATTATATTTTTTTCTTTTGGCATTGTACCATTATGAACGTGCCAAACAGGATTCAATAATAGTTTTAGTTCATCTTGGGTTTTTCCTCTTTCTATAAAATCTAAATATTCATCAACAGCTTTGGGAACTATTTCTTTGTATAATTTTTTTGCTCTTTTAGGATTTTGATACATAAATAGAGATAAGCTTTCAGGTGACGCATAGTTTAACCATTCATCAATAGTTATGCCGTTTCCTTTTGACTTTGATATCTTTTCTCCTTTTTCATCAAGAAAAAGTTCGTAGGCAAACCCTGAGGGATTTGATTTACCGAGTAATTTAATTATTTTTGAAGATAGTATTGCACTTTCAATTAAATCTTTGCCATACATTTCAAAATCAACATCAATTGCATACCATCTCATAGCCCAATCAACTTTCCATTGAAGTTTGCAACTTCCATTTAAAATACTTTTTTCAATTTTTTTTCCATTATTATCAAATATGATTTTTGAATTTTTTTCATCTACTTCTAAAATAGGTATTTCTAATACAATGCCAGTATCTGAACAAATAGGTAAAAAGGGGGAATAAGTTTTTTGCCTTTCTTTGCCAAGTGTAGGAATAATTATATCCATAATTTCTCTATAATTTTTTAAAATTAATTTGAGTGTTTCATTAAAATAGCCAGACTTATAAAGCTCAGTTGAACTTTTAAAAATATATTTAAAACTAAATTGGTCTAAAAATTTTTTTAACATTTCATTATTATGTTCACCAAAACTCTTATATTTGCCAAAAGGATCTGGAACATCTGTAAGTGGTTTGTGCAAGTTTTTTATTAATAATTCTTGGTTTGGAATATTATCTGGAATTTTTCTAAGCCCATCCATGTCGTCAGAAAATGTTATTATTTCTTTTGGTATGTCTGTAAGAAAATTTAATGCATTAACAATCATTGAGGTTCTTGCAACTTCACCGAATGTACCTATGTGGGGTAAGCCGCTAGGCCCATATCCAGTCTGTAAAATTATTTTACCTTTTTTATCAATGTATTTTTTTCGATCTTTTAAGATTTTTTTAGCCTCAACAAAAGGCCAAGCATTAGTTTTTTCGATGTTTGCTTTATTAATCACGCTTAATAACAAAATTACTTATAAAATTAGTCTATATAAATATTCTTATAGAGTTGAAATTTATTTACCATAAAATAATGTCCTTTCAAAATGTCCGGTTATAAAACTGTTTTTTTTACTTTGGGAGTTTTACAAATAATACTTGGAATATCTATGGGTATGCCAATTATTATACAGATAATTTTCAAAGAATTTGATTCTTCATTTATAAGTTCTGCAATAATTTGCATTATTTTTGGTGTTCTTTTTTTTCTCTCAAATCTAGATCATGATAAAAAATTGAATTTACCAGAGGCTTTCTTGTTAACTGCCTTATCATGGCTTACAATCGCAACTTTTGGATCTTTGCCATTTATTTTTTCTAATTTGGATCTATCTATCACTGATTCTTTTTTTGAAAGTATGTCAGGAATTACAACCACTGGATCAACAATTATTACTAACTTGAATGAAGCACCAAAATCTATATTATTTTGGAGAGCTATACTGCAATGGTTGGGTGGTATAGGAATAATAATAATGGCAATTACTTTGATGCCTATTATGAATGTTGGTGGTATGCAACTATTTAAAACTTCACAAAATGATACCGCAGAAAAAATTTTACCTAAATCTAAACAAATAACAATACGTTTAATATTAATTTATTTAGTTTTCACAATTTTGTGCTCCTTATTTTACAATATTTTTGGTATGAGTTTTTTTGATAGTATCACACATTCAATGACGACTCTAGCAACAGGTGGTTTTTCTAACTATAATGAGTCAATTGGACACTTTAACAGTGCTTACATAGAAATAGTTTCAATGATATTTATAATTTTAGGAAGTATTCCATTTATTGCATATATAAAATATTTAAACGGTAATCAAAAAATTTTTTTTTCTGATACACAAATAACTACTTTTATTAAAATAATAATTTTTTCTATAATAATTTTATTTATTTATTTAAGTGCTGTTAATAAAAGTTTTTTTGAAGTTAGCATAAGATCAATTTCATTTAATGTTATATCTATTCTTACTGGAACAGGATATGTTACAAAAGATTTTGATCAATGGGGAAATTTTCCTTTAATATTTTTTTTAATTTTGATGTTTATTGGTGGCTGTGCTGGATCTACAGCTTGTGGAATAAAGATATTTAGAGTTCAATTATTATTTAAATTTATAATTAATGAGTTAAAAAAAATAATCTATCCTAGAGGAATATTTATAATAAAATATGACAATAATAATATAGATGAAAAATTTATGTCTTCAGTAATTTCATTTATATGTTTATACATTGTCATTTTTTTTATAATTACAGCTTTGTTATCTATAAGTGGTTTAGACTTCACAACTTCTATATCAGCAGCGGCCACATCAATTTCAAACGTAGGGCCTGGATTGGGGGATATTATTGGTCCTAATGGAAATTTCTCAACATTATCAAATGTTTCAAAATGGATTTTGAGTTTCTCTATGATTTTAGGTAGACTAGAACTGTTTGCTATATTAGTATTATTTATACCTTCTTTTTGGAGAAAATATTAATGGAAGAAAAAAAACAAAATTGGATTGATTCACTTTTAGTTTATAAAGACATAAGAATGGTAAGAATATTGCTTCTAGGAGCAATAAGCGGCTTTCCATGGGTATTGATTGCAAGTAGTTTGAGTCTCTGGTTAAAAGAAGAAGGACTTAGCAGATCAACAATAGGATGGGCAGGTTTAATATTTGGTGTTTATGCTTTTAATTATTTGTGGGCACCAATAATAGATAGAATTCAAATACCATTTTTGACAAAAAAATTAGGCCACAGAAGAGGATGGATAGTTTTAATGCAAGTTATAATTTTACTTAGCTTGGTAGCGTGGAGTTTAATTAATCCAACCCAAAATCTAGCTCTATTAATTACCGTAGGATTAATTATTGCTATAGCATCTGCTACTCAAGACATAACTGTAGACGCTTTAAGAATTGAACAGATAAATGAAAATGAGGGAAAATCTATGGCAGCAGGTGCTGCTATGGCAGTTGTTGGCTGGTGGACAGGTTACAAGCTTGGAGGAGTTATAGCTCTATTTACTGCAGAATTTTTTGAAAATATGGGCATAGCCGATTATTGGCAAGCTACTTTTCTTGTTTTGGGTGTTGTAATCATTCTAATGAATATTGGTTTAATGTTCGTTCATGAACCAATTGAAAGTGATAGACAAAAAAAACAAAAAGAAACTGATAAAATGATTGAAGGAAAACTTGGATCAAGTAATTTTATAACCAATTTTATTGCTTACATCACAGGCACTATTGGTGGACCAATAATCAGTTTTTTTAAAAAAAATGGATTTAATATTGCTATAGGAATTTTAGGTTTTGTTTTCTTGTTTAAAATTGGAGAGGCTTTTCTAGGAAGAATGTCAATTGTTTTTTATAAAGAAATTGGTTTTTCTAAAGGACAAATCGCAATTTATTCTAAAACCTTGGGTTGGATAACAACCGTTGTCTTTACATTGCTAGGTGGAATATTTGCAATGAGATCAGGAACGATAAAAACAATGTTTGTTGCTGGAGGATTTATGGCAGCTACAAATCTTTTATTTGCCGCTCTTGCTTGGACTGGAAAATCTGAGTTGTTATTTGCAGTAGCCGTCATAGCTGATGATATTTCAGCAGCATTCGCTACAGTAGCTTTTGTTGCATTTATTTCTTTATTAGTTGATAGAACCTACACAGCAACGCAGTACGCATTACTTGCATCTATTGGAACAGCGGGAAGAACAACTCTTGCATCCTCATCGGGGGCTCTTGTCGATTGGTTAAATGGAGATTGGGGAACATTTTTCATATTAACAACAGTAATGGTAATTCCTTCATTGATATGTTTGTGGATTATTAAAGACAAGATAAAATTTGGTGCAAAATAATTATTACTGCATTTATCCATTTATAGATGTATACGAACGTCCTTCAATTAAGGCTAAGATTAGCTCACAAGTCATATATGGTGAAAAATTTAAAGTATTAAAAAAAGTAAAAAATTTTTTAAAAATAAAAACATTTTACGACAGGTACTATGGTTATATTAAGAATAAAAAATTTAATAATAAATTTAACCCTTCATATAAAGTAAAAGTTTTAAAAACTAGAATTTATGGGTCAAATAATTTTTTGCCATTTTCTAGTGAGATTCAAATTTTAAAAAAAAAAAAAAATTATGTAATGTTTGAAGAAAATAAATGGATAAAAACAAAAGATATAACTCTTATAAATAAAAAAGAAAGAAATTTTGTTAAAATTTTAAATTTATATAATAATTGTAAATATAAATGGGGAGGGAAAACTTTTAAAGGAATCGATTGTTCTGCTTTAATTCAAATATTTTATAAATTTAATAACAAATTTTTTCCAAGAGATACAGTTGATCAAATTAAATTTAAAAAAGAAATTAATAAAAAACAAAAATATAAAAGAGGAGATATTATATATTGGAAAGGCCATGTAGCACTATGTGTTAATTCAAAAAAATTAATTCATGCCTATGGACCAGAAAAAAAAGTTATTACAATGCCTATCAAAGAAACAATAGGTAGAATAGAAAAAACGGCAAATCTAAAAGTTAGAAAAGTTTGCAAAATATAAGTTATTCTCTTCCAAAATCTGGTTTTGCAACATCTTGTTTTAATAGAACAATTTGTTTTCTTACTTTTTTAGAATTAACTAACTTTGATAAAAGTTTCTTATTATTTTTACTTTGAATATTTTTTTTAAATGAATTTAAATTTCTAGTAAATAAATTTATGGCTTGAATAATACTATTATTACTAAAAAATATATCTCTCCACATTATCTCATTTGATGCAGCTATTCTTGAAAAATCTCTTAATCCTCCAGCACTGAATTTGACCAAATTTTTTCTTTGAATTTTTTGTGAATCTTGAGCTGTTTTAATTAAATTATATGCAATTAAGTGAGGCAAATGACTAGTTATTGAAAAAATTTTGTCGTGATTATTTGCATCCATTAAAATGACTTTAGAACCAAGTTTTTTCCAAAATTTCTTTAGTAAATCAATTTTTTTTGAAACTTTTCTTTTTTCTTTAATAATTACACACCATTTATTTAAAAATAAATTTTTACTTCCGTGCTCAGGACCGCTTACTTCAGATCCTGCTATTGGATGACTTGATATCCAGTATAACCTTTTACTTAAAAATTTGTTTTTTAGTTTAATTACATTTATTTTTGTTGATCCAACATCGGTTATTAAACATTTTGATTTTAAGTTTTTGTTTAGTTTGTGAATTATTTTTTTGTACTCACTCATGTGAGTACAAATAATAACTAAATCAACATCTCCTATGTGATTGTCGAGTTTTTTTATAATTTTAATATTAGGTTTTATTTTTTTAATTTTTGAAATATTTTTTTTAGATTTTTCATATACCAATATTGTTTTTGATAAATTTTTACTATAAATCCCTCTTAAAACAGAAGAACCTAATAGTCCACAACCAATAATTAGTACTTTATTGAACATTTTCGAAAATTTTACCTACAGTATTTAAAAATAATTTATTTTCTCTACTATTTCCAATAGTTAATCTTAAGCAATTATTTATACCATAAGTTTTTGTTTCTCTTAATATTAAACCCTTAATTTGTAATTTTTTTTCTACTTTATTTGCAGATAATTTACATTTATTAAAATTTAGTAAAAGAAAATTTCCACTTACTTTATTTGTAGTAATACTATATTTTTTAATAGATTCTTTAATTATTTTTCCCCAAAATAAATTATGTTTTACTGATTTTTTTATAAATTTTTTATCTTTTAAAGACTCTATTGCACACAGTTGTGCAACCCTATTTACGTTAAAGGGAGGTTTAATAATGTTTAGCGCATCTATAATTTCTCTACTTCCATATCCCCAGCCCACTCTTAGAGAGGCAAGGCCATAAGCTTTTGAAAAAGTTCTCAAAATAAATACATTATTATTTTTTTTAAAAATTTTTAGACCTGAAGAATATTTTTTATCCTTCATATATTCATCATATGCATCATCAATAACTAGTAAAATTTTTTTACTTAATCTTTTTCTTAAATCAATTAATTCATTTTTATATAAATATGTTCCAGTTGGATTGTTTGGATTAGCTAAAAAAACAATTTTAGTTTTCCTACTAACTTTCTTTAATATTTCATCAACTAAAACTTTAAAATTTTTTTCTTTTGAAAAAATTACTTTTGCACCAACTATAGATGAATAAATTCTGTACATCAAAAAACTATATTTTGGTACTATTACTTCATCACCAGGTTTAAGAAAAAGTTGACATAACATTTGAATTACTTCGTCAGAACCTGAGCCACATATAATTTTATTGAAGTCACAACTAAATTTTTTTGAGATTAACTTTCTTAGCTCACTTGATTTACTGTCTGGATATTTAGAAATATTGATTTTGTTTTTTAAAATTTTATTAACTTTTGGACTAAAACCCAAAGCAGACTCATTTGCTGAAAGCTTTATTGTATTTCTTTTTTTTTTTAAAAAAGATCCTCCTGGTTTATAAGCTTCTATTTTAATTCTTTTAAAACTTGGTAAAGTCATAATTTTCAATAATTTTTAACCTTATAGATAAAAAATTGACATATAAAAAGGTATAATGTATTAAACAAATGCGCTGATTTAACTGAATTGCGAGCGCTATAAAAAAACCGCTAAATAAGTTTTTTTACCTCACAATTCAAAGATAAGAAAAAAATGAACAATATAGAAAAGGTAAAAAGATTAATTATTGATAAACCATTGAAGCTTGATTGTGGACAAACTATATCTAATTTTCCATTAGCATACGAAACCTATGGTAAACTTAATGATAAAAAAGATAATGCAATTTTAGCATTTCATGCTCTTTCAGGAGATCAGTTTGTTTCAGGTATAAACCCCATAACTAACAAAGAAGGTTGGTGGAATTATCTTATAGGACCTGGAAAAGCTATAGATACAGAAAAATATTTTGTAATTTGTGCAAATGTAATTGGAGGATGTATGGGCTCTTATGGTCCAAGCAATATAAATCCAAAGACTAATAAAAATTTTGGAACAGAATTTCCAGTTATAACTATAAATGATATGGTTAATGCTCAATATCATTTATTAGAATTTTTTAAAATTAAAAAATTATTTTCAGTTTTAGGTGGGTCAATGGGGGGAATGCAAGTTTTACAGTTTGTTTCTAATTTTCCAGATAAATCAGAAACCGCTATACCTATAGCTTGCACTGCCAGTCATTCTGCACAAAACATAGCACTAAATGAACTTGGAAGACAATCCATTATGGCGGACCATAACTGGTCAAAAGGATTTTATGAAGAAAACAAAAAGTCGCCAGATAAAGGATTGGCTGTTGCAAGAATGGCAGCACATATTACTTATTTATCAAAAAAAGGTTTGGAAGAAAAATTTGGAAGAAAACTCCAGGAAAGAGATGACTTAAATTTTAGTTTTGATGCAGATTTTCAAATTGAAAGTTACCTTAGATACCAAGGCTCAGTATTTGTAGATAGATTTGATGCAAATAGTTATCTTTATATAACAAGAGCAATGGATTATTTTGATCTTACAAAACAATTTAATGGAAACCTTTCAAAAGCATTTGAAAAATCTGATACAAAATTTTTTATTATATCTTTTACTTCTGATTGGTTATACCCAACCTCTGAAAATCGAGAAATAGTAATTGCATTAAATTCTATTGGAAAAAATGTTGGATTTGCTGAAATAACATCTGATAAAGGTCACGACTCATTTTTATTAGATGTTCCTGATTTTCTAAATACAATTAAAAATTTTTTAAACACATCATATAACAAACTAAATGAAAAAAGAATTTAACATAATAGCAAAATTAGTAGAAAAAAATTCAAAAGTTTTGGATGTTGGTTGTGGTGATGGTGAATTAATGAAATATATTAATGAAAATATTACAAATGATATAAGAGGTTTGGAAATATCAAAGAGTAATGTACAAAAATGTATAGAAAGAGGATTAACAGTTATTGAAGGAGATGCTGAAAAAGATTTAAAACAATTTCCCAAATCATCTTTTGATTATGTTATTTTAGGTCAAACACTTCAAGCATTTCTAAATCCAGAAAATGTAATTACCGAATTATTAAGAGTTGGAAAAAAAGCAATTGTTACAATACCAAATTTTGGATATTGGAAAGTTAGATTACATTTGCTTTTTAAAGGCACAATGCCAATAACAAAAAATTTACCCAATGAATGGTATAACACTCCAAATCTTCATATGTGTACTATTAAAGATTTTGTAAATTATTGTAATAAAAAAAATATAAAAATTAATAGTCAAAATTTAAGTTATAAAAATTTATTTTCTCAATTAGGAATTTTTTTAATAGAAAAATAGTATGAAAGTTGAAATAATTAAATGCCTGCAAGATAATTATTCATATTTGATAATAAATGAAAAAAACCAAAACGCATGCGTAATTGACCCAAGTGAAGCTAAACCAATTATTGATTTTGTTGAAAAAAAAAATATTAATTTAAAATTTATTTTAAATACACATCATCATTATGATCATATTGGTGGAAATAATGAGTTAAAAAAAAAATATGGAGTGAAAATTGTTGGATTTATAAACGATAAAGATAAAATTCCAAAAATAGATATATTTGTTGAAAATAATCAAACATGGATGAATGAAGATTTTCAAGCAAAAATTATTCATATTCCAGGGCATACGTTAGGTCATATTTGTTTTTATTTTTCAAAAGATAAAATAGCTTTTACTGGAGATACACTTTTTTCGCTTGGTTGTGGCAGGATATTTGAAGGCACGTATGAACAAATGTTTGCTTCTTTAAATAAACTAAAAAAACTTCCCATTGATACTAAAATTTATTGTGGGCATGAATATACTCTTAAAAATTCAATGTTTTGCTTACAATATGAAAAAAATAATAAAAATTTAGAAAAAAAAATTTTTGAAATTAAAGATAAATTAAAAAATAATTTACCTACACTTCCTTCAACAATTGGCGAAGAATTAGCATGTAATATTTTTTTAAGAGCAAAAAATCTAGAAGACTTTTCAAAACTAAGAGATTTAAAGGATAATTTCTAATTTATTCAACTTGACTAAAAGAAGCCTAGAACTATATTGCCATTTATAAAAATTAAGGATTTAAAATGTCTTTTGCAGTAATACAAACAGGTGGAAAACAGTACAAAGTTAAAGCTAGCGATATATTAAAAATCGAAAAGCTTAAAAATAGTAAACCTGAAACTAAAATAGAATTTAATGAAGTGCTTGCATATGGAGATGACAAAACATTGGAAGTCGGCTCTCCATTGGTTAAAGGTGCAAAAGTAGAAGCAGAATTAATGAAAAATAGCAAAAATAGAACTATTTTAATTTTCAAAAAAAGAAGAAGAAAAAACTCAAGAAGAAAAAATGGACATAGACAACAATATTCTCTAATAAAGATAAAAAAAATTTTTACTAAAGATGGTGCTATACTTTCCGAAGCGAAAAAAGTAGAGAAAAAAGAAATAAAAGAGGAAAAAAGTAAGATTTAATTATGGCTACAAAAAAAGCAGGTGGATCATCTCGAAATGGACGTGACAGTGCTGGTCGTAGACTCGGTGTAAAAAAATATGGTGGTCAATATGTCATACCAGGCAATATAATAGTAAGACAAAGAGGAACAAAAATATTTCCTGGAGAACACGTTGGTATGGGTAAAGACCATTCTATATTTGCTAAAGTTGAAGGCAAAGTAGAATTTAAAAAAACTAAATCTGATAGAACATTTGTTTCTGTAAAACCCAATTAATCAATACAACTTTAAAACAATATCGGTTGTATCATGAAATTTTTAGATCAAGTAAAAATATATATTAAAGCAGGAGATGGAGGCTCTGGATCACCTAGTTTTAGACGAGAAAAATTTATTGAATTTGGAGGACCAGATGGGGGAGATGGTGGAAAAGGTGGATCAGTTATCCTAAAAGCGGAAAGAAATTTGAACACTTTAATTGACTTCAGATATCAACAACATTTTAAAGCAAAAAGAGGTGTGGATGGAAAGGGTAAAAATAAGACAGGCAAAAGCGGAGATAATTTATATTTAAAAGTTCCAATTGGAACTCAATTATTTGAAGAAGATAATAAAACTTTAATTTATGACTTTAAAATACAAAATGAGGAGTTTGTTGCGGCAATTGGAGGAAGAGGAGGGATAGGAAACACAAAGTTTAAGTCTTCAACAAATAGAGCTCCAAAAAAATTCACAAAAGGTTTTAAAGGCGAGGAGTTTTGGATTTGGCTACAACTAAAAACTATTGCTGATATAGGAATAATAGGTTTGCCAAATGCAGGTAAATCAAGTTTGTTGGCTTCTATAACAAGTGCTACACCAAAAATTGCAAATTATAAATTTACAACTTTAAATCCAAACTTAGGTGTTGCAATTTATGATGACAAAGAAATCACCTTAGCCGACATTCCTGGTTTAATTGAGGGAGCTCATTCTGGAACTGGACTCGGTATAAAATTTCTTAAACATATAGAACGGTGTAAAACACTTTTACATTTAATTGATATTAATGATGAAAATTTATTTAATTCATATAAGCAAGTTAGAGATGAATTAGGTAAATATAGCAAAGCTTTATTAAAAAAAAATGAATTAGTTGTTTTAAATAAAGTTGATTTAATTGATAAAAAAGAAGTAATTAAGAAAAAAGAAAAATTTACAAAAAAAATAAAAAAAAAAGTTTTAACCCTTTCAACTATGAGTAAATTGTCAATATCTCAAATAAAATCAAAATTAATTAATTATGTATCTTAATAGTTCAAAAAAAATAGTAATAAAAATAGGGTCATCTTTACTAATTAATGACAAAAAAATTATAAGAAAAAAATGGTTATCAGAATTTAGTAGAGATATTAAACAACTATTAGATGAGAAAAAAAATGTAATAATTGTAAGTTCTGGAGCTATAGCTTTAGGATGTAAAAAATTAAATTTAAATAAAAAAAATCTTAAACTAGACAAAAGTCAGGCTGTAGCTTCCATAGGCCAGATAGAATTAATGAATTTATTTAAAAAAACTTTCAGTTCAAAAAAAATTAATCTTTCTCAGATATTGTTAACTTTGGAAGACACCGAGAAAAGAAGAAGAGCAATAAATGCAAAAAGAACTTTTGATAATTTATTTAAATTAGGATTTGTTCCTATAGTTAATGAAAATGATAGCATAGCAACGACTGAAATTAAATATGGAGATAATGATAGGTTGGCCTCAAGAGTCGCACAAATATCAGGTGCAGATTGTTTAATATTATTGTCAGATGTAGATGGATTATATACAAAAAATCCAAAAATTTCAAAAGATGCAAAGTTAATAAAAGAGATTAAAAATATAGATCAAGAAATTGAAAAAATAGCAACAAAAAGTATAGGAGAATATGGAACAGGAGGAATGAAAACTAAAATAGATGCTGCAAAAGTTTGTCAAACATCTGGTTGTGTTATGGCAATTGCAAATGGATTATCAGTTCGTCCGATAAAAAAAATAATTGATCAGAATATATGTACCTGGTTTTTACCAAAAATTTCGAAATTAGATGCAAGAAAAAAATGGATTATAAGCTCTATTTCTCCTAAAGGAGAATTAATAGTTGATGACGGGGCAATAAATGCTTTAAAAAAAGGTAAAAGTCTACTTGCTGCAGGAATTAAAAAAATTAATGGAAATTTTTATAAGGGAGATCATATAAAAATATTAGATATAAATATGAAAGAGTATGCTAGAGGTTTAAGTTCTTTTACGTCAGATGAAATTTCTAAAATAAAAGGTCAACACTCAAATAAAATTAATGAATTATTAGGATATATTTCAAAATCAGAAGTTGTTCATAAAGATGATATGGTGGAAATTTAAATGAATAATTATTTAACATCTGTAGGGAAAAATGCTTCGAAAGCTTTTAATAGTAAAATTAACACTAAATTAAAAAATAAAGTTTTAAATAAATTTTCACAACTATTAGAAAAAAATAAAAAAAAAATTATTAATCAAAATAAAAAAGATATTAACTTTGCAATAAAAAAAGGGCTTAAAAAAAATCTAATCGATAGACTTAAAATTAATAATAATAAATTGGAAGAAATTGTTAAGTCGGTAAGAAAAATAGCTAAGTTAAAAGATCCAACAGACGTAACCTTAGATAAATGGAATCGACCAAATGGCTTAATAATAAAAAAAGTAACTATTCCGATAGGAATTATAGCGGTTATTTATGAAAGCAGACCAAACGTAACCTCTGATGTTTCTAGCCTGTGTTTTAAATCTGGAAATTGTGTGATATTGAGAGGTGGCTCTGAAGCATATTTTTCAAATAAATTAATTGCTGAACTTTTTAGAAAAGCTCTATCTATTTGTAAAGTTGATAAAAATTATGTTCAATTCATAAAAAGTAGGAATAGAAAATTAGTAGATCTAATTCTATCCAAAATGGAAAATTATATTGATGTTGTAATACCTAGGGGTGGAAAAAACTTGGTAAAAAAAGTCCAAATGTTTAGTTCAGTACCTGTTATAGGTCATTTGGAAGGAATTTGTCATACATATATAGATAAAGATGCTGATTTAAATCTAGCTAAAAAAATTATTTTAAATGCAAAACTCAGAAATACAAGTATTTGTGGAGCTACTGAAACAATTTTAATTCATGAAAAAAAATTAAAAAAATATGTAAATCCAGTTTTAAGTGAACTAGAAAAAAATGGATGTATAATTTATTCGGATAAAAAAATTAAAAAAATATTTAAAGGAAAATTAAAAAAAGCAAATCAGAAGAGCTGGTCTACAGAATATTTATCTGCAAAAGTTTCGGTTAAGTCGGTAAAAAATATAAATGAGGCGATAAAACATATAAATAATTATGGTACAATGCATACAGATGCAATCATTTCAAAAAATAAAAATACCGCAAAATATTTTTTAAAAAATGTAAAAAGTTCTATTGCAATTCATAATTCATCAACTCAGTTTGCTGATGGTGGAGAGTTTGGTTTTGGCGGTGAAGTTGGTATTTCAACAAATAAACTTCCACCGAGAGGACCTGTTGGCTTAAATCAACTTGTAACATATAAATACGAAGTTCTGGGATCAGGACAGATAAGAAAATAATTGAATAAAAATAGTAAAGTGAAAATTGGAGTTTTAGGTGGAACATTTGATCCTCCACATATTGGACATTTAAAAATATCTGAAGAAGCAAAAAAAAGATATAAATTAAAAAAAATAATATGGGCTATAACTAAAAAAAATCCAATTAAGAATAAAAGTTCCTTAAATTTAAGTAAAAGAATTAAACTATCTAAAAAAATAAGCCTAAAAAAAAAATATATTGAAGTTAAATTTTTTGAAAATAAAATTAGATCTAATAAAACGTTTAATCTAATAAATTTTCTAAAAAAAAATAAAAACTATAAAGAAATTTATTTTATTATGGGGGCTGACAACCTTATCAATTTTCACAAATGGTATAAATGGCAAAAAATTGCTTCAAAATGCATATTATTAGTTTTTGATAGAAATAAATATAGATCGAAATCTTTGAAGTCCATTACTTACAAAAAATATAATAAAAAAGGATTAAAATTTATAAATTTTAAAAAAGTTAATATTTCATCTTCTAAATTAAGAAAAATTTGATAGTCTTAATGTAATTAATGGATAAAATTTACGAATTAAAAAATAAAATCCTTAAAGTTTTAGATAATAATAAGGCTCTCGATATAGTTTCAATTGATCTTGACGGCAAATCTTCAATAGCTGATTATATGATAGTAGCAAGTGGAACCTCATCTAGGCATATACAAGCTCTTTCGGAGCAAGTATTAGAGCAGTTTAAAAAAAGTGGAGTTATAAATTGCAAAGTAGAAGGTGCAGAAAGTTTAGACTGGAAACTTATTGATGGTATTGATGTAATTGTTCATATATTTAATCCAGAGAAAAGAAAATTTTATGAATTAGAAAAAATATGGTCAGAATTAATTCCAAAAGAAAAGATAATGATATGAAAAAGAAAAAATTATTTTATACAATTATATTTTTACAATTTTTTCTTTTTAAAATATCTTTTTCAGCAAATGAAGAAACTATATACAAAAAAATTGATTTATTCAGTGAGGTGCTTGATAAAATTAATAAGGAATATGTTGAAGAAGTTAATCAAAGTGAATCAATGGATGCTGCAATAAATGGGGTTCTTCAATCTTTAGACCCATATTCGGCCTACATGTCTCCAGAAATGTTTAAAGAAATGAAAACGGAAACTAGCGGAGAATTTGGAGGGCTTGGTATTGAAGTTAGCATGGAAGCTGGCGTTGTGAAGGTTATTTCTCCAATTGATAATTCACCTGCATCAAAAGTTGGAGTAAAAGCAGGTGATTATATTGTAAAAATTAATGACATGCAGGTTCAGGGAAAATCACTATCTGAAGCAGTAGAATTAATGAGAGGACCAATTGGAAGTAAAATCGTGATAACAGTGAGAAGAATTGGTGAAAAAAAAGCACTAACTTTTGAAATTATTAGAGATATTATTAAAGTTGCCTCAGTAAAATCAAAGATAATAAATGATGTTGGATATCTAAGACTAACTTCATTTAATGAAAATAGCAGTCAACAAATTAAAGAAAAAATTAAAAAATTCAAAAATGATAAAAAAATTAATAAATATATATTGGATTTAAGAAATAATCCCGGTGGATTATTAACTCAAGCAATTAAAATTACTGATTTTTTTTTAGATGATGGTGAGATTGTATCAACAAAAAGTCGGAAAAGTTCTGAAAATAGAAAATGGTTTGCAAAAAAAGGTGACTTAATCGAAGGTAAAACTTTAGTTGTATTGATTAATTATGGATCAGCTTCTGCTTCCGAAATTGTTGCTGGTGCTTTAAAAGATCATAAAAGAGCAATATTAGTTGGTGAAGATACCTATGGAAAAGGTTCAGTACAATCAATAATTCCTTTACAAAACAAAGGTGCAATAAGATTGACTGTTTCAAAATATTATTTACCATCTGGTGACTCAATCTCTGAAGTTGGTGTTTCTCCTGACATAAAAATAGATGAAAGTTCGGATGAATTTAGAATAAATACTAAAACCGATAATCAATTAGATTTTGCTATAAAACTCCTTAGCGGATAATTTATGAAATATAAATTAAAAAATCTCCCCCTTAGAAAGGGGGTTGGAATAGTAGTACTAAATAAAGAAAACAAAGTTTTTGTTGCAAAAAGAATAGATAATCCAAAAAACTATTGGCAAATGCCTCAGGGTGGTGTTGATGTGAATGAGAATTTTTTTGAAGCAGCTCTTAGAGAATTAAAAGAAGAAACAAGCATTAAAAATGTTTCATTAATAAAAGAAATTGATGATTATTTAATTTACGATTTACCTGAACATCTACTGGGCATTATATGGAAAGGCAAATACAAAGGTCAGAAACAAAAATGGTTCATTATGAGA
>CACAFZ010000004.1 GCA_902531885.1 uncultured Pelagibacteraceae bacterium
GCTTTTTTCTTTTTATTCTTTTTCTTTTTATTTACTTTTTTCTCTTTTGTTTTCTTTTCTTTTATTACTTCTTTTTTCTCAATAGCTGGAGTTGTTTCAATCTCAGGAGTTTCTGGTTCTGCTATTTCTGGTTCTGCTATTTCAGTTTCTGTCGCTTCATCTGCTCCTTCAACTACATCTTCGCTTTCTATTTCCAGAGCTTCCGCATCAGACAGCTCACCTCTCTCTTTAAGTAATACAATTCTTTTTTCTTTATCTTTTTTAAGGTTTTCTTTTATTATTGCTTTAATTTCTTCTTTTTCAAAACCTTGTGCTTTTAATTCTTTTCTAATTTTTTTTCTAAGAGCCTTCTTTTCATCTTTTGATGCACCATCAAGTTTTGCAACTCTAAGTGCTTTCATTTTCTTTTTGAATTTTTTAAGTTGATTTTTTGAAACCTGTCTCGCTTTTGCAGGAGCTTTGCCGGCTTGCATACTTGTAAAACTATTTGGTTTGTTTAATAAAGTTTTTCCAAATTTGTTTCCAACCTCAACTGCTCCAGGTCTTAAGCCTAGTGTATTATTTTTTCCTGGTCCTATTAATAAAGTATCAGTTCTTTTCTTCGAAACTAGTGTTTGAAATTCAGTTCCTCTAGATCCTAACGTTCCTTCTGGAACTTTAACAGTTAAGTTATCAGGATTTTTTTTACTTATTAATCCTGAAATTACTTTTAAGCTTCCTTGCTTAACGCTCGCAACAATTTTACCGTCATTGGTGCTTGGATCATAAATAAAAGTGTCCATTACTACTTCAGAATCTGATCCAATAGTAAAAGTTGATTGATCTAATAGTAATATTTGAGTACCTGAATCTGCGCCAGATAATATGGTTTCACCTAAATAAATTTTATCACCAGTTTTTAATTCTCTAGTTTGGGTTTTTACTGTTCCTGATATCGCTCCCAAAATTCCTATTAGTTGTTTTTCAACACTAATTTTTTCTGCTGCTTGTAGGTTAGAAACCATAAGCATAAAACCAACAACTAATGATAGAATTTTTTTCATAAAAAAAAATTATATACCAATTTTTACGTGCTTATAAAGTTTTATTTGAACCAAATTGGGGCTCTTTTGCTGGGTTTTTTAACTAATATTATTAGAGAATTGTTAATATCTTATTTATTTAACTGAACTGACTTAGCAATACCAAATGAGAATGAATCTGAAATATAGTCGTAGTTTATTATATTTGCTTCAGAAAATAATTTTTCATATGAAATAGTAAGCTCAATACTGTTAGTTGGATCAAGTGCAGGAAAAATTTCACCTAAAGATTTAATCAACATAACATCAAAAGTATTTGTGTAATCGGATCTAATTCTGTTTTGATCTATACTTGTATCCACATGATAATAATCATTAAAACTTAAAGCTTCACCTACTGATACATAAGCCCATGGAAATGCAAAATTAAATCTATAACTAAAATCATATGTTGCAACATCATTAGTTCCATCTACTGCTTCAGAGACACTAAATCCTAAACCAGTTTCTGAAGAAACGAGTTCATTAATTGCTATGCCATAAGCAAGTGAAATACCATGACCAATTGCATTAGTATTATGAGCTGTTGTATCTTCTGAGTTCATATTACCCCTTGCATCAGAATAACTATAACCATAACTAAAAGAATGTCGATTTACTGCAAAAGATCCTGACAATCCTGCCGCCATCGAAAAACTGTCTGCATCTTCATCGTAATCCACTTTTCCAAATGAAACATTAGAACTTAAAGATTGGTTTTTAAACATTGTATCAAAACCTAAATACAAACTATAGCTTTGGAAATCGTCTGATGTTTCGTCATCTTGTCTTGACTCAGTGAAAGATGGAAGAATTGTTAATGAAGATTTTTCAGTTAAAGCTCTCACTGCAGTCAAGCCTAAAGTTCCAGTATATGTTCTGTCTACTCTTGCTGTATTAAATTCTGACATTTCGTTAGAACTTAATTTTTTTCTTGTTTTTGAAACAGAGTTAACATTATTATTTTGAATTCCTCCAAGATTAAAATCAGCAGCAATATACCATCGCTTCGGTGCACCCCTTGCTTTCATTTCTTCTTCAATTTGATTGACTACTTCTAAATCTTCAGCAGTTACATCTTCGTTATTTTTTATCTCTTCAATTACTGTTAAAGCTTTATTAGGCGAGTCAGCAGAAACAAGTACAGAAAGTAAGTAAAGTTTTATTTCAAGATTATCAGGATATAACATGTTCAATCTTTCAAGGGTCGCTATAGTTTGTTTAAAATTTCCAACATCACTCTGTTGTTTTGCATATTTTAAATTTAAATCTAAATCGTTTGGATTTTGCAGTATCTGCATATAAGTTATATTTTTATCAGAAGAACCTGGAATTAAAGTTTCCTCTCCATTGATTATAATCGATTTGGCTTTGGTATCTGCGGCTAATTTAATAGTTTCTTCTACTTTAGGTGCATCAATAATAATATCTTTTTTTACAGTTTCTTTAATTTCTATTCTTTCCTCATTAAAACTAAAATCATTATCAATAATTTTGGCAATAATCATTTCTTCTTCTTTTAGTAATTTGTCTTTATTGGTTATTTCTTCTACTTTAAGAACAGCTTGTTCTTTAGTATTTTTGTATTTAATTTTACTATTATTTTTTATGAATTTTTTTTCAAAAATTTCTGAATTTAATTTAGGAACTTTGTAAGATATATTAGAAAAATTATCACTAAAAGCTCCTACGGGAATAGATCGCATTGTTTCGGAGAATAAAGATATTAAAGCAACAATAAATAAAACTGGGAGTATTCCAGTTGATTTATTTTCCTTTTTTAAAGATTTTTTTCTTTTTATTCTTTTTTTCCACTTTTTATTCATTGAGATGAATAAAGCATGTTTTAAAAAAAAATGGAACTATATATAAATTTGAGAACTCCTCATTTTATTAGCTTTGCTTTTCCAAGCCCCATTTTGTGTCAATTTAATAGAAAATTATTGAATTATTTTGCTAACAATCATCATCATTTAAGATGCCTGATTGTGTTAAAGCTAATTTGCAGCCACCGTCATTTTCAGCAAACAATGTATATCCACCACCACTTGCTACTATACACATTTCAAATCCGTTTGCAGTGGTTATAACGTCTTCGCCTACTATTGCGCCATCAGCGTTTTCTCCTTTTGGAAAAAGTTCTTTTTCAATGTTTGCTGACGTAGTTGCGGTTGGTTCGCATGTTGTACCTGCTGTGGTTACGTAATAGCCACCTACATTTGAAAGATACTCTGTTTGCATCAGAGCAATTTGCTGCATAATACTTTTTGTTGAACTTACTTTTGCTGATTCTGTATAGCCAGTATAGGATACAATACCAACAGCAGACAAAATTCCAATTATTGCAACGACTACTAAAAGCTCCACTAAAGTAAATCCGGAACTTTTAGTAGTCATAAATTTTTATACTAAGTTAAACTTCTTAAATAACTACTCGACAGTTACAGTGTTTTTCATAGATGAATCGTCATCATCTTTTACACAAGCTGGTGTATCACCTATTTCATCAAAACAAGTTTCTATAGTTATAACTTTAGAAGCTTCTTGAACGTTAGTCTGACCTAATACTAAATCAGATTCTGCTTTTACAGCTACGTTTCCTGTTGAATAAGAATTTTTAAAGTCCGACAAAGCACTTGCTGCTGCAGCTGGTACTCCAGAGGCTGCTGAACCACATTCATAACCTGCCGTAGTTGTTACAGCATCATCACCTGTTCCAGTAGTAGTTGTTTCGCCTAACATTACTTTATCTTCTCCCATGTTACATTTTGCTAATTCAGCAGCGATAAATTTTGTTACCGCGGCATGATTAGATTTCGTAGCATTCTTTTTTGCTCCTGAAGTGTAACCTTGGTAAGCAACAGTTCCAACGGCTGCCAGAATTCCAATAATTGCAACTACAACTAATAATTCTATTAACGTAAAACCTTTATTATTTTTCATTTTCCCGTCCTTTTTTTTTAATAAGTAATCTTTATTTATTCTATAGTATTAGTAAATACTATAAAATCAAAGATATTGGTAATAAATTTAGACAATAGCCCATAATGGGTCTAATTTTGTATATTTTAATAATTCTTATTTATGTTATCAGTAATTCACAATGACTTATAAGGTTACAGAAGATGGCAACGTCAGTACAGTCTTTCTAAATGGTGAGATTGACATGGATGTTACAGATAAGGCCAAAGAAGTTATTTTACCAATAGTAGATTCTGGGAAAGAAGTTCATTTAAACTTAAAAGACGTGCAATATATGGATTCATCTGGAATTTCAGTTTTAATAGAAAGTCATCAAAGAGCATTAGAAAAAAACACAAAAGTAGTAATTAAAGAAGTAAGCAAATCTGTTTTAAAAGTAATTATGATGGCAAAACTTGAACAGATACTTAACCTTGAATAATGAACCTTTCAGAGTCAAAAGATTTTCTTGTAAGCACTGCAAGCCTTAAAGAGGTTAGAGTTTTCTCAAGAGATGTATTTGAAAAAATAAATATACCACAAGATCAAAAAGATGAGCTAGTCCTAGCAATTGCAGAAGCTGCGCAAAACATAGTTAAGCATGGATATAAAGGAATTAAAGAAACAACTGACAGAATGGAAATTAAAATATCGCTAAAAAATGATGAATTAGAAATAGGTTTTTTTGACAAAGGGAAAAAGGTAGTTCCAGAAAATATTCAGCATAGAAAATTAGATGATATTAAACCAGGCGGTTTGGGAACTTTTTTTATAAAACAAATTATGGACAATGCGGTATTTAAAAAAGATCAAACTGGTTGGGTAAACCATTTGATATTGACGAAAAAAATCTAACCTATTAAAGCTCCAACATTAAATATCGGTGAATACATCGCAATCATTAATCCACCTATCATTATTCCCATAAATACAATCATAATAGGTTCAATCAAACTCGACATATTATCAACGGTACCATCAAATTCTTCTTCGTAATATGATGCAACTGATCCAAACATTTCGTCTAATTGTCCAGTTTGTTCACCAACAGAAATTAATTGGCTAAACGTTGGTGGAAACAAAGGTTCCTTTAAAAAAAGTTTTGTTAAAGTATCTCCTGAAAATACTCCTTTTTTAACATTTTCTAAAGCTTCGGTTACAACCATATTATTACTTACTGATTTTGCTATTTCTAAACTTTCTAACAAATTAACACCAGCAGCACTAAGATTTCCTAAAATCAAAGATATCCTTGCAAGCAAAGATTTTAAAATCATATCTCCAAATACTGGTAATTTTAAAACTTGTTTGTGCCACTTATATCGAAAGGTTGCATTCTTTGTTGTTAAATATCTAAAACCAAAAACAAAAACTATTATTGATATAAGCATGATAAATCCCCCTGTACCTCTTAGAAAATCACTCATAGCCATAATAACAGCAGTTGGCTTAGGTAGCGCTATTCCCATCCCATCATACATTTTAGCAAATACTGGTACGACTTTAATTAACATAAAAGCACTAACGGTAATGGCAACAGAAAACATTATTCCAGGATACATTAGTGCTCCCTTAATTTTCTTTTTAATTTTTTCTTTTTTTTCTAGTGAATCAACAATTTTTAATAGGAACACATCTAGTTTACCACTGGCTTCACCGGCTTTGATTAGGTTTACATAAACATTATCAAAGTACTGAGGATATTTTTCAAAACATTTTGATAATGTTACACCGCCTTCAAGACTTTTTCTTATATCTTCAATTATTTCTTTAATTCCAGGATTTTCAAGTTGGTCTCTTAACATTCCAAGAACTTCCAATATTGGAAGGCCTGCTTTAACCATTGTTGCAAATTGTTTTGAAAAAATAAGTATATCTTCTACTTTTGGTTTCTTTTTTCCTCCAAAACTAGAAAATAATCCACCACCTTTGCCTTTGGCTTTGGATTTTTCTTCACCTTTTTTTTTCTTTGATTTAATTAAGTTTGTAATGATTATTTTTTTTTCTTTAAGCTTATGCGAAGCCTCATCTTGGTTTAAAGCTTCAATATCACCCTCAACATATTTGCCTTCTGAAATACCTTTGTATGTAAATAATTCCATTTTTTAGTTAATTATGAAGATAATACACGCTCAAATTCTCTAAAGCTAAGCTCGCCATTTGCAATCATTCTTCTTCCCATGTCTTGCATAGTTTGAAATCCTTCTTTTATTGCAATTTCCTTTAGCTCAGGAGTAGTGGCTTGTCTAAGTATGGCTTCTTTAATTGGTTTAGTAACCACTAAAATTTCATAAATTCCTTGTCTTCCCTTGTAGCCTGAGTCTTTACATTTTGGACAGCCTTTTCCTTTAATAGCTTTTACTCTTGATGCTTGTTCAGGAGAAAAACCTAAATCAGTTAAAACTTTTGGAGTAACATCATCATCAGGAACTCTACATTCCTTACAATTTTTTCTTGCAAGTCTCTGTGCTAATACCATTTGGGTTGCAGCACTAATTAAATAATCAGGCGTTCCCATATTTTGTAATCTTGTAATTGTGCTTGGTGCATCATTCGTGTGAAGTGTACTAAAAACTAAGTGTCCAGTAAGCGCAGCTTTTAATCCAATATCAACCGTTTCCTTATCTCTCATCTCTCCAACTAAAATTATTTCTGGGTCTTGACGAAGAAAAGATCTTAATGCGGCCGAAAAAGTTAGGCCTATATCATCTTTAATTTGAACTTGTCCAACCCCAGGTAACTCATACTCTACAGGATCTTCTGCAGTTAAAATATTCAAATGTGGTTGACTTACTTCTTTAAGAATACTGTACAAGGTTGTTGATTTTCCTGAACCAGTAGGGCCTGTTACAAGAATTAGTCCTTGAGTGCTATGAATTGCTTTTCTTAAACTTTTTAAATCAGCATCTTCAAAATTCAATTGTTCAAGAGTTATATCTCCTGCGTCTTTATTTAGTACCCGCATAACAATTCTTTCATTACTAGCGGTCGGTAAAATAGATAATCGTAAATCGACAACCTTACCATCTATTTTAAAATTAATTGCACCATCTTGTGGTAATCTTCTTTCTGCAATATCTAGTTTACCCATTATTTTAAAACGAGTTACTACCGCACCGTAATTATCATGAAGAAATTTTCTGTATTGTTCCTGTTCTTGCAGCATACCGTCTGCACGATAACGAACTCTTGAAGAAAATCTATATGGTTCAATGTGAATATCACTAACACCAGATTTAATTGCATCAGCCACAACTGCTGTACTGAACTTTATAACTTCAGACTCATTTTCTAGCGCTTCAATATCTTCCTCAGGTGGTTTTTCAAGAACCTCTCCTGCGTCACCCAAATCAGAATCGAAAGTTTTAGTTTTTTCTTTTGCTACATTTTCTTCTCTAATTTTTGCAGTAGTTATATCTCCACTTTGACTTAATAGTTTTTCAATAAAATCAGAAATTTGTGAAACTTTAGCAGCGTGTAATTCAATATTTTTTTTTGTAATAGCTTTTAAATTTCTCATTAAACCAAGTTTTGAACTATCTGAAATTGCAATATGAAGAGTTTTGCCATCTACTTTAAATGGTGCAACAAAATTCATATTTATGTAATTTGAAGGAAGTACTGTTTTTATTTCATCACTAATTTGAGCTTTTGTTAAATCTACAACTTCTAGATTTTGTTCTTTAACCAAAACATCTAAAATTTTATTTTCATCGGTTAACTTAAGTTCAAAAACAGCATCTATCTGAGATTTTTTGCCTTCACTACTTAATTTCTTTATATTTGGTAAATCTTTTCCTGATATAATGTCATGGTCAATCAATACATTAATAAGGTTTATTTCACTTTCTCTACTAATTTTAAGCATTATAAAATCCTTGGTGCAATAAACACTAAAAGTTCACTCATTGTATCTGACTTTTGTGTTCCTTCAAAGAGCTTTCCTATAATAGGTAGTTTGCTTGCTCCAGGCACCCCTTGTTTTGAGTTGCTTATTGCATTACTTTTAATACCACCAATAACTACTATATCTCCATCTGCTATTAAAAGTTTAGTGTTTATCTCCATTTTATTAATTCCAACTGCTCCTGGATTTGTTCTGTCTGGAGTATCGTTGTTCACCTGAACCTGCAAAAGTACATTTCCATCACCAATAATACTTGGTGTAACTGTCAACTTAAGAGCTGCATCCACAAATGATGGAGGAGTATCACCACTTCCTGCTACAGGTATTTGTACCCCTTGGGTAATAGAAGCCACTTGATTGTCTAGAGTAAATAATTTTGGATTAGAAACTGTTTTTCCAAGTCCTTCTGACTCTAAAGCTTCTAATTGAACTTTTAATACGGCTGATCCCGTTTTTCTTAACACTCCAATACCACTAGTTGCTCCAACTGCATTAAAACTATAAAGACTGTCTGATCCACCACTGCCAGCTGAACTTATGGCTGCAGTAGATGAGTCTATGCTTGCTCCAGTACCTGTGGGTGCTCCGACTGAGCTTCCTCCAATTGTACCGCCTGCTCTTGTTCCTCTTCTTGTATAAGCGCCACCAAGTTTGCTTCCTAAGGCTTTTTCAAATGTAGAAGATGCTTCAACAATAAATGCTTCGATTAAAACTTGTTTTGTTCTAACATCAATTTCTCTAATAACTTTATCTACTACGTCTAAATCTTTTGCTTTTCCTCTAACAATAACCGATCTTGTTGTTTTTTCTTCTGTAACTTGTATTGGTGAAAAAGATGTTCCTTCACCTATTGCAGTAAATAATTCAGTAATAGTGGCTTTTGCTTCAGCTGGTGTAATGTAGTATAATCTAAATATTTCTGAAATAATAGGTTCAACCGAGTTTTCAAGTTCTACTTTTTTTCTAACTGCAGAAGCTCTTGCAGATTTATAACTCTCTTGCGAAGTCAAAGTAGATGGGGAATGTACTCTTATTATATTACTTCCAACATCAATGTCTGCAGCAAAATTTTTCATATCTAATAATGCATTAAATGCTTTATCCCAAGGTACATCTGAAAGTTCTGCTGTTATTGATCCCGCAACTTCTTCGCCAACTAAAATATTTACATCTCCTATTTTAGCCATCAAACTCATGGCTTCTCTATAATCTAGATTTTGGAATTTAAATGTAACTTTTTGTTTTAGAAGCATATATTCTTCAGGTATCAACAAATAATTTTTTTCTTTAACTGAGGATATTTGTTTTCTCTTTTTTAATTTTTTTACGTCACCTTCTATTGGTGTTGGTCCCATTGCTGCACTTTTTTCTAGTTCTTTTTTTCCTAAAGTTTTTACATCTTGCTTAATTAAAGGTGTATTATGCTTAAATACTTTTTTTGTTTTTTTTCCAGCTTTAAGTGTTTCACAGCCACTTAATAACAAAAGTAGTAAAGGAAATAGGGCTAATAATTTAATAGATTTAAATTTCATTAAAATGGATCCGATGTTTCTTTGATTTGATTTTTAAAATTAATATGTAAATATGAATCTATGTCCTTTTCAAATACAGCTTTTTCTGGTTGTAAAGCTATTAATTTAATACCGGGACTTAACTCTTCATTCATTTGTAATGTAACTATTTCCCCTGATGAATTTATTAATGAAACATAGCTTTCATATTCGCCTGTCATAATTCCAATAAGTTTAAAATTATATAAACTAGCTTTTTTTATATCTTCACTAGAACCGGTAACTAAGGACACTGACGAACCTCCTTGTCCTAAAGATTCATCTCCCGCAAAAGGATCATTAAGTGGAAGTGGTTCTTCTGGTAATGCATTAGTTTTATCTAATTGCTTTTCTTTAACTTTCTGATTTATCTCTTTAGCCTTTTCTAGAATATCTTTCTCCGTAGTATCGTGATTGTCTGCAAATACGTTACTTAATAAGAAAAAAGATAATAGTATTATAAATGTTCTTTTAAAAAAATTCATCTGTAAGCCCCACTATAGTTAGTATTCCACTGACTCTTATCGCTCCAGTTGAATCTCCTTGTACCACTTTGATAGACTCCTTGTCAAAGTTTAACATTTTGTTTGATAGCGATAATGCTCTCTTAAACTTTATATAGCCTAAAAAATTACCATTTATCTCGAAAGATACTGGTATCGTGTAGTAGGCTACATCCTTTTTTTTCTTTACCTTGGCTTTGGATGCTTTTGCTTTTTTTCCTTCTGCCTTAGCCAATGCAGCTGACTTGCTAACTTCATTAATTTTTTTCTTTTCTATTTTTGAAATTACTAATCCATTTATTCCAGCATAGTAGCTCAATGTTTCATATAAGCCTTCTACTTCTGCTCTTGTATGAAATAAAGTTGAGTAATTTTTGTATTTTGGAGTAAGTTTTTTAATTTTTACTTTTATAGTAGCAATATTATTTTCAAATTCAGTAGTTTCTGCTTTCATTTCATTCATTTTTGTTAACTCTAATTTTTTTTTGTTAACTATTGGATTTAAAACTGCGTAATAAATAATTAAAAAAAATATTATTGAACCTGCCGATATTCCTATTTTAATTAAAGTTTTCTTATCAGCATATTGCATTATTAAAGGTTTTAAATCTTCAATTTTTAAATTTTTTAAATCCATTTTTTATCCTTTTGCATTAGGATCTATTTTTACAAAAACCCTAAAACCTTTCATTGTTACTTGACCTGATTTATAAGATGGCAATTTCATTGAAGACAGAGAAGCTTGTTCAATTAACTTTTGCTTTCCTAAATTTTCAATAAATTTTAATATATCTTGGTCGCTTGCTGCAATGCCTTGAATAACAACATTTCTTTTTCCGTTATAATCTACAGAATTAAATTTAACTCTTTTTGGCACGCTTGATGCTATTTGTGCCAGTATTCTATAGCTTAAATCTTTATTAGAAGTTAGGCTGTTACTTAATTTTAAAGCGGTAGTTATAAATTTTAATTCTTTAGCTTTTGTTTGGAATTCTTTACCTTTTGTTTCGTGAAGCAATTTTACCTGTGCATAGTTTTCTAATTTTTTATTGTAAGAATGAATATTCCAGAAAGATAAGCCAAATAATATTAAATATAATGCTGCTATTCCTCCCGCTACTCCTTTAAATGCAAAATTTGAAATTGCCTTCATTTTCTTTTTCTTAAACATCCCTTGTCTATCAGGCAGTAAGTTTATATTTTTTACTGCTGTAACAAATTTGTAATAACCGAATACATCGAGTTTTCTAAATGCAAGTCCAATAACTGTAGAAAGGTATGATCTATTAGGTATATTTATTCTCTCTTCAATTTGTTGTGGAATTTTTAGTCCATCAACAGGATCAAAAGGCGTAAAACCAATATTAACAAGATTTTTTCTAAAATGAGATAAATAATTATCTAAATTATTTAAATCAGATACAACTTTAATATTTCTTATTCTTTTTTCATATTTAGTTTCAAAATCTTGAACTGCTTGTTTTACTTGAGTAGTGTACCTTCTAACTAAGCCTTCCATCTCTTCTTGGTTCTGTGAATCGGATAGTACTTTTCTGTCCTGGCCTCTTAAAAAAATATCAGTAATTATTGGATTATTATCATACAAAATCATTAAATAATTTTCATCCAATCCAAACTCTAACACAGCAGTTAAATTTGCATCTTCTGTTTTTCTTGAGATTTGATTAATTTGATCTACGGCAGATTTTAATGCAAAGCATTTTACATCTATAATGACTGGATTAAGTCCACCAGATTTAATTATCGAAGTATAACTGTTGATATCTGAAAGTTTTGAAGCAACAAATAATATATCCATAGTATTTTCTTTTTGGTTTCTATTTATTACTTGGTGAAATATTGAATAATCATCAAGATTATCTGTTAATTGAACTAAGTTTTCCCAAAGAGAATTTGTTTCAATTGCTTTTTGTAACTCTTCTTCTTTCATCAAAGGAGCTGTTACCACTCTTATAATCGCGCTAGTTACCGGAATAGCGATTGCGGCATTAGCTGTTTTAATTTTTGATTTTTGCAAAGCAACTGATAGCTCTCCCCCTAGTCTTTCTGCATTATCTAATACTGTTGCATCTTCAGGTAAATCTACTTTGTGTATAAAAAAGTTTTCTAAAACCCATTGATTTGCTTTATTGCTTGAAATTTGTGACAATCTTATTTCTTTGTTTGTAATTTCTACTCCTACAATTTCTTCTCCTTGTGCAGTTGATTTTCCTAATCTTGATTTAAAAAACCCTTCTAGCTTACCTTTAAAATTAATTTTTCCTTTTGCAGATATTTGAGGTGCTTTATCTCCGCCGCCGAATGATGGTTTTTTAAATTTAAAAGCTTTTAGTTTATTGAGCATTCCACCCATTACATTTTTTGGCTCTTCAGTTTTAGTTTCTTCTATTGGTGCGGTTACAGTTTTTACTGCAACTGCTTCAGATGTTTTTTCAATTAGTGGTGCTTCTGCTACTGGAGGAGTCGAAGTTACCGGAGGTGTAACTTGTTCTTGTAAAGTAGACGATTGTTCACTTGTACTAACTTGAGTTTCTTCTGGTACTGTTTCTTCTTTTCCTTTGTTTGCCTGAACATCATCAAACCATTTTTCTAAAATAGGTATTGCCTCTTCAAGATTAGGTGTTCCTGATGAAGAAATTTTTTGTTTTCCGTCAATATAAAGTCTTCCTACCCAATTTTTTGATTTTAATTCGCCTTTATACTTATCCTGCCTTACATATATGTGTAATCTTCCATCTTTTTTATGAATTACCTCGTGTTCTTTCTTATCTTCTGTTTTAGTTTCCAAATTTTCAGAAGTTTCTGCACTGGATTGTTCTGGAGATGTTGGGGCTACATCATTAGCTTGAATATTTTCACTTTCAGGTTGTTTTTCATCCTGATTTTTATTTTCTTGAGCATTGTCATTAACAGAAGTATCATCAGTAGGTGTACTTACACCTTCTGATTGAGTTTCTTCCGTTTTAGACTCTTCCCCTTTATTTATATCTTTGTTATCTTCATCGCTCATAAATATTTTTTTTATTTCTCTAACACAAACATACGAATCTCTAACACAAATTTAAAAAATGTCTAACACAAAATCTATGGTTGTGTGCTCACATTGGGTCAAAATAAATAAAAATTATAAAAAAGTCAATAAAATCAACACTTATTTTAATTTAATTAAATTGTTAAAAAAAAACAAAATAATTTAAATTTTCCTTAAACTCTAACACAAACAACAAAAACTCTAACACAATTCTATTTTTTAATTTGTGTTAGAGTAAAAAAAAAAATTAAAAAATTAAAAAAGCTAATAAAATCAACGTTTTTCTATTTTTCAATTTAAAATTTATTTTTTGTGTTAGAGTACTTATTTTTTGTGTTAGAGTATCTAATTAATGCTAAATTTATTTTTTATAAAAATTTAAATTACAAATTTTGTTATTAAAATTTAAAAAAAACCATTGGTTGTACTGAAATTTTATAAATTCTTACCTATTTTTTTATAATTTTACAATTTTTAATAGAATTTTAAATAAAAAAACTTTTTTTAGATAATTAAACATTTTTTACATTCATCATTAATAAAAAACCGAAAAAGAAAAAAATTGAGATAGATAACAAGCCAACTCTTTGGGAAAACATATATGTCATAGTCCCAACTAGTAATGGTCCAGCAAAAGCAGTAATACGGCCAGAGAAACTAAAAAGACCAAATCCTTTTCCTAAATCATTTGTTTCTAAT
Source organism: uncultured Pelagibacteraceae bacterium (assembly GCA_902531885.1). Lineage (GTDB taxonomy): Bacteria > Pseudomonadota > Alphaproteobacteria > Pelagibacterales > Pelagibacteraceae > Pelagibacter. Next base: position 13,734 of record CACAFZ010000004.1, read on the forward strand.
AATTTTGTCATCATAACACGACTAGCGCTTTGTATTGATCCTATAAACAATGAAATTACCATAACGTTATAAAAAAATTCACTTTTTGTTTGAGCAATCATTGATCCATAAAAAACTGTTAAAGTTAATACAGCAATACAAACTAAAATAATATTTTTAGAAGAATATTTGTCATTTAAATATCCTCCTATCATTACTCCAATGAATGCAACTATGTTAGCAACTATTGCAAGTTTTAATAATTCACCTGAAGTATAATTAAAAACTCCTGAAGCATAAACTCCACCGCCAGCAATTAAAACAATTAGTGCATCGGAGTATATCATTCTTGCTAAAAGAAATTTACCTGTAGCAGTAAATTTATTTTTCCAAATAATTTCAATAATTTTTTTTGATGTTGGTGTTTCATCTACATTATCCTCATAAGAAATTTTATTTTTAAAATAATATATCATTGGTAATGAAAAAATTAAAAACCAAATTGCAACAATGAAAGGAATGAATCTTATATTTTCAAAATTACTTTTATCTAATCCGAAAGGAATTTGTTCTGGCAATACAAATAAATATAAAGAAATTAAAATCATTGGAACACATCCAATGTAACCTAAAGCAAAACCAAAACCAGAAGTTTTTCCAATATTATTTTCATCAGAACATTTTTTTAATAAAGAATTATAAAAAATTGATGCAGCTTCATAGAAATAATTTGAAATAAAAAAAATAAATAAAGTATATAAAATATAATTTGAATTTGGTTTTGCAAACCAGAACAAACAAGTTGTTATAATACAAAGGAATGTAAATCTTTCTAAATAATTTACTTTACCTTTTGGTTTTTTGTCAGCCATTGCGCCGAGATACGGTCCTGATAATGCAATTGCAATTCCACAAGCACCTGCTGTCCACTGCCAATAAGCTGCGCCTATTTGTGGATCACCTACTATTTGTTTTGCAAAGTAAGCTGAAGTGATAAATGTAATTACAATTATACTATAAGCTGAGTTTGCTAAATCATACATTGCATAAAATAATTTATTCATTAATTTTTATCCATTTCTAATAATTTTTGTAATGCCCCGCTATTTTTCCATTTTTTAATTAAAATACTAATGTCTGTAGTTGTTTGAGTAACAAATTCTTTATAAATTGATTTATAGTTTATTCCTAATTTAATTCCTTCTGAAGTGTTGAACTGTAAAATATTTGTTTTACACAATTGTAATACTTTCCTTCTTACTGTTTCTCTTGGAAGCTGAAGAACTTCGGCGATACTTGCAAATGTCAATTTCCTGTGCTTTTTATTCTCTCTTATATTTGTTATTTCATATTCAACTTCTGAATAAGTTTTTGATCCTGTTTTATTTAATTCATAAAGATTATGGCTTACAACAACTTGCAGTATAACAAATGACTCTATATCCATTTTTAATGTACTTCTTACTCGAGAATAAAAATCAATCACAAACATTATCCAATGATAAAGTCCTTTAGAAAAAATTGGCTCCCCTTTTGCAGTTTCATTTGAAATTTTTTCAAATGAAATCACTGTACTTGCATCACTCATTTTAGTTTTATTGCTGCTCATAGTAGGTAAATTTCTCCCTGTATTAGTTATTCTACAACCTATATTAGGCTGAATCAACCTTTTACACTATTATGGGTTTTAAACCTTATAAGTAAAAAATTTGTGAGAAATAATTAGTTTTTTTATTAATTTGGGTTTCCTTTTATATCAGTACTAAGCTCTTGATAAATTATCACAGTTATAGTTTGCAGATTATCTATCACTCTTTGTATATCCCAATCTAAATCAACATCGTTACAATTTAATTCTTCATAAAAATAATATTTTGCATTGCCTAATGATGGATCAATTGATTCTGTTACAACATTTAAAAGTTTGGTTCTTTTTTCAATTGCAAAATTATATTTACAAACATTTGAAGCTGCCCAATATAATATGCAGCTTATAACTATTGCAAAAAAAATCATAATGTTTCGTACGCCAAACATTTTATTTTCCATCTATTACAACAACTGTTAAATCATCTTTCTGAATTTTTCCTGACTTAACTATATCTTCAACAATAGCTTTAAGTCTTTCATTGTTTGGTGTTGATTGATATTTTTTAATATAGTTTTGAAAACCTTCTGCACCAAGCATTTCACCATTTGGATCTTTAATCTCTGTTATTCCATCTGTAAAAATATACATTGAGCTTTCTTTAAAAGGTATTGTTGTTTCTTTATATTTAATTTTTGACATTATGCCTAATGGTGGGCCTGCTTCAGAATAATTAGAAAATTTTCCATCCCGTGAATAAATTAATGGTGGTTCGTGTCCTGCGTTTGCAAGTAGCAATTCTTTTTTGTTACTATCATAGATCCCAATAAGCATTGTAACAAACATTCCTCGTGCAGCTGTTTCACATATTTCAGTATTTAATAAGTTTAATAATTCTGCAGCAGAAAACATTGTTTTGCTTAAACATCTATAAAGACTAGAAGCTTTTGACATAAGTAGTGATGATTTAATTCCTTTTCCTGATACATCTGCAACTCCAAACCCAAATCTTCCATCACCTAGGTCTGAAAAATTATAAAAGTCTCCAGACACTACCTTTGCTGGAATATTTATTCCTGAAATAGGAAAAGGATCTTTTTTATTTTGTGAAAGCAAAGTTTTTTGAATTTCACCAACTATTTCTATTTCTTTTTGCATTCTATTTTTATCAACAAGTTCTTTAGCCATTCGTGCATTTCTAATTGCAAGAGCGGCCGGTGCTGAAAGAGTTTCTAAAAGTTTTCTGTCACTTTCTTCAAAGAGCTTGTTAGATGTTTTTTTATTTAGACAATGGATAACTCCAATACATTCATTGGCTGCGATAAGAGGTGCGCATAAAACGGAGTATGTAGTAAAATTTGTTTTATTATCCAAATCAAAATAAAACTCAGCAATTTCTCTTACATCTTTTCTAACATCTCCTACCCTAATACATTTTTTTTGTAATACTGCTTTACCCATTACCCCTTGAGTTAAAGGTATTTCATATTCATCTAAGTAAGCTTGATGCTTTGACGCTATGCATTGAAAAACTTGTTTTTTTTCTTCAATTAAAAAAATATTTGCTGCTTGAGCATTAATTCTTTTGATTATTACTTCTAAGGCATTTTGAAGTGTTTCGTTTAAATCAAGAGTTGTTGCTAAGTCTTGATTCATTTGAGTAATGATTTTTAAGTCTTGTATTCTTGAATCTTCTTTTACTGGTTCGGCTTTTTTTGATTTAAAAAACATTTTTTTATATTTCCATTTTATCTCTTTTTTGATACTTTCAACAAGGATGGAAGTTATAATATATTCGCCAAATTTTTATTTACATCTGCAAGACGCAGCTGTGTTCATCCAATACTGCATAGATGGTATATTGCATATAGCATCTCACATAAAAATATAATCAGTGTTTTATCTCTTAGTATTCATTTTAGGAAGTGTCTGGGGGAGTTTTTGTAATGTATGCATATATCGACTTCCTGGTAATGAAAGCATGTTTAAAAGCAGATCTTTGTGTCCTTCATGTAAAAATCAAATAAATTGGTATGATAATATTCCATTTCTCTCGTTTATATTTCTCAAAGGTAAATGTAGAAATTGCAACTACAAAATAAGCTTTCAGTACTTTTTGGTTGAGTTGATTGCGGCAATTAGCTTTCTTATAATTTATTTTTTATATGGAGCATCTATAACAACATTATTACTAATAATATTAAGTGTATTTTTTATCATAATTTTTTTTATAGATTTAAAACATTTCATAATTCCAAATGAATTGACCTTTCCATTGATGATGATTGGTTTTATAAAATCTTTTTATCCTAATCTAGATCAAACAATATTTCCAAATTATATAAATTCTATATTAGGGGGATTAGCCGGTTACTTTTTAATCTGGTTAGTTATTATTATTTATGAAAAAATTAGAAAAAAAGAAGGAATGGGACTGGGAGATGCAAAACTATTAGCTGCAATTGGATTTTGGTTTGGATGGGTTAGTATTCCATTTACAATTTTCATTTCATCATTCGTTGCGTTAATTTTTGTAATACCTTCGCTTCTTAATAAAACTAGAAAAGTTTCATCTCAGATTCCTTTTGGTCCCTACATTATTATTGGATGTATAATTTATGTTTCATTTTCAAACCAAATAAAAAACTTTCTTCTCTAATGGAAAAATTTTTATTTTTTAATATTATCGTATCAGCACTTAACGTTTTTATAATTGTTTATGCTTATTCCTTAAATTTTTTTCCTAAAAAATGGAGAAAGAAAGTTGACCAAGATAGTTTGGTAGGTTTTGCATTAATTTTTTTTACTATGCTTACAATGTTTTCTTGGATAATATATTTTTATTTAAAAATATTTTGATCTTTTAAATATTAAAAGACGCTACTAAAGCCAAAGTTTAAAGAATAAGTTTCCTGTTTTGAATGTGTTTTTTTTGCTGATGTTTTTAAATATAAATTTGTATTTTGATTAAATGAATATTTAGATAGCAAAGCCAATTTTGTGTGAAAGTCTTCACTTCTTCCTCCAGTAAATTTTAAATTTTTTCCTTGAGACATATATTTTTGATTCTTACCATCTACTATAGCTCTATAACCTAAGGTTAGCTCTGGATTAAAAAGAAATTTATTTTTTGGAAGCGTTGCCCATCCAAAAGTTATATCTCCCATGGTTTGTCCTAAAGTTCTACTATACCATTTTACATGATTGCCTGACTCATTGTGATTAAAAAATTTTTCATAATTAATATCCAAATTAGATTTTAAATATAAATTGTTATCAAATTTTTTTGAAAATTGTGATCCAATGATTGATGAAAATGATTTATGATCTTGTTTAAATTTTTCTAAACCACCTGAAACTAAATTATTTAATCTAGTTCTATCACCTTGATAATTATGATAACCAATAATTGCCTTTAAATTATAATTTTTTAAGAAAAAACCAACTTGATAAGTGTCGTCTTTAATATTTTGATTAAGTAAATCAATATTATTCCCTAAAAAATTAAAAACTAATTGACCTTCAAAATTGTTAGTAGGAAAACCAAATGCAACCCCTTCTACACTGCTTGCAAATTGATTAATGGATTTTCCTTTTTCCCTTTTCGTATATGATTTTAATGGCAGTCCAAAACTTTCGTTATTTTCCATTTTTGTTTTTGCAAAATTATATACATCATTAATTATGTCTGTCCTCAAAGCTCCTATTTCATCTGCAACAGACTGAAATAAAGGTGATACGGCTTGAACATAGTTACCGCTATAAACTAATTCCCCACACCCAGAATTATTATTTACACTCCATGTCCCTGTTACTTTAAAATAGTAAGAAGAACAGAGATCTAAATTAAGTGTACTTCCTGTAACGCTGTTAGTGTTAGCATCAATTATACCTACTAAAATTGTACCATCGAACAAATTCACTGTGTTATTATCATTTTGTAATTGTATAGATGCTCTAGTGCTATAGCTCGTATTATTTACAATAATTTTTCCATAATTGTTTAAAACAGAATTTTGTCCTAATTCGACTGAGTCCCACTCGGCCTGAATGGTTCCCCAGTTATTTATTGTGCTGCGATTACTAGCTTGTGCGTCAGAAGTTTTTGTTGCTATTGCGCCAGAGCCGTTTGCAGAAATTAATCCTCCAGAATAGTTATTTATTACAGTATCATTGTCTTCGTACATTAATATTGCTTCTTGAGTAGTGTCAGCAATTATATCTCCATAGTTATCAATTTTAGTTTTATCAGAAGCATGAAATCTTATAGTCCATTTATTAGATGACTTAATAGTCCCTTCGTTGTAAATATAAGGACCAATACCATCTCCGTCATTATCTTGATCATTGTTAGGAGTAAATATAGCTGAAGTGCCAGTATTATAAATTGTTCCGTAGTTATATATTTTGATATCATAAGCTCCGTCTGTACCTGTTCCTGTTATTGTTTGGTTTGTGCTAGTCTCATCATCTTCATAACTATATAAAGTCCCCTTATTTGTGATTGTAATATCACCAGACTTAACTCTTAAACCTTTTTGATGATTAAGAAAGTAGAGGGTGACACCTGAGTTGATAGTAAAGTCTTCGGTAACATTAGTACTGCTAGTTCTAGTCTCAGTTTCAGAAATAGTTTCCGAATATGAATTGCTAAAAAAAGTTAAAAAAAAAATAAAAACTAATGCGTATCTTTTGGACAACATTTCAAGATCACTATTTTTGGATTAGAAGCCTACTTCTCTCCAGCTACCTCTTGTTTTACCAACTTCACCTGTGGCAGCCAAAACATCGTATAATGTTCTAGCATCTTCTTTTGGACCTGCAACGTTTGCAAAAAGCGTGTCTCCAAAAATTACCAATTCAGACAGAATACCTTCTCTAACAAAGTGACAGTCTGTTCCTCCTGTGTTAACTGCTCCTTTTTGTAATTTATGTGAATTATTAGTTCCACACTCATCATCTGCTACACATATAAATGCATTACCAATACCACATTCATCATCTACTGGTGGTTCATAAATAGGAAAATAGACATTTCCCTTAAATACGGTTGGAGCCGCGGAAACTTTTCTAAATCTGTGATTTGTCCTAGGCACTCCATCATCAGTTGTTTCACGAGGTGGTATAAGGTCGATAGTATCTAAATGAATCCTCCAGGCAAACTGTGCTGTAATTGGGCAATTATCAGTGTCTTCACCTGTTACAGGAGTACAGTCGTTTGCATTATCAATGTTCCTTGCTGCTTCTGCTCCTGAGTGCGCTGCTGATAAAAATCCACCTTCAGACTCTTTAGGAATTGTTACGCCGTTTAAATGTTTAAAATAAGGGTAATGCTCATCTTTTATTCCATACAATATATTATCCATTCTTACTGCCGTTTGACCAATATTGTTAAAATTGCCTGTACCACCAAACAACCAAAACTCACCCATATCAGAGCCTATTGCTACATCCATTTGGAAAAAACTATGTCTGACATTCGATGAATTTGCACCCAGAGTAAATAGAGTAGTTTGATCAAACATTTTCACATTTGGATAATTTTCATTATTTTGGTTTGTAAGATTAATTTTAGTAATTTTACCTTCCAGGTCGTTTACATAAACCATCGCTCCTCTCCAAGGTATATTGCTTGCAGTTTCGGGTGTTATTACTATAGGTGAAGATGGAATTGCATTTCCAATATCACTTCCACCTGCTGTTGTCAGATGACCATCTGATGTATGTACTCCAGCAGGATCTGTATCTATAACAGTTATTGGACCATTATTAACTAGAGCTCCATATATTTCTCCAGGACCTTCTTCCAGGCTCTCTGATGTATTTCCCACATCTAGTCCTGCTTCTAAATCTACTATATAAAAAGCATTTCCAGAACACATACTCACATTTCCCATACCTGCTCCGAATACAGCTACATATTTATCACCATCAATACCGTTATTTAATAATTCTCCTGATTCTGCAACAATGGCAGGTATTCTAAATATCCTAGGAGCAGACCAGGTCTCTCCTAATAGACTATAATCATATTTTTTTGATATACTTCTATCTGCAACACATGATGTAGAAACTTGAAAATCATTCGTTGGTGGTAGAGTTATATCCATATTAACACCGTTTCTAGTTACGTTAAGTATACCTGGTCCTCTTGGGTTATAATTTTTATCAGCATCAAAGGTAAGTACAACTTGTTCATTTATATACTCAGCTTTATCATAATCTATGGTTGTCAATACTCCATTAAGTGTTTCAGTAACTTTTAAACTACGCTTAGGAATGGTGTTGTCATCCGCGCCTTGAGTTTCCATTCTTCCCATTTCAAAAGTGAAAGTTCTGCCTGTATAACATGATGCTGTTCCCTCAACATGAAAATTGCCTGTAAAGGCTGGTGGAGTATTTCCAGCATCTGCATTTTGTTGACATTCTGCTATTGCATCTTGTTCAGTTGTAGTATCAGCATCTGGCCAACCATCATCATCTTGGGCCGTTTGAAGATTGTCATCTGCTTGCAGGGCTTCAAGGGATTCTCCTACGTTGTATGTAGATTGGTTATAAGTTCTTTCTTTTATTCTTCCTACACTATCAGCAGTATAAACTACATTATTTATAGCATCATTATAAACTGAAAACACATGGCATGGGCCTTGAGTATCTGAAATAATAGGATAAGTGACATCTAAAACTGAAAATCCTGCCCCTCCTCTTCCATAAGGTACAAATAATATCGTACGCCATCTTGGAGTGTCATTATATTCACAACCCCTATTTCCATCATAACCTCGCATATATACGTCATGAACTACTGGTGATCCATCAACTCCAAAAATAGAGTTTGAGCCACCATCTGTTCTAGCTAATCCCAAGTTGACATTACCATCAAGCGCAGGACTTATCATTGTAGGAAGTTTTCCTATGACAAAAGGCGGTACAAATCCCCATAGTTCTTGCCCACCTCGTCCAAAATCATTAAAATTAGCTCTTATTGCATGTAGCACACCACTGTTAGATCCGGCATAAACTATATTTTGTCTACCGGCACGCTCAGCTGCATATCCTTGATAGTTATTCTTAGATCTAAAATATGACTCTTCATTAATGTTTGTGAAAAATGTGTTAGCATCCGGAGGTCCAATCTCAATTAATTGAGAATGGTATATATCACCAAGTACGCTATCTCTTGTCTCATCAATTCCTTCATCTCCTCCAAAATCATCACAATCCCCATCATAATCAAAATAATCGCTTCCTCTAATAAAATTAATTAATCCTTCTGCATCATCATCTGATCCGTCTTCACCAACGTTTGCGCAATGTGAAGAGGTGTGATGATAGTCTGGAATTTCATAGCCTAACAAATCAAAATACTCACTTATGTGCCCTTCATTATCTTCTATAAAATTGTTCCAATTACCTACGTATGTTTGATTTGGCAGAGTTGTCCAAATATTTCTGCTATTATCAACTGCTTGAGCACGAATTTCTAATGCGGCGTTCCAATTAGGTCCAGTATGATCAGTTCCTAATGGGATTTCATGTATAACATTTCCACTTGCTTGAAGTGTTTTTCTTAATATTGTGCCTTGCCATTCTCCAAATTGTTGGTAGCCAAATTGTGCTTGATACAAAGATCCACCTTCTTGAACATTTGCGGTAATGGAAGGTGCAGTATACGAAAGTCTATTAGCAAGAATTTGTCTTATCCTAGCAGTAACTTCTGACTTTAATTCACCTGGAGTACGAGCTTCAATGGTTTCTTCACAATCATCAGCTCCTATAACATCTCCTGTACAGGATCCTGCTCGCGCCAATCTATCAAATCTATCCATACCCCTTGTGCTAATACCATCTCCATAAGCAACCATTAATGTTTTAACTGGATTTGGCAAATTTCTTAGATTCGTTAAATTAGTTACTGCCTCAGCTATATTCATCATCTCGCCATCTCCAATTACTATTATATAATTTAATTGGCAGTCAGAATTTGGGTCATAAGGGTGGCCAGCATCATCTATTGCAAAATATTCTGCGGCCATTTGAGAAAAAGCCTTGGCGTCAGTTCCCCAAGCAAGTCCTTGTGGCATTAATTCCCTTAAAATTCGGGTATATCCTTCTGAGCTTGGTGCTACATTAAGACAGTGGTCTCTATTACATTGCGTAGATCTTCCATGTATATGACTTGGAAGGCCTTCGGGATTTAGTCCATCTGTCCATCCAGTCCAATAATTACAAGTATCCCATCCTCTGTGGCACCTTCTGCCGCCTAGAGCCCTGTCTCTACCTCCACCATGCTCACCTGCATTCCAGTGTCCGTATCCAAAATGTGCGCCAGTAGTTAATGAAGTATCACTTAAAATTGAAGTTATTGCTCTTTTAACACCAGTCCACCTCGTCATTCTTCCGCCTCCCATTTGCATGAGCCAAGTGTCATTTTGATTTGCTGCATTAAACAGATCTTCATCAAATACATCAACGGTAGAGCCATTCCTAGAACCAACTAATACTCTGGTTCGTGTCACATGTACGGCAACAGGTCGATTCAATATTACACTATTTGCATTAAGTTCTCCTGCTGCTGCAACATTCATTCTACCACGTGAACGTCTTGCAGTACCTACTCTTTCTAAAATTGTAAATGTAGTATTACCTGTTAACTGAACTTTCTGAACAACATTTCTCCAAAAAGAAACTACATATGCAATACTATCATCATCAGGATCAAAATCCATGGCGGTGGCCGGTGCTAATCTTGTATCTACAGTCCTTCTTCTTGCGTTACCAGTATATCTTCTTGCGGGTGCATTTCCGTCGGTTATTTCAAAATTTCCAGTTGTTCCAATTCTTCCTAATGTATAACCATATATATCGTTTCTTGGTAAATAATAAAATGTAGGTTGATCGTTTTCATCTACCGCAACTGCTGATCTCCATGTATTTGCCAGAATAAAACCTGTGTCACCATCTGTTCCAAAATTTTGAAGAGGTCCCATTTCTCCACGAGTTATATTAAAAGTTCGAAATACACCGTTCGTGGTGCCAAATTCTGATCCACTTGCAAATATAATGTGTTCATCATTTCCGTCTATATCTATTACGTTTACATCAAAGGTGCCAAGGTCAAAACCCATATGGATATAAAGTCTGCAATTTTGTCCGTCTTCAGAAATACCAAGTATTGCTCCGTCATCATTTATATTCATGTCAGCAGAAGAAAATAAAATTAAATTTTCATTAGTAATACCGCCGTCCGTATCATCATTTGTGGATACGCCTCTAGCTGTTCGAGGATTCCATGTGTGCCTTGCTACTGTGTTTCTTTCTGCTGTACTATAGTTTGGACCAATCTCATAAGTTGCTTGGCACTGATGATTCGCATCGCCTGTATACCTTGATGTGTTGTCATTCCATGTTCTGTCCCTTGATCCTGTTGAGTCAAATTTTACTAAACCAAAAGTTCTGCTTTGAGCAGCAATTATGCTTCCGTCAGAGGAATAAATCACACCATTTACTGGCTGAACTGAATCTCTATTGTTTATTCTTCTTCTCATACTTGCAGAACTATCTATTAAAAACAAAATATTTGCAGCAACATCCCCTTCTCCCGAGCCCGGTGGCACTGGCTTCGCTTCAACAGGAACTTGGCTAGCTAAGTCCAAAAGAAAAGCAAAAAATAATAAATATTTAATAATTTTATTCATAATTTAAAAAATCATCTCTTCCACTTCTTCTTGAAGAGTAAAATCAACGTATTCTTCATTTGAAATATCTAAAAGTTCGTAAATTTCTCCATAGTCTTTATACTTCGTATAATATATTACTCTACCGCCCGTGCTTAAATCTTGATGACCAACCCAATTGTCATCTTCTTCAACTATTTTTTCCATCTCACCAATATAATTTTTAACATATTCATATATTTTATTTTTTTTAATCTTTGGGTCCCAAGTTTCTAACTGGATACCTGCTACTTTTGAGTCATAAACAAATATACTAATTGATGTATTTTCTAGTCCCATTTTTGGACAGTATCGTTCCGTAAAGCTTCGAAATTTAAAAGTTGTTTCAAATTCCTCTGAGTCTTCATCATCTGATTCAATTAATAGATCTTCTTGAATAAAATCTAAATAATTTGTTACTTTGTTAATTTTAGTACCTATTTCAATATTTAGCGCATCACATGCGTATGCTTGAATATTAGAAAGCAAACTAAAAAATAAAACTAAAAATATTTTTAAAAAGTTTTTCATATAATTTTTTTTTCAGTAAAATATTTCAATATATACATTAATTTCAACATTTTTTTTAACTTTCCAAAGTAACAATGGTTTCAAGAGGTATCAAAATTTCAATATTTCCGTTTTTTCGTAAGTAACCACAGCCATAGAGCTTGTATTGCGTACCTTGTTTTTGTACATTTGTTGTAGTTTTTTTTAAACTAGAACCACTTCCTCTAAAAGCGACAGACCCTAAATTTACTGAAAAGTATTCAAAAAAATATTCGCTCATCCGCTCTCTTTCCTTTTCCATCTGTGCTTCGGTTGCTAAAGGGTCTACGACGGTGAAATTTGCTTCATCTAAAAGTGGAGAGATTATAAGATCAAGAAAACTTTGAGCTCTTTTATGTTTAACAACTTGAATGGTGTCTTTATTCACTATATTTTTAAAACTATTAAAACATTCCGTATCTGTATCTAATCCTGATGCCGCTTGAGATACATTTTGTGGAATTGTTCTTCCATCTATATCTCTTGCTAAATTGCTGCCATCAGTTTTCGATACTTGAGAAGCTTGGAGTTGGGTAACATAGCTATTATGGGCTGCAACATTTTCATCTGTTACATCAATACTATCTCGCATAGGCACCCCTCCATCTTGATTTGGATCTAACCATTCTCCCATCATAGTATTTATTATATCTTTTTCTGCCTCTAGTAATGCAGTTTCTGCAACATAAAAAGCTTGCTGGTATTCATCGCTTGTATTATTGCTTTGATGATCACTTGAAGTAATAACTATCAAAGATCCTCCCAACAATGACATTACAAGAAGTAAAGTTAATGAAAGAATTAGAGCAAAACCTTTTTCATTTTTATTTTTCATAATTTAAATTCCTATATTTCTCGTAAAAACTGTTACAATTACAGAATCTCTTAAGTATCTATCTCTAAATGGTATTCCTCTTGCTCCAAAACCTTGAATGAGTTTTTTGCTGGCAAATCTAAAAAATTTTGATTTTGATCTAAATGTCAATCTTATATCTATTGCTCTTACTTTAATTATGTTTTGCTGATGTTCTTTAGTGTCAGATTTCACATTATCTAAAACTCTTCCATTTTCGTCAGTAGCAATAAATTCCATATCAACAACATGGTCACGAATTTTTTGTTCAACATAACACTCATCGCAATCAGATACCCACTCTCCGTCGTTAGCAGGATCGGCACCTGGTGCAACCATGGTCTGTTGCCATTCCTCAACTGTTTTAAATATAGAATAATAGTGATCACGATTCTGATAATTATCGTCACCAATTTTTATGCCATCTGTTATAGCCAGCGCATAATAAGTAACTCTATATCTCTTATAAGGTTGATCATCGTGCTGATTAAAATCATCATAAACAATATGAATTTTATCACAACACTTAGTCAACATATCGGTAGTTCCATCGGCCTGTTTTGTATGTACCTCTTTAGAAGCTTTATATCCTAAATCGTCTCTCGGTAATGTTGGTATAGAATTTCCGTTTCTTGTGGCCTCTTTTGCTTTTTCATAACCCAGTTCATCTTTAATTATTATAATAGCATCGTGGCTATCATGAACTTCTTGTTCTTCCGAATTAAAGTCTAAATAGGAGCTGGTAGGAATTGGCACGCCATCATCATTTGTTAATGTATTAGCGCCAAGAACATATTTAAATCCCGCCATTCTTATATCCCTAATTAACATTTCAACAATATCTCTTCCGGAACGACTAATTTTGGCTTTATTTGTTACTTGGGAGTAGCTTTGGTTTACAACAGTATAAGTTGTGTACATTGCTCCCATAATAATAGTGGAAATGACTACCCCTATAAGCATTTCAATTAAGGTTATTCCAGAAATATATTTTTTTGAATTAGTTGGGAGTGCCAACTGGACCCCCTCCGCCATCTTCAAGATCAAATGACTTTAATTTATAATCAGCCTGAAAATATAAATACTTTCTTTTTTTTCCATCATTTATATTTATTTGAACCCTGCCAAGATACAAACCTTCATCTGTTATGTTGGTGTTATTAAATAAACACTCAGCCCACGCACATATTTTAAAAATTCTTAATGTTTTTACATCTCTGTCGCTTTTACATTTAACAAAGTTATTGTCTTGAAAGACAGATTCCCATTTTCTATTTTTTATTCCTCTGATTCTTTCAGTAGCTGCTATAGTTCCAACTTTTCCATAAATAGTACTTACTTCGGTGCCAGCAGCATCAACATTGAGATTAGCGTCTCCACCAACTATTGCTCGTGGCTTACAATTAGTAATATCGCCATTAAATCCTCCTTCACCAACAAGTTCATCAGCAAGCTTATTTCCAGTTAGTGTATTTGAATCTCTGTGTCCAATTATATCTTCAGCAATCATGCTTACTATATAATTTGCTTTAGTTCTTTCACCTGAAGTATCGATTGAAGTAACTGCAAAAGAAGTCATTTGTAATACTGCTACAAATCCTATGCCTACGATTACTGTAGCCACAAGAGCTTCAATTATAGACAGTCCAAAAATTTTTTTATTCATATTTTTAATATTGTTGTAATACCCAAGCTCCTGCTTTGGTAGCAGTAGCATTTCTCCATTTATCAACAGTTATTTCTCCAAATCTTGTCCAATTAACTTGATGTACAAGCTCTTCATCACCTCCTGGGCCAAATGGAGAAGTGCCTGTAATTGAACATTTCAGAACTTCTCCGGTTTTTTTGCATAAAGTTAAATAAATTTCACCGTCTAAACCATTATCTCCGTTATGATACTTTCCAGTTTTAGAAAAACATATAGCGTGTACGCCATTTTCAAGATCAGTAGTAGTCTTTGTTAATGTTATCTGATTGACTTCAACTCTATCAACATCTATTCCTCCAATATGATTCCAGTAAGGCTTAGCGCCACCACCATCTCCTAAATCTACTGTGTTTGTTGTTTGACATCTGTTTGCTCTGTTTTGTCCCCACCAGTCTGAATTTATTAAAGATGAAAAATTCGAAGTTTGCATTCCCTTGGAAGTTAATGTTATTGACTCAGCAACTACATTAACTTCAACCTGAACATACGAGTACTGACCTCTTTGGACTTGTGCGTTAATTTGTTGAAATAAACTTGCAGTTTTTTGCACTTCGTCTTTTATAACTCTAGTTGATCGCCAATCGCTAATGCTAGGATATGAAAAACCGCTAATAACTCCGATGATTGCAATCACTATTAATACTTCTAAGAGTGTAATACCTTTAATGTTCTTTTCCAGCTGATGCATCTATTTTTCCTGCTTTCACTAGTTCTTCTAATGACTTTGTCATGGTTATCATTCCATCTTTAACTGCAGTTTGCATGATGCTCGGAATTTGATGAATTTTAGATTCTCTAATTAAGTTTTGAATAGGAGCAGTACACTTCATCACCTCGAAAGCACCCACACGACCTTGGCCATCTTTTGTTTTTAACAATCTTTGTGTCACTACCATTTTTAAAGATGTAGAAATTTGTGCACGTATCTGTGCTTGTTGTTCCGGTGGAAATACGTCTATAATTCTGTTTATCGTACTTGGTGCACCACTTGTATGCAGCGTTCCAAAAACTAAGTGTCCTGTTTCAGCAGCAGTTAATGCGAGTCCAACGGTTTCTAAATCTCTCATCTCTCCAACAAGTATTACATCTGGGTCTTCTCTTAGTGCAGCCTTCAGTGCACTTGCAAAATTCATTGTTTGTTTCCCAACTTCTCTATGAGAGACAATGCTTTTTATATCTTTATGTATAAACTCAACTGGGTCTTCAACAGTAATTATGTTTGAAGTTCTAGTTTTATTAATCTCATTAACTATTGCTGCAAGTGTTGTCGATTTTCCTGAACCTGTTGGTCCTGTTACCAAAACTAATCCTTTGTGCATATCAATAATATCATAAAGTACTTGCGGTAAATCAAATTGTGCCATTTCAGGCATTACAGTTTCTACTCTTCTAAGTACGGCAGCTGGACCATTAATAGTTTTATAAAAATTAGCTCTAAATCTTAATCCACTTAAAGTTACAGAAGAATCCAATTCATGTGTTTCTTGAAACCTTTTAGTCTCAACCTCATTACAGTTACTAGCCATAAGATCCATAAGATCTTGTGCCTTAACAATAACTTCTTTTACCTTATAGATTTCACCAGTTTGTCTATAACCGAGTGGTGATCCAGATCTAATGTGAAAATCTGAAATTTTTTTATTATTTTTTGCTAATTCTTCTAATTTTTCAAACATAAAAATTTTACTATATAATAATAAAAAACATCAAATAACAAAGTTTAAACTTCGAATTATACCCAAAATAGTTAAAAAAAATTGAGCATTTTCACTAATTTTACGCCGAAATAAAAGCCTATGAAATTAATTGTCTTTGATAAATATTGGAACTCATAACTATACTAAAACCAATCATAGTGGCTAACATTGATGATCCTCCATAGGACATAATTGGTAGAGGAGAGCCCACAATTGGTAACAGTCCTAAAACCATACACATGTTTACAGAAACATATATAAAAATTGCCGAAGCAAAACCAAAACAAAAAAGTCTACCAAAAAAACTTCTTGATTGGTAACCTATTCTTATAATTCTAAATATCATTATAGCATAGATTATTAACAGTATTAATGAACCGATAAATCCAAACTCTTCAGAAAATAAAGTAAATATAAAGTCTGTATGTTTCTCAGGTAAAAATTCTAAATATCCTTGAGTTCCTTTTAAAAATCCTTTTCCAAATAATCCGCCAGATCCAACAGCTATTTTCGATTGTATTATTTGATATCCGGCTCCAAGTGGATCTTTGTCAGGGTTAAAGAAAGTTAGTATTCTTAATTTTTGGTAAGGTTTTAAAAAAGAAATGACAAAAGGTGCTGAAATAATAAATACTAAACTAGAATATACAAAATATTTTATATTTACTCCTGCAAGCCATAAAACCATTAAACCACTTAAAGCAATTAATATTGAAGTACCTAGATCCGGTTGAGCAATTACTAAAAAAATTGGAATAATTAATATCACCATAGGAATAGCTAAGAGTGTAATTTTATTAACGTTGTTAATTTGTATTCGGTGATAATATTTTGCAAAACATACAATTATTGCAATTTTCATTAATTCAGAAGGTTGTAAATTTATAAAATATAAATTAATCCATCTCTGTGAACCTTGGGCAGTCACTCCATAAAAAGAGGCTCCTATTAGTAATAACAAAACAATTAAATAAAATATATATCCCGTAGCGTGCCAAAATTTTATATTAACAAAAGACAAGACAATCATTAGAGAGAAAAAAAGAAAAAATCTTAATATGTGATTTTTAGTATGATAAAGCACATCTCCGCCGTCTGTAGAATACATTGCAAAAATACTTATAAATCCAATAATTAAAATACATAACAATAATATAAAATCAATTGATCTTAATTTTTGAAAAAATGTTAATTGATTTGAATAGTGAAATTGTTGAAACATTAAATTTTTACACCTTTTTGTTTAGTAGATTTTTCTCTTAGTTCGTGTCTATCAATTATTAGTTTAAATAATTTTTTTGCAATGGGTGCAGCAGCCTTACTTCCTGATCCGCCATGCTCAACAAGTACACTTAAGGCATACCTTGGCTCTTTGTATGGACCGAATGCAACGTACCATGCATGATCTCTATCTTTGTAAGGAATTTGAGAAGTTTCTAAATCTAGTTTTCTTTCCTCCTCTGTAATTCTTTTGACCTGAGAAGTTCCAGTTTTTCCTGCAAATTGATATTTTGGATCATCAATTCTTGAACCATAAGATGTTCCATAAACTTCATTCGTTGATCTAAACATTGCATCCAAAACAAACTTTATATTTTCAGGATTTCTAACAAGAGATCTGTGCAAATTTGATTTTCTTTTTAAAAAATCGCCAGTCATATTAAACAATGTATCTTTTCTATCCTTAATTTCATTTCTTGATTGAAGCATTATTTTTCTTATTTCTTCAGCACTTTCTTGGTTTTTGTTTATTGTAATCCTTGGATATATTTTATATCCACCATTTGCTAACTGAGCAGTCATTAAACATAATTGTAGAGGATTTGTTTGTATGTAGCCTTGACCTATGCCAGTAATAAATGTCTCTCCTAAATACCAGTTTTGACCAATATTTTTTTTCTTCCATTCGGTAGAAGGAACAACGCCTTTTTTTTCATTTGGAAAATATTTTCCGAGAACTTTTTTTCCTAATCCAAATTTAGTTGCAGTTTCGTTTAATCTATCTACCCCCAGCAATCTTGCAACTTCATAGAAATAAATATCACAAGATTGTTTAATTGCATTTTTTAATGTCATATATCCGTGACCCTTTTCTTTCCAGCAGTGATAGGTATGTCCGTACATTTCAACTTTACCTCTACATCTAACTTGCATATTAGTTCTTAATACATCGTTTTCTAAAGCAGATAATGCAACTATCGGCTTTATTGTAGAGCCAGGAGCATATAGTCCTGACAATGTTTTATTTAATAAAGGTTTAAGTGGATCTTTCTTAATTTCATTCCATTTTTGTAAATCAACTCCATATAAAAATAAATTAGGATCAAATGAAGGAGAAGAGTTCATAGCGATGATTTCACCTGTGTAAATATCCATTACACTTATTGAGCCAGCTTTATCCTTTAGCAACTCTTGTGTAAGTTTTTGTATTTCACTATCAACTGTTAATTTTATTGTTTTACCTTCTTCACCTTCAACATGATCAATTTGGTTAATTCTTTTTCCATAGGCATTTACCTCGTATCTTTGGATACTATTTGTTCCAATTAACTCTTTTTCAAAATTTTTTTCTAAACCAGACTTTCCAACTCTTAAACCGGGAACATTTCGTTGTTTTATTGTTTCGCTACTATTTAGGTCTTCTCTACTTACTTGAGCAACATATCCCAAAATATGTGTATAGCTTTCACTATAAGGATAGCTTCGTCCAATAGTTATAACAGGCTTTGCACCAGCCAAATCATGGAGATAATAATTTATTTTAGAAAACTCTTCCCAGCTCAAATTTTCTGATACAATTAAAGTTTCCCATGGTTTTTGATTATTTTTTTTCTTAATTAGTTTAGCTAGTTTAGTATTATCAAATCCAAGAATATCTCTTAATCTAATCATAAGATATCTAAAGTCTTCAACTTGTTCTGGAATAACGTGTAATTGATAAACTTCTAAATTTCCTGCTATTGTATTACCAAAGTAATCCAAAAATTTACCTCTGACTGGCGGCAATCTAGATTCTCTTAGTCTATTTTTATCAGAAAGAGTTAAATACTTTTTATTATCACTAATTTGTAAAGAGAAAAGTCTTCCAACAATACCTGTAAATACAGCTGCTTTCGCTAAAGAGAAAATGAACATTCTTCTGTTTATTGTGCTTAACTTTCTAAAAACTGTATTACTTCCTTCATTAATCATTGGCTTGACCTCTAAAGAATAATTTTTGATATCCTTCAAAAATATATGAAAAAATATAATATAAAATAAATGTAAATAAAATATTTGCTGCAATTTCGTAGTAATTAACTTCAATTGAAAAAAATGTAATTAACATTAAATAATTTATTGCCGTAACAACTAATATTGTGAAAAGAAAAAATAACCATTCATTAAATAAATTTGATCTTAAAGTAATGTTTCTTAAATAAGCTGCAAAACCACATATTAATAAATATGTTAATCCACTTACTCCTAAAGGAAATCCTATGACTACATCGTTAAACAATCCAGCAATAAATATATAACCATAACTTAAAGTTTGAATTCTTTTTAAACTCCAATAGTAAATTAATATGAATGGAAAATTAAATGAAAAATACTTATAATCAAAATAGTTTAGATCAAACTCATTCATCACAGATATATATAGCAATATTAATGGCCCAAAATTAAAGATTTTTTTAAATATCGACGTTTTATTCTGAATAGCCATGCTTATTTTTCTCCACTTGAAAATGAAACTAATTTTATGAAATTAAGTTGTGAAAGATCTGAAAAAAATTCGATAAAATAATTTTCTTTGTTTAATTTTTTTATTTTTCCAATTGGAATTCCAGATTTAAAAATTCCTCCAGATCCAGATGTATAAACAACATTGTCTTCTTTAATATTAAAATCATCTTTAAAATACTGAATATATCCATTATTTTTTCCTGATCCCGACAATATTGATTGCACATTTCCTGGTTCTACAGAGACAGGAATTTTACTATTTAAGTCTGACAACAGCAAAGCCCTTGAAGTTGAATAGTTTACTTCAACTATTTTTCCTACCAAATACTCCTTGTCTAGTACGGCCATTCCAATTTCAACATTATCTTTACTACCTTTGTTAATAATAATTGATTTTAAAAAAGGGCTATTTTTATCTAATAAAACTTTTCCAATTAATTCATCGGAATTATAAACATATTCATCAATTAAAGTTCTTAATCTTTTATTTTCCTCAATAATAAATTTTATATTGTATTCCTTAGATTGTAGTTCTTTTAAATTTTCTTTAGTAGTTTTATAATCTGTATAAAGCGCTATATGCTCTTGAACTTTAATGCCAGCTTTTTTAATTTGTTGTTCAGGTATAGATACAATGAAAGATGCTCTGTAAATTACTTCATTTAAAGATATTTTAAGATAATTTATTGCAGGAAAATTAAATCTACTTAAAATAATTAATGCTATAGAAAATATTATTAAAAAAATTAGAGAAAATCTTTGTTGATTATCTTTTTTTAAAAAAGCAGACCGAATAGCTATTACGAAGTCGTCTCTACTCGCTGCCATAATAAATTAATACTCTGACAGCATGCCTGTAAATGTAGCTTCTTGATCAAGAGCTTTTCCAGTACCTATTGCAACACAAGCTAAAGGATCATCAGCTATATGAACTGGAAGTCCGGTTTCTTTAGAAAATCTTTTATCAATATTTTTTAATAAAGCTCCACCACCTGTTAAAGTTAATCCCATATCTACTAAATCAGCAGACAGTTCGGGTGGAGTGTTTTCTAATGCATCTTTCATTCCATTGACCATCTCTTTTATAATCGGATTCAATGCTTCTGATGTATCTTCTTCAGTTATATATACTTCTTTTGGAGTTCCAGACCTTATATCTCTTCCTTTTACAGGATATTTATTGTTATTGGTCGGCATAGCTGTACCAATTTCTTTTTTAATTTTTTCTGCTGTACTATCACCGATCATTAAATTGTACTCTCTTCTCATAAAAGTTTGGAGAGATGTATCCATTGCGTCTCCTGCTACTCTTAAAGAATTTGAATATACTACTCCTCCTAAGGACATAACTGCTATTTCTGTTGTGCCACCACCTATATCAACTACCATAGATCCAGTTGCTTCAGATATTGGCAGGCCTGCTCCAATTGCTGCAGCGATAGGTTCTTCAATTAACTGAACTCTTCTTGCTCCAGCTGCTAGTGCACTATCTTGAATGGCTTTTCTTTCAACGGGTGTTGATCCAGTTGGAACACAAATTAAAATCCTTGGGTTCGCAAATGTACTTCTTTTATGAACTTTTTTTATAAAGTGCTTAATCATTTCTTCAGTAACTATAAAGTCTGCAATAACTCCATCTCTAAGAGGTCTAATTGCTTGTATATTTCCTGGTGTTCTTCCAAGCATTGTTTTTGCTTCATCTCCGACCGCTAAAACAGATTTTTTTCCTTTATTATCTACTACAGCCACTACAGAAGGTTCATTAAGAACAACTCCTTGTCCTTTTAAAACGACTAAAG
Source organism: uncultured Pelagibacteraceae bacterium (assembly GCA_902531885.1). Taxonomy (GTDB): domain Bacteria; phylum Pseudomonadota; class Alphaproteobacteria; order Pelagibacterales; family Pelagibacteraceae; genus Pelagibacter. Next base: position 35,349 of record CACAFZ010000004.1, read on the forward strand.
TATTAGCAGTTCCTAAGTCAATTGCCATATCTTGTGACCATATTTTTTTTATTCTATCAAAAATTGCCATTTTATATTCCTCTCATTTTTTCATTTTTATTATTTTTTTTAATTTCCACATTATCTGGTGCAAAATTTCTTTTTCTTTTTATAATCATTTTATTTAGTGCATTAATATATGCGTTAGCCGATGCAACTAAGGTATCCGTATCAGCGGCCTGTCCTACTGTGGTTTTCCCTTCTTCTTCAATTCTAACACTTACTGTCGCTTGTGCATCTGTTCCTTCAGTTACTGCGTGAACTTGATAAAGTTGTAAGCTTACATCGTGTGGATATAATTTTTTAATACATTTAAATATTGCATCAACTGGTCCATCGCCTGTCTCGGTTGATTTTTTAATCTCTCCATATACTTCTAATGTCATTTCTGCTTTTTGAGGCTCGCCTGTTCCAGCAAAAACTTTTAAAGACTTTAAACTAATTACATTGTCATCTTTAATTAAGCTATCATCAACTAATGCAACTATATCTTCATCGTATATATGTTTTTTCTTATCAGCTAGCACCTTAAACTTACCAAAAGCATTTTCTATAATATCATCAGTCAAATCTGCATAACCAAGAGTAAGTAACTTGTCTTTAAATGCATGTCTTCCTGAATGTTTACCCATTACCAATGAACTTTGTTTAACTCCAACACTTTCTGGTGTCATAATTTCGTATGTGTTTCTATTTTTAAGCATTCCATCTTGATGAATGCCTGCTTCGTGAGCGAAAGCATTTTTTCCAACAATTGCTTTATTAAATTGAACAGGAAAACCAGTAGCATTTGAAACTACTTTTGAAGCTTTGCTTAATAGTTTTGTGTTTATTCCTGTTGTATAGGGCATTAAATCATTTCTTGTTTTCATTGCCATTACTACTTCTTCAAGGGCAGCATTACCTGCTCTTTCTCCTATACCATTAATTGTACATTCTATTTGTCTAGCGCCTGCTTGAACACCTGCTAATGAATTTGCAACTGCTAAACCTAAATCATTATGACAATGTGTAGATAAAATAGCCTTATCTATATTTGGAACCTTGTTAAGTAAAGTTTGAATAATTTTTGTAAATTCAGAAGGAACTGTATAACCAACAGTATCTGGAATATTAATTGTTTTTGCTCCACATTTAATTGCAAGCTCAACAGTTTTACACATGTAATCCATGTCTGTTCTAGTTCCATCTTCACATGACCACTCAACATCATCTGTAAATTTTCTTGCATAAGTCACATTTTCTTTTATTGCTTCAATTACATCTTCGGGTGATTTATTTAATTTGTGCTTCATGTGGAGTGGGCTAGTTGAAATAAAAGTATGAATTCTAAATCTTGGAGCATGTTTTAATGCTTCATAACATCTATCAATATCTTTTTTTGAATGTCTAGAAAGTCCTGCGGGAATAGAATTTTTTAATATTTTGCTTATTTCTGTTACAGCTTCGAAATCTCCTGGAGAAGCAATTGGAAATCCTGCCTCGATAATATCAATTCCCAATTCATCAAATACTCTTGCAATTTGTATTTTTTCCTCCAAACTCATTGATGCGCCTGGCGATTGTTCACCGTCCCGCATAGTGGTATCAAATATGTAAACTCTATTTTTGTCTGTCATTTTAATTATTTTTCAGCCTAGGCAATATACAACCTCTAGTTCAGATTGCAAAACAAAATAAAAAATTTTACCCAAATGTGGTAGATTGATCTAATTCTTATCGCTATCTACCAATTTCTTCTTAGATATCCAAGGCATCATAGCTCTAAGACTAGCTCCAACTTTTTCAACAGGATGTTCAGCTAATTTTTCTCTCGTTTTTAAAAAATTCTTTTGGCCGTTTTTACATTCATCCATCCATTGTTTTGTAAATTTTCCGGATTGGATATCATTTAAAACTTCTTTCATTCTTTTTTTTGTTTCTTCTTTATTAATTATTTTTGGTCCAGAAGTATATTCTCCGTATTCAGCTGTATTTGAAATTGAATAATTCATATTTGCAATTCCACCTTCATAAATTAGATCTACAATTAATTTTACTTCATGAACAGTTTCGAAATATGCCATCTCAGGTTCATACCCAGCTTCAACTAAAGTTTCATAACCATTTTTAATCAACTCAACTAAACCACCACAAAGTACTGTTTGCTCTCCAAATAAATCTGTCTCTACCTCATCTTTAAAAGTTGTTTCTATAATTCCAGATCTACCACCGCCTACTGCTGATGCATAAGACATCGCAAGTTCTCTTGCTTTTCCAGATCCATTTTGATGAACGGCAAATAAACATGGAACTCCTCCACCTTTTTGGTATTCGCTTCGAACTAAATGACCTGGTCCTTTTGGCGCTACCATAAATACATCTAAGTCTTTTCTGGCATTAATAAGATCATAATGAATGTTTAATCCATGTGCGAATGCAATGGATGTTCCTTCTCTAACCCTTTGTTCAATATGATTTTTATAAATTGTTGCTTGTAGTTCATCTGGAGTTAATATCATTACAACATCTGCCCACTCTGCAGCGTCTGATAGATTCATAACCTTAAGTCCTTTAGACTCTGCTTTTACTTTACTTGCAGAACCATCCCTAAGCGCAACAACAACTTCCTTTACACCACTATCTTTTAGATTAAGAGCATGGGCATGTCCTTGGCTGCCATAGCCAAAAATAGCTATTTTTTTATTTTTTATTAAATTTACATCAGTATCTTTTTCATAAAACATTTTCATATTAATCTCCTTTTCTACCTATCTAAATGTATCAGCACCCCTGGTCATTGCAACGGCACCTGTTCTTGATAAACTAACTAAGCCTAGTCTTTTTAAATTTTTTGCCATTAAATCTATTTCTCTTCTCATTGCTGTTATTTGAATAACACAAGATTTATTAGTTTTATCCAATATTATAGCGTTATACTTTTTACAAGCATTTAAAGCTTTTTTTCTTTTAGAATTATTGCCTACTACTTTAAAAAGTGCCATTTCTTTAAATATAACTTTTTTGTCATTTCTCATGAAGTCTGCAACTTTATGAACAGGTATTAATTTTTTTAATTGAAGTTTAATTTGTTCTATGACTTGAGGTGTTCCAGTAGTTACAATTGTAATTCTTGAAATGTTTAGTTTTGGATCAACTTCTGCAACAGCAAGAGATTCTATATTGTAGCCTCTTCCAGAAAACAAACCAACTACTCTAGCTAAAACTCCAGCCTCATTATCTACCCAGACTACTATTATATGGGTATCTAATTTGCCTTTCTTTCCAGGTATACTATATGCTGATTTTGCTTTTGCCATTATACTAATGTTTTTCCTTTTCCAGTAATTTTATTGTCCTTTTGATCTTTTGGCCCTAGAAGCATTTGATTATGAGGTTTTCCCGATGGTATCATTGGAAAACAATTTTCTATTTTGTCAACGCGACAATCAAATATTACAGGCCTTTCTGTGTTAAGCATTTCAATTATTTTGTCGTCAAGCTCTTCTGGAGTTGATGCTCTTATTCCAACACAGCCATATGCTTCTGCTAATTTAACAAAATCTGGTAGTGCAGCCGTGTAACTTTCAGAATAATTTTTATCGTGTAATAGTTCCTGCCATTGACGTACCATTCCCATATACTCGTTATTTAGAATAAATATTTTTATTGGCAGGCTATATTGAACTGCAGTCGACATTTCTTGCATAGTCATTAAAACTGATGCTTCGCCAGCAATATCAACTACTAATTTACTTGGATGAGCAACCTGAACTCCAATTGCAGCAGGCAAACCATAACCCATCGTTCCTAATCCACCTGATGTCATCCATCTATTTGGTTTATCAAATTTGTAATGTTGAGCAGCCCACATTTGATGTTGGCCAACCTCAGTTGTAATAAAAGTATCTTTATCTTTTGTTAGTTCATAAAGTCTTTGAACTGCATACTGTGGTTTAATTGTTTCTTCGCTATTAATATAATCAAGAGAACGTACGGATCTCCATTTTTCAATTTTTTCCCACCATTTAGAAATTTTTTGTTTATTTGATTTTCCAAAATTTGGTTTTTTCTTTTTAATTGTTTTTAATATAGCATTTATGACATCGTTCACATCGCCAACAATTGGCAAATCTACTTTTACATTTTTGTTTATTGAAGATGGATCAATATCAATATGAACTTTTTTTGATTTTGGAGAAAACTCATCTATCTTTCCAGTAATTCTATCATCAAAACGTGCACCAACATTTATCATTAAATCACAGTCATGCATTGCGTTGTTGGCCTCGTAGGTTCCATGCATACCTAACATACCTATAAACTGATTATCATTACCTGGAAATGCACCAAGACCTTGTAGAGTTGAAGTGATTGGAAATCCTGTGGCATAAACTAATTCTCTTAATAAGGTACTTGCCTTTGGACCTGAGTTTATAACACCTCCTCCAGTGTAAAAAATTGGTTTGGATGAATTGCTCATTAATTTTATTAGTTCATCAATTTCAGCTTGGTTAAAATTATTTTTAGTTTTGCCATTTAGTTTTTTTTGTTTTTTATATTTTGTGTAACTAGTTTTTTGAAACTGAACATCTTTTGGAATATCAATAAGTACTGGTCCTGGTCTCCCAGTTGTTGCAACTTCAAACGCTCTGTGAATAACCTTTGCAAGATTTTTTACATCTTTAACTAGCCAATTATGTTTTGTACATGGCCTAGTAATACCGGTTGTGTCAGCTTCTTGAAATGCATCTGTTCCGATTAAATGTGTCGGCACTTGTCCTGAGATACAAACAATTGGAACAGAGTCCATATAAGCATCTGTTAATGCAGTTACTATATTTGTTGCACCTGGTCCAGATGTAACTAATGCAACACCAGGTTTTCCTGAAGATCTAGCATAACCTTCAGCTGCGTGACCAGCTCCTTGTTCATGTCTAACTAGATAATGTTTAACAGAAGAAAAATTTTTTAATTCATCGTAGATTGGAAGTACAGCTCCACCAGGATAACCAAAAATAGTATCCACACCTTGATCTTCAAGGCACTTAAATACAATTTCAGCTCCTGAGTATAGTTTTGACATTTATTCAATCTAGCTGAAGTTGTGCGCATTGGTCAAGTTTAAGAGTGAAATTAAGAGAGATTTTTTATATATGAGTTTAGATTTTCAGGATCTAACTTGATCCATGTTTGCATTTGGCCTCTTGCCCATGTTGTTTGTCTTTTGGCATATTGTCTTGTTTTTATTAGAATTTTCTCTTTTGTATCTTCGA
>CACAFZ010000005.1 GCA_902531885.1 uncultured Pelagibacteraceae bacterium
AAAGGTATTTTTGCAGTTTTTTTCTTTACTTGGTCAAACATTTCTTTACCTCTATAAGAGCCAAGTCTTCCAGGAAAGCATTTACCACATGATTCTTCAGCAGTAAATTCGAAAAGATGATGGATATAATCAATCATACTAAATTCTTTAGGTATGCTTACTACACTAGCATGTCCTAGCATAAATCCTGCATTAGTAAATTCTTGAAAATCGAGATTTAATTTATCTATCTCTTGCGTAGGAACCACGCCTCCCAATGGTCCTCCTATTTGAAAAGCTTTAACCGGTTTTTTTAGCCCACCACCAATTTCATAAAACACTTTTTTCATTGGAGTGCCCATTTCTATTTCATAAACTCCTGGTTTATTAAAAAAACTGTCTAGACAGACAAGTTTTGTTCCTGCAGATTTTTTATTTCCAATGGCAGCAAATTTTTCAGGACCATTTATTAAAATTCCACTTGCAGCAGCTAATGTTTCTACATTATTTACTACTGTTGGTTTTTTGTACAATCCTTCTGTTACAGGAAACGGTGGTCTGACATCTACTTCAGCTCTTCTTCCTTCAATAGATGCAATTAATGCTGTCTCTTCACCACAGATATATGCACCTTGCCCAATACAAATATTTAAATCAAAAGAAAAATCAGATCCTAAAATATTTTTTCCCAATAAACCTGACTCTTTCAATAAATTAATTGATCCATTTAAAGCTTCGATAGACTTTGGATATTCTCCTCTTATATAAAGCACTCCTTCATTACCTCCAATTACATAACCACAAATCACCATACCAAAGATAACTTTTAGAGGTTGTTCTTCCAGCAAATATCTGTCAGAAAATGCTCCCGAGTCCCCTTCGTCTGCATTACATATAACATATTTTTTATCTGATTTAGTTTTACTACAAAAATCCCACTTCATTCCGGTCGGGAATCCAGCCCCTCCTCTACCAGTCAGATTAGAAGACAACAAAGATTGAATTATTTTTTTCTTATCATATTTTATAAATCGACTTAAATTATCCCGAAATTTTTCAACATTGGACAATTTATCGTCCATTAAAAAACTTATTGATGCAAAACTTTTTGAAATAAATTTTTCTTGTTCTATTGTTTGGCCTTTAATAATTTGATCTATCTTGTTAATATCGTTTCCAGCATAATTTTCTCCATTATAATGAAAAGCATGGTTTTCGTAACAATATCCTAAACAGAACATTTCTCCCACTTTATCTTTACCAAGTTTATGTTGTAATTTCTTTTTCAAATTATCTTGTGTACCCGCACACATGCAGGCGCTTCCATTACATACAAAAGCTTTCTTTGCTCTATGTGCTGGTCTTAAAAATTCGTAAAAACTTTCAGCTCCATGTATAGTTGAAACTCCAACATGATATTTATCTGCTAATTCTTTTATTCCTTCACCATTTTTGGAATTTAAAGATCTTTCAGATATTTTTTGAAAAAGATTATCTTTTAGACCTATTCTACCTGATAATTTGCTTATATTTTTTGACATTTAATCTTTAAAATCAATTCTTTGTTTATGAGTATATATATTAAAACTATTTTTTTTTACAAAGCCTAATAGTGTCATACCAAATCTTTTTGCCAAGTCTATAGCTAGACTTGTTGGCGCACCAACGCCAACCATTAAACCTATATTTGACATTAATCCTTTTTGAACTAACTCAAAATTTAATCTTCCAGAGCATGCTATAAATTGAGAACGATTATCAATTAATTTTTTTCTGTGGGCATGTCCAATAAGTTTATCTAAAGCATTGTGTCTTCCAACATCTTCTTTTGTTGCTATTGTTTTTCCCGATTCGTTAATTAATGCACTAGCATGAATTCCCCCAGTTTTCGAAAATTCAGATTGCTCGTTCATCAGAAGTTTTGGAGACTCCATTATGACTTCTTTTTTAACTTTTGGGAAAGATAAATCTAATTTTTCATTTTTAATTACCTCTATAGAATCCAATGATGTTTTGCCGCAAACTCCACAAGATGAATTGGTAACAAAATTTCTTTTTAATTTTCCTATATCAATGTTTTTTGTGCTATTTATGAAGGCTATAATTTTATTTTGGATATTATAATCTCCTACTTTTTCTCCATCTTTTTCAATTTTTGTAATTTCAGAAAATTTTTCTACAATTCTTTCATTAAAGAGAAAACCCGAAATAAGCTCTTCATCATTACCTGGTGTTCTCATGGTAATTGAAATATTTTCAGTAATCCATTTACCATTAGACAGAAATCTTATATTCATTTCTAAGGGTTCTTCTATTGATACAAAGTCTTTAACTTCCCCAACACTATTATCTTTTAGCTTTGTAACATTATATTTAATGTTCATTTAAAAATGATATTTCTTTTTAAATACAATACAAGTGACAAATTTTACTTCAGTTATTTAACATATTAAAAGTATTAATAAAATCTGGTCTTAGTACATACTCAGTTTTTTCCATATATTTTATTTTTTTAAGAACCTCTAAACCATAAATTACTTTTCCAACAGGTGTATACTCACCTTCGAATAGAGGCGCATCTTTTAGCAAAATAAAGAATTGACTATCTTCGGTATTTTTTTTATTGGTTCTAGCCAAAGCAACACTTCCTTTTTTAAATTCAAAATTATCATTTAATTCTGAATTTATAGTTCCATAGCCAGATTTTCCTGTTCCAATATAAGTATAATTTAATTTATTTTTTTTACCAAACTCTAAATCACCTGATTGTACTAGAACATTTTTTATTACTCTGTGAAAAGCAACATTGTTATAATTTCCAGATTTGATTAACATTTTAAACCTTTCTACGGAATTTTTAGAAATTTCTGGGTAAAGTTCTATAATAACGTTTCCACAAGATACATTTAATATTGCAATATTTTCAGGATTTTTAAATTTTATTTTTTCTGGATTATATTTTTTTACAAATAGACATTTGTTTTTAATAATTCCAAAAGAACCAAAAGTTATAATTGTTAGAGACAATATGAATATTAGTAAAATTTTTTCAGACTTAGTTTGTTTTATTTTTTTTATCATTTAAAAATTTAAAATTTAAAATCTTTATCAATCTCAAGTATTTTTTTTTTTATATAAGAAATTTTTTTATATAGAACATGATCTTTTAAGGCCATATTTTCTATCATTTTTTTATCTTTAATTAAGAATGAAAAAAGCTCAGCCATATCTTCAGAGGGAGTTGACATTGAATATTGTGTAAGAAATCCTTTGGTATTATTTAAAAGTGATAAATCTAAACGGTCCGAACAAGTCGAACATTTAGCATACTTAAAGTTTGAATTATTAAAATTTTCCCACTCAAGATCTTTAAAAAGATATTTGTAACTATCGTTGATTAAATGAAATATTTCATGATGTATAACTCTTTCAAAGTATTTCTTATTAAACTTTATATCTAAGATTAGTGTCCTCATTTGATAATTAGGAACACCAGCAGAACTAATCCCTGAGACGGAAAGATTTTCGCAAAGGACCACATATTTCAGATTAATTTTTTTTAAAAATTTTGAATTATATTTATTAAAATTTTTTTCTATCAGTTCAAAATTTTGATTAATTGTTTTTCTGCTAGAATTAAAGCAAGTAACATTATTATTTCTGATACCTACCTGAAATGGTTTATTTGCAATCAAATATTTGATGCCATTTGATGATTTATTTTTATATATTTCTAAGTTTGGTATTTTGATTAAATTGTATATTGTGTTAGCATGAACTGTTGAAATTAATATAAGGCCTAAAATTAAAATTTTTAAAAACTTCATGAGTAAATATAAATGAAAAAACAAAGAAACAAAAATCCAATCCAACCAGTTATGGGAACAAAAGTTCCAAGATATGCTGGACCTAACACATTTGCTAGGCTACCCGAACTAAGAGATGTTGAAAATTGTGATGTGGCCATAGTTGGCATTCCTTTCGATGCTGGAACTAGTTATAGACCTGGTGCTCGATTTGGACCTCAAAGTATTAGACAAGCATCAAGACATTTAAGAACAAATTATCATCCAAATTATGATGCTGAACCATTTAAAGTGCAGCAAGTTGCTGATGCTGGAGATATATCATGTAATCCATTTAATATAGACGAAGCTATTAAACAAATTGAGAATGGTGCAACAAAACTATTAGAAAAAGTAGGGGGAATAATTAGCATGGGAGGTGATCACACAATCGCTTTTCCATTGCTTAGGTCAATAAACAAAATTAATAAAGGACCAGTGGCTTTAGTTCATTTTGATGCACATCTAGATACCTGGGATACTTATTTTGGAGCGCCATATACACATGGCACACCATTCAGAAGAGCTCGAGAGGAAAATTTATTTTTAGATGATGCTTCAATGCATGTTGGAATAAGAGGACCTCTTTATAGTAGAGATGATTTAAAAAATGATGCAAGTTTTGGTTTTAAAATAATTCATTGTGACGAATTTCAAACTGAAGGAATAGATAAAATAGTTCAAAGAATTAAGAAAAGAGTAGGTGGTAATCCCTTATATCTTTCAATAGACATAGATGTATTAGATCCTGCTCATGCGCCAGGAACAGGTACACCTGAAATTGCGGGCATGACGACAAGAGAAATGGTTAATGTTTTAAGAGGATTGTCTGGTATGAATTTAATTTCTGCTGACGTTGTTGAAGTTGCACCTGCTTACGATCATGCAGAATTGACATCGTTAGCTGCAGCAACAATAATTTATGAATTAACAAATTTATTTGCTAACAGAAAAATATAGGATAGATTTAAATTATGTTAGATAAAAAAAATTTTTATATAGATGGAAAATGGGTTTCTCCAATTGAGCCAAAAAACTTTAAAGTTATAGATCCATCAAATGAAGAACCTTGCGCAGAAATATCGCTAGGAGGAAAAAAAGATGTAGAAAAAGCAGTTAGTGCTGCAAAAAAAGCTTTTGAAATATGGGCTTTCTCAAAAAAAGAAGAAAGATTAGAATTATTAGAAAAATTGTATGTAGTATATAAAAAACGTTGGGCGGAAATGGCGAAGCTAATCTCTACAGAGATGGGTGCTCCAATGAAATTTTCAACAGAAATGCAAGCTGCAACTGGAGCCAGTCACATCAAATCATTTAAAAACATATTAAAAGATTTTAAGTTTGAAAAAGATTTAGGGGAAGAAAAGAATAATCAAAAATTGTTGTATGAACCAAAAGGAGTTTGCGCATTGATCACACCTTGGAATTGGCCAATAAATCAAGTTAATTTAAAAGTAATACCTGCATTAGCATCCGCATGTACTGTGGTTTTAAAACCATCAGAAGTAGCGCCATTGTCATCTATGCTACTTGCAGAAATGATAGATGAAGTAAAATTTCCAGCTGGAGTTTTTAATTTAGTAAATGGTGATGGTGCCATAACAGGTGATGCTTTAACGAGCCATCCAGATGTAGACATGATATCATTTACAGGATCAACTAGAGCCGGTGCACTAATATCTCAAAATGCTGCTAAAGATTTTAAAAGAATAAGTTTAGAATTAGGAGGAAAGGGTGCAAACATAATTTTTAAAGATGCAGATAAAGAAGCAGTAGCCAGAGGTGTTACTAGATGTTTTAGAAATTCCGGTCAATCTTGCAATGCCCCAACAAGAATGCTCGTAGAAAAATCAATTTATAATGAAACTGTAGAGCAAGTAAAAGAATTAGCTAACAAAACTAAGGTAGACTCACCAGAAAAAGATGGAGATCATATTGGACCAGTAGTTTCTGAAATACAATTTAAAAAAATTCAAACTTTAATTCAAAAAGGAATAGACGAAGGAGCGAAACTAGTTGCAGGAGGAACTGGAAAACCCAAAGGTTTAGAAAAAGGCTATTATGTAAAGCCTACTGTTTTTGCTGATGTTAATAATAAAATGGAAATTGCAAGGACAGAAATTTTTGGTCCAGTATTATCTATAATACCTTTTGAAAATGAGGAGGAAGCAATCGCAATTGCTAATGATACGCCATACGGTTTAACGAATTATATTCAAACACAAGATAAAGAAAAAGTCAAAAGAGTTGCAAGAAAACTTAGATCTGGAATGGTAGATGTAAATGGAGTTGGTATAGCGGTAAGCTCTCCATTTGGTGGCTACAAACATTCTGGAATTGGCCGTGAAGCTGGCACCGAAGGCCTAATAGAATTTTTAGAATTAAAAACAGTTGGAGGATGGAATTAAAACTAATTTATAGAAGATTTATTCTTAATTCCTTCTAAAAGTTTTAAACATTTTTTTAGTTCATCTAGTTTTATAAATTCATCAATTTTGTGTGCTTGCTCTACTGAACCAGGACCGCATACAGCTGTGCTTATACCAATTTCTTGAAATAGTCCTGCTTCGGTTCCAAACGAAACAACCTCTTTTGAATTATTCCCAGTAATGCTCGAAACGAACTCACATGCTTCAGATTTTTTGACTCGATCAAAACCTATAACTTCCCCTATAATTTTTTTGGTTATTTTAGAATCAGGAAAAACTTTTTTCATTTCAGGCAAAAGTTTTTCATTTGCAAATTTATCAATCTCAGTGTTTAAAAATATTCCATCATCTTTTACAACAGGTCTCGTTTCCCAATTAATATAACATTTATCTGCTATAACATTGTGCGCTATGCCTCCAAAAATTCCCCCAATTTGAAGAGTAGAAAAGGGTGGATCAAAAATTGAATCTTTAGGCGCTCTCTTTTTAAGTTCACCTCTTAATTCAATTAATTTGTTAACGTATCTTGCAGCATATTCTACTGCACTTACACCTTTGTGAGGTGTTGAGCTGTGGCCAGCTAAACCTTCAAAAAAAGTTGTATATTCATAACATCCTTTATGTGCATCAATTATTTTCATATTTGTAGGCTCACCAATTATGCAAATTCCATTAGTAATTTTTCTTTTCTTTAGTTCTTTAATGAGCAAAGGAGCTCCCAAACAAGCTGTTTCCTCATCAAAAGTAAATGAAAAATGAATGTCTCTATCTAAATTTGCAGAAGAAAAAATCGGAGCATAAGCCAGAGCACATGCAATAAATCCTTTCATATCACAAGATCCTCTACCATAAAGTTTGCCATCTTTTATTATTGCCTTGAAAGGATCTGAAGACCATCCTTTTGATACAGGAACAACATCTGTATGACCAGATAAAATTATTGGTAATTTTTCATTTGGTTTTTTTGCTTTTATTGTAGCAAATAGATTAACTCTTTTTTTATCATCATCAAAAATTTTTAATGAAGTCGCGCCAATTTTTTTTAAAATTTGATTACAATAATCAATTAATTCATTGTTATTTTCACCTGAAATAGTTTTAAAAGATATAAGATCTTTTAAAATTTTTAATGAATTTTCATAAATTAAATTGTTATTATTTTCTGTACTCATAAATATAATCGACTATATATTAAAAATATGAAAGAACAAATAACCTACGATATATTTGATAAAGTTGATATTCGTTTAGGAACAGTTATTTCTGTTAAAAAAAACGAAAAAGCTAGAAAACCTTCTTTAATAGTTGAAGTTGATTTTGGAAAAGAGATAGGTGTAAAGCAATCTTCAGCTCAAATAACACACTATTACAATGAGGAAAACTTAAAAGGTAAACAGGTTATAGCCGTTTGCAATTTTCCGGAAAAAAATATAGCTGGTGTTGTTTCACAAGTATTAATTCTCGGATCAGTGGACAAAGAAGGAAAAGTTACTTTAGTACATCCATCACAAAAAGCTGAAAACGGTTTACCAATAGCATAATTTTTATGCATCCAGAAATAATTTCAATTTGCCTTTTCTGGTTTGTTACCGCTTTTACACCTGGGCCAAACAATATTGTTGCATCTTACTCAGGTTTTAATTTTGGTGTAATTAAAACAATACCACATATACTTGGAGTAACATTAGGTTTTACAGCTTTAGTTATCTCATTAGTAGTGGGCTTAATAAATATTTTTAAACTATACCCATTAATTCAAGAAATATTAAAATATTTAGGAACATTGTTTCTTTTGTATTTAGCGTTTAAAATTTCTTTTTCTAATTCTAGCAATAGTTCTAACTCCGAGAATCCAGTTAAGTTTATTGAAACTTTTTTTTTTCAATTTTTAAATCCAAAAGGAGTTATTGTTGGCATTATTGTAGTTTCAACATATGTTGAATTAGGAGAAAACTATTTAAATTATTCAATACAAGTAATTATTTTAGCACTGCTTTTTTCGCTAACAAGTATTACCACATGGACATTAGTAGGCAAATTTTTAAGGAAATTTGCGACAAATGGAAAATTTATTAAATACTTTAATTATGCTATGTCACTACTTCTTTTATTAAGCATAATTACATTTTACTTATAATTTTATTCATAATTTAGTCGAAATAATCTATATAATGTAAATTTATGAAGCCAGGAATTAAGAATTCTTATAAAAGTTTAAAATCTATCAAAATTAATGGAAGCGATTACAAATATTATTCTTTGAAAGCAGCAGAAAAAAATGGCTTAGGAGATATATCTAAACTACCCAAATCTTTAAAAGTTCTTTTAGAAAATTTACTTAGATACGAGGATGGCTTGACTGTAACAATAAAACAGATCGATTCCATTAAAAATTGGTTAAAAGAAAAAAAATCAAATACTGAAATTGCATATAGACCTGCAAGAGTTTTGCTACAGGATTATACAGGAATACCTGCTGTTGCAGACCTTGCGGCAATGAGAGAGGCAGTTAAAGAAAAAAATAAAGATCCCAATACTATTAATCCTCTTTCTAGAGTTGATTTAGTTATAGATCACTCTGTTCAAGTCGATAAATCTGCAAAAAGAGATTCGTTTGAAAAAAATGTTGATATTGAATTTCAAAGAAATGGAGAAAGATATTCTTTTTTAAAGTGGGGACAACAAGCATTCAATAACTTTAGGATTGTTCCACCTGGAACAGGCATTTGCCACCAAGTTAATTTAGAGTATTTATCTAAAGTTGTTTGGTCTGAAAAATACAAAGAAGACAATTATTTGTTTCCTGATACTTTAGTTGGAACAGACAGTCATACCACAATGGTTAATGGTTTATCAGTTCTTGGATGGGGAGTTGGTGGAATTGAAGCTGAGGCAGGAATGCTAGGACAACCAATTTCAATGTTAATACCAGAAGTTATAGGTTTTGAATTTACAAAAAAAATGCCCGAAGGTAGTACTGCTACAGATTTGGTTTTAACAGTAGTGAAAATGCTAAGAGATAAAGGTGTTGTTGGAAAATTTGTAGAATTTTACGGAGATGGATTACAAAACTTAACTTTAGCAGATAGAGCGACTATTGCAAATATGGCTCCAGAATATGGAGCCACATGTGGTTTTTTCCCCATAGATGATGAAACGTTAAAATACTTAAAAACTTCGGGAAGAGATAATAACACACTATCTATTGTTGAAAGCTATGCAAAAGAACAAGGACTATGGACAAGTAATAATATTGAATTTACAGATACTCTATCTTTAGATATGTCTACAGTTGTTCCAACTATTTCTGGGCCTAAAAGACCTCAAGATAAAGTTTTATTAAACGAGGCATCATCAGAGTTTAAAAAAGTATTTAAAAATATAACAGGAAAGAAAAAGCAGAATACATCAAAAGTAAAAGGAACTGAATTTGAAATCAGAGATGGCTCTATATTGATTGCTGCAATAACTTCTTGCACAAATACATCTAATCCAAATGTTCTAATAGGAGCAGGTTTGCTTGCTAAAAAGGCAGTAGAATTAGGATTTAAAACAAAACCCTGGGTGAAAACTTCATTTGCTCCAGGCTCACAAGTAGTAACTGATTATTTGAAAAAATCTGGACTGAATAAATATTTAGATCAATTAGGATTCAATCTTGTAGGTTATGGATGTACAACATGTATTGGAAATTCTGGACCGTTACCAGAAAATATTGTTGAAGCAATTGAAAAAGAAAATATTTACGCTACCTCTGTTTTATCCGGTAATAGAAATTTTGAAGGCCGTATTTCACCACACATAAAAGCAAATTACCTAGCATCTCCTCCACTTGTTGTTGCATATGCTTTAGCAGGACATATGGAATTTGATCTATACAAACAATCTTTAGGAAAAGATAAAAATGGTAGAGAAATTTATTTAAAAGATATATGGCCTTCAAACAAAGAAATAGAAGAAACTTTAAGAAATTCTTTAAATGCAGATATGTTTATAAAAAGATATTCAAATATTTCAGAGGGTCCAATTCAGTGGCAAAAAATTCAAACTGAAAAAAGCAGTATTTATAATTGGGATGAAAGTTCAACTTATGTCAAAAAACCCCCATTCTTTGATAATATGCCGGACGAACCAGAAGGATTTAAAGAAATTAATAATGCAAGGCCACTACTAATCTTGGGAGACATGGTTACTACAGATCATATATCTCCAGCAGGGTCTATTCAAAAAGATAGTCCAACAGGAGAATATTTTATGAAACATCAAGTTTTACCAAAAGATTATAATTCTTATGGATCAAGAAGAGGAAATCACGAAGTCATGATGAGAGGAACTTTTGGAAATATAAGAATAAGAAATGAAATGGCGCCTGATACAGAAGGAGGATTTACAAAATTGTACCCTGAAGAAAAAGTTTTACCAATCTATGATGCGGTTGTAGAATATAAAAAAAGAGGTGTAGATTTAATAGTAATAGGAGGCAAAGAATATGGCACAGGATCATCAAGAGATTGGGCTGCCAAAGGAACAAAATTACTAGGTGTTAAAGCCATAATTGCAGAAAGTTTTGAACGTATTCATAGATCTAATTTAGTTGGAATGGGCATTCTTCCACTTCAATTCATAGATAAAACTGATAGAAAAAATTTAAATTTAATTGGATCTGAATTAATAAGTATCTTAGATTTAAAAAAAGGAGTTAACCCAGGTGACAAATTAACTGTAGAAATAAAATATTCTTCTGGTGATTATAAAAAAATTAAAACACTTTGTAGGATAGACACAAAAAATGAATTAGAATACTTTAAAAATGGTGGAATTTTACAGTATGTTCTCAGGAACATGAGCTAATATATGGAACAAGAAACAGAAATAATTAATACAAATACTAAAATAGAAAGGGTTACTATTTTTTTCAAAAATAATAAAAAAAGTATAATTTCAATTATATTTTTAATACTTTTAAGTATATTTGCTTATTTTTCCTATAAAGAGATTCTTAAGAAAGAAAAAATAAAATTAGCTGATAGGTACAATAATGTAGTAACGGTAGTTAACAATAATAATAAATTAGCGATTGAAGAATTGAAGCAAATTATTTTAGCAAAAGACGAAACCTATTCTCCTTTAGCACTTTACTATTTAATTGATAATTCCTTAATAAGTTCAAAAAATGAAATAAATGGTTATTTCAATATTATTTTAGAAAAAGCGAAATTAGAAAAAGAAATTAAAAATTTAATTATCTATAAAAAAGCTCTTTATAATTCAGAATTTGAAACAGAAGAAAATATCCTTCAAATATTAAATCCGATAATTAACTCTGAAAGTGTTTGGAAATCACATGCACTACTATTGATGGCAGAGTATTATTATTCAAAAGAAGAAAAAAAAAAATCTAAAGAGTACTTTCAAAAAATTTTGAATTTAAAAAATCAAAATCAAATGATTTTAATTGAAGCCCAAAAAAAAATTCAAAGAGATTTCAGTGAATAGAATTTTATATATTTGCTGTTTTGTTTTTTTAATTTCAGGATGTTCTTTAAATTCAAAGTCTAACTTTTGGACAAAAGAAAAAAAAATTATAGAAGAAAAAAAAAATGTAAAAATATATAAATTTTCTAAAAATAAAAAAAAAAGTATAAGTGAATTTAATACAAATATTAAATTAAATTTGGAAGAAAAATTTTTTAATATTTCGCAAGTTAATAATTTAGATAATAATAACGGAATAACAAGTTACGAAGGCAATCTAATTAATTCTTCAAAATATAAATTTTCTAAAATTAAAAACTTTAATAAGCTAGAGCCAGATTTAATTTTTCATGATAATGGACTATTCTTTTTTGATAATAAGGGAACGATATTAAAGTTTGATACCAATTCAAAGTTAATATGGAAGCAAAATATTTATTCCAAAAAAGAAAAAAAAATGAACCCAATTCTTTTTTTTGCTAGCAACAATAATATTTTAGTAGTGACAGATAGTATAGGAACTAATTATGCCCTTAAAGTTAAAGATGGAAAATTATTATGGAAAAATAATCATACTTCACCATTTAATTCACAAATTAAAATATATAAAGATAAATTCTTCACTATTGATTTTGAAAGTACTCTAAACTGTATTTCTTTAACCAATGGAAATAAAATATGGGAAGTTAAAACTGAAGATTCATTTGTAAAATCTATAAAAAAACTTTCATTAATAATAAAAAATAATTTAGTTATTTTTAATAATGGTATAGGAGATGTAACTGCTGTTGACATAAACAATGGAAATTTAGTTTGGCAAACCCCCACACAAAGCTCCACAATATATGGTGAAGCATTTAAATTAAAAATTTCAGATTTGATTTCGGAGTCAAATTCAATCTATTTTTCAAATAACAAAAGCGAATTTTATTCGCTGGATATAGAATCGGGAATATTAAATTGGAAACAAAATATCAATTCTACAGTAAGACCAGTTGTGGTAGGAAATTTAATTTTTACGATTTCCTCAGCGGGTTTATTAGTTGTAATAGAAAAAGAGGAGGGGGAAATAATAAGAATTACTGATCTATTTAAAATTTTAAAAAATAAAGAAAAAAAAGCCACAAAACCTATTGGATTTATTTTGGGAAAAAAAACAATATATTTGACCAATAATAATGGAAAATTATTTTTAATAGATATTAAAAGTGGAAATACAAAAAAAATATTAAAAATTACTAAGGGCAAGATTTCCAGACCTTTAGCTTTAGATGGAAATTTGTATATAGCAAGGGATAATTCTATAATTAAATTAAATTAGTTTATGCTATTAAAATTATTAGAAAAATTAGGAAGAAAGAAAACTGTATTAGATAGAGGTCCATCACATCCAAAATTTAATGAAGCAAAACCATGGCTGAATAGATATTATATTTTATTTAGATATCGTCCAAAATGGTTTCCGTTTAATATAATTATTCATGAAATGCTTGATGACGATCATGGAGAAGGAGTACACAATCACCTATGCCCATATATTACAATAATAGTTAAGGGAGGATATTGGGAAACAACAAAAAATGGAAAATATTGGAGAGCACCAGGCTATATTGGCTTTAGATCAGCTAATAATTTTCATAGAGTTGATTTAGAACCAGGAAAAAATCCCATGACTATATTTATTCCAGGTCCTTTTGGGTTAAGAAAAGGTTCTAGATCAGAATATGGAATTGATTTCAAAACTAAAATTAAATAAATGGATTATATGACCACTGTAAAATAGCTTGGCGCTGCCTTTTTCTGCAACTAAAATCTCCTTCATCGCAATTTTTTTTAATTGCCATTATATGTCTTCTAAAGTTTCTCCATCTTTTAATTTGAATTTGATCGATACGAGGAATACGTCTTCCCATTGTAAATCTACAATACCACTGAAACCATCCAAGAGGATCTTCTTTGAAAATCCATCCTTTTTTTATCCAATGATCTCTGGAAAGGCCTGATTCAATTTTAAAACAATTTAAACTTACGTCAAAGTTTTTACTTAATTTAGCTTTTTTAAACCAGAATTTTGGATATTCTTTTATTTTCAATCCAAAATATGACCCACCAAAAACTCCTAATTCTAACATATTTTTTGGAGATAGCTCAGGTTTAAAGTCTTTATAAAATTCTTTATTAATCACTTATTTTTTAATTTTAACAAATTATCAATGCTTAGATATCTATTTTCATTTGCAGCAACAACTAAAAATCCTCCTGCAATAGAAATGTCTTTTAAAAAAATTATTAATTGCATTTCAATATCAAAATCAGTATGAAAAATTATTGCCACTGTAATTGTAAATAAAGCCATTATTGAAGCACAAAATCGAGTTTTAAAACCAACTATAATTAAAATTGGAAATACTATTTCCAGAAAAGATGAAGGAAAAAATAAAATTTCAGGAATACCATATTCCTCCATATACATTTTTGTTTCTTCCTGAAAAAAAAATAATTTATTTATTCCTTCAACTAAAAATAAAGAGGATAAAAAAATTCTACCTAAAAGTTCTATTAAATACATTCTAGTTATTTTCGATTAATTTTTTAAGTTCATCATATTCTTCGCAATTACAGTTTTTTAAAATTTCTAATCTTGCCTTAGCTAATTCAATTCGATTAGTTTGAATATATAATTCTCCTAAGTACTCATTAATGCCGTTGTGGTTTGGATCTATAGCTAGTCCTTGCATATAAAATTTTTCTGCTTCTTGGAGTTTACCTAATTTTCTTAGAGCAAAACCCAAATAATTTAAAGTATTGGGTTGATCAGGTTTTTTTTCGTTAGATTTTATTAAATATTTAAGAGCTTTCTCATATTGCTTAATTGCTTTTTTTGTCTTTCCTTTTTTTTCACTTCTTTTAGCTTTTTTTATTATATACGCCCCTTTTTCATAATTAGTTTTTACTTTTCCACTATCTCCACTCGCGGCACCATAAGAAGATGTTGATACAATAAAACAGAATAATAATGTAAATATAAATTTTTTTTTCATTTTAAACTAAATGATTTTATTAATGAAATTAAAAATTGATTCAATAATTTTTGGTGTCGCAGCCAATGAAAAGAATTTTAGCAATCTAGGGTATTTTTTCTTTCCCACTCAGTTATATCTTTTCTCTTATCAAAAACTTCATCTTTATTAAATTCATCAATTTCTTGTTTTTTTAATTTTAAATAGCTGTTTATCACATCTTCTCCAAAAGCTTCTTTTAAAAGCTTATTGTCAGATAACTTTTCCAAAGCATCTTCTAAATCGTCAGGAAGTTTATTTAAATCAGGGTAATTTTTATAATCAGTATACATGTTACACTGTAGAGGTTGACCAGGATCTACTTTATTTTCTATACCATACAATCCTGAAGCTATTATTCCTGCTTGAAGCAAATATGGATTTGCAGATCCATCCATTAATCTAAGTTCAAATCTTCCGGGATCTGGTATTCTAATCATGTGAGTTCTGTTATTCCCAGAATAAGAAATACTACTTGGAGACCAGCTGGCACCAGATTTTGTAGGAGGAGCGTTTATTCTCCTATAGCTATTTATTGTTGGGTTAAAAAAAGCAGCTAACGATTCAGCATTTTTTAATACTCCACCTAAGAAATGATAGGCCATTTTACTTAAACCAAATCTATCTCCATTATCTAAAAACTTATTATTTTTTGATCCCCATAAAGATACATGTGCATGACATCCATTGCCTGTAAGATTTTCAAAAGGTTTTGGCATAAATGTTGCTCTTAAACCATGTTTTTCTGCTAAATTTTTTACCATAAATTTAAAAAAAGTATGTCTATCTGCTGTAATTAAGCAATTATCATAATTCCAATTCATTTCAAATTGACCATTTGCATCTTCATGATCATTTTGGTAAGGACCCCATCCAAGCGTTAACATGCTATCGCAAATTTCTTTTATTAAATCGTATCTTCTCATTAGAGCAGATTGGTCATAGCAAGGTTTTGGCTGTATATCTCTAGTATCAGCAATATCTGTTGCGTCTGGAGAGATTAAAAAATATTCACATTCCACACCAGATTTCATAACAAGGTTTCTTTTAGATAGTTTTTTTATTTGGTCTTTAAGCATTACACGTGGAGAAGCTTTAACTGGTTTTCCGTTCATCCATAGATCAGATGCAAGCCAACCAACCTCTTTATTCCAAGGAATTTGTATTAAACTATCAGGGTCGGGTATTGCAAACATATCTGAATCTGCAGGCGTCATATCTAACCAAGTAGCAAATCCAGCAAACCCTGCACCATTTTTTTGCATTTCCCCAATGGCTTGTGTAGGAACTAATTTAGATCTAAGAACACCAAACAAATCTACAAAACTAATTAGAAAATATTTTATTTTTTTTGCTTTAGCTATTTTTTCAAGGCTTTTTGACATAAATAATCATAACATAATTTTATTTAAATAAAGATAAAAAGAAATCTTTATAATAAATTAAATTTACCAATATTATTATTATAATAGCTAATATTACACCGTACCTTGCTTTAGGCCAAGCAAGACGAGACATTTTACTTGGTACTTTATTTTGATTTGTATCCTGGTTATTTTCTTCCATGAAAATCATGAGGGCGTATTAAAATACGCCCTCAAAATAAGTTTACAATTTACCAGTCGGTAATGTTGCTTTTGTGTGCATTCGGTCCATGTCTTTTTCTTGCAAGACTACTCATTTTATCATTTTCTTGCATAGACTGAAGTACATGCCAGCCAATCCACAGAACAAAGCCAATAAGAACTAAAATTCCTTCAGTTCCTACACCGGGATAAATTGCGCCTGCAACTTCTTTGGCACTTAAATGATCTACCCAATTTGTTACTGCCATATTATCCTCCTTTACCTTGTTGCGGACGACACCGCTTTTTCATCATCCTTAGATGCTTCTAACATGTCGTAATCTAATCCAGCTATTTCAACTTCTCTTGGAATTCTTAATTTACCCATTCCATGAAGAACTTTAGCTATGATCCAGCCTGGAATAAATCCAAGTACCACGAACATTATTAATGCACCTATGAACATTCCTAGCGGGTTAATCGGAGCATAATCCGTTCCAACCCACATAGATCCAACGCTGTATCCAGACGATGGATATCCATTTAGCACAAATCCACAAATCACAAGACCTGCGAATCCAGCATAACCGTGTACTGCTACTGCACCGACTGCATCATCAATTTTGAACTTACGTTCAACCCAGTAATGCATTTTGTAAGCAACAACTACACCAATCATAGCAATGATCATTGCTTGTATCGGATGATACAAGTCATTACCTGCTGATGCGCATATGATTCCTGCTAGTCCACTTGAGTATGTCCAGAACGGATCTCCTTTAGAAATCAGATATCCGGCTAATAATCCTCCTGATAATGACATCAAGAAGTTAAAAGTAATACCACTCAGTGTAGTAGGAGTTACATATATATTTGTTGCAGTCCAGTAAGTTACACCTTCCATACCGTACTCTGGTCCAAGATCAAAAATAGGAATATTACACGCTGCATAAAATCCCCAAAAGCCAGTATAAATTAAAAATAATCCAACTGCTACTAGCCACGGATTTCTTGGTCCAATGTTTCTTGGTTCACCACTAGAAGAAAATTTACCTATTCTTGGTCCTAAAACTGCCAAGATTCCTAAGGCAAATCCTCCTGCTACTGCATGAATTACACCAGATGCATAAGCATCATGGTATCCAAGTATTTTTAACATCCATCCATCAAAATGCCATCCCCATGCTGCATCTATAGTCCAGAAAACTGAACCAATAGCAATTGCTAGAATACCGAATGCGAAAGTAGTTATTCTTTCGATTACAGCACCTGAAACAATTGAAGCAGCTGTCCATGAGAATAATAAAAACGCTGCCCAAAACACTCCGCTAATATGATCACCTAAGTTTACTGCCATGATATCGCTTGTAGGCACGTACCACTTAGCACTAAAAGTAGATTCATCTGTGATTAGTGCAGCACTCTCGTTCATAATTGAGGGCGCAAATCCTGGTCCCGTAGGGAATGCCCAGTAAATCCACCAGCCAAATAAGAACCACGTTACTGTTACCAAAGGTATAAGCATTGTGTTCTTCATTAATGTATGTTGATGATGTTTGTATCTTGAAGCTCCAACTTCATACATACAGAATCCCACGTGAATTAAAAACATGAGTACTACCGTTATCCAGTAGTAAAATTCTGTAAATATAGTTGTCAGAGCTGATAGTTGATCAGTCATCTCTAACCTCCATTTGTTTAAACAAATTAGTGTGACTCTAATGAATGTGTAGAAGAGTACAATGGTAAAAAAACTAGTATGAGCGCAATAACTAATACCTGAATCAACTCCAGGTAGATAAAATACTGATTATTTAAAATTTTAAATAGGCTTTTTTTAGATCAACTAGTGGATGATTAGGAGACATTTGAAATTTAACAAGCAACTCTCTTGCAATCATGTCTCTATCTTGCTGGTTATCTGGTAATTTAATTTTCTTAGGAATTGTTACCCAACCATTAGCATTTCTATCAAAAACAGCAGGTCTATCTTCTTCATAACCCATATGAACATCTTCTAACCAATTAAGATCATCCCATCCCATATGCTCGATATATTTTTTTAAAAATGGAGTAAGTTTTTTATAGTCAGGTAATAAGTTTACGTCGTATCTATATCCAATAGTTTGGCCAATCATTTTTTCTCTAGCTGTTTCTTTCTTTTTACCTAGCTGGCCTTTAATCTCTTTAACGTTTTTTTTTTTATTTTTCTTTTTTTTAACCATGCTTACCTTTAAATTTTATGGAAATCGTCAACTCCTACTGTATGATTTGTTCCTGATAATGGAACTTTTGCAAGTGCAGAAGCTTCCATTGTTAATGCAGCCATATCCTCAGGCTCTAATGAATGAATGTTTGTTTTACCGCAGGCTCTAGCTAACAATTGAGCTTCTAAAGTCATTGTATGTAAGTAATTATACACTCTTAAAGCTGCCTGATCAGGGTTTAATCTTTTTCTTAATTTAGGATCTTGAGTTGCAACACCTACAGGACAACGACCTGTATGACAGTGATAACAATGACCAGCAGGCACTCCCATTTCTTTTTCAAAATTAGATTCTGGAATTTCTTTGTTGCAGTTAAGTGCAATCATTGCTCCAGTTCCAATAGCAATTGCATCTGCACCTAATGCTAGAGCTTTTGCCATGTCAGCACCATCTCTAACTCCTCCTGCATAAATTAACGTTACTTTTCCAGTTTGCCCAACATCATCTAGAGCTCTTCTTGCTTCTCTTATAGCAGCAATTCCTGGAATTCCTGTATTTGCAGCTGCTATATGTGGGCCCGCACCAGTCGAACCTTCCATTCCGTCTAGATATATTGAGTCCGGATCACATTTTGCGGCCATACGAACATCGTCGTAAACTTTTGCAGCACCAAGTTTTAATTGAATAGGTACTTTATTTTTCGTTAATTCTCTAAGTTCTTGAACTTTTAATGCTAAGTCATCTGGTCCCAGCCAGTCTGGGTGTCTAGCGGGTGATCGTTGATCAATTCCTGCAGGCAAAGATCTCATTTCAGCAACTTGGTCTGTAACTTTTTGGCCCATCAAGTGTCCGCCCATACCAACTTTTTGTCCTTGTCCTATGAATACTTCTATTCCATCAGCAAGTTGTGCATGGTGTGGATTAAATCCATATCTAGACTGAATACATTGATAATACCATTTTTCTGAATATCTTCTTTCATCTGGTATCATTCCACCTTCACCAGAACAAGTTGCACTTCCAGCCATTGTCGCTCCTCTTGCAAGAGCAGTTTTTGCTTCATAAGAAAGTGCTCCAAAACTCATACCTGTAATATAAACAGGGATATCTAATTCAATAGGGTTTTCACATCTTGGACCTATTACAGTTTTTGTCTCACATTTTTCTCGGTAACCTTCAATTACAAACCTAGTTAAAGTACCTGGTAAAAAAACTAAATCATCAAACGTTGGTATTTTTTTCATCAATGCCATACCACGCATTCTGTATCTACCTAACTGAGCTTTAATATGAATATCGTCAATTACTTCAGGAGTAAAAATTGAATTATAACCTAGTAAGCTTTTATTTCTTTTTGCAAATTCAGTTTTTCCATTAGCTTTACCATTTTTTTTTGCCATTAAATTGCTCCTTTTTTTTCAGTCGGTTCTAATGCATCATAATTCCAAAGTTTTTTACCAGATACAACTTTAGTCATTTTTGATACATCAAAATTATCTCCAATTTCTGCTACTTTAAGTTTTCTGTTCAACCAATCTATATCATTTTTTGTCATAGGTGATTCCACTGCATCACTACCAAATGATCCAATTTTTCCACCTACATATATTGTCCCATCATACATAGAGTCGCCCAAGTTAATTCCTACATCTCCTAAAATAACAATTCTGCCTCTTTGCATCATAAAACCTGTAAATGCACCAGCGTCTCCACCAACAATTATTGTCCCACCTTTTTGGTCGATGCCAGTTCTAGCACCTACACTTCCTTTACAAACTAAATCACCACCTCTTATTGCTGCTCCAAAACAAGATCCAGCATTTTTTTCTATTACAACTTTTCCAGCCATCATGTTTTCTGCACAAGACCATCCAACACGACCGTTAACCCTAACTATGGGACCATCTATTGAACCAACACCAAAATAACCTAAACTACCTTCAAAAATTAAGTTAAGTTTATTTAATATACCAACGCCTAAACTATGTTTTCCTTGTGGATTTCTTATTACAATTGTTCCATATCCTTCACTCATTAATGAATCAATCTTTCCATTTGCTTCTTTACAGTCCATATCTTTAACATCAAGCTCAGTTCTTTTATTAAAGTCCACATCGTGTGTTCCCCAATAGAAGAAATTTTCAGCTTCATCAGGATTAAAAAATTTTTGTTGAGTTTTTCCAGTTAAAACTTCGGTATGCATACCCATTGATTGGGCTTTTGTTTTTTTCTGAGCCACCTTTAAATTTGCCATACTTTTACTTCTCCATCAAAGGGATCATACGTTGTTATTTCTTGAGGAAGAATAGACCTAATAGCAATCTCTTCTGATCCCATTGCTACCAAATCATCTGACTCGTATAAAACTAGTGGTTTCGCAGCCATAGTATCTTTTGCCATACCCAAAGAGTCTTTTGTTGCAACAAAGTAAGTAAATACCCCATCTAGACCAGTTAGAGACTCTTTCATTCCTTCCTCTAAAGTTGCTCCATTTCTCATTTTTTCAGCAAGAAAAACTGCAATCAGCTCTGAATCACACTCTGACATAAAACGCATGCCTTTATTTTCTAGGGCTCTTCTATTATTCCAATAATTTGTTAATTGTCCATTGTGAACCACAGAAACATCTGCGAAAGGATAACCCCAAAAAGGATGAGCAGATTTTATATCCACCCCAGATTCTGTTGCCATTCTCGCGTGACCTATTCCATGTGTTCCTGTAACTTTATCTAAATTATATCTTTCACTTACAGTTTTTGCATCGCCAAGGTCTTTAATTAATTCAAGAGATTTTCCAATAGATAGTATTTCTACCATTTCAACACTTTCTATTTTTTTGGAAAAGTCCATGAGATCTTTGTCATATTTAATTTCATATCTATATGAATAAGGAGTTAACTTTTCTTCTTTAACAATTGTTGCACCAAGTTCAGAAAGATTTTTATCGACAAGTTTTTTTCTATCATCATAAACGCTTGCATCTTCATTAACAGATGTGCTGCCTTCACCCACATTTTCACCAACTTTAAATCTCATTATGAAGTTTTGACCATCATTTTGAGAGTACAGCGCATACCCTGTTGAGTCAGGACCTCTATGTTTTAATGCCTGAAGCATACTTTGTAGTTCTTCACCTACATTTGAGGATTTCCCTCTATGAATAAGTCCAGCTATTCCGCACATAACCTTTTCCTTATATTTATTAAAACTATGGAAGACAATCTAAATAAGTGTCTAAATCCCACTGCGTAGTCGCACCTAGAAATTTTTCCCATTCGTCATTTTTATACCAATGGAATACCTTATACATTTCATCTGGCATAGAAGATTTAATAATTTCATCCTCAGATAGTCTATCCAAAGCTTCTCCCAAACTTAATGGAAGTTTCTTAACATCTTTTCCAGCTTTTTTAGCTTCATACATACTTCTAGATTCAGGCTTAGATGGTTTTAGATTTTTTGAAATACCATGGTCACAAGCTTTTAATAAAGCTGCACCCAATAGATATGGATTGTGCATTGAGTCAACCGATCTATATTCAAATCTTCCAGGAGCCGATACTCTTAAACCACAAGTTCTGTTTTGGTATCCCCAATCAGCATAAACTGGAGCCCAGAATCCCTGATCCCAAAGTCTTCTATAAGAATTTACTGTTGAAGACCCTAAAGCAGTTAAAGCAGGCAAGTGCTCCATTATTCCAGCAATGGATTGTAAACCAACTTTACCTGGCAATTGCATGTCTTTAGTATCAGGCATAAAAGTATTTGTGCCTCCCTGTACATAACCAAACACTTCCTCTACTCCAGGTAATTTTTTATGACCTAATTTGTTTGTTACAACTTTTCCACCTTTCCATAAAGACATGTTCGTATGGCAACCACTTGCAGACACACCCATAAATGGTTTTGTCATAAAGCATGCTATTAAATTGTGTTCTCTTGCCACTTGTGCACAAATTTGTCTGTAAGTAGAAAGTCTATCAGCATTTCTTAAAACATTATCATATGTCCAGTTTAATTCTAATTGTCCCGGAGCATCTTCATGGTCACCTTGGATCATATCTAAACCCATGGCTGAAGCGTACTCAATTACTTTCATAAACACAGGTCTTAATGATTCAAATTGATCAATGTGATAGCAGTACGGTTTAGAAAAACCTGATCCAGTAGGGCTTCCGTCAGGATTTTTTGTCAACCACATCATTTCAGGTTCAGTTCCAACTCTCAATTCTAAACCATGTTTTTTCTGAAATTCATCCATAAATATTCTGAGATTTCCTCGACAATCAGAGGTTAAATGTCCTCCTGGATTTTCTCTTTCTTCTCTGTTTCTAAAACATGTAACAAAAACTCTTCCAATTCTTTTGTCCCAAGGTAATTGACAGAAAGTTTCAGGGTCAGGTATACCTACAAGCTCCATAGCCTCAGGGCCATAACCGATATAATTTTTGTGTCTGTCTACAAATAAGTTGGCAGTAGATCCATAAACCAATTGAAAACCTTTTTCTGCAGTTCTTTCCCAGTGGTCTGCTGGAATTCCTTTACCAACAACACGTCCTGTTACAGATATAAATTGGTAATAAATATATGTAATCCCTAATTCGTTAATTTTTTCTCTTACTGCTTTTACAAGTTTAGCTCTTCCTGGTTGATTTACATGCTTTTCTAGATCAGTCATATTCCCCCTTTGAATTTTATGATTAAAAAGGTAACTGAAAAAAAATTATCTGTCTAGTTAGATAAATTAACTCCAAGGGAACGGACTGTTCGATGTAGGGTGCAGCTCACCTTTCTCGTATCGGTTGAATCTAAAAGGTTTTAATAATTCACTTTCTTTTCCAAGAACTTCCTCTGCTACTAGATTACCTACGCCCATCATTTTATATCCATGATTTGAGTCTGCTATAATGTAAACATTTTCGCAAAATTTATCAAATACAGGAAAGCTGTCAGGAGTAAAACAACCTAAACCACCAGATGGTCCTTGTTTATATTGCTGTGATTTTCCTTCAAATCTTTTTTGACAATGAGCTAATGCTGATGACCACATATGCGCGAAATCATCTGTTGTTTGAAAGTCTTTTGATGCAAGTCCATATGGGTCAACTTTTACCTCTTCAACTTTATTATCTACTTTAAATGGAGCCGCACCTCCTTGTACACCATGTTTGTCACATATGTCAGGTTTATAGTAAATTCCCCACATCTTATCTGTAATTAGCGACTTGTCTCTATCAGAATATAAAGGTTCATCACTATCTACATGAATTAGTGGTGGCATTTTTCCATCGTCTGTTTTTAAAAAACCATCACCCACATTCATTACACCCTCTTGTAAAAACCAATACTTCCACATATTTTGGTTATCTTTTTTTTCTCCATTATATTTTATTGAAATTTTATTAGGGAGCTCTAACATTTCCCAAATTTTGTAAATCCACGGGCCGACAGCCACAATTACTTGTTCACATTCAATTGTACCATGGTTAGTTTGTACTCCTGTAACTGCTTTACTGTTACTTCCTCTTTTAAACCCAGTAACTTCAACTCCTGTAATTATATTTGCTCCCTCATTTTTAGCTTTATTTCCACATGCACCTATTGCAATCTTATTTGGAGAGTAGCCTCCTTGTTTTTCATGAAGAATGCTAGTTATACCTGGAGCTTGCCAATCACTAAAAATATTTTTCATGTAATTAAAACATTTTTCTTCACCTTCAATAAATTCCGAGTCATAACCTATTTTTTGTTGTTGCTCGTACACTGAAGACATATCTTTTCTCATAGACTCAGTGTTGATTTGCATAAAACCTACAGAATGATAGTTAAAATCTTTTGCATCTTTTTCCCAGATATTTACACTGTGCGCCATTAACTCTCTCATAGCTGGTTGAAAATAATTATTTCTAACAACCCCACATGCTATTCCACTAGCGCCAGCTGCTATTCCTGTTTTATCCAAAACTACTATATCGTTTTCTTTAACTGTTTGGCCTTTAGCTCTAATTTTTTCTCCAAGATTCCATGCAGTGCTTAGACCATGTATTCCTGCTCCAATAATTACATATTTTGCTTTAGGAGGTAGTTTATTCATGATTTAACCTTAGTTTTTTCTGGGTCATAAAAAGGGAATCCAACAACTTTTGCAGATATTCTTTTTTGATGACCATCAATTTTTCCAACTTCTACTTCAGTACCCATTTTTGAATAATTAACATCAATTCTACAAAGAGCAATATTTTTGTTAAGCAAAGGTGAGATGCAACCACTAGTAATTACGCCAATTTGTGACCTTTCAATATGCACACAATCTCCATGATTGGCTTTTTCTTTACCAATTAATTCCAGTCCCACCAATTTTTTTTGTGGGTTTTCTTTTCTTTTAATTAAACTTTCTTTTCCAATAAAATCATCTGTTTTAGTTTTTAAAGGAATAGTAAAACCGACTCCGGCTTCAAATGGATCAACTTGTCCATCAAATTCATTCTTAAATAAAATTAATCCTGCTTCAATTCTTAATAAATCTAAAGCACCAAATCCAGCGGGTATTAAACCCTCATCCTTTCCAGCTTCCATTACTACATCCCATACTTTTGGTGCATCAGAAGGATGACACCACAATTCATATCCAAGCTCCCCAGTGTAACCTGTTCTAGAAACAATTAAAGGTATTCCTTTTAAATCTTGAATTCTACAAATGGTAAATCTGAACCATTGCAATTCAGAAATAGTAGGTTGTGTTGGTGGTGTAAATATAAACTTTTCGAGTATTTTTCTGCTATTAGGACCTTGCAAAGAAAGATTATTAATTTGATCTGTAGAGTTTTTTATAAAAACTTTATAATTTTTTTTCTTAGCTTGTTCTTTTAACCATTCTCCAGCATATTCATCCCCACAAATCCATCTGAAACCATGATCACTCATTTTTAATAGTGTACCATCATCAAACATTGAACCATTTTCATAGCACATTGAAGAATAAACTACTTGACCAACTGAAAGCTTTTTTATGTTTCTGGTTAAAGTGTAATTCATTAATTCTTCTGCATCAGGTCCTAAAATTTCAAATTTTCTAAGTGAAGACAAATCAATAGCAACCGCTTTTTCTCGACATGCCATATACTCATTGTTTAATCCATACTTTGTATAGTCATTCGGTAACCAAAAACCATTTACGTCAATAAAGTTTCTTGTAAGTTTAGATGTTCTTTCATGAAAACCACTATTTTTAGTTAATTTTGGATCTGAGTCTGTTTTCATTCTAAATGCAAAAGATTTTGTAAATTCTTTTTTTTTATCATAAGTTCTAACAAAAATATCAGTAGGATTCCATGAATTGCAAGCATCAATATCACTTGGGCAAGCTGTTGTTCCACATGTTAAATCCTTAAGAGCTTTAAATATCACGTAATCACCAGGTCTTGCATAAGATTCATCTGACAATACTGTATTTAATCCACCTGCAGAAGTATTAAAAAAAAGATTTATAGCATGCCAACCCCTTTTTTTTTGAACCCCAAACTTTTCTAAAGAACTGTTTAAATTATCAGAACAATTCGCGTGACCGAAATATCCAGAATCTTCATAATATTTTGATGTACATGCTAAATTAAAAGTATCATGTTTTCCAACTGTATCTCTAATTACCTCAACTAAAGGTTCATGATCTGTGTCATAAAACTTAGAAAATAATCCTGGTCCAGGAAAAGTACTTGCCATAAAAGTCCTTGTTGTTTGCCAGTCTAAACCTTTCTCAATTTTTTTATCTAATTTTACAGTATCAAAAGCTACAAAATCGGAACATTGTCTTCCAGCCGGTGAAATAATTTGGATATAATCGCCTTCTTTTACTTGAAAAGAAATTGCAGTTGCTCGATCAATATTTGTTTCATTAAGCGGATCAAACATGGGGTCAGGAATTACTGAGTGCTCTTTATCTTTTGTAATTTTAGATCTTTTAACAAAAATAGTTAAATCAGTTGGAGGATTTTGCTCATGGATTAACATATCGGGTCCTGGTGCTGCAAAAATACAGTAACATTTATCTTTTGATTTTAATTTTATTTTCTCTCCCCAATTTGTATCTTTATCAAAAATTATAGAAGCTTTAGCTTTTGTAATTTGTAAATTTCTCTTTTTTAATTGGTATGCAGCTGTTTTTGAATTTTCATCTCTGGATAAGAGAATTTTTTTTATTTCAGAAGCGTCTTTATTTTCTTTTAGATTTAAAATTCCAGTATCTGAATTTCCATCTTTGTTAAATACAGAAATTTCGCAAATTTGGTTACCTTCATTATTTATAATTTCTATTTCATCATCAGGAAAAATTTGAATTCCTGTAATTCCACCTCCATTTACAGTATACCTTTCAACTCCAGGTGGCAGAACATTCATTCCTGGCTCTTTTATATGAAAACTTGTTACATCCATTTTTATTGAGTAACCATATTATATCTAACTCATATTGACTATACTTTTAATTCAGAACATACTTAAGCACTTAATATATTAAGAAAGGGGAAAAAATATGAAAAACAAGAACATGCCAATAATAATCGGTGTAGTAGTTGTTCTAGTTATCGGACTTATTTTCTTTATGCAGGGAGGTGATAAAACTGCAAAGAAAGCTGGAGATAGCGCTGAACCGATTGTAATACCAACTCATAACTGGTCGAGCCAAGTTGTTATGGCTTACGTTATAGGTGGTATTTTTGAAAGCAATGGCAACAACGTTAAATATGTTCCAGCTGACTCTCAAGCTGTATATGAATCAATTCGTATAGGTGACGTAACAATATCACACGAAGTTTGGGAATCTGCTTTTGGTAAATCATTCACTACAGCTCTAGATAAGGGTGGTATACTTGACTGGGGAGACCATGAAGCAAGAACTCTAGAAGATATGGGATATCCTGACTGGGTTGCTGAGAAATGTCCAGGTCTACCTGATTGGACTGCTTTAAAAAATCCTGATTGTGCAGCGAACTTTGTAACACCTGATTCAGATGGAAAAGGAAGAATGTTAGAAGGTCCACAAACTTGGCACGGCGATTTAATACCTCAGAGAATTGAAGCTTTAGGTTTAGGAGATCTTTGGTGGGTTAAATTTGCTGGAAGTGCTGATGCACTATGGGCAGAATTAGAAGCAGCTAAAAAAGAAGATAGAGGAACTATCATCTTTAACTGGACACCAAACTTTACAGATGGTGCTGGTTTCACATTTATAAAATTCCCTCCATACACAGCTGGTTGCAGACCAGAAGATGGTGGTGACGGTAAATGTGGTTCGCCAGATGGTTATTTGAAAAAGGCTGTTAACGCAGACTTTCCAAAAACTCATCCAGGAGCAGCAGCAATTTTCAAGAAAATGTCATTTTCTACAGGACAAATTGGTGCAATGGCAGCTTTAGTTGACCTTGACAAAATGACTCACGAAGATGCAGCTAAAAAATGGTTAGCTGACAACGAGTCAGTTTGGAAAGCTTGGATGAACTAATTATAGTGAATAAAAGCTAATAAATTATAATCTCCCCCAACATCGTTGGGGGGGATTTTTTTTTATATTATTTCGTGTAAAATGTAACAATGAAAAAATATCTTTTTATCATATTTTTAAGTTTTTTAATTTCATCTTCGGCATCAGCTCGTAAAGTAGGATGTAAAGAAGGAAATTGTGAAAATGGTTATGGCTTGTGGGTTTCCACAGATGGCACAACTTATGAAGGTGAATGGGCTGGAACAAAAAAAAATGGTCTAGGAATAGAAATTTGGCCTAATGGATATATTTACAAAGGTGGATTTAAAAACAGCGAGTGGAGTGGACAAGGAATTTTAACTTTCCCAAATGGCGCAACTTATAAAGGAGAATGGGCCAATGGTTTTATGAATGGAAAAGGAACATTTACTTGGTCAGATGGAAAACAAAAAACAGGAATTTGGAAAAACGGCAAATTACAAGAGTAGTTAAAATAATGCTAGAAAACAAATATTTAAATAAATTATTAAAAGAGTTACCTGAACCAACAAGACAATTTGGCGGCCTAGTTTCAATAACAGTTTTTGTAATTTTATCTTTTGCTATTTTAAATATTTATTGGGGTGGAGGTGATGAATTAATTAGAAAAATGAAAATAGAAGAGGAAAGAATTGAAAAAGAACGAAAAGTAAATGAAGTGATTTCAAGTCTTCCATCAGGCATTGTAGTATTCTACGATGGAACTGATCATTATAGATTGTCGAAAGAACAATACCAAGCAGTTTGCAATATAACTAAACTTATTCCTCAACGCGCTATAATGGCTGCCCATTTTTTAAACTATAAAGCTTATGAACTATATACTATCAACGGTAATAAAATTGATGATACATTTGTTAAATGGGACAA
The DNA here is from genome assembly GCA_902531885.1 of uncultured Pelagibacteraceae bacterium. GTDB lineage: Bacteria > Pseudomonadota > Alphaproteobacteria > Pelagibacterales > Pelagibacteraceae > Pelagibacter. The sequence goes on from CACAFZ010000005.1 coordinate 28,944, forward strand.
AGAGAAAAATAAATGTTTTGCTGGCTATACTGTAAGTGGAAGCAATGTTGGAATTAACGAAACAGCAAATGTCAGTGGAGAGGTTTTAAGTTTTTTAAGCACAGGTATTGATACTAGAGTTTATTTTATTAAAAATTTTTAGGAGGGAAAAACAACAATTATATAGATTTTATTTTTACTGAATATCGTATAACTTGTTAATTGAAATGACTGATGCTGTAATTAAATGTGAATCTGTCTACAAAATATTCGGTGCAAATGCCAAAAAAATGCTCCAAGAAGCAAATGGAAATGTGGACGCAAAAACATTCCAAGAAAACGGATGTATTGTAGGTGTGAACAATGCTTCTTTTGAAGTTTCAAAAGGAGAAATGTTGGTTGTTATGGGTTTATCTGGTTCAGGAAAATCTACATTATTAAGATGTATTTCAAGATTAACAGATGCGACTGGAGGAAAAATTTATATAGAAGGCCAAGATTTGCTTTCATTAAAAGAAAAAGAACTTATTGAACTTAGAAGAAACAAAATGGGAATGGTTTTCCAAAGTTTTGCTTTACTTCCACATAAAACAGTTTTGGAAAACATTGCTTTTCCACTTCAAATCAAAGGAATAGAGACTGAGAAGAGTATCAATAAAGCTATGGACATGGTTAAACTTGTTGGTCTTGATGGGAGAGAAAATTATTTTCCAAGAGAACTTTCAGGCGGACAACAACAAAGAGTAGGTATCGCTCGATCATTAGCTGTAGAACCTGATATTTGGTTTTTAGACGAACCATTTTCCGCACTTGACCCATTGATTAGAAAAGAAATGCAAGACGAATTTTTAAGACTTCAAGAAAAATTAAAAAAAACAATCATGTTTATTACTCATGATTTTGATGAAGCATTGAAACTTGCTGACCGTATAGCAATTATGAAAGATGGAATAATTGAACAGTTAGACACTCCAGCAAAAATTGTTTTAAATCCAGCAACTGAATATGTAAAAAAGTTCACTGAAGAAGTGCCAAGAGAAAAAGTTTTAATAATTGAAGATGTAATGGATGCGCCAAACTCAGAAAATTTAAGCAATCTAAAAGTTTCAAAAGACGAAATAATAGAAAATGTAGCTGAAAAGATTTTATCACAAGAAAAGTCTGTAGGTGTAACTGACGAAAATAATAAAATTGTTGGAACCGTTCATCCTTCAAAAATAATTCATACTGTTTTTGGAGGAAGAAAAGAAAACAGATAAATTATGGAATTATTAAAAAAATATCCAAAATTATTTCAGTGGTTATTTTTATTAGTTGTATTTTTTGCTTTATGTTTTGCAATTGATGTTCCTGAAACCTATAAATTTATAAGGGGCCAAGCTGAATTTATTAAAGACCCAAACCAAAGTACTTACACACTCTTTGGTAAAGAAGTAAGGTATTATGCATTTGATAATTTCTGGAGATTACCTCCTTTACTAGGATGGTTTCCTATTTGGATAAATGACGGACTCTTTTTCTTATTGAATGAGTGGATGCCAATGGAGTTTTGGGACTCAGCTACACAAGAATACAAAACTCGACCTTTGGTTCTACAAATATCAAGAAATATAACAGCGTTTATGACATTTCTTATAGAATTTATTAGAGAAATTTTATTAGGCGGTGTTGAAACAATTGTAGCATTCACTAGTTGGAACTTTGTAAGCGCATATCCATGGGCAAAATTGCCAGGTTTGCCTTGGACAATTGTTGCTGCTGGTGCAGCCATATTAGCTTACAAATTAAGCGGCAAAGGTTTGGCTATATTTGCTGCTTTGGTAATGATTTATATTTCAGTATTTGGTCAATGGAAACCTTCAATGCAAACACTTTCTTTTATACTTGTAGCAGCACCACTTTCCTTTATTTTTGGATTGAGTTTAGGTGTTATGGCTTATAAGAGCAAACGCGTTGAGAAAGCATTGTACCCAATACTTCTAGTTATGCAGACCATGCCTCAATATGCTGTTCTAGTTCCCGCTATGGTTCTTTTTGGTATTGGTGATCATGCTGCAGTTATAATAACAATGGTTGTTGCTATTCCACCGATGATACTATTAACTTTGATAGGTCTTAGAGGAGTATCCCCAGAAGTTATTGAAGCTGGCAAAATGAGCGGATGTAGTAATTGGCAACTTATGACCGAGGTATTAATTCCAACTGCAAGAAGAGATATTCTAATTGGTGTTAACCAAGTCATTATGGTTTGTTTTTCTATGGCGGTTATCTCAGCTTTTATAGGCGCTAAAGGACTGGGATGGAATTTATTGTTAGCTTTAAATCAGTTGAATATTGGTTTAGCACTAGAAGCAGGTTTATGTATTAGTTTTATTGCAATTCTTTTAGATAAAATGTCTTTAGCTTGGGCAAATAAACAAACAGATTATTTTGGCAACCTGACATTTTATCAACGTTATAAAAACACAATATTTTTTGGTGGGGCTGTAGTGGTTGGATTGATACTTGCTTTAGCAGGGTCTTTTTTCTTTAAGGAAGGTTTTAATTATTTATACGAGGTTCCTCATAATAAAGGAATATCAACAGCAGACTTCTGGAACAAAGGTGTTGATTGGATTTTTGATACGTTTTTTGTATACATAAAAGCATTTAATACTTGGTTAATAACAGAAGTTCTTCAGCCAATGAGAGCATTGTATCTAAGAATGCCAGCAGTTGCTACTTTAGTGTTAGTTGTTGGCGCAGGTTATATAATTGGTGGAATTCGTTCAGCTTTTACAGTAGGTGGATTAACATTATTTATAGCTTTAAGTCCATGGTGGGATAGAGCATTAGTCACAACTTACATGGCAACTTTTGGAGTTATTATATCTTGTACAATTGGATTTGTTGTTGGAACTTTATGTCAACAAAACAAATATACTACAAATTTTATGTTAGGAATTTGTGATATTTTTCAAACATTTCCTTCGTTTGTATACCTAATCCCAGTAATGATGTTATTTGGAGTTACAGACACATCAGTATTAATTGCTGTAATTGTTTATGCAACTATACCTGCAACAAGGTATACTATTGAAGGATTAAGAAGTGTTCCAGTTGCTTTACATGATGCAGCCACAATGTCAGGTGTAACAAAATTACAAAGATTATTCAAAATAGAATTTCCATTGGCATTTCCTCACATGATGCTTGGCGTAAATCAAACAATAGTATTTGCTCTATTTATGGTAATTATAGGAGCATTTATTGGAACAGAAGATTTGGGACAATATATTTTAAAAGCCTTATCAGATAAAGCTGGTGGAGGAAAAGGATTAACACTTGGTATTTGTGTTGCTTTCATAGGTCTTATATTTGATAATTTAATTAGAACTTGGGTCGAAAAAAGAAAAAAACATCTTGGCATAGATTAAAACTGTGAAAAAATTTCTTGTTGCCATTGATCAAGGCACTACATCAAGTAGAGCTATTTTGTTTAATTTGTCTGGTAAACCTATTTATGTTTCTCAAAAAGAATTTAGGCAATATTTTCCAAAGAATGGGTGGGTAGAACATAATCCAAATGAGATTTGGAATACTGTAAAAAAAGTTTTGTTAAATGTAATTGCTAAAAGTAAAAAATTAAAAGGCAAAATATTATCAATTGGTATAACAAACCAGAGAGAAACCACTATTCTATGGGATAAAAAGACAGGAAAACATGTTTATAATGCAATTGTTTGGCAAGACAGAAGAACCGAAGAGTATTGTAAGAAAATAAAAAAAAAGGAAAATTATATAAGAAAAAAAACAGGCTTATTTATTGATCCATATTTTTCTGCTACCAAAATAAAGTGGATATTAGAAAATGCTCCAAAAGCAAAAAATCTTCTAAAGAAAAAAAAATTATTATTTGGAACAATTGATAGTTTTTTAATATGGAAACTTACAGGGGGCAAAGTTCATGCAACAGATGCAACTAATGCTTCAAGAACTATGCTTTTTAATATTAATAAAAATAATTGGGATAATGACATTTTAAAAATTTTTAAAATAAATAAAAGTATATTACCAATAGTAAAAAACTCAGCAGATGATTTTGGTTATACTAGTAAAAAAATTATTGGTGAAAAAATATCTATTTCGGCTGTTTTAGGCGATCAACAAGCGGCAGCATTTGGTCAAGCTTGTTTTGAAAAAGGATCTGTAAAAAGCACTTATGGCACAGGAGCTTTTGTAATTATGAATACAGGTAATAAAAAATTGATTTCAAAAAATAAATTGCTCACAACCATTTGCTATAGATTAAATAATAAGAATACTTTTGCAATAGAGGGTTCTATTTTTGTAGCTGGAGCTGGAGTTCAGTGGTTAAGAGATAAAATTAGGCTAATAAATAACGCTTACGAAACAGAAAAAATCGCAAAATTAAAAGAAAATAATGATGGTGTCTATATTGTGCCTGCTTTCACCGGTTTAGGAGCACCGTATTGGAGCCCAAATTCTCGAGGATTAATTACCGGTTTAACAAGAAATAGTGATTGGAAAGATCTGGTGCGCGCAGTTATAGAGTCTGTTGCTTATCAAAGTTATGATTTATTTGAGTGTATGAGAAAAGATGGACTAAAGCCCAAGATTGTTAAAGTAGATGGAGGAATGGTTATTAACAATTGGTTTAGTCAATTTTTATCTAATATAATTGATGCAAAAGTTGTAAGACCAAAGGTTAAAGAAACTACAGCTTTAGGAGCAGCTTTAATGGCAGGCTTAAAAATAGGAGTTTATAAATCTCTTTCAGATATTTCAAATTATTGGAAAATAGATAAAAAATTCACTCCAAAAATAAGCAAATCAAACCGTACTAAGCTGTTGAAAGGTTGGCAACAAGCAATTAGAAAAACCTTAGTTTAATGAAAAAAATATTAGTCATTGGTGGTGGGGCAATGGGATCAGCATTTACAATTCCTTGCTTAGAAAATAAAAATAAAGTTAGTATTACAGAACCATATAGCAAAGCTTTTATTAAAGACTTATCCTCAAAAAATAAATTTCACTCAAGTTTAAAGATAAATCTTCCAAAAAGTTTAAAATTTAGAAAATTTTCCACAGATTTGTTGAGAGAAAAATTTGATTTGATTGTAATAGCTTTAAGTCTCTCGGGTATTGATTTTATTAGCAAAGAACTAATAAAATCAAAATTCAAAAAACCAATATTGGTACTTACTAAAGGATTAAAATACGAAAAAAAAAATAATAAAATTTTAACAATTTCGGAACAATTAAAAAAGAATTATAATGGAATGAATATTTCAGTTTTAAAAGGTCCTTGCTTAGCCAAGGAACTAGCTAGAAAAAATCACACTAGTGTAATTGTAGCTAATAAAAATATTAAAATAGCTAAACAGATAGGCAAGATGATTTCTACAAAATATTACGCTATAGAATTTTCTAATGATATTATTGGTGTAGAAGTATGTTCTGCGATAAAAAATATATATGCAATGATAATTGGAGCAGGTCAAAGTTTAAATACATCTTCAAGTTTATTTCAAAAATCAATAATTGAAATGAAATATTTAACTAAGTATTTTAAAGGAAAAGAAGCAACAACTCTGGGACTTGCAGGAGTGGGCGATTTATATGTTAGTGCAGCAGGTGGAAGAAATAGCAAAATGGGGAGTTATTTGGGAAAAGGATTTACATTTAAAAAAGCAAAAAAAAAATTTATGCCCAAAGATACAGTTGAAGGAGAGCAACTTGCTAGAGAGATAGCGCCATATATATTAAAAAAAATAAATAAGAAAAAAATTCCTTTAATGACTAATTTATTGAAAACTATCCTAAAAAATAAAAAATTAAATATAAGATTATAAATAAAATTTAGTTTTTTTATCGATCTAAAAAAGCTTTTGAAGAATCATCCATTGCAGATGCCCATGGCGTATGATGAACTGGTGCAACAGATCCAGTCACCGGTGATGAAAAAGATTTATTCCTATAGGTCATAATATCTTCAACTTTGTGGTGTTCCCATTCTTTAAAATGCTTTCTAATTAATTCAAAATCTATTTTTGGATAATCAGACATCCCATGAAGCTCTTTTGTATATTCAGTTTGAAAATCTATCATTTGTTCTGGATTTTCTAATTTTTCTTCTAGAGCAATCCATTTATTAATATCTTTTTCTAATTCTGAGCTATTTGGAATTTTAGCTTTTCCCATTATCACATCTCTTGCATACCACGCCTGACAATCAAACATATTAAAAGTATGAAATTGATCTTGCATACCTAAATAAAGTAATTTGTGATTATCTTGCCATACGACACCTTTATATAATTTTGGTGGATATAATCTGTTTCTAGTTTTTAGCTTAAGATCCTCAGTTAAAAATGGGAAATGATGAAGATAACCAGAACACAAAATTATTGCATCAGCTTCTTGTTCATGCCCATCTTTAAAGATTGCTTTATTTCCAACCAGTTTATCTAAATAGTGCACTTCTTTTACTCCCTTAGGCCATTTAAATCCCATTGGGTTATTTCTATAACCTATAGTTACGCTTTTGGCTCCATACTTGTGGCATTGAAGAGCAACATCTTCTGCTGAATAACTGCTTCCTAAAACAATAACATTTTTTCCTCTAAACTCCTCTGCATCTCTAAAATCATGTGAATGCATAATTCTACCTGGAAAAGATTTCATCCCAGGATATTCTGGAATGAATGGAACTGAAAAATGACCAGTTGATACAACTACATAATCAAAAATACCTTTTGAAAATTTATCATTTTTTTTATCATGAGAAGTAATCTCAAAACTATTCCCATCGAAAACAACTTTAGAAACACTTGTGCTAAATCTTACTTTATTTTTTAGATTACCTTTTTTTACTCTGCCAGTTATATAATCATATAAAACTTCTCTCGGTGGAAATGATGGAATAGGTTTTCCAAAATGTTCATCAAACGAATAATCGGCAAATTCCAAACATTCTTTTGGACCATTTGACCATAGATACCTGTACATACTGTTAGGAACGGGATCACCATATTGATCAGATCCAGTTCTCCAACTATAATTCCATAATCCTCCCCAATTTTCTTGTTTTTCAAAGCAAACTATTTCAGGTATTTTTTCACCCTTCTTCTCAGCTTGTTCGAAAGCTCTTAACATGGAAAGACCGCACGGCCCTGTTCCAATAATAGCTACTTTTGTCATTGAATTCTTCTCATTTAAAAACAAATTTATAAATGTATTTTACTAACAAAAAAGTAAAAATTGCAATAATATTTTATTATGAAAACTAATTGGAATTACCCCACTTCTATATGGGTGGGTGAAAATAGAATAAAAGATTTATCTGAAGCTTGTAAAAATTTAGATATATCAAGTCCATTATTTGTAACTGATAAAGATCTTGTAAATCTAGATATGACTAAAAATGTTATTTTAGATGCTAAAAAAATAATTAGCAATTTATCTATTTTTTCAAATTTTTCAGGGAATCCTATTGGAGAAAATGTCGAAGAAGGAGTTTCAGAGTTTAAAAAAAATAAATGTGATGGAGTTATAGCTTTTGGAGGAGGTAGCGCGTTAGATGTAGGTAAGGCCATTGCATTTATGTCAGGACAATCTAGACCTATATGGGATTTTGAAGATATTGGAGATTATTGGAAAAGAGCTAATGAAAAAGAAATTGCACCAATTATTGCTGTTCCTACTACAGCCGGAACTGGATCTGAAACTGGGCGAGCATCAGCAATTATAAATAAAGAAACTGGAGTAAAAAAAATTATTTTTCATCCTAAATTTTTACCTTCAATTGTTATTTTGGATCCAGTTTTAACAGTTGATTTGTCACCAAGGCTAACAGCGGCAACTGGAATGGATGCTCTAGCTCACAATTTAGAAGCATTTTGTGCACCTGGCTTCCACCCAATGGCAGATGGAATAGCTATTGAAGGAATAAAATTAATTAAAAAATCTTTACCAGTATGTGTAAAAAATGGGAAAGATTTAAATGCAAGATCAAATCTTTTGGCAGCTGCAAGCATGGGGTCAACAGCATTTCAAAAAGGATTAGGTGCTATTCATTCTTTAAGCCATCCTGTTAACTCACAATTTAATATTCATCATGGATTATCAAATGCAATCTTCATGCCATATGTTTTAACTTTTAATAAAATTTTAATTAAAGATAAAATTATTTCCATTTGTGATTATCTTGGTTTGGATAAAAATTTCGATAGTTTTTTAAAATGGATTTTAAATTTGAGGAAAGAAATGAATATTCCACACAAGCTTTCAGATGTAATTGAAGTTAAAAATATAGATATAACTAAACTATCACAAATGGCACTTGAAGATCCATCAACTGTTACAAATCCTAAGAAATTGACGATTGACGATATGAAAATTTTATACGAACATAGTATTTCTGGAAAATTATTTTAATGAAAGATTTAAACTTATTAGTTGTTGAAGGAAATTTGCAAAAAGAAAATGCGACTTTTAAACAATCAGGTATCCCAACTCATGCCGAAAGTTTAAAAGAAAGTTTATCTTATTATTCAAAAGATTTAAATATAGATGTTTTTAATCCATGTTCAGAACTTAGTTTTGATAAAATATTACCAAATATAAAAAAGTACGATGGATTAATATGGGGAGGAAGCAGCTTAAATATTTATAATGACTGTATAGAAATTCGTAGGCAAATTGCATTTATGAAAGAATGTTTTAAAAATATCAAAAAGATTTTAGCTATATGTTGGGGGATGCAAGTAGCAGTTACTGCTGCTGGTGGCATTGTAAAAAAATCTAGAAATGGAGCTCATGTAGGAATTGCTAATGATATTGAAATTAATGAAAATGGATTAAATCATCCATTGTACCTATCAAAAAATAAAAGATTTAATTCTCCAGCATTTAATTTTGATGAAGTAGTTACTTTACCAAAAGATGCAGTTCATTTAGCATCAAACAAAATAAATAAAATACAAAGTATAAATTTTAAATCTGGTGTAAGCGATATATGGGGATTGCAGTATCATCCTGAAATTACATATCACAAGATGATTAGCTTAATTAAATTTAGAAAAGATCGTTTAATAAAAGATAGAAAATGTTTTAAAAATGAGAAGGAAATTCAAGAACATATCAACTTTATTGAAAAAGAAATAAAAGTATCAAAAAAAGATTCTAGAATGTTAGAATTGAAGAACTGGTTAGATAATTTAAAAGCAGCCTAATTAAAATAATCCTTCGATTTCACCTTTGTCGTTCATTTTAATTGAATCAGCAGCAGGAACTTTAGGTAGACCAGGCATAGTCATTATTGAACCGCATATAACAACAACGAATTCAGCACCGGACGAAAGTCTTACTTCTCTTACCGGGAGTACATGACCTGAAGGTGCACCTTTTAAACTTGGGTCTGTCGAAAAGCTATATTGAGTTTTTGCAATACATATTGGGAGAATTCCATATCCTTTTGCTTCAAAATCTTTTAGTTGTTCTCTAACTTTTGTATCAGCAACCACTTCACTAGCGTGGTATATTTCTTTAGCAATAGTTTCTATTTTTTTAAATAAAGGTGATTTATCTTCATACAAAAACTTAAATTTATTTTTATTATTGTCACATATTTCACTAACATTTTTTGCAAGTTCTTTAGTTCCTTCGCCACCGTTTGACCAATGAGTACATAAAGAGGATTTAACACCAATCTTTTTGCAGAAATCAATTAACGAATTTACTTCTTCCTCAGTATCGGTAATAAAATAATTCACTGCAACTGTGACAGGTAAATTAAATTTTTTAATATTATTAATGTGTCTTTCTAAATTAACTAAGCCTTTTTTAAGAGCATCTATATTTTCTGTTTTTAAATTTTCTTTTTTAATACCTCCATGCATTTTTAATGCTCTAATAGTAGCAACAATAACAACACAATCAGGCTTTAAATCAGATTTTCTACACTTTATATCTAAAAATTTTTCCGCTCCTAAGTCAGCTCCAAAACCTGCTTCCGTTACAACATAATCGGATAATTTTAATCCTGTTTTTGTGGCAATAACAGAGTTGCAACCATGCGCGATGTTTGCGAAAGGACCTCCATGAATAATTGCTGGGTTGTTTTCTAGCGTTTGTGTTATATTAGGTCTAATAGCATCTTTTAATAATACTGTCATTGGCCCTTGAGCATTCAAATCTTTTGCATAAATTGGTTTTTTATCTTTTGTATAACCAATAGTAATATTGCCAATTCTTTTTTCTAAATCTTTTAAATTATTTGATAGACAGAAAATAGCCATTATTTCTGAAGCCACGGTAATATCAAAACCATCTTCTCTAGGATAACCATTTGCAATACCACCTAAATTTACATTTATAGATCTTAATGAACGATCATTCATATCCATTACTCTTTTCCAAACAATTCTTCTAACATCAATATTTAATTTGTTTCCCCAATAAATATGATTATCTATTAAAGCTGATAAAAGATTATGTGCTGAAGTTATTGCATGAAAATCACCTGTAAAATGCAAATTGATTTGTTCCATTGGAACTACTTGAGCATATCCACCTCCAGCCGCACCACCTTTCATTCCAAAAGAGGGACCTAAACTAGGTTCTCTTAGACAAACAATAGATTTTTTTCCTATTTTATTTAAACCATCACAAAGACCGACAGACGTAGTAGTTTTTCCTTCTCCCGCAGGTGTTGGCGTGATAGCTGTAACTAAAATTAGCTTTCCATCTTTTTTATTTTTTAAAGTCTCCAGATATTCTGGTTTAATTTTTGCCATATATCTTCCAATTGGGCTATAAACTTCAGCTTTGTCAGGAACATCTATGCCATCAAGAATTTCTTGAATAGGTTTCATTTTTGCTTGTCTTGCAATTTCTATGTCGGATTTGATTTTGTTCATCTTGGCTCTTCCTATCGTATTCAAATTTCTTTGAAGATGGATTAATATATCTTTTTATTGATTTTTTAAAGTTCTAAAAAATCTGAATAATGATATAGAATAGACCAATGCAAAAATACTCAGTATTCAGCCTAATAAAAAATGCTTTCAAAGACCATCAAGATTGGAATGTGGCCTGGAAAGACCCAACACCAAAAAAAGAATATGATGTTGTGATCATTGGAGGTGGTGGTCATGGCCTAGCTACAGCTTACTATCTAGCAAAAGAACACAAGATTACTAATGTGGCTATTATCGAAAAGGGTTGGATAGGTGGAGGAAACGTAGGACGAAACACAACAATTCTTAGATCAAATTATATGCACGATGAAAATGGATTGTTTTACG
>CACAFZ010000006.1 GCA_902531885.1 uncultured Pelagibacteraceae bacterium
ATACACATATAAAAAAAATTGTAGAGCCTAATGCAACACTTGTTTGAGGAATCCAAATTAAAATTTCGTCTGCACCCTCGCTTCTTTCTTGAAAATTGTAAGAAACTACTAGCATTTTAACAAAATAATATGCAAGGTATCCAGAAAAATAGGTAGCAACAATTAAACACCATAATTCTAAAATATTTTTTTTTGTTTTAGAAACTTTTTCTAAAAATAATGTTATTCTTATGTGACCACCTTCAATAAATGTATAAGCTAAAGCAAAAAAAGTGGCTGCGGCCATACAATATCCTGAATACTCTGCTAACCCCCTAATATAAAATCCAAATATTCTTGAAGATATTCCAATTAAAATAAAGATTGCAACAAAAACCAAAAACATTGAAGCAATAAATCCAGAAAACTTATAAAATTTTCTTAAATTTTTATCAATTATTTTTAACATGATTACGATAAGGCCATCTTAATGATGGCCTTATAGAATTGAAAAAATTATTTATATGCGTCTAAAACTGCTGCACCTCGAGAACCAGCCTTATCAGACCATTCTTGGGCCATTTTAGCTCCAACTTCTTCAAAATGCGCTTTTAACTGTGCGTTTACTTTTCCTACCTGCATTCCAGCATCTGCTAAAGCTTTTTTATCTGCCACATTACCTTTTTTAGATAAATTCCAGCCTTTTCTTTCAGCTAAAGCAGCTTGTTGCATAACTAATTCTTGAGTAGCGCTATCAAGTTTATTCCAGGCATCTTTGTTTACTATAATCATATTTTTTGGAAACCATGCTGCAATATCATAAAAATATTTTACACCATTTTCCCAAATTTTTTTATTTTTACCTGTTGTTGGTGAAGTAATCATACTTTCAACTGCGCCAGTTGAAAAAGCTTGACTGATTTCAGCAGCTTCAATTTTAGTTGGTGCCATTCCAGTAAGTTCAGCTATTCTTATGGTTGCAGAATTGTAAGCTCTAAATTTCAAACCTTTCAAATCTCCTACACTGTTAATTTCTTTTTTACTATATAAACCTTGAGCAGGCCACGGCACAGCATACAAAAAAACTAATCCCTTAGAGTCCAAACTTTTAGCAATTTCATCTTTTGATGCTTTATATAGTTTCATTGCATCAGAGTACGAAGTAGCCAAAAATGGTTGGGAATCTATTTCAAGCAAAGGATCTTCTTTGCCTAAAGCTGACATGAACCTTTCTCCAATTTGAGCTTGTCCAGTCCTTACAGCTCTGAATATTTCTCCTCCCTTAAATAAAGATCCACCGGGGTGAGTAACAATTGTTAATTTACCACCGCTTTTCTCAGTAACATTTTTTGCAAACTCTGTCGCATTTGCAGAATGAAAGTTTCCGGCTCCATAAGCTAGTGCCATATCCCATTTTTCCGCTAATGATATGTTTGAAAAAATAATTAGAGAAGCAATAATAGATAAAAAATATTTAAATAACTTCATTTATCCTCCATTTTTAATTTCTCTATTTGATTATGTAAAAAAAATTAAATCAATAAGAAATTTTTACTACTTTTGATTGAATACAAAATAAATTACTGTATTATAGAATTATCTTGTTAGAAGAATCTATAGTTTTAGTTCAGATAATTTTTATTGATGTAATAATGGCTGCAGATAATGCCATTATAATTGGAATGATTGCTGCTAGCTTTGCGCCCAAGCATAGAAATCAAATTATACTATGGGGAGTTTTTGGTGCCCTAATTTTCAGGATTATATTTGCATTCTTTGCTTCTTATTTATTTGGTTTTCCATATATAAAAATTATTGGTGGTCTTTTATTAATTTGGATAGTGAATGATCTAAGAAGAGACTTGTTTAATGTTAAAAAAATAAAATCACCAACCAAAGTATCTAGGGAACCGTCATATATCCAAAGTGTTTACAAAGTTCTGTTTGCTGACATCACTTTAAGTTTTGATAATGTTATTGGAGTAGTTGGAGCTGCTAAAAATAATTATAATTTAATGATATTCGGATTATTTTTATCAGTTGTTTTAGTTGTTACTCTTGCTAGATTTTTTGCCGAACAAATTAAAAATCATCAATGGTTCGGTTATTTAGGACTTTTTGTAATTTTAATAGTAGCATTACAATTGGTAATTGGTGGCTTAGTAGATTTAAATATTCTTCGAATAAATGAAGGTTTTAAAAAATTCTTTTAATAATTAAGACTCATTACTTGTATCAAAATTTTTTAATCTTTTTTTAATCGAATCCCTTTTTCCACATAGGCTAGTACAAGCAATCTCAAATTTTTTTTGAAGTTCTTTCGCTTCAGTAAAATTAGATCTTTTTAATTTTATATCTATTAACATATATAGGGCCTCTTCATTTTTTGGATCTAATAAAAGAGTAGTATTTACATTCTTTAACTCTTCATTTTCATTTTCCTCAATTTTAAAAATTTTAGCTAAATATAGATAGGAGTCTGCATGTTTTGGGTTAAAAACTATATTTCTTTGAAACAAAAATTTTGATTTTTCAAATTTTTTTTTATCAAAATAATTTTTTGCTTCTTTAAAAAAACTCTCTTTTGATAAAACATTGCCAAAACTAAAAAAAAATAAAACTAGAATAAATGTAAATATTTTTTTCATTATATTTTTAATACAAGTTATACCTAATTCTTAAAAATATCTAAAGTAAATTTTTGCATATAATAAAGTTTTCTTTTGACTCTTTTCTGCTTGCTTCTGGTTTGTATATTCGTACTTCATTAAATGTTTTTTTTGCTTCATTAATTATATCATGGAACGAAGCGCCCATGAAAATTTTAGAAACAAAAATACCTTTGGAATTTAGAATTTCTTTTGAAAACTTGATTGCAGAGATACAAAGTTCTCCTGTTGAAGTTGAGTCTAAATATTTGTTTCCTGTAGTATTAGCTGCCATATCTGATAAAACCACATCAACTTTATTTGGAAAATAATTTTTTATTTTTTTTTGATTATTAATATCTGTAAAGTCTCCTTTGATTTGAAATGTATTTTTTATTTTATCTACATCTTGAGTATCTATAGATAAAATTTTTCCATTTTTAATTTTTTTCGCAGCGTATTGCGACCAACTTCCTGGTGCTGAACCCAAATCTATTAACGAAATTCCATTTTTAAGAATTCTATATTTTTCGTCTATTTCTTGTATTTTATAAACTGCTCTAGATCTGTATCCTTCTTTTTTAGATTTTCTAACATATAGATCTCTTTTTTGCTTATTGATCCAGTTTTTTGATATTTTGTTTTTTGCCAATTAATTATTAAATCTTAATTTTTTTTTAATATTTTTTCCATCTAGAGTCTCGATTTCACTCAAATATTCTTTATTATATCTTATGTGATCATTATTTTTGCCAGCTAAATGAACTATTCCTATCTTATGATGTGGTAAATAATATTCAACAAGAGTATTTTTTATTTGATCATATTTTAATTTATTTATTAGTGTCCAGTTACAATAAGCTGGAAGTATTTCCACGGAAAGTTTATCCACATATATTGTTATATTCATAGCGATTTGTTCTGATCCCCATATTTTTCCTTTGCTTAAAGCTTGTTTTAAATTTTTTTGCCAAACTTCCCAGTGTGGTGCGTTCTTTTCTAATGAAAATACTCCTATGTTTAAATGAGGCATTAATGCTACTTGCCTTGCAATTTTTTCTGAAAATCCTGATGATTTTGCATGTTTGTAATTTTGCGATTTAATTGTCGCGAAACTTTTAAAAAACCACTCAGCACGTAAAACCCTTCCGTATGATCTGTCTGCAGAAGTTGCTATGGCTAATTTTTTATTATCACATCCCTTAAAATAAAGGTCTACTGCTTCCCAGGAATTAACCCAAGCATCTGCATCTATCCATAAATATTTTTCATAATCTGGAAAATAGTTTGGAATAAAAGCTCTTGATACTTGGCTTTTTAACCATTCTTTTTGACCAATTTTATGGTTGGGGACTTTAATATCCCAATTTGCATCTTTAATTTCATCCACTTTATTAGAAAGTGATTCAACTTCATTCTTTTTAAGTCCTGCGTTTAAAATACATATTGCTGTATTTTTACTTTCTTCAAATCTTTTTATTGAGTCTATTAGTTCATTTAACAATTCAAAATAATTAGAATCAGCAAGAGAAATAATTACATTTTTTTTCATTATAAAATATCTTCATGTTCAGTATCTTCATCTTTTATATTATATTTTTTGCTTATTTTAAGATAATGAATTGAACTTATTGGTATCATCAAAAAATATAATAAAGCAGATAAAACTATAGCATTAAAAGTATAAATTAAGATTAAACCAAAGTAAAAAACTACTCCTAGCAGTAAAAAAATTGTAAAATTTCTTTGTACTTTTATTTTTTTAAATGAATAAGTGGGTATTTTACTAATTAAAAGTATAGAAATTATAATAAAAAGAATTGGTACAAACAAATCATAATTTAATTTAATAATTTGAAACTCACTAAAACTATAAACTAATGGCATAAGAACAAGAACTCCTCCAGCTGGAGATGGTATTCCTTCAAAGAAGTTATCTCTCCATGAAGGATCTGCTTCTGAACTTACGTTAAATCTTGCTAATCTGAGCGCCACGCACATAACATATATCAAACAAATCAACCAGCCAATTCTTCCTATTTCGTTTAATGACCAAAAGTACATTATAAATGCTGGTGCAACGCCGAAGCTAATTACATCTGTCAAAGAATCTAATTCTTTTCCAACTCTAGATGTTCCTTTTATCAGTCTTGCAATACGTCCATCGAGACCATCTATAATTGCTGCAACAATAATTGCTATTATTGAAAACTGAAAGTTTCCATCAAATGCAAATTTGATAGAACTTAAACCTATACATACTCCTACAAGGGTAAACATATTTGGCAATATCACTCTTGTTTTTTTATTAGAAACTAATTTGATTTTATCTTTTGGCTGTTCCATTTCATTATTTTTTCGCAAGCAATGTTTCGCCCGCAATTGTTTTTTGATTAATTTTAACTAGTGGTTTATAATTTTCAAAAAAAACATCAACTCTACTACCAAATCTAATCATTCCTATCCGTTCTCCTTGTTTTAACTCTTGATCTTTTGAAACTTCAGTAACTATTCTTCTTGCAATTAATCCTGCTATTTGTACAACAATTATTTCTTCTCCTAAATTGTTTTGAATTTTATAGTAATTTCTTTCATTATCTTCGCTAGCTTTGTCTAATGAAGCGTTAATAAATTTTCCTGGTTTATAAGAAATTTCTGAAACAGTTCCAGAACATGGTGTACGATTAACATGACAGTCAAACACATTCATGAAAATACTAATTTTATGGTATTTTTTATTTTCGAGACCAAGTTCTTTTGGTCCAATTGTTTCTAATACCTGTAACACTTCTCCGTCTGCAGGACTTATTAAATAGTTTTCATCTTCAATAGAAACTCTATCTGGATCTCTAAAAAAATAATAACACCATATTGTTAAAACTAAGCCTATGAACCCTAAAAAACCATTAATGAGATATAGTACAATTGTTAATGCTATAAATATTACAATAAACCTGTACCCCTCGTTATGCAGTTTTGGAAATAATTTATCTATCATGATCGTTTATTTGGTAATTTTAGAGTAATATGTATATAAGATGCTGAAATTCAACTATTAAGATATATCTAAATTATGAGTAAAATTAGGGTAAAAAATCCAATTGTCGAGCTAGATGGCGACGAAATGACCAGAATAATATGGAAGTTCATCAAAGAAAAATTAATTTTCCCTTATTTAGATTTAAAAATTGAATATTACGACCTAGGCATGAAAAGTCGTGATGATACCAAAGATCAAATTACTGTCGATTGTGCTAATGCCATTAAAAAAAATGGTGTCGGAATTAAATGTGCAACAATAACTCCTGATGAGGGAAGAGTTAAAGAGTTTAATTTAAAAAAAATGTGGAGATCTCCAAATGGTACTATCAGAAATATATTGGGAGGTACTGTTTTTAGAGAGCCTATAATGTGTAAAAATATTCCAAAACTAGTTCCTAGTTGGACAAATCCAATATGTATAGGTAGACATGCTTTTGGTGATCAGTATAGAGCTACAGACTTTAAAGTTCCAGGTAAGGGAAAATTAGAAATAAAATGGACATCAGAAGATGGAAAAGAAAAAAAAGAATTTGAAGTTTTTGATTTTCCTGGTCCAGGAGTTGCTTTATCTATGTACAACTTGGATCAATCTATAAAAGATTTTGCAAGAGCATGTATGAATTACGGACTTAATAGAAAATGGCCAGTATATCTTTCTACAAAAAATACAATTTTAAAAAAATATGATGGTAGATTTAAAGATTTATTTCAAGAAATTTATGAAAAAGAATTTAAGCAAAAATTTGAAGAGAGAAAAATAACTTATGAACATAGACTTATAGACGACATGGTTGCTTGTGCAATGAAATGGAATGGAAATTATATTTGGGCATGTAAAAATTATGATGGTGATGTACAGTCTGATACAGTTGCTCAAGGATTTGGGTCATTAGGCCTTATGACAAGTGTTTTATTAACTCCTGACGGAAAAACTTTAGAAGCTGAAGCTGCGCATGGTACAGTAACCAGGCATTACAGGTTGCATCAGCAAGGTAAAGAAACCTCGACTAATCCTATAGCTTCAATTTTTGCATGGGCAAGAGGTCTCTATCATAGAGGTAAGTTAGATGGCAATGAAGATTTAAAAAAGTTCGTAAAAAATTTAGAAGAAGTTTGTATAGAAACAGTCGAAAGTGGTTCTATGACAAAAGACTTAGCAATTTTAATTGGTCCTTCTACAAAATATCTAACTACGAATCAATTCTTAGATAAAATAGATTTCAACTTAAAAAAAAAATTAAATTAAGGATTTTATCTTTGTAAAGACTTCATCAATTTTAGATGTATCTATGCCTCCAGCTTGAGCAAAATCTGGTCTTCCTCCTCCACCTTTTCCACCAACTATATCAGATGCAATTTTAACTAATTTTACTGCATCATATTTTTTTATAAGTTTGTTAGTTATTCCTATTGCTAGTCCAATTTTTTCATCTTTAATTGCAAACACTACTATAATTCCTTCACCCAATTCTTTTTTTCCGTTATCTACTATTTTTCTTAAATCTTTTGGTGGTAGATCGTATATCTTTTGAAATCTTAACTTTATATTTTTAATATTTTTATCATTAACGATATTTTTGTTTTTATCACTTAAAATAGATTTTAATAAAAAATCTTCATATTGTTTTGTTAGGTCTTTAATTAAATCTTTTTGATTTTTTACAACTAAGTTTGGTTTTCCTCCAAGTTTTATAATTTTTTCAGCTAAATCTTTTATTTTTTCCTCTTCTTTTTGACTAGATAAATCGGATAATTTTTCTTTTTGATTTAAAAATTCTTGAAGTTGTTTGTCTCTTAATGCTTCAACTCTTCTAATTCCAGCTGCTATAGATGATTGGCTTACAATCTTAAATTTACCAATATCTCCTGTGTTTCTAACATGGGTTCCACCGCATAATTCTGTAGAAAAATATTTTTCTTTTTCACCTCCCATTGATAAAACTCTTACTTCATCACCATATTTTTCTCCAAATAGAGCGAGAGCACCTTGATTTACCGCTTCTTTAGGAGTCATCATTCGTGTTTTTACATCTGACTTATTTTTAATCATTGAATTTACAAAATTTTCAATTTTTTGGATCTCTTCTGACGATATGGGTTTCATATGGCTAAAATCAAATCTTAATCTGTCTGGAGCAACTAAAGATCCTTTTTGAGTTACATGAGTACCTAAAACTCTTCTCAAGGATTCATGTAATAAATGTGTTGCTGAGTGATAAGCTCTAACATTTTCTCGTCTTTCGATATCTATCTTCATTTCAACAGTATCTTTCAATTTTATTGAACCTTTTGTTACTTTTCCATAATGTACATAAAGCTCACCCAATTTTTTTTGGACATCATTTACCTCAAAATTAAATTTATCTGATGAAATTTTTCCTGTATCACCAACTTGTCCGCCTGACTCTCCATAGAAAGGTGTTTGATTTGTTATTATCATTCCTTCATCTCCACTGTTTAAAACTGAAACTTCTTTGTTTTCTTTTAAAAGATTAATAATTACCCCTTCTGCTTCATTTGTTTCATATCCTAAAAATTCAGTTGACCCAATTTTATCTTTTATTTCGTACCAAATATCATCTATTGAAGTGTCTCCTGAACCTTTCCAATTTTTTTTCGCAAGTTCTCGACTTTGTTTCATTAAATTATTAAATTCATTATGGTCAACTTTAAGAGATTTGTTTTTTAAAATATCCTCTGTTAAATCTAATGGAAATCCATAAGTATCATATAATTTAAAAGCTACTTCACCTGATAAAATTTTGTCTACTTTCAGAATTTCATCATTTAAAATTTTAATTCCACGATCAAGAAGAACTAAAAATTTTTCTTCTTCCATCCTTAAAGTTTCTTTAATAAGTGATTGCGCTCTTTCTAGCTCAGGATAGTTTTTAGACATTTCCTCTTGAAGAGTTTTAAAAATATTAAAAAAGATTGGTTTTTTTGCACCTAACATATGTGAATGTCTCATACCCCTTCTCATAATTCTTCTAAGGACATATCCTCTACCTTCATTTGAAGGAAGAACACCTTCTGAAATTAAAAAAGAGCTTGCTCTTAAATGATCTGCAATAACTCTAAAGCTAGAAATATTATTATTATCTGGTTTTTTTTTTACAGCTTCAGATGTTGATTGTATCAATTTTTTAAAATGATCTGTTTCATAATTATCATGTGTTCCTTGCAATAGTGCAGCTATTCTTTCCAAGCCCATTCCTGTATCAACTGATGGTTGGGGTAAGTTAATTCTTTTTTCTTTTGATATTTGTTCAAATTGCATAAAAACAAGATTCCAAATTTCAATAAATCTATCTCCATCTTGATCTTTAGATCCTGGCAATCCTCCTTTTAAATGTTCGCCGTGATCAAAGAAAATTTCTGAGCATGGGCCACATGGGCCTGTTTCTCCCATTGACCAAAAATTATCTGAAGTTGGTATTTTAATTATTCTTTCATCACCAAAACCTGTAATCTTTTTCCATAATTTAAAAGCTTCATCGTCTTCTTTATATACTGTAAAATAAAGCTTATTTTTATCTAATCCAAAATTTTTAGTTATTAAATTCCATGCTAGCTCGATCGCTGTTTCTTTAAAATAATCACCAAATGAAAAATTTCCTAACATTTCAAAGAATGTATGATGTCTAGGTGTATATCCTACATTTTCTAAATCATTATGTTTTCCACCGGCCCTTACACATTTTTGTGAAGTAGTAGCTCTTTTGTAATCTCTTTTTTCTAAACCTGTAAAAACATTTTTAAATTGTACCATGCCAGAGTTTGCAAACATTAAAGTAGGATCGTTATTTGGAACTAAATTACTAGAATCTACGATCTTATGGTTATTCTTCTCAAAATACTTGAGAAAGGTACTTCTTATTTCATTTAATGTTTTGTCTTGCATATTTTTAAAATACAGCTTTTTTATTTGATGTCTAGATATACAGATGGGAAAAAGGCGCTGAATAAGCGCCTTTTTTAATAACTAAAAGTCTTTCTGCTAATTTTTTTTACTAGGTATTTCCTCTTTTGATTCTACTTTTTCTTTTTCTATAGGATTACCCTCAATTTTCTTTGAAATTACACCAGCTTTTTCTCTTATTGCCATTTCAATTTCAGCTGCTGCTTTTGGATTTTGTTCAAGGTATAGTTTTGCATTTTCTCTACCTTGTCCAATTTTTTCGCCTTTGTACGCATACCAAGCGCCTGATTTTTCAACTATATCGGCTTTGGCCCCTAAATCTATTAATTCACCAGATTTGCTTATTCCTTTTCCATACATCAAATCAAATTCAACAACTTTAAAAGGAGGTGATACTTTGTTTTTAACCACTTTAACTCTTGTTGTGTTTCCAATAATGCTCTCTTTTTCTTTTATTGCGCCAATTCTTCTAATATCCATTCTAACTGACGAGTAAAATTTTAGAGCATTTCCTCCCGATGTTGTTTCTGGACTTCCAAACATTACGCCTATTTTCATTCTTATTTGATTAATAAAAATAACCATTGTATTTGTTCGAGAAATTGAGCTTGTCAATTTTCTTAGTGCTTGACTCATTAGTCTCGATTGAAGTCCAACATGATGATCTCCCATTTCACCTTCTATTTCAGCTCTTGGTGTTAAGGCAGCCACTGAGTCAACAACCAAAACTGAAACTGACCCTGACTTAATTAATGTATCTGCTATTTCTAAAGCTTGCTCACCTGTATCCGGTTGGGAGATTAATAATTCTTCTGTATCTACGCCTAATTTTTTTGCATAAACTGGATCTAATGCATGTTCTGCATCAATAAATCCACAGATTCCACCCGTTTTTTGGGCCTCAGCAACAACTTGTAATGCAAGTGTCGTTTTACCAGAAGATTCTGGACCATAGATTTCTACAATCCTTCCTTTTGGTAAACCACCAATTCCAAGTGCTAAGTCCAAACTCAAAGAACCTGTTGAAACAGATTCAATGTCCATAGCTTTTTGTTGTCCAAGCTTCATTACAGAACCTTTTCCAAAATTATCCGTGATTTGGCTGATTGCTGCTTCTAAAGCTTTATTTTTTTCTTTATTTTCCAATTCTTGATTTTTTGTAGATTTAACTACTTTTAAGTTGTTTTTAGTCATTTTTTGCCTTTTTTTTTTCATTTTTTAACATTCGAATCATACTTTTAAATGTACACATTTTGTTCTCATTAGCAATATATTTTTAAAAATTAAAGAAAAAACCCTTATTTATTTAAGTTTTAAATATTCGCTGTGAAGCAAACCAATAGATTTTAAAAGGTTATATTGGGAAAGTAAGTAATTTCTTTGTGAGTTAGCTAAAGAAATTTGAGCATTAAGCAATAAAGAATTTGATTGAATAACATCTAAAGTAGACCTGGAGCCTAGCCCACTTTCATATTCTCCTGTTATACCTTCGTTAGCAATTTCAGCTGCTTCCACTTGAGATCTAACAGAAGCTAAAAGGCTTTTTGATGATTGTAAATTAGACCATGCACTTGCAACATTAGTTGCATTATTTTTTATTGCATAATCATAGAGTAATCTTTTTCTATTTTTAATATTTTTGTTTTTATTTAAAGTGGCTAAATTTTTTCCTCCTGAATAAAATGGCCAGGAAACTGTTGCCTTTAAAACATCTTTTTCTCTTTCATCGTATGTAGAGCTTAAATCTTCGGAATGAATTCTTTCAAAGCTTAAGCTTGCCGAGGGAGTAAGATCAGATCTAGCTATTTGAACATCTTGTTCTGATTGCTCAAATTCTATTTTAGCTAAAATTACATCAGGATTATTTGTTTTCGATAAATTAACTGCAGAAATTAAACTTTCGGGAATACTAGCTAAAGCATTTGAAATTTTTTTTAAGTTATTTATATCCTGTAAAGGGCCAATTACATTTTCATAATTTAACTTATTAGTTACCACTTCATTTTGTGATTGAATTAAGTTTGCCCTTGCTCCTGCAAGAGAGGATTCGGATTGTGCTAAGTCTGCAAGAGAAATTTCTCCTTTGTCTAATCTTATACTGTCAGTCTCAACTTGTCTTTCTAATAGATTTACATTTCTTTCATTTATTATTTTTTTTTCATTGGCTAGTATCAATCCCGTAAATGCTTCAATTGCTTTATATAAAATATCTTGTTCTTTTGTTAAAAGATTTGCTTCAGCTAAAATTATTCCAGATTTATTTTTTTTGTAGTCAGCACCTCTTCCAAAATCAATTAAGGTTTGATCAATTTTAATTGACTTGCTTAATGTATTTACATCACTAATTGATGCATTTGTTCCATCTTGATTTGTAAGCTTATTTGTTTCCTCATTACTTTTGCTTCCACTTATAGTAAAAGTTGGTAGATAATTACTTCTTGATATTTTTAAATCTTCTTTAGATACATTAATATTTTCTCTTTCTGCGTTTAACTCTTTATTATTTTTATAGGCTAAAGATAAAGCGTCATTTAACGAAGTAGAAAAAGCATTTTGTGAATTTAAAATTATTAAACAAAATATAAATAATATTTTTTTCATTTTTTGATATTATTTTTTTTGATCTAAAGGATGGTTTTCTCCATCATTAACTGGAACATTTTCTATCTCAAATGGCTTAATACCTTCTACACAAGCAATATTTACACCGTAGATTTTTGGATTACTTCTTGGTCTGTTGTGAGTATGAATACCACAATTTGAGCAAAAGTAATGTCTGGCAGTATTTGTGTAGAATTGATAAACTTTTAAATGACCTTCTCCTTTAACTAGTTTAAAATCATCTGGTCCAATAACTCCAATGATATATCCTTTTCTTTTGCAAATAGAACAATTGCAACGCAGAACTTTTTCAAATCCCTTTTCAGGAACGTTAATTTCTGCTTCAACATTTCCACAATGACATGTTAATTTTTTCATTTTGAACCTTTTATTAACTATATTTTTTCACTTGTTGGTATATATTTCTTACAAACTACAACTGGTAAGAGTTATCCACAATAGCGCAAAATATGGTTTAAATGTTCACCTTTTGATTCACTTTCGATTCACTTTCAGACTCAAAATACAACCTATTTGACACTAGTGAATAACTCATATAATAATAAGAACAAAATAAGAACATTTATGAGACTTACTATTCCTTACTATTTACATAAAGCTGGAGCAGGTTTTCCATCGCCTGCTACTGACTATATCGAAGAGGATATCGATCTTAATGTTCATTTAATCAAAAATGTTCCAGCAACTTTCATTATAAGAGTTCAGGGTAAATCAATGACTGATATTGGAATTAATGATGGTGATTTACTAGTTGTAGACAAAAGCTTAAATCCTAAAAATTTTTCAACAGTGATTGCAAACGTTCACGATGAATTGGTTGTTAAAAGTTTTGTAAAATACGAGGGTAAAAAATTTTTAACATCTGGGTCTAAAAAATTTGAAGATAGGATTTTAATTAATGAAGAAGAAGATGTTTTTATTTGGGGAGTTGTAACTTATGTCATCCATTCAACATACTAGAAAAATAGCCTTAATAGATTGTAATTCTTTTTACGTATCTTGTGAAAGATTATTTAATCCTAAAATAAGAAAAAAGCCTGTTGTCGTATTATCCAATAATGATGGTTGTATCATTTCAAGATCAAATGAGGCAAAAGCTTTAGGTATTAAAATGGGAGAGCCCTATTTTAAAGAAAAAGAAGTTATCATTAAAAATGATGTTCAGGTTTTTTCATCAAACTATTCCTTATACGGTGATATATCAAGAAGAGTAATGAGAACTCTTAAACGTTTTAATTCTGATATAGAAGTTTACTCAATTGATGAAGCATTTTTAGATTTGTCAAATTTTTCTGATAATGAAATTGAAAATGTAGGACATGAAATTAGAAGTATAGTTTTAAAATGGACTGGTATACCAACAAGCATTGGTATCGCAAAAACTAAAACTTTAAGCAAAGTTGCAAATCATATTGCTAAAAAAAAACAATCTGGAGTTGTCAGTTTGATAGGAATTGAAAACGTTGATCCTATATTAGAAAAAGTAGAAATTAATGATGTATGGGGAGTTGGTAAACAACTAACAAAATTTTATCATCAAAATGGAGTCTATAACGCTAAACAATTAAAAAATAAATCTAATACATGGATCAAAAAAAGTTCTAATGTTTTAAGTTCAAGAACTGCAATGGAGCTTAAAGGTATTCCTTGTATTGATCTTGAAACAAAAAGTTCTAAAAGAAAAAGTTGTGTTGTGTCACGCTCATTTGGGCAAAAAGTAGAAAAATACCAGGAATTAAAAGAAGCAATTGTGGGTTATGCCTTAAATGCTTCAGAAAAAATTAGATCTGAGTCTTTAGTTGCAAAATCAATAACTGTTTTTGTTAGAACAAGCCCTTTTCAAAATAGATACGGCTTTTATTCAAATTCAAAAACAATTGATTTACCAATGACTACAAACAACAGCATTGAGATAGTTAAAGCGGCACTTAATGCATTAGAAGCTATTTTTAAAAATGGTTATCGTTATCAAAAAGCAGGGATTATGTTATCTCATTTGTCTGAGTCTACTAATAGCAAAAATTTATTTTCTTCAGAAAGAGATGAAAAAATAAATAGTTTAATGAAATCTATAGATAATACTAACTATAGATATGGCAGATCAACTTTAAGTCTTGCGAGTGCTGGTGTCCATAAAAGATGGAGTTCGAGAAGACAGCATTATTCTAAAATAGATACGGCCAATTTTTATTCTTTACCAACAATAAAAACTACTTAAATCGTTCTTGTTTTATTTAATTTTATCAACATTAGAGATGTTAGATAAAGAATTGTTTAATTCATCTAAATTTTCTCTACTGGAAATTACAAACACAGAAACCATTAAAGCCAAAACTAACATGGCTGGAATAACCATAATCAATGATATGTTTTGATGAATCAAAAACATATAAACCAAAATAAATAGTATCGATCTTATCAAAACATTTAATTTAAAAACACTAATAATAGCAAGCGAATGTAGAACCAAATTTTTAAAACTCATTTTGGAAGGTCCAAAATATCTGGTGCCTCTTTCGGATGGTATTCCTGCTCTATCTTTTGCAACTTTTGCAAGTGAACCTGAAAAACTGCTCCAAGTGGATTTTTCATTTATCATTTTTTCGACAATTGATTTAGGTAAACAACTATAATTTCCATATTTGATAGACTCTCCAGTAAAGGTAAGAGTAATTAATTTATGAATTGAGTAGCAAAATTTAAATATTAAACCTTCTGATCTTTTTATTCTTTCTCCTACAATTGATTTGTCAGGACTATAATTTAAATTATCCATAAATTGTTTAATTTCTTCAGGTCTATCCTCTCCATCTCCATCCATTGGGATAACATAATCAAATTCTTCTTTTTCAAAAATATATTTTAAACCTGTAGCGATGCATCTTGCATGTCCTTGATTATTTTTCATATTAATAATTTGTATAGAATTTAAGTTATCTAAACTTATTGACATTTCCGGTTTGTTTTCTGTGGTGGCATCATTAACAATAATTACAGAAAATTCATGTGATAAGCCTGAAACTTCTGAATTTATAATTTCCAAAAGTTTAATGACTGATTGCCAATCATTGTAAACTGGAATCAATAACTTAATTTTCATTAATTTAATGAACCTAAAAATCTAAATAAAGATGCAAATATTCCATGTCCTGAAAGTTCAATAGCTCCTACTATTACAACAAAGAATATGACTTTTTTCGTCTTAGTATTAAGAAATTTATCCATTTGTTTACTATATATTACTTTAAAATCTTCTCTATTAATTTGTAATCATTTAAATATAAGCAACTTGCAACCTTTTTTTCACCACATAACCAAATTGCTTGTGGAAATTTATCTCTAGAATGCCATTCAGTTTTCCATTTTGGTCTATCTTTTAAGTGATAAGATAAATTTCCTGCCGTCCATTCATTTCCTCCTATAACCCATTTAATTTTTTCATTTCTATTGCTGTCCCACAGCTCTTTTGCTTGTATGGCTATTTCTTTGCCTGGATAATCTGTTCTCTTATCTGTTTCATTAATCGAAACAAAGGAGTAAGCAAATGGAGAGAGTACGAATAAAATCACAAATACAGTAGTGAAATTTTTTAGTTTATTTAAATTAATTTGTGATTGAAAGATATAAATTACAAATATACCAAGGAATAAATAAAAAGGAGTCATCCACATTGTTCTAATTTTAACTCCCATAATCATAGATGTTAAAAATACTAAAGCTATTGGAACAATATTTATTGCTAATAAAAATAATAATTTATTATCATTAAATTTAAATTTAGTTTTTAATTTTATAACTAAAAATAAAAGCATTAAAAAGAAAGGAATTAATATTCCAATTTGTTTTCCTATAAATATGAAAGGATGTTTAATATGATTTATAAAATTTGGATCTTCAGAACCTGTCCTATGAAGTCCATAGGTAAATGTTATGTAATCATTTTCGGTTAGCCAAATTAAATGAGGCCATAAAACTATTAAAAAAGGAATAAAAGATACCAAGCATTTAAAATCGATTTTCTTTTTATAAATCATATAAATTAAAAAAATGTCTATTGCCAATCCTAAATAGATAAACAAATATTTTGATAAAAAACCAAATGCAGCAAATAAACCAACTAGCAGCCAGTCATTGATTTTATTATCTTTAAACCCTTTCCATAAATACAATACTGTTAATGCCCAGAAAGGCATCAAGCAAACATTCACATTAAATTCAGGTGTGGTAAAATTATAAAAATAAATTCCTTCTAACAATAATACTGACAATAAACAGTAAGCTTTTTTTTTAAAAAAATCTTCTGAGAGTTTGAAAACAACAAAAAAGGAGATAATTACACAAATTTGACTTAACAAATAATATGCCCAATCTTGGGGTCCAAATATCTGATAAAAAATTTCAACTAAAAATGCACTCATTGGAGGATGCTTGTTAAAACCCCAGTCTAAATTACTTCCCCAAGCTAAAGCTTCTATTGTATCTAATGGTAAATTATTATTTACAATTGTTGGCACAAAGGTCCAGACAATTAAATGGGATGTAAGAAAAATGTAAAAAAAATTTCTTAAATTTTTTTTGTTTAAAGCCATTTTT
This sequence comes from uncultured Pelagibacteraceae bacterium, assembly GCA_902531885.1. GTDB lineage: Bacteria > Pseudomonadota > Alphaproteobacteria > Pelagibacterales > Pelagibacteraceae > Pelagibacter. The sequence goes on from CACAFZ010000006.1 coordinate 16,807, forward strand.
GGCAGTTTATACAAATAATGCTTTCTTGACACTCATTATTTCATGGCTATATTCACCAACGTTTAAAAATAGTGTATGGTTAAAATCTCTAAAACTTACATTCCTAAAATTTCAGAAAAATATATGTGCGCAAAACATCTAGCATATTTTAAAAAAAAACTACTTGAGTGGAAAAATGATCTAAAAAGATCAAGCAACGAGGCCCTTTATAATAGCTCTATGGACGATAATAGCAGTTCAGCTGATATAGTTGATCAAGCAAGCTCATATACAGAAAAAAATGTAGAAATGAGAGCTATAAATAGACAAATAAAATTGATTACAAAAATTAATTCAGCCCTAAAAAGAATACAAGACGGTACTTATGGTTTTTGTGAAGATACTGGTGAACCTATCGGTCTAAAAAGATTAATGGCAAGACCAGTGGCTACACTTTCAATTGCAGCTCAAGAAAGGCACGAAAAAGAAGAAAAAGTTTTTGCGGACGACTAGGGTTTGGGAATAATTTCACCTCTATTCATAAAATCGTAGCCTCTAATTACTGCTTCTCTTTTTGAAATTTCTAAATACCACCTAGTTAGATTTTTATAGTTTTTTAGTCCAACATCATGCCACTCATGTCTTGCAATCCAAGGCCATGTGGCTATATCAGCTATACTATATTTATCTCCAGCTAAAAATTTCGATTGTCCTAATCTTTCGTCCAAGTCTCTATAAATTGTTTTTGCAATTTTAAAATATCTTTCTTCTCCAAATTTACTTTTTCCAGGATTATAATGATGAAATTGATGATGCTGACCAATAAATGGACCAACTATTGCCATTTGTATCATAAGCCACTGATTAATTTTAAGTCTATTATTTTCATTGTAATATTTTTTACTTTTTTCACCTAGATACATAAGGATTACACCAGACTCAAAAATTGCCTCTTTATTATTATTGTGATCAATAATTACCGGAATTTTACTAAAGGGACTTATTTTTCTAAATTCGGGTATAAATTGTTCGTCTTTAAAAATATTTACTTTTGTTACTTTATAGTCCCAACCGATTTCTTCTAACATTATTCCTATTTTTTTCCCGTTGGGTGTATCAGCTGAAAATAGTTCAATCATTTTTTTTACCTAATCTTTGCTGAACACTTTTTGAAGTAGTTGTGAATTCAAATCTTAATTTTTCATCGGGTTTGGCGTATTTAAAACAACCTCTAGCTGCAAGAGCTCCTTCGTGAAAACCTGAAAGTATTAGTTTTAATTTTCCAGGATAAGTACAAATATCTCCTATTGCAAATATACCTTTTTGATTTGTTTCAAAATTTTCTGTATTAACTGGGATGTGTTTTTTATCTAGATTTAATTTCCAATTTAGAATTGGTCCAAGTTGCATAATTAGTCCAAAAAAACCTAAAATATAATTAGTTTCTATTTTTTTAATATTTCCATCATCATGCTTAATTTCTATACTTTTTATATTTGTATCTCCATCGATCGAGTTTAGCTGGTACTTTGTAAATAATTTAATTTTTCCCTTTTTAGTAAGTTCTTTAACTTTATCTAAGCTAGATTGTGCTCCTCTAAATTCATCTCTTCTATGTATTAAATGGATTTTTGAGTTTTCTGAAAGTTCGATGGCCCAATCAAGCGCTGAATCTCCTCCACCAAATATTGAGACTATTTTATTTTTAAAAATTTTTTTATCCTTAACTGAATAAAATAATTCTTTTTCTTCAAATTTTTCACATTCTTTTATTGAAAATTTTCTCGGTTCAAAAGATCCTACTCCACCAGCAATTATAAGACTTGAAACTTTAAATTCTTTACCTTTACTAGTTTTAATTAACCATTTATTCTTTTCCTTTTTAACTTCTTCCACTCTATCATTTAAATGAAAATTAGTTTTAAAAGGTTTTATTTGTTCAATTAAATTTTTGGTTAACTCTTCTCCAGTGCACTCAGGTATAGCTGGAATATCATAAATTGGTTTGTCAGGATAAAGCTCTATACATTGGCCTCCGATCTTATCTAAATTATCTACTACTTCGCTTTTTAATCCAATTATTCCTAGTTGATGAACAGCAAAAAGACCTGTTGGTCCTGCACCAATAACTAAAACATCTGAATCAATCATTATGCTTGTTTTTCTGGAAGTTGAACAACTAATCCATCTAATTCGTCTGAAACAGTAAGCTGACAACTTAGTCTGCTAAACTTGTTTGGTTTATATGCCATATCAATCATATCTTCTTCACCACTTTCTTTTTTAGTAAGTTTATTAAACCACTCTTCTTTGACATAAACATGGCAAGTCGCGCAAGCCATTGATCCTCCACAGTCTGCATCAATTCCAGGAATATCATTTTGTACAGCTCCCTCCATAACAGTCAGACCATTAGGAACATCTAATTTATGCTCCTTTCCACCATGTTCTATGTAAGTAATTTTAGGCATAAGCTTTATATAAGCACAAAAAAAAATAGGGCAAGTAACTTAATACCTGCCCTATTAATAATTGTTTTTAACTCCGATAAAGTATTATCTTCCTCTAGAGTTTGCAACAGCGCAAGACCAAATAATAACACCAAATGCGATCTTATTAACAAAGTCTGCTAAGTTGTAAATCACGTTAAGTGAGTTAGCATCAATACCACCTGTTAGGTATCCAAATACATAACCTAGCGGGTATATAGCCCAACCTACTGTAACGATCATTCTTAAAGCGCCAAAAGCGGTGACTAGGGATTTGTTTCCAGATCTAGCAACTGTTTTACCAGCTTCACCTGAAAATATTTCATAAAGAATATAAATCCATCCAGCTATCCCGATAATAAAACCAAGCATAGGTGCAATGAATCCAGCTTCTCCCATGTAACCACCTACTAGCATCACTATTGAACCAATTAAGATTCTCCAGAAGATTCCAGTTGGTACTTTTTTAACTGCTGCAAGAATTAAATAAAATTCTATCAGCTGTAATGGTACAGTGATTAACCAGTCAATATATCTGTAAACAGTTGGAGTATCTCCTGTTTCAACCCATACTGCTCTCATATACATATAATGAATAAATGCTATACCAGTTACTAATCCAGCTACGTTAACTGATTTTCTCCATTGAACACTTACATTGGCTTGTTCCATGAAAAAAAAAGCAGTAGCTGCTAACATACCCATTGATATTAACCAAAATGAAATTCCAACAAAATCATCTGTGGCTAAAAAGGTAGTTGCTGCATTAGCCGCTGTAGTTGCTCCAATAAGAGCAAATAAAGCTATTGCTAACATTTTTACTTTAGTCATAAAAAACTCCCTCATTAGTTAGTTTTTTTTAGTTTAAATTTAAACTAGGGCACTATTCCGCAATAGAGCCTCAGCTATGGGCTAATTATCAAATATAATAACTTAATTGAAGACTTTTTTACCTTTAAAAAGTATTGATTTTACTGACTTTTTAAAATTAAATGCAACCAGATTTATAAAATCATAACAATTATGACACCAAAAAACAAATCAGTAATATGAGTTTAAAATTTGAAGAAATTTACAAAAATTCATTAAAAAATCCCCAAAAATTTTGGGAAGAAATTTCAAAAGATATTTTTTGGTATAAAAAACCTTCAAAAATATTAAATAAATCTAATCCACCTTTTTATAAATGGTTTGAAGATGGAATTACAAACACTTGCTATAATGCTTTGGACGTCCATATTCAGAATGGCTTGGGAGACAAAACTGCTCTAATTTATGATAGCCCAATCACAAATACAAAATCTAAATTTACTTTTTTAAATTTGAGACAAAAGGTTGCTAGGTTTGCATGGGCTCTTAAAAATCAAGGAGTGAACAAAGGAGATCGTGTAATAATTTACATGCCAATGATTCCCGAAGCTGTTATGGCTATGTTGGCCTGTGGAAGAATAGGAGCAATTCATTCTGTGGTCTTTGGTGGATTTGCAGCTAATGAGCTAGCAAGTAGAATTGATGATTCAAAAGCAAAAATATTAGTGACTGCATCATGTGGTTTTGAACCAGGCAGAACTATTGAATATAAACCTTTGGTAGATAAAGCATTAGAAATCGCAAAACATAAACCTGAAAAAATAATACTTTATCAAAGAGAAGGTCATGAAGTTAATTTAAATAATATAACTGAGATAAGCTGGGAAGATGCACTTAAAGATGCTCAAGAAATAAATTGTGTAGAAATGAATGCAAATGATTTTGCATATATACTTTATACATCAGGAACAACAGGTATACCAAAAGGAATTGTAAGAGATATAGGTGGTCATATAGTTGCTCTCAAATGGACTATGAAAAACATCTATAATATTAATCAAGATGATGTCTGGTGGTCTGCAAGTGATATAGGTTGGATTGTGGGTCACTCATATATTGTTTATGCTCCACTCTTTAAAGGATGTACAACTGTTTTATTTGAAGGAAAACCAGTTGGAACTCCTGATGCAGGAGTCTTTTGGAGAATAATTTCTGAACATAAAATAAAATCATTGTTCACTGCTCCAACTGCATTTAGAGCAATTAAAAAAGAAGATCCTGAAGGAAAATTTTTCTCAAAATATGATTTGAGTTGTTTTAAATCTTTGTTTTTAGCAGGAGAAAGAGCTGACCCGGATACTCTTAAGTGGGCAGAGTCCTTATTAAAAGTTCCTGTTATAGATCATTGGTGGCAAACTGAAACTAGTTGGGCAATTAGTTCTAATTGCACAGGTATTGAGATGAAAAAAACGAAGTATGGCTCTGCATGCATGCCTGTACCCGGATATGATGTTAAAGTTTTAAAAGCTGACAAGTCTGAAGCAAAAGAAAATGAAATGGGTGACATTGTTGTTAAACTTCCGCTTCCTCCTGGAACTTTTCCAACTCTATGGAATGCAGATGAAAGATATAAAAAAACTTATATGTCGAATTATGAAGGCTATTATCAAACTTATGATGCTGGTCACATTGATGAGGATGGTTATGTTTGGATAATGTCTAGAACAGATGATATTATCAATGTTGCAGGTCATAGATTGTCAACAGGTGCAATTGAAGAAGTATTATCTGAACATAAATCAGTTGCGGAATGTGCGGTTTTAGGAATAGCAGATAAATTAAAAGGACAGCTACCTATAGGTTTGTTAGCTTTAAAATCTGGAGTAAAACAAACAAATGAAGAAATTATAAAAGAATGCATTCAAATGGTTAGGAATAAAGTTGGACCTGTTGCTGCATTCAAAATAGCTATTATTGTAAAAAGATTACCTAAAACAAGATCAGGAAAAATATTAAGAGGTACTATAAGAAAGATTGCTGATAAAGAAGAATACAAAATGCCTGCAACAATTGATGATCCTGCTATCTTAGACGAAATAAAACAAGATCTAATAAATAATAATATTTTGAAATAATGACAAAAGCTTATATTTTTATGTTCGTTGCAATTTTTTGTGAAGTTGCAGGTACATTACTCCTTCCTTCTACACAAAATTTTACAAAAATCATTCCTACAGCTATAGCTGCTACTTGTTATTTAACGGCATTATATTGTCTTACTCATGTGTTGCACAAAATTCCTATTGCTATTGTTTATGCAACTTGGAGTGGATTGGGAATATTTACTATTGCATTATTTGGATACTTTTTTTTTAAACAAAGCCTAAGTTGGCAAGCAGTTATAGGATTATTTCTTATAGTCGTTGGCGTAGTTTTGGTTAATAGCTTTTCTTCAAGAGTTATTTAAATTTCATTGGTGTTCCTTCTGGTTCTCCAATTATCTTTCCATCTCTCATTTTAATTTTGCCATTAATTATTGCTGCAATAGGACTTCCTTTAAATTTGTATCCATCAAATGGAGACCACCCACATTTACTTTCAATATTTGCATTTTTAATCTCAATTGTTTTATTCATATCAACAATAGTAAAGTCAGCGTCATATCCTTCTTTAATAAATCCTTTATTTTTAATTCCAAAAATTTTAATAGGATTTTCACAAACAAGATTAATTAATTGATTAAGTGATAATTTTCCATCATTTACATGGTTTAACATTACTGGAATTAAAGTTTGTACCCCGGGCATTCCTGAAGGTGAATTTGGATATTTTTTTTCTTTATTTGCTTTTAAATGTGGAGCATGATCTGATCCAATTGTATCATTAAAATTATTTTTTACTGCATACCATAATCTATCAAAATGGGATTTATCTCTTAAAGGAGGATTCATCTGGGCATAGGTTCCAAGTTTTTCATAACAATCAGGAGCATATAAAGTTAAATGCTGTGGAGTAATTTCAAATGTAATATTTCCTTTATGTTGTGATAAAAAATCAACTTCATCTTTTGTTGTAACATGAAGAATGTGTGCTTTTTTCTTATATTTCTCGGCAATTCTTACAATCCTTCTTGTAGATGACATTGCACATTCTACACTTCTCCAAACAGGATGGGTATGAACATCGCCTTCTTTAATTAATTTTTTATTTAAGTTTAAAATTGCTTCATCTTCCGAGTGAACAGCTACAACTTTTGAACTACTTTGAAATACCTTCTCAATATCCGCTTCATCTGCAACCAATAAATTACCGGTTGAAGAACCTGCAAAAAGTTTAATTCCACAACAACCTTCTAAATCTTTTAAATCTGATAACTCATTTGCGTTATCAGCTGTTGCGCCAAAATAAAATGCATAATTGCAATACATTCTATTCTTTGCGAGATCTAATTTTTTTTGAAATTCTACCTTGTTAGATGTTGGTGGATTAGTGTTTGGCATCTCAAAAACACTCGTAATTCCTCCAGCAATTGCTGCCTTACTTCCTGAATTAAGATCTTCTGTATCGGTAGATCCAGGTTCTCTAAAATGGGTTTGAGTATCTATACATCCTGGAAGAACAAGTAAATTTTCTGCGCTGTATGTTTCCTTGCATGAATCTTTAATTGACTCGTCAATAATAGATATTTTACCATTTTTTATACCAATATCTGTTTTTTGAGTTTTTCCGTCAATAAAACATTTGCCGTTTTTTATTATGAGGTCTAACATTTGCTGAAAAAGTAACTATATTATAAATCAGTAACAATCAATTATGAATAAAAACAATATTTATACTCTTGAAGATAGAGGAATACTTTACCTGCAGGGAGAAGATATTTTAGAATTTCTTCAAAATATAATCACTAATGATATTAACAAAGTAAAAGATAATTACAGCTGCTTTTCATCTTTACTGACTCCTCAAGGAAAATACCTTTTTGATTTCATTGTTGTAAAACATAAAAATGGCTATTTTTTAGATTGTGAAAAAAAACAAATAGATCAACTTTTTAATCAATTGAATTTGTATAAATTAAGATCAAAAATAGAAATATTGAATTTAAGTAATGAGTTTATTGTGTCTGCAATTAGCAAGGAAAAATTTCTTTCGATAGAAAATGTTGAGGAGAAGTCTGGTTTTACTACAAAATACAATGAAGATCCTATTGTTCTGGATCCAAGAAATAAAGAATTAGGTGGTAGACTTATAATAAACTTAGAAAAGCTTAATCTTTCTATAGAAAAATTAGAATTGGAAAGAAAAGAGAGTCATGAGTACTATAGCCATAGCCATAAACTGGGAATAGCTCAGCTAAATACAGATCAATTGCAAAATAAAATTTTTGGTATTGAATGTAATTTTGAAGAATTAAATGGAATAGATTTTAAAAAAGGTTGTTATGTCGGACAAGAAAATACAGCAAGAATTAAACTTAAAGATAAACTTTCAAAAAAATTGCTTCCTATAGAAGTTATAGAGGGATCTATAAAAGTAGATGATATAGTATCAATTAATAAAATAGAAATAGGCAAAATTTTAATTAATAAAAAATATCCTTTTGGATTAATTAAATTCAAAGATGAAAGTTTTGATTTTGATAAAAAATTTAATTGTGGATCGGCCTCTATAAAAATTTTAAAACCAATTTGGTTAAAATAAATTTTTTAATTGCTAATTAAATCTCTTATTGTCAATTCCACCTAAGAATTTAGGTAATATTTTTTTTATATACCATTTGAAACTCGCGATAAAAATATTTTTAGAATTATAACCATTTTTAATCATAAAAAATTTTATATTTTTTTTTGAAAAATATTTTGCTGCTGCAATCACATTGCTATTTACACCTATTACATGTTTTAAATTACTCAATAATAGCATATCAACAATATTCTCTTTTCCAATTTCGTATCTAATTTTCTTAGATTCTTCAAAAAAAATATTATTTTTTTTAGTAAAGTTTTTTGAGTAATAAATTAAATTTGGAAATTCATTTTTCAAGAACTTTAAATATTTTTTTTCTTCAGTTACTAAGAATATTTTATGATATTTATATTTATTATTTAATTTATGAATTAAATTTACTATTTGACTTTTTGTAGCTGGATAAGGGTGTCTTTCTCTATTTTTATAATCTGTTCCTCTAAAATGAACTCCAAGAACCTTTTTATTAAAAAAGTTCTTTTTATAAAATATATCTTTTTCTTTAATTAAAAATTTCTTTATTTTTATAAACTTTTTAAAAATTCTTTTATGTTCTTTATTTAAATTTTCAAAACTATCAAAATAATAGTTTCCTCTTGTTTTCCCATCAGTTATTATTACATTTTTACTGGAATAGACTTCCTTTAATGAATACCTTGAAACAGGTTCAAAATAATAATTCCAAGAATTTTTTATTCCTTTAATACTTATTTTTTCATTATAAAGAGTAAAATAATTTTCCATATCAACGATAGGAATAAAGTTTAATTTTTGAGCAATATATAAATGATGTATTACATAATTCAGGTTTGAAAACATGCCACCTCCTGGTGACCTTTGAATAACATAAAATATTTTTTTTGGGTTCTTTTTTCCGTAATTCAAAACTTTATAATAAAGTTTATCATTTTCTGAAATTGATTTTTTTATTTTTTTTTTATTAAAATATACTTTTGCATCTCTTCTGTTAATTAAATATTTCCTTAAAATTTCTTTCATATTTAAATTGATTAAGATTGTTAATATTTTTTCAATTTCTAGTTATTTTATATTTTATCTAAAATTTTACTTAAGGTAAATTTAATTTTTACACTTTGTTAGATTTGTCGATTTATCCTAAATTCTTGTGCGGTCAGAGAGACTCGAACTCTCATGAGGAAACCCTCACTTGGCCCTCAACCAAGCCTGTCTACCAATTTCAGCATGACCGCTTGTGCGTCAGAATAATTGAATGACATTTATGTTTCAACTTGATACATTTGTTTTATGGAATTTACTGCTGAAATTAAAAAAGCTACTGAGCCAATTTATCAAAAAATTTCTATGGCTATTCCTGAAATCGAGTGGCCAAGTCATGCTCCATATATTTATAAAATTAATAAATTAAAAAAAGAAAAGAATGCCGTTATACTTGCTCATAATTATCAAACCCCAGAAATCTATCATGGCATATCAGATTTTTCAGCCGATTCGCTTGCCTTAGCTGTCGAGGCAGCTAGAACAAATGCAGATATTATTGTTATGTGTGGCGTACACTTCATGGCAGAAACTGCAAAACTAATGAGTCCGAATAAAAAAGTATTACTTCCAGATATGAGTGCAGGTTGTTCATTATCTTCATCTATAACTGGTAGAGATGTAAGAAATTTAAAAAAGAAGTACCCAGGTGTTCCTGTTGTATCTTATGTAAATACCTCTGCTGATGTTAAATCTGAGACCGATGTATGTTGTACTTCGGCTAACGCTGTCAAAATTGTGAATTCACTCGGAGCTAAAAAAGTAATTTTTTTACCTGATGATTATTTGGCAAAATATGTAGCATCACAAACAGATGTTGAAATTATATCTTGGAAAGGAACATGCGAAGTGCATGAGCGATTTAATGACGAAGAAATAAATGAAATTAGAAAAAACAATCCTGGCATTAAAGTAATTGCTCATCCAGAATGCCCACCTGATGTTATAAAAGCAAGTGATTTCACTGGATCTACTAGTGGAATGATTAAATATGTAAAAGATAACCAGCCAGAAAAAGTTATGATGGTAACAGAATGCTCAATGAGCGATAATGTTCAGGTAGATAATCCAAAAGTTAAATTTATAAGACCATGTAATTTATGTCCTCATATGAAAAAAATTACTCTTCCTAAGATTTTAGATTGTCTGCAAAACGAAACTAACGAGATTTTAATGAATAAAGATACAATTGAGAGAGCAAGAAAATCAGTGGAAAGAATGACTGAAATAGGCAGATAAAATCTGTGTCAAAAATAATATTAAGCAAAAATTTTATTAAAAAAGTTTGTAAATCAGCATTAAAAGAAGATGTGTATCCATTAGGAGATATTTCCTCAAAGCTTTTAAAACAAAATATAAAAAAAAAATTAAAATTAATTTCCAATCAAACAGGAATAATTGGAGGTTTAGAGTTTGCAATACAAACATTTAAATTAATTGACGAAAAAATTAAAATTAATTTTAAAAAAAAAGAAGGAGATAAAGTTAAAAAAGGAGATTTAATTGCTGTAATCGAAGGCAATATAAGACATATATTAACAGGTGAAAGAGTTGTATTAAATTTCTTGTCCCATATATCCGGAATAGCCACTAAAACAAATCAATTTGTAATAAAAGTAAGAAAAAAAAGTAAGATCTGTTGCACAAGAAAAACAATACCAAATTTTAGATTGATTCAGAAATATGCTGTAAAATTAGGAGGTGGTACTAATCATAGATTTAATTTGAGTGATGAATATTTAATAAAAGATAATCATATTGCAAGTACAGATATAAATAAACTAATCCAATTAGCTATAAGAAGAAAAAGAAATAAAATAATAACAGTAGAAATAGACAGTTTTGATCAATTAAAAAAAATAATTGGTTTAAAATTTGATAGAATATTATTCGATAATATGAGTCCTAAAATTTTAAAAAAATGTGTTAAACTTTCAAAAAAACTTTATGAAACAGAAGCATCAGGTGGAATTACATTAAAAAATGTAAAAAAAATTTCTAACACCGGTGTCGAAAGAATTTCTGTTGGATCGCTTACACATTCTTTTAATTCTTTAGATTTGAAGTTAGAAATTTAATTTTTTTTTAATTCTGCTTGAGCAGCAGCTAATCTTGCAATAGGTACTCTGTAGGGTGAGCATGACACATAATTTAATCCAGTCTTAGAGCAAAAATCTATACTCTTTGGGTCTCCACCATGTTCTCCACATATTCCTAATTTGATTTTTTTATTTTGTTTTTTACCTTTGGATACAGCAATCTCAATTAAATCTCCTACCCCATCATCAATCGATACAAATGGGTCTATATCAAATATTTTATTTTCAATATAATCGTTTAAAAATTTTCCACTATCATCTCTACTGATTCCAAATGTAGTCTGAGTTAAGTCATTAGTTCCAAAACTAAAAAATTCAGCATGTTTTGCAATATCTTTTGCTTTTATTGCAGCTCTTGGAAGTTCAATCATCGTACCAACCAAAAACTTTATTTTAATCTTGTTTTCTATTTGAACTTGTTTTGCTACCCTTATTACTAATTCTTTCATTATTTTTATTTCTGACTCTGTAGAAACCAGAGGTATCATTATTTCCGGAATAATTGATTTATATTTTTTATTTTTACATTCAACTAAAGCTTCAAATATAGCTCTACATTGCATTTCATAAATTTCTGGAAAAGATATTCCCAACCTACAACCTCTATGACCAAGCATAGGATTATGCTCGTGTAGTTCATTAATTCTTCCTTCTACTTCATTTACTGATAAGTTTAATGATTTTGATACATCATCTATTTCTTTTTTGTTTTTTGGAAGAAATTCATGAAGAGGTGGATCTAATAGTCTTACAGTAACTGGAAGACCGTTCATTGTTTTAAATATCTCAGTGAAATCACTTTTTTGATGAGGTAAAAGTTTTGATAAAGCTCTATGTCTGTCATCTTTAGATTTTGATAGTATCATTTGTCTAACAGATAGAATTCGTTCCTCATCAAAAAACATGTGCTCAGTTCTACAAAGACCTATACCTTCGGCCCCAAATTCTCTTGCTGTTTTAGAATCTGATGGAGTCTCTGCATTGGCTCTAATTTTTAATTTTTTAAATTCTTCAGACCATTTCATTATTTTAGAAAAATCACCTGAAATTTCTGGTTTAACTGTTTTTACCTCTCCTAGAATCACTCTTCCAGTGGAACCATCGATAGTTATTACATCTCCTTCTTTAACTTCAAAATTTTTTGATTTAAAAATTTTATTTTTATAATCAATTTCGATCTCACTAGAACCAGAAACACAAGGTCTTCCCATTCCCCTTGCGACAACAGCTGCATGACTTGTCATTCCTCCTCTTGCCGTTAAAATACCTTTTGCGGAATGCATTCCATGAATATCTTCGGGAGAAGTTTCTATTCTGACTAATATAGTATTCTGCATCATCTCATTTAATCTTACTGCTTCCTCAGAAGTAAATACAACTTTTCCACTTGCGGCTCCTGGCGAAGCTGGCAAGCCTGTGGCGATAACTTTAAATTTTGTATTTTCATCTAGTGTTGGATGCAATAATTTATCAAGAGAATTAGGATCTACTCTTAATACTGCTTCTTTTTTTGAAATAAGTTTTTCTTTGTACATATCAACTGCAATTTTTACTGCAGATTTTGCTGTTCTTTTTCCCGATCTGGTTTGAAGCATCCATAGCTTTTTATTTTCTACAGTAAATTCAACATCTTGCATATCTTTGTAATGTTTTTCTAAAATTCTTAAATTTTTTTTAAGTTCATTGAAAACTTTGGGAAAGGACTCTTGCATTGATTTTCCATTTGAATTTGAAACTTTGTTTGCTTTTTTTGTAATGTGTTGTGGTGTTCTTGTTCCAGCTACTACATCTTCGCCTTGAGCATTAATTAAGTATTCTCCATAAATTTCATTTTTTCCGTTTGAAGGATCTCTAGTAAAAACTACACCAGTGGCACAATCATCTCCCATGTTTCCAAAAACCATTGATTGAATATTTACAGCAGTTCCCCAATTTGAAGGTATTTGATTTAATTTTCTGTAAACTTTTGCTCTATTGCTGTTCCATGAAAGAAATACCGCACCAATAGCTCCATTTAATTGCTCAAAAACATTTTGGGGAAAATCTTTTTTAGTTTTATTTTTTACTAAATCTTTAAAATCATTAATCAAACCTTCCAAATCATTTTCATCTAAATCTGTATCTAATAAGACACCTTTGGTTAATTTAAAATTTTCAATTAAATCCTCAAAATTATAAGACTCTACACCAAGAACAACATCTGAATACATCTGTATAAATCTTCGATAACTATCTTTTGCAAATCTTATATTTTTAGTTTTATTTGCTAGGGCAATTACAGTTTGATCATTTAATCCTAGGTTTAAAATAGTGTCCATCATACCGGGCATTGAAACTCGAGCACCCGATCTAACTGAGACCAGTAAAGGATTTTTTATACAACCAAATTTTTTTTCAGTATCCTTTTCTATTATTTTTAATTCTTTTTTTATTTCATTGAATAATCTTGAATTAATTTTCTTCTTGTTTTTGTAAAATAATTCACAAGCTGCTGTAGAAATTGTAAAACCTGGTGGAACTGGAAAACCTAGCTTGCCCATTTCAGCAAGATTTGCACCTTTTCCACCTAAAATATTTTTTTGATTAATAAATTTTTTAGTTTCTTTAGATTTAAAGTTAAATACTATTTTTTTCACTATGCGCTTTCAATTTTAGAAAAATTTAAATAATTATCGAAAGTTTTACATAACATTTGCAAAAGTTCCAAACGATTTTTTTTAATCGAAATATCTTTATCATTAACTATAACGTTATCAAAAAAATCAGAAACTTCTTTTTTTGTAGAAGCTAGATTATTTAAAGTTTTTTCATAGTTTTCTTCTCTTCCTATATTTGAAAAATATTTTCTTAAACTCTGTATTTTTTGATATAAATACTTTTCATAATCATTATTGAAAAGAATTGGATCAGTAGAATTAGAAAGTTCAATAGTTTTGTCTTTTAGCTCATCATTTAGAATATTTGAAGCTCTCTTGTAGCTAAACATAACATCGTCACCAACATTTTTATTTATTAACTTGTTAAGAGTAATTGATTTTTTGTAAATTTTAAGAATATTTTCTATACCATATGAAGATACCGCAGATTCTATAATATCAGGTCTGATATATTTTTCTTTCATATAATTTTTTACTCTATCAACAAAAAAAATATTTAAATCTTTATTAATTTCTTTTTGATTAAATTTCTTTCCTTGTTCTTCATATAAGGTACAAGAATAATTAATTAATTCCTTAAGATTAAAATTTTTATTATTTTCTATGATTAATCTCATTAATCCAAGTGCAGATCTTCTCAATGCAAAAGGATCCCTTGAGCTAGTTGGTTTTAACCCAATCCCAAAAAAACCTACTAAAGTATCCAATTTATCACTAAATGATAATGCTAAACTGTAAGATTTTTTTGGTAGTTTGCTTTCCGGTCCTAATGGTAGATAATGTTCACTCACTGCTAAACAAACTTCTTTTTCAAAACCCTGTTCTTCGGCAAAATATCCTCCAAGAATTCCTTGTAGCTCAGGAAATTCTCCAACTAAATCTGATAGCAAATCTACCTTGCAAATTGAGGATGCAATTTCTATTTTTTCTTTACTTATTAATAGTTCATCAGAAATTAAACCGCTAAGTTTTCTAATTCTATAAACTTTATCTAAGTAAGTGCCTAAACCTTTAAAAAAATTAATATTTTTAAGTTTGGCTACTTGTTTAACTAAGCTCTGTGATTTATTTTTTTTCCAAAAAAATTGAGCATCGTTTAACCTTGCTTCTACAACCCTTTGATTACCAATTTTAATTAACCCCTTAGTATCCTTAATGTTTGCTACAACTAGAAAACTATTGGTTAAGTTTTTTTTTTCATCAAAAGTGGGAAAGTATTTTTGATGAGATTTCATAGTAATAATTAATATTTCCTTAGGAATTGACAAAAATTTTGAATCAAATTCACAAAGAATTATGTTTGGACATTCTACTAAATTGGTTACTTCTGTTAAAAGTTTTTGATCTATTTCTATTCCAAGTTCTTTTTTTTTAGAAATTTTATTTAATTGATTTTCAATAAATTTTTTTCTTATGTTGTGGTCAAGTATAATACCTTTTTTTTTAAGACAAGAATTATAGTCTTTAAAATTAGTAAACCTTTTCGTTTTATCTTCAAATTCTTTATCTAAAAAAGTAAAATAAGAACTTTCCAAATGATGAAGCTTAAATTTTATCAAAGATCCGTTAAATACAGCCAAAATAGATTTCAATGGTCTTCCCCAATACAGCTCATTTTCACCCCATTTCATAGATTTTTTCCAAGATACTTTTTCTAAAATGGAAGCTAGGTTCTTTTCAAGTAAATCAATAGTTTTAATTTTATTGGCAGAAGTTTTAAAAAAATAAAAACTCCCCTTTTCTGTTTCTTTTTTATATATATCTTGTTGGTTTATTTTATTTGATTTTAAAAATCCATCTATAGCTTCTTTGGGTGCATTTATACTTGGTCCTCTAATTTCTTTGGCCTTTTTTGTTAAAGTTGATTCAATATTTTCAAAATAAATTACAAGTCTATTTGGAGTTGAATAGCTTTCAGATTTTCCTTTATAGGAAATATCTTCCTTATCAAAAAAATTTTTAATGCTTAATATTAAATTTTCTCTAGCGTTTATCTGCAAATTTGTAGGAATTTCCTCAGTGAATAGTTCTAAAAACAATTCTGCCATTTTTAATTTTGACTATTTACCCAAATTTGTCCAATTGATTTTGTAAGCTCTCTTATTTTTGAAATATATTCTGCCCTTTGTGCAACACTTATTGCTCCTCTGGCATCTAGTAAATTAAATACATGGCTTGCTTTTAAACATTGGTCGTACGCAGGTAAAGAAAGTTTTTTTTCAACTAATAATTTTGCTTCTTTTTCCACTATTTCAAAAACTTTAAAAAGATTTTCTGTATTCGCATGTTCAAAATTATAAGCTGAGAATTCTTTTTCTGCTTGATGAAATACTTCTTTATATAAAACTCCTTCGTTGTTCCAAACTAAATCAAAAACATTTTTTTTTTCTTGAGTAAACATACATATTCTTTCAAGTCCATAAGTTAGTTCAACAGATATAGGATTGCATTCTATTCCAGCCATTTGTTGAAAGTATGTAAATTGAGTAATTTCCATTCCATCACACCACACTTCCCATCCCAAGCCAGCTGCACCTAATGTTGGGCTTTCCCAGTCATCCTCTACAAACCTAATGTCATGTTCATGATGTTTTATTCCAATAACGCTCAAACTATTTAAATACAATTTTTTTATATTTTTAGGAGAAGGTTTAATTAATACTTGAAATTGATAATAGTGTTGCAGTCTGTTTGGATTGTCTCCATATCTACCATCTGTTGGTCTTCTTGAGGGTTGAACATATGCTGCTTTCCATGGTTTAGGTCCTAAAGATCTTAATGTAGTAGCAGGATGGAAAGTTCCTGCTCCAACTTCCATATCGTAAGGTTGTAAAATTACACAACCTTTTTTACTCCAGTATTTTTGAAGATTTAATATAGTGTCCTGGAAAGTTTGTATTATTTTTTTTATTTTTTTTTTAGAGGCCATATCTTTGCCAGATAGATCTTTCTTCTAAAATACTTATCACTTGTTCTGCATTGTTTTCTGATGATGATAATCTTTTAGCTAACCAACCTTTTGGTTTTTCAAATTTTTTAATAACAACATTTTCTCCAAATTTTTCTCTTAGTATTTCATCCGCATTTCCAATTCCATCTATTAAACCTAATTCTTTTGACTTTCTTCCAGACCAAAACTCACCCGAAAATAATTCAATTTCAGTATCTTTTTTTAATTTAGTTGATCTACTTTTTTCAACAACTTCTATAAAATCTTTGTGTAAATCCAGTTGAATGCTTTTTAATCTTTCTATATCCTCTTGCTTTTCTTCCATAAATGGATCCAAGGTGCTTTTATTTTTTCCAGCTGTATAAACTCTCCTTTGCACTCCTATTTTTTTAATTAAATCTTTAAAGCCAAATGAAGAATAAATTACTCCTATTGAACCAACTATTGAACTTTGATTTGCATAAATTTCATCTCCTGCGCAAGCAATTAAATATCCGCCAGATGCAGCTACATCTTCAGCAAAAACTATAACTTTTTTCTTATTCTTTTTTGCCTGTTGTCTTATTAAATCATGTATTAAATGAGATTGAACAGGTGAACCACCGGGTGAATTTATTGATATTGCCACAGCCGGTGCCTTTTTAATTGCAAAAGCTTTTTTTATTATTTCCTCTTGCCCAGAAAAATCTATTCCTTGCTTAAATTTACCAACATTTCCTATTACTCCGTTTAGTTTTATATGTGGAATAATTTTCTTTTTTTTGAAAAATGAAATCATACTAATGCTTATAAAATTTTTAGTTTAATATAAAGTCTCCTTATAGTTGTAGTTTCGGGTGCGTCAATTGATAAGTATAATATTGTGTCAATTGTACTAACTTATTCTAATGGGAACTGTTGTTCAGTTAAAAAATCGAATAAATAATTCATATCTGGAGCTCAAAAATTCTGTTGATGATAAGCTAATTTTAGTTGAAGAAAAAATTAAAACGAAATTATTAAGCAAAGTAGAGTTGGTAGAAGAGATGACAAAATATCATCTTAGAACAGGAGGTAAAAGATTAAGAGCATTGCTTACCTTGGGTTCAGCTAAAATTTGTGGATACACAAAAGGATCAAGGGATATTAACTTAGCAGCTTGCGTAGAATTAATACATGCGGCAACATTGATGCATGATGATGTTATTGATAAAGGAGAAATTAGAAGGGGAAAAAAAACCTTAAATTATATTTGGGGAAATAAATCATCAATTTTAGTTGGAGATTATTTGCTGAGTAGGTGTTTTGAAATGATGGTTGAAGATGGAAACAACGAAGTTTTAAAACTTCTTTCATCTACTTCTGCTGAAATCTCTCAAGGAGAAGTGTTACAGCTGCAATATGAAGGAGAAATTGATATGTTGGAGGAAACTTATTTAAAAATAATATCTGCTAAAACTGCTTCTTTATTTGCCGCAGCAACTAAAGTTGGATCAATAATTGCAAATAAAGAAAATAAAGTTAAAGAGGCACTGGAGTTCTATGGAAAAAATTTAGGTTTAACATTTCAAATAGCAGATGATACTTTGGATTATAATTCTGAACTTAAATTGTTTGGCAAAGAAATTGGAAATGATTTTTATGAAGGCAAAATAACTTTACCTATAATTCTTCTATATCAAAAATCAAAAAATGAGGAAAAAAGAGAACTAAAAGAACTGTTTAAAAAAAAAGAAAGATCAGAAGAAGAATTTAAAAATATTCTATCAATGATTAAAAAATATAATATAATTTTTGAGTGTTATAGAAAAGCTGAACATTTTATAAATCTTGCTTCAAATTCTTTAAGCGTGTTTGGTGCTACAAAAGAAAAAGAAATACTTCAAAATTTAACATCTTTTAGTTTGGGAAGAACTTTCTAAGGATTTAGTAAGAATTTTTCCCAACTTTCATTTTTTTTTTTGATATATTTTAATCTTTGGTGAATTCTGTCTTCTCCGTCAAGCCAGAACTCTATGCTGCTCGGCTCCAAGTTCCATCCTGACCAGTGTCCTGGTCTCGGAACATTTTTTTCATCTTGATATTTTTTTTTAAAATCTTCAATTGATTTATATAATTCATCTCTACTTTCTAAAATTGAGCTTTGTTGGGAAGCCCAGGCACCAATTCTGCTACCGTATGATCTTGTTGCATAATATGTGTCCGCTTCTTTATCTGATACTTTTGAAATTTTTCCTGAAATTCTAATTTGTCTTAAAAGACTCTTCCAATGGAAGCACAAGGCTGCATTCGGATTTTCTTTTAAGTCACTGCTCTTTTTGCTGTTAAAATTTGTATAAAAAACGAAACCTTTATTACCAAAGCTTTTTAGCAAAACCATTCTTACATCTGGAATACCATTTTTATCTGCGGAAGCTAAGGCTAGTGCATTCGGATCATTAATTTCTGTTTTTTTGGCTTCAATAAACCATTCCTCAAAAAGAATTATGGGATCGGCCATATCCTTAAAGCATTTATCTAGTCCAAGTGAGTTTTTTTGATTCATAATTTCAACAAAATAACTTATATAATATATTTAATGTCATTTAATACTTTTGGAAAGTTATTTCGCTTCACAACTTGGGGTGAATCTCATGGACCTGCTATAGGATGTGTGGTTGATGGCTGTCCTCCTAATATAAAGATTAGGGAACAGGATATTCAGATTGAACTGAATAAAAGAAAGCCTGGACAATCAAAATTCACAACACAAAGAAAAGAAGACGATAAAGTAAATATTTTATCTGGAATATTTGAAGGCAAAACTACGGGTACACCGATATCAATGATTATTTACAATAAAGATATGAGATCTAGAGATTATGAAACTATAAAAAACAAATTTAGACCTGGTCATGCTGATTATACCTATTTTAAAAAATATGGAATTAGAGACTATAAAGGAGGTGGCAGACAATCAGCTAGAGAAACTGCCGCAAGAGTTGCTGCAGGATCTATAGCAAAAAAAGTTTTGGAAAATAAAATTGGAAAAAAATATAAAGTAATAGGAGCAGTCACTCAACTTGGGATACTTGGCTGTGATTCTAAAAATTGGAATGACAAATTTATAAGCAGAAATCCTTTTTTCTGCCCAGATAAATCTATAATAAAATTATGGGAAAAGTATTTACTAGCAATTAGGAAAGCTGGGTCTTCTTGTGGTGCTGTAATTGAAATTAGAGCAAGAGGAGTTCCGGTAGGTTTGGGAGCCCCAATATATTCGAAATTGGATATGGATTTAGCATCTGCAATGATGAGTATAAATGCTGTTAAAGGAGTAAACATTGGTTCAGGAATGAGTTCAGCTCAGCTAACTGGAGAACAAAATTCAGATGAAATAATTAAAAAAGGTAAAAAAATAAAATTTATATCAAATAATGCAGGTGGAATATTAGGTGGTATTTCTAGTGGACAAGAAGTCGTAATATCTTTTGCCGTTAAACCCACTTCTTCAATTTTAAGTTCTAGAAAAACAATAGATAAGTTTGGAAAAAATACAAATATATCAGTAAGAGGAAGACATGACCCATGTGTAGGTATTAGAGCGGTACCTATAGGTGAGGCAATGATGCATTGTGTTATTTTAGATCATTACTTAATGAATAAAGCTCAATGTCAAAGCTAATTCTTTTTTTGAAGAAGAACATTTGAATTTAATAGATCAATCACTTTAGACTCAATTCCTTTTGAATCTAAACCTATAGACTTATACATTAAATCTGGCTTGTCTTGATCTATAAATTTATCTGGTAAAATCATTGATCTAAACTTTAATTTCCCATTAAGTAAATTGTTTTCAGATAAATAATGGCTAACATGTGATCCAAATCCGCCTATGGATCCTTCTTCAATTGTAATTATAGAATCATGGTTTGTAGCTACTTGCCATATAAGATTTTTATCTAGTGGTTTTGCAAACCTAGCATCAATAATAGTTGGATAAATTCCTTTTTTATTTAGATTTTCTTCAGCAATTAAACATTCTTTTAATCTTGCACCAAAATTAATAATTGCAATACTTTTTCCTTCTTTAATTACTTTACCTTTTCCAATTTCAATTTTTTCGTTAATATTTGGTAGTTCAACACCTATTCCGTTACCTCTTGGGTACCTAAATGCAGATGGCTTATCATTAATATATATAGATGTATTTATCATTCTTACTAATTCTGCCTCATCGCTTGCTGCCATAACAACAAAATTTGGAAGAGTAGATAAATAAGTAATATCAAAAGAGCCTGCATGAGTTGGTCCATCCGCGCCAACTAGGCCTGCCCTATCAATTGCAAATCTTACTGGCAGACTTTGAATAGCTATATCGTGAACCACCTGATCGTAAGCTCTTTGCAAAAAAGTTGAGTAAATAGCGGCATATGGTTTATATCCTTCTGTTGCTAGACCTCCAGCAAAAGTAACGGCATGTTGTTCTGCAATTCCCACGTCAAACATTCTGTTGGGAAATTTTTTTCCAAATAAATCCATTCCTGTTCCTGATGGCATTGCAGCAGTAATACCTATTATTTTACTATCATTTTCTGCATGTTTAATAAGAGTTTTTGCAAAAACTTTTGTGTAAGAAGGTGTATTTGATTTTGATTTTTCTTGTTCTCCTGTTTGCACATTAAATTTAGAAACTCCATGAAATTTATCTTCAGATTTTTCCGCAAACTTATACCCTTTTCCTTTCTCAGTTTTTATGTGAATCATTATTGGTCCACTATAATTTGACTGTTTTGCATTTCCTAATACTGACAATAATGTATCTAAGTCATGACCATCAATTGGACCAATATAATAAAAACCTAAAGAATTAAAAAATGTTCCACCTGTAACAGCTGATCTTATAAAATCTTCTGCTTTAGCAGCTTTATTGCTAAATCTTTTTGAAAAAGCTGAAGTAATTAATTTAATTGTTTCTCTTAAACTAAAATAAATTTTTCCAGATAACATTTTTGCTAAATAAGTTTTCATTGCACCAACTGGTTTGGCTATCGACATATCATTATCGTTTAAAACCACAATTAGTTTTGTTTTATTATATCCAGCATTATTCATTGCTTCATAAGCCATGCCTGCACTTATTGCTCCATCCCCTATTACAGCTACTACATTACTAGAATTTTTTGAAAGTTTATTTGCAACTGCAATTCCAAGTGCAGAAGATATTGAAGTTGAGCTATGTGCGGCACCAAAGGGATCGTACTCACTTTCAGATCTTTTTGTAAATCCTGAAAGTCCCTCACTTTTTCTTAGAGTTCGTATTTTATCTTTTCTACCAGTTAGTATTTTGTGAGGATAAGATTGGTGACCTACATCCCAAATAATTTTATCGTTTGGAGTGTCAAAAATATAATGAAGAGCAACAGTTAGTTCAACAACACCTAGTCCTGCTCCAAGATGTCCTCCTGTTTCAGAAACAGCATCTATCATTTCTGTTCTGACTTCCTCAGCAAGAGTTTTTAATTCAGTATTTGAAAATTTTTTAATATCAGTGGGAAAATTAACTTTATCCAAATAAATATACTTTTTTTTCATCTTTCTCTCTTAATTATAAAATTTATTGTCTCTTTCAAGTCCTCTGATTTTTTTCCAAATTTATTTAATTTATTAAATATTTTATTTTTTAAACTTTTAACATACATAAGGGTGTAATCATAACCAAGCAAATTAATCAACGTTGCTTTACCTTTTCTTAGATCTTTTTTTGTTTTTTTTCCTGCTATTTTTGAATTACCCCTATAATCAATTAGGTCATCAACAATTTGAAAAAGTAAACCTATGTCTGTACCTAAATTTTTAAAATTATTTATTAGTTTATGTTTTTTAGAAATTAATAC
>CACAFZ010000007.1 GCA_902531885.1 uncultured Pelagibacteraceae bacterium
AAAAGTTCCTAATGCATTTTCAAAATGTTCTTCGAAAATATCCAATTTATCATTAGGAAGATTTGAAGGTACCAATTTTTCAAAGTTTGAAATTGCAGATCTGATTTTTTGTTCTTCATTATTATAAATAGCAAATTTGTATTCTTGCAAACAGTGTTGAAGTTTAGGATTCATAGGAGGTGGAGCCACATGTGATGTTAAATATGTTCTTGCCGGTAAATAGTTTACTAAACTTGGATAAAAGCCTACAATTCCAAGTCCTATAAGCTGTAATATTATAAAGGGAACAACACCTTTCCAGATATTTAAAGTTGTAACGAACTTGGGCGCAACACCTTTTAAATAAAACAATGCAAATCCAAATGGAGGTGTTAGGAAAGACGTTTGCAAATTCACACCAATCATTACACCTAGCCAAATTGCACTCACGTTAGCCCCAGTCTCAGCTAGCAATATTGGAGCAATAATAGGAACAACAACAACAGCAATTTCAATAAAATCTAGGAAAAAGCCCAATAAAAATATTACTGCCATAACAACAATAAACTGAGTCCAAAATCCTCCAGGCAAATCTTGTAAAAAATCTCTTACTAATTCTTCTCCTCCAAAAGCTCTGAAACCTGAAGTTAACATCGCTGCTCCTAAAAGAATTATAAATACCATCGATGTGGTCACACAAGTTTCTGTAACGACTTCTTTTAAAACATTATCAACCTTGTAAGATCTCCAGAAACTCCATGAAATACCAATTAAAAATATTATAGTAAAAAAACCGGTGATCAAAATTGCAGTTAAGTTTCTAGTTTCTAAAGCTTTAATGTTTAAGTTATAATTGTTCGATATTATAAAAATAGGAATTAATGATACGATAGTTATTATCAGAGGATAAAAAGCATCTTTTTTACCTTGATGAAGTCGATAACCTGCCATCAAAGTTGCTCCTATTGCTCCAATTGAACCAGCTTGATTTACTGTTGCTATACCCATTAAAATGGATCCAAGAACTGCAAAAATTAATGCAAGTGGTGGAATTATTACCATAATAACTTTTATCCAAAATTTGTAATCTAATTGACCTTTGAATGGAACGGGAGGTGCTGCTTTTGGATTTATTCTTGCATATACAAACACATACAACATATATAATCCAACTAATACTAATCCAGGTAGCAAGGCTCCAAGAAACATATCGCCAGCGCTTGTGGATCCAACTCTTAACTCACCAGGCATATTAAATTCACCAGTAATTAACTTATAATCTGACTGTCTAATTGTATTTGCAACATCGGATGCACTAGCTAATTGATCAGCTATAATAATTAAAACGATTGATGGAGGTATTATTTGACCTAGTGTTCCGGATGAACAGACAATTCCACTTGCGAGACTTCTATCATATTTATTATTCAACATAGTAGGCAGTGAAATTAGACCCATTGCAATTACTGTGGCTCCAACTATTCCCGTTGTTGCCGCAAGTAATGCCCCAACAAAAATTACCGAAATACCTAATCCACCTGGAATAGGACCGAATAATTGACCCATGGTTACCAAAAGGTCTTCAGCTATTTTAGATTTTTGAAGCATTATCCCCATAAAAATAAATAAAGGTATTGCAATTAAAGTATCTGTTTCTACATCCCAATAATTACTCCTGAAGTTTGTAATACCTGCTGTTAACCATTCTATAGGGCCATCAGTTGCAAAATAAGCACTAGCGTTTCCTTCAAATAAATATCCAAAAATAGATGCAAGACCTATTGAAATAATAGCTGAACCAGGTAATGCAAAAGCAACGGGATAACCTGAAGCTAATGCTGCTATCATTATTAGTACAAGTAAAGATAAAAATAGATGTTCCATAATTTAATTTTTCAAAAGTCTATGACTGCTACTCATAAAATAACTAGTAAATTGGGTTAACATAGTTACGGCAAATACAGCTAAATAGATCGCCATTAAATAAAGCAAATAAAGTCCATTTGAGCCTTGTTGTGTAATTTCAAATGAAATAACTGGACCATTTATAATGCTCGCTTTATTAACCATTCCTAAAAATATAACAGTAAGACAAAGTGGAATTCCTAATACCAATGATCCAATAGAGTTTGTCCAAGCTTTTTTTCGTTCACTAAAACCAGTGTATAAAACATCTACTCGCACATGACCTTCGTGCATTAAAGCATATGCACTAGCAAAAAGATAAAGAGCAGAATACCAGAAACGAACTAAATCTCCTTGAAAAGCTTGTTCATACTCAAATATAAATCTAGATAGAACAATTGAAAATTCACTTGCAACAACTAAAATCGCCAACCAAATAAAACCTACTGTTCTTGTAAAATATCCCACTACAAATGAAATCAATATTAAAGGAAAATGGACATACGTAATTCTAAAATTTGGAATAACTAATTTTACTCTCAAATATTCACCTAAGACTGGACCAGTTAATTTTTCAACAACCATAAATGAAACTATTGCATCTGCAATTCCAACAATTAAAACTGCCCAGAAAGATGATCGAATAATATAAGCTGTAAATTTAGTGAGAATTTTTGCATCAGATTCTAAAGTTTGTTTAATAGATTTAAAAACGTAAAAAATTACCATTAACAATGCAGCAATGTAAAAAAATAACTGAATAAAAGCAAAAGTTAATGCTGATCCTTCTGAAGGTTTACTTAATTTTTCAAATCCAAATAAACCATATTGTGAAAATAACTGTTTAACACCAGGCCAATCAAACCAAACTGTTAAAACATTGTTTACTAAAAAAACAAAAGTAATAGCCAGTATTGAATAACTAAATATTCTAATTAATACAGGTAAATTATTTTTTTTAATCATAAATCGAAATACTCTTTTTAAATAAAACCCAATAAAATAAAGGGCCCTTAATAAAGGGCCCTTATATCAAATTTTCTTAAAACTTTAAGTGTTATTAAATTCCTAAAGCTCTATTTCTTTGTTCAATATATGGTGAGTCAGACAAGTTAGTCCAAGCACCAATTTCCTTACGAGCTTTAACAAAAGCTTTATGCGTTTTTGCAGCAAGTGCGCTATGTTGTTGAACTTCATCATAAACTTCTGCGGCACCTTTGGCAAATGCGTCATAAACTTTATCATTAAATTTCTCAAGTTTAACACCATGATCATTTACTAGACGAGCTAATGCTGCACCATTTTTAGCATTGTACTCAGCCATAGTAATTTCATCAGCCCAAGCACAAGCAGTTTTAATTGTTGTTTGATCTGATTTTGTTAAGCTTGTAAACCATGATTTGTTAACACCACATGCTAACATCGAACCAGGTTCGTGCATACCAGGATAGTAATAATATTTAGCAGCTTCATGGAACTTCATAGCTTCATCATTCCAAGGACCTACCCATTCAGTTGCATCAATTGCTCCTGAAACAAGGTTTTCATAAATTTGTCCACCAGGAAGTGAAATTGGAGAACCACCAAGTTTTCCAAGAACTTGTCCACCTAATCCAGGCATACGCATTTTTAAACCTTTAAAGTCATTTGCTGATCTAATTTTTTTATTAAACCAACCACCCATTTGAACTCCTGTGTTACCAGCAATAAAACTTTGAGTTCCATAATCATCAGTTAGCTCATCCCAAAGCGCTTGTCCTCCACCATGGTGAATCCAAGCATTTATTTCTGAGTAAGTAAAACCAAATGGACATGCTGTAAAGTATCCAAAAGCTGGGTGTTTTTTAACCCAATAGTAGTCTGCAGCGTGATACATTTGAGAGTTACCTGAAGCAACTTCATCAAATGAGTCAAATGCTTTTACTCTTTCGCCAGAAGCATAATAAGTAACTTGTATACGTCCATCACTCATGTCTGCTAGTCTTTTTGCAAATCTTTGTGCACCTGTACCTAGACCAGGAAAATCTCTTGGCCAAGTAGCTACCATTGCAGCTTCTATTCTTTCAGCAGCAACAGCAGGAGCAGCTAAAGATGATGCGGCTACAGCAGCAACACCTGTTGCAGCAGCAGCTTTAAAGAACTTACGTCTTGAAGGTAGCTTCCCCTTCAATGATTTTTTTTCTTTAATCATTTATTTCTCCTCTTTAGTTAATTAACTTAGCAATATTTAATCACAAAACATTTTAGGAGTCTTATTAAAAAAAACTATATTCAACTCTAAGTAGTATTATTTTATTTATATATGTCGTTTTTAATTAATTTAAATCAAAAACTTTTCCTGGATTCATTATGTTGTTTGGATCCATGCTTCTTTTAATAGATTTCATTGCTGGCAAGTTGTCAGGATGTTGCTTCAATAAATAATGTTTTTTTTGTAAACCAATACCATGCTCTCCTGTTATTGTTCCTTCAAGCTCTAGAGCTTTTTGAATAAGTTTATCACTATAATCTCTTATTAGTTTTTGTTTTTCTTTATCGTTAGGATCATACAAAATAATCGAGTGAAAATTTCCATCTCCAACATGGCCAACCATTGGAGCAATTAGGCCATTTTCTTTAACATGTTTTTCAGCCCAGGAAACACATTCTACAAGTTTTGAAATTGGAACACATATATCTGTTGAATATACTTTCATATTATTACCTAAAGCTTTAACTGAATAATAAACATCATGTCTTGCCTTCCATAATTTATTTCTTTCTTCGTTTGATTCCGCCCACTGAAAATTGCCACCTCCATTATTTTTTGATAGCTCTTCAACAATTTTTATTGCTTCTTTATTAGACTCCTCACTTCCGTGAAATTCAAAAAAAAGAGTTGGTGAAGCTTTAATATTTTCTAATTTTGAATATTTAATACTTATTTCCATTTGATCTTTATTTAACATTTCAATTCTTGCAATATTAACACCATATTGAATTACTTCTTGGGATGTTAAAACAGCTGAATCTAGATCAGGAAAATAACACACTGCACTCATAATGTTTTCTGGAATTGGAGATAATCTCAATTGTACTTCAGTTATAATTCCTAATGTTCCTTCAGAACCAATAAATAAATTTGTTAAATTATATCCTGCAGAAGATTTTTTTGCTCTACCTCCTGTTTTAATAATTTCTCCATTAGCTAAAACAACTGTTAATCCTGTTACTATCGTGCGCATTGTTCCGTATTTCACCGCCATAGTTCCTGAGGCAGAAGTCGCTGCCATTCCACCAAGTGCAGCATCAGCTCCTGGATCAATTGGGAAAAAGACACCATCTTCTCTTAAATATTCATTCAATTGTTTTCTAGTTACATTTGCTTGAACTCTACAATCAAAATCACCTGCATTAACACTAAGCACTTTATTCATTTTTTCTAAGGATATAGTTATTCCGTTAGAATTACCTACTACATTTCCTTCCAAAGATGTTCCTGTGCCGAATGGAACAACTGGAATTTTATGTTCATTGCATAATTTTAATATTTTTGAAACTTCTTCATTAGTTTCTGGAAATACTACTGCTTGGGAAAGTACTGGGTCATAAGTATCTTCTCCACGAGCATAGTTTGCACGTGTCGACTCAGACAAAGAAAACCTGCCATTAAAAATTTTTTTTAATTCTAACTGTACTTGTTCGTTCATTTTTCTTTAAGATAATATATGAGTTATATAAAAAAAACACTATAATTAGCTTAACATTTTTTTGATATTATCTAATGCTTGAGTAATATTTTCTTCCGATGTTGTAAAATTAATTCTTACATTGTCTAATGAAAATTTGCCAAAAGCTGTACCTTGAATTAGAGCAACTCCTGCTTCATTTAAACATTTTTCGGCAAATTGATCTCCGTTCATTCCTGTATCTTTTACATTTGGAAAAATAAAAAACCCAGATCTTGCTTCAGTAAATTTTATCCCAGAAATTTTTTTTAAACCATCACACATTAAATTTTTTCTTTTAATAAATTTATCAACCATATTATTGATGCTATCATCAGGACCGTCTAAAGCAGCAATTGCACCATACTGAATTGCAGCATTTACACAAGAATGGTTATTCACACAAAACTTAAACATTTTATTTAACAATTTCTCTGGCCAAATTCCCCATCCTAATCTCCATCCTGTCATTGCATAAGTTTTACTCCATCCATCTAAAACTATTAATCGATCATAAAGATCTGGGTAATTTAAAAATGTAGGAAAATCTTTTTTTTCAAATATCAATCTTCCATAAATTTCGTCACTTAAAATTGCTAAATTTGGAAACTTTGATAATCCAGCCGCTAGTTTGTCAATAACAGATTTTTCAGCGAAACTACCTGTTGGATTATGGGGATTATTTATAATAAATAATCTTGTTTTATCGTTTACTGACGAAAGAATTTTTTCAACATTAATATTAAAGTTATTTGCGTCAGTTAAGTTATATGGGACTGGTTTTGCTCCAGTATAATTGATCATAGATTCGTAAATAGGAAATCCTGGGTCAGGATAAATAATTTCAGTTCCTGGTTCGCCAAAAAATGAAATGGCATAATGCATAGTTGGTTTTCCTCCAGGCATTATAAATATTCTATCTGGAGAAACTTTTGCATTATAAAGTTTTTGAATTTTTCTACTTACCGCTTCTCTGCATTCTAATATTCCATTTGGAACTGTATATCCATTGTTTCCATCCCTTAATGCTTTAATTGTTGCTTCAATAACATGTTCCGGTGGACTTTCTGCAGATTGACCAAGACTTAAATCAATAATTTTTTTACCTTGGCTCTCTAGTTTTTTCGTTTTTGAAAAAATATCATAAACTAATTCAGTGCCTAAATTATTAACATTTTTAGCAATTTTCATAATTAATTTTTTCTATAAATTATTTTAGATCTATTTAATTCTTTTAAATTTCTACATCCCATTAATTTCATATCACGATTAATCTCCGCTTTCATATTTTCTAAAATTTTTTCTACACCTTTTTGTCCTCCAGCTGCTAAGGCAAATAAATAACCTTTTCCAAAACTACATGCTTTTGCTCCTAGACATAAAGCTTTGAGTACATGTGTCCCTCTTCTAGCTCCACCATCAAGTATTACCTCAATTTTGTCTCCAACTGCATCTACTATTTCAGAAAGTTGATCAAGTGGCGCTCTTGAACCATCTAATTGTCTGCCACCGTGATTAGAAATCATTATGGCTGTGCAACCAATATCAATTGCTTTTTTTGCATCTTCAACACTCATAACACCTTTTAAAGCAAAGGGTCCATTCCATTTTTTTACACAATACTCTGCGTCTTTCCAGTTCATTGCAGGATCAAATTGTTCATTTATATAATCAATAACTGATTTATCTATGCTAGTTCCTTTTTGAGTCATGTGAATAATGTTTGCTAATTTAAATTTTTCGTGAATTAAATGATTTATTGTCCAGCCTGGATGTAGTGCAAAACTTAAAAGGCTACCTAGAGTTAATTTTGGAGGAGTTGTAAATCCTGTTCTTCTGTCTCTCTCTCTATTTCCAGCAACAACAGTATCAACGGTTAAACACATACTTGTAAAACCAGCTTTTTTACATCTTTCTAATAAATTATCTGTGAGCCCTCTATCTTTATGAATATAAAGCTGAAATAATTTTGGACCTTTGTTAATTGTTGCAATTTCTTCTATACTGACTGTGCTCATTGTTGATAGACCAAAAATTGTTCCTACTTTCTCTACAGCTTTTGCTGAAGCCCTTTCTCCTTCATGATGATAAAGTTTATGCATTGCTGTTGCAGCAGGGAACAACGGAAAATCAATTTTTTCCCCTAGGACAGTAGTAGACATATCTACATTTGAAACATCATTTAAAACACTTGGGATCAAATCATAATCATTAAATGAGCTTGTGTTTCTATTTAAAGTAATTTCGTCGTCAGACCCCCCATCAATATAATGGAAGATTGGAGATGGTAATTTTTTTTTTGCTAATATACGAAAATCATCAAAATTATGACAATCACTTAAATTCATTTTTTTCTAAATCTTAAATTATTTCTGCTTAATTCACTTATCTTAGTACACCCCATAAGTTTCATGCCTCGTTCTATTTCTAAGCGATATTGATTTAAAGCTCTTTCAACACCAGCTTGTCCTGCAGCAGCCAATGCATAAAGATAAAGTCTTCCACCTGAGCATGCTTTCGCTCCAATAGATAAAGCTTTAAGCATATGAGTTCCTCTTTGAAATCCTCCTTCACAAATAACATCAATCTTATCGCCAACAGCATCTACAATTTCTGCTAATTGATCAAATGGAGATCTTGATCCATCAAGTTGTCTTCCTCCATGATTTGATACCATTATTCCTGTGCATCCAATATCAACTGCTTTTTTAGCATCTTCAACACTCATCACTCCTTTAAGTGCAAAATGACCTCCCCATTGAGAACATAATTTTTCAGCATCATTCCAATTCATAGATTGATCCAACATAGTAGAAAAATAATTACCAATAGAAGTGTTGGTGCTAGTGCCTTCTTTTACATAATCTTGAAGATGAGGTAATTCAAACTTACCTTTTGTCAAATAGTTAATTCCCCACATTGGTTTTGTAGCAAAACTATACAAACTTGATAATGTGAGTTTAGGAGGTGATGTAAACCCAGTCTTAAGATCTCTTTCACGATTTCCTCCCGTTATTGTATCCACTGTTAAAGCCATAACATCAAACTTTGCTGCCTTTGCTCTCTCCAAACAAGAGTCATTTAAACCTCTGTCTTTATGAAAATAAAATTGAAACATTTTTGGAGTATCAATTATTGAAGATATTTCTTCTACACTAACTGTAGCTAAAGCTGAAACACCAAACATTGTATTAAATTTTTGAGCTGCTTTTCCAACTGCTCTTTCCCCATCATAATGAAAAAGTCTTTGTAAAGCTGTTGGAGCACAATAGAAAGGAAGGTCAAGTTTTTTTCCAAAAATAGTAACTGAAAGATCTACGTTCTCAACTCCTCTTAATACATTAGGAACTAAATCTACGTCATTAAAAGCGTTTGTGTTTCTTCGATAAGTAATCTCATCATCAGCAGCTCCATCAATATAATGAAAGATTGGGGAAGGTAATTTTTTTTTGGCTAATTCTCTGAAGTCATAAAAATTATGACAGTCCCTCAAGTTCATTTTTTAACTAAAAGCTTTTTAAAAAATTAATCATATAACTATTTGCTCCTGGATTTTTGTCTCCCAAGCTAGCATTGGATAAATGATTATAAGAAAAACCTACTTCACTGTCTTTAAAAATATCTAAAG
The DNA here is from genome assembly GCA_902531885.1 of uncultured Pelagibacteraceae bacterium. Classification (GTDB taxonomy): domain Bacteria; phylum Pseudomonadota; class Alphaproteobacteria; order Pelagibacterales; family Pelagibacteraceae; genus Pelagibacter. The sequence goes on from CACAFZ010000007.1 coordinate 9,220, forward strand.
ACATTTGTAATTCACTTTTAAATTCGATTGGATGGCCTAAATCTTTACCGTCGCCTTCTCTGTAATACCCAGGTGTAAAACTAGGTACGAAATTAATTTTTCCTAATTTATATTGAGCTTGTATGCCTGTATAAATATAACTTGCATTATCAACTGTAATCATAACTCCCGATACTGGAGATATAGTTCCTAAAAAACTATCCCTGAATAAACTCTCATTTTGATGTTGTAAACCAAATATTCCAGATCTTTTTCCCTTGTCACTAAAGTCAAACATCCCAGTAAAAAAATTTAATTCATGCTCACCATAAGAATATTTTTTGTCCTGCCCTTGTGACCAAGAAGTCATAAACAAAGAAACTAAAATTATAAAAGAAATTTTTTTCATTAATTTTTATGTTTTTTTTAATAAATTAGCCTATTTAACTATTTTATAAAGAATTTTCGAAAAATCAAATAACCCCCAAAAACAAATAAAATTATGGGAAATATCCATAGAAAAATAGTTTTTTTGTTAATTTCTGGATCAAAAAGAATCCACTCTCCATATTTAGACTTAAAAAATTCATAGATTTCTTTTTCTGACTTTCCTTCTTTTAGTTTATTTTTAATTATTAATTTAACGCTTAATGCAAAATCAGAATTGGAGTCGTAAATTGACTGACCCTGACAAACTAAACATCTTAAATTCTTAGATATTTTATTTTCAAGTTTGGTATTATTTTCTATGGCAAAGGAGTAATTAAAAATTGCAATAAAAAATATAATCAAAAAAATAAATTTTTTTTTCATTTTTTTGTAATTCTTAGTATTTCAAATATATTTTGTTGATCTAAAGGTCCAATATATTTTTTTATTATTTTTTTTTCGTGAATAACGAATGTTTCTGGAACTCCAAATGCACCTAGCTCTATCGAAATTGTTCCATTCCTGTCAGACAAAATTAATTCATAAGGATTTCCATTTTTTTTAATAAATTGTTTTGCATTATTTTCCTTATCTTTGTAATTTAAACCAATTAATTTAAAATTATTATTTTTTCTCAAACTCATTAAATATTTATGTTCTTTAAGGCATGGTATGCACCATGATGCCCAAATATTTATTATTATATATTTATTATTTAAAAAAAATTGATCAGAAGTTAATTTTTCTTTAGTAAAAAAATCTTCAGCTTTAAAACTAATTAAATTTTTTGTTGTATTTTTAGGAATATAGTAGTTTTGATTATAAAGGCCCTTAAATAATATAAAAAATATAAATAGTGTCGATAGAATTACAGAAAAAAATATTTTTTTTTTTTTCATTATCTTCTAAAAAAACTTAGTATTCCTCCAAAAGTTAATAGAACAACTGATAGCCAAATCCATAACATAAAGGGTTTGACTTGATAGCGGACATTAAAATATCCATCATCTTTTAAAAGATTAACAACCAAAAAATTATCAGAAAAAATATTAGATTTAATATCCGCTTCACTAGTAAGAATTTCAGGTTGATTATAAATTCTTACCTCAGGATTAAAATTCATAATTTTACCATGTTCATCTTTAATTTGAAAACTTGTAATAATTGTTTTATAATTTTCTTTATTTAAAGTTTTTAAATTAGTAAATTTTATATAAATATCATTTATTTTTTTTTCATCTCCAAATTTCATATTTGTTGAAAATTCAGTTGAAAAAATACCATTAATTAAAATACTTAAAATAAATATACTAAAGGCTAAATGAGAAATTTTTTGGGAAAAATTGTAGTTTTTAATAAAAAATTCTTCAATTGTCTTAAATAATAAAAAAAAACTTGCTCCAAATAAAACTGTTGAAAATAAATATTTCATTTCTGTAAAACTAATAATGAAACTTGAAATCAAAAGAGAAATAATTAAAAAAAATAAATTTGTTAATTTAATTTTTGAAAACTTTGTTTTAATCCATTTTAATTTAGGTCCAAATGCCATAATAATTAAAAAAGGTATTAAAAAAGGAGATAATAATTTATGATAAAAAGGTGGTCCTATTGATACTTTGTTATTTGTAAGCACTTCTAAAATAATTGGATAAATAGTGCCAATTAAAACAACTGATAAAAAATACATCATAAACCAATTGTTTACTACTAATGAAGTTTCTTTACTCAGTAAAAATGTGTCTTTAATTATTGGTTTTTCATTTTTATGAAATAAGAAATAAATTACAATTGATAACAAAATTAATATGAACAGAAACAGTAAAATAAATATTCCTCTGTTTGGATCATTTGCAAATGTATGAACTGAGTTTAAAATTCCAGACCTAACTAAAAAAGTTCCACTCACGCTTAATGTAAATGTGGCAATAGATAAAATTAAAGTCCAATTTTTTAAATGGTTTTTTTTTTCTAAAACAATAATTGTGTGTATTAATGCTGTTAGGCAAAACCATGGCATTAAAGATATATTTTCAACTGCATCCCAAAACCAAAATCCTCCCCAGCCTAATTCATAGTAGGCCCAAATAGATCCTACCATGATACCTAGAGATAAAAAAATCCAAGATACAATAATCCATTTTTTTATATGTATTGCCCAATTTTTATTAACATAATCTTCAATTAAAGCAGCGAGTGATGATGAAAATATTATTGATGATCCAACATATCCTAAATATAGAATTGGTGGATGGATTGCTAAGGCAGGATCTTGTAGTATAGGGTTAAGTCCTAAACCTTCATCAGGTATTGGAAACAAAGTGTTGAATGGATTTGAAACTGTTAAAAGAAAAAAAATAAAACCAATAACTATTACTTGCTGAAAAATAATAGTAAAAATTCTATAATTTTTAGGATGTTTTTTTGAAGTCAAAAAAAATATAAAAACAAATAAAACAAGTACAAGCAACCAGAGAAGCAAGCTACCCTCATGATTTCCCCAAGACCCAGACACCTTATAAAAAATAGATTTTGTTGTATGAGAATTATTATAGACTGTTTCATTGCTAAAGTCTGAAACTACAAAAGAAGCAACTAAACAAATAAAACTTAAAAAAATAGTTAATAATTGAATAGATAAAAAAGAAAAAATGTTTGATTCAATTTGTTTAGTCTTATTATTAATATTTTTAAAACAACTATAAAATATTAATAAAGAAAAAATAAAGCTGAAAATTAATGAATAGTTTCCTAACTGAGTATAAAACAAACTAATTATCCTCCAACGCTTTTTTTACTTCGGGGGGCATATAATTTTCATCATGTTTTGCTAAAATCTTCTCTGCAGTTAGAAAATTTCTATCTTTCAAAAATCCTTCTGCTACAACACCTTTTCCTTCAGCAAATAAATTTGGAACTGCCCCTATAAAACTAACATTTATTTCATTTTTATAATCTGTTATTATAAAATTTATTTTTTTTGATGATGTTAAAATAGATCCTTCTTTAACTACTCCGCCAACTCTAATCTTTTTATCGTCTAATTCAGTAATACTTTTTATTTCTGTTGGAGATTTAAAATATACAACATTTTCTTCCAAAGATTTTAGAATTAAAAAAATAGTTAAAACAGATATTAATATTACGGACGATAAAAATAGTATTCTTAATTTAACTTTTTTACCATACATGGAAATTCAAGTTAAATTTTCGATGAAGCTATATTCGATAAAACTTCTCTGTATGTTGGTTGACCCTTTGCTAATTCTTTCTCATTGTAAGTCAACTTTTGAAATTTAGCATTAAATCTCTTTTTCTCTTTAACATACTGAAACTTAACAATAGCATACAAAATAACAAAACTTATTAATGTAAAACTAAACGCTGACCATACATATGATCCGTAACCTTCCATTAATAATATTTCTTGCATCATAACCTATCTAATCCTTTATTTTTTATCTTTATCATCTCTGTATTATATTTCATCAAAAATATCAAAAGAGAAAATAGAGCAAATGCCGCAGTCATTAGTATTAATGGAATCAACATAGATGAATGTATTGTGCTATCTTCTAATAGTTTAATAGATGAAGGTTGGTGTAAAGTAGACCACCATTCAACAGAAAATTTAATTATAGGAATATTAATTAATCCCAGTATAGCAATTAAAGATGTAACCTGGTTTGCTCTGTTCTTATCTTCAATAATCCTCCAAGCTAAAACATAAATTAAATAAAATAAACAAAGAATAGCCATTGAAGTAATTCTAGAATCCCATGCCCACCATGTACCCCACGTTGGTTTTCCCCAAATCGATCCCGTAACTAAAGCAATAATATTAAAAACTAAACCTGATGGAGCTAAACTTTTTGAGATAATAGAAAAATTTTTATTTTTAAAAATTATGCTACCAAATGACAATATTCCAATAATTGAAAAAATACCTACTGATATCCATGCAGATGGTACGTGAACATACATTATTCGTACTGAATGACTTTGAATATAATCTTTAGGTGATAAAACTAAAGCTTCAATTAATCCTATAAATAAAACTATAATAAAAATAAAAAAAACATATTTTGGGGCTTTTGATGTAATAGAAAAAATTTTGCTACTATCTATAAAACTAAACATTTAGATTATATATATATCAAATTTGGATTTTTGAATATTTACTTGAACTCATTTCGACCAAGAACACTGAGGGAGATAAATAAGGGAATGGAATAGTGCCCTTGATCGAAATTAATTTTAATGTACGAAATACTTATGTTAAAGTTTTGAGCTAATTGTGTTTAAAAATTGACTAATCCTTTAATTTGAAGGCTTAAAATAGCTAGAACCTTTTTTCCCAGAAAAAATTTCATTTATTAATGGATGTTTTATCGGTTCTTCAGAATCGTCCATCAGCAAATTTTGCTCTGATACATAGGCCTCATATGTGATATCATCATTTTCAGCCAACAAATGATAGAAGGGCTGATCTTTTCTAGGTCTAACCTTTTTAGGAATTGATTGATACCATTCCTCTGAATTATTAAATTCAAAGTCAACATCATAAATCACTCCTCTAAAATCAAAGTGCTTATGCTTGACTATATCACCTATTGAAAATTTTGCCTTCTGAACACTCACAGGTAAATAATATGAATATTTAATTATAAAAATCAATAAAAAAAATGTGAATATTTCATTAATCTGTTAATATGTTTGAGTGAACAGATCTATCTTAAAATTTATCACAGATTTTGGTCCTTTGTTAATTTTCTTTGTAATTTATTATAATAGTGGAAAAAATTTAAGAGTTGCTATTCCTCCTTTAATTATAGCAACTATTGTCGCAGTTGCAATTGTTTGGTTCGTAGAAAAAAAAATTCCATATATTCCTCTATTAGGAGGTATATTAATTTCTTTTTTTGGTGGCCTAACTATTTATTTCAATAACCCTGTTTTCATTTATATGAAACCAACAATAATAAATTTATTGTTTGCTATTGCATTATTTTTTGGAAAATTTTTTAGCAGTGAACCAATTTTAAAAAAAATCCTTGGAAAATCGATTAAATTGTATGATGAAGGATGGAAAATTTTAAACATAAGATGGATGTATTTTTTTATTTTTTTAGCAATAATGAATGAATTAGTTTGGAGAACTCAATCGGAGGAATTTTGGGTAAATTTTAAAGTTTGGGGACTTATGCCTATAACGTTTGTATTCGCAATTTTTCAAGTAAATATACTTAATAAGTACAAATCTAATGAATAAAAATTTAAAATTAGTAATTAACAATAATCTTTCAGAAAAAGAAAAGAAAAATTTTTTTGAAAAGGAAGAACTAAAAATAATATTAGATTTATATGCCAAAATGGTTTCTCACGGATCTTGGAAGGATTATGGTTTAACCATATCAAGTAAGCAAGTGGGATTTAGTATTTTTAAAAATGCTGCTGAAAATGAAATGTATAAAATTTGCAAAAATTTTAAACCAAATAGTAAAAATTTGAAATATTTAATAATCGATTCAAATGGAAAAATACTAAAAAATTCTAGTAATCTTCAAAATTTATTAAAAAATATTAATTGGAAAAAGTTATAATTATCTTCTTTGTCCGAACAACCTTAGAAGCATAATAAATAAGTTAATAAAATCTAGGTATAAAGTTAATGCACCCATAACAGCTTTTTTACCCATTAATTCTCCGGTATCAGATGCTGCATACATATTTTTAATTTTTTGTGTATCATAGGCTGTTAAGCCAACAAAAATTAAAACACCTAAAATCGAAATCACAAAATACATCATGGATGATTTTAAAAATATATTAACCAAAGAGGCAATTATAATTCCAATTAAACCCATCATTAAAAAAGATCCCATTTTAGTTAAATCTCTTTTAGTTGTATATCCATAGATACTCATTGCACCGAAAGTTGCTGAAGTTATAAAAAACACTCTTGCAACACTCGCACCGGTATAAACCAACAATATCCATGACAACGATAAACCCATAAGAGCTGCGAATACCCAAAACACTGTTTGTGCTTTAGCTGCACTCATTTTTTTTATTCCAAAACTCATATAGAAAACAATTCCTAAAGGTGCCAACATAACAACCCATTTTAACCCTGAAAAGAATAGTGCGTTTCCTAAACTTGTAAATCCTGCTATTGCTCCACTTGCATCAGTTACTACGGACATTTTAAAAGAAAGAAGAGCTATAATTCCTGTTAGAAGAACTCCAGTTGCCATGTAATTATAGACTTTTAACATGTAGGCTCTTAAGCCTTCATCCATTACTACAGTTGTTTTTTGAGCTGTTTTTACTTTGTTTAAAATATTTTGCTTATTAAATTCCATAGCATTTATATAATAGCCTTTTACTATTTATTCAAGATGTCATAAAAATTTAAAAAATAATTAAAATTCAATGAATTACAGAAAATTAGGAAATACAGATATTAATGTTAGTACCATTTGTTTGGGTACTATGACTTGGGGGGAACAAAACACTCAAGATGAGGGATTTGAACAAATGGACTACTCATTAGATCATGGTATTAATTTTTTTGATACTGCAGAACTTTATGCTGTTCCACCTAAAGAAGAGACTTATGGTTATACAGAAAAAATTATAGGTAACTGGTTTGAAAAAACAAAAAAAAGAGACAAAATTATATTAGCTACTAAAGTTGCTGGTCCAGCAAGAAATTACCTTAGAGGTGGTGAAAATAGTTTTGTAGGAAAAAACTTGGATGATGCTCTAGAAGATAGTCTTAAAAGACTAAAAACAGATTATATTGATCTTTATCAACTTCATTGGCCAGAAAGAAATGTAAATAGCTTTGGTAAGCTTGGATATGAACATAAAGAAAATAAGTGGAATAGTTTTGAAGAAGTTTTAGAAAATTTAAACAAACATATTAAAAATGGAAAAATAAGATATGTTGGATTATCAAATGAAACTCCTTGGGGAGTAATGAAATTTCTTAAATTGTCAAAAGATAAAGTTTTACCAAGAATGATGTCAGTTCAAAATCCCTATAGCCTATTAAATAGATCTTATGAAGTAGGCTTAGCTGAAGTTTCGATAAGAGAACAAATTGGATGCCTAGCTTATTCGCCATTGGCAAGCGGATATTTAAGCGGAAAATATAGAAATGGCGCATTCCCAAAAGGATCAAGAATGGAAAGAGATTTTGACTTTTGGACAAGATATAGAAAACCTAACACTGCAAAAGCTGTAGAAGAATATTACAAAATAAGTAAAAAATATGATCTAGATATAAGTCAAATGTCTATAAAATTTTGTGAAGTTCAGGATTTTATGACAAGTGTAATAATAGGAGCTACAACTATGGAGCAGTTGAAAACAAATATAGAAAGTGTAAAAGTTAAACTGAACAAAGAAGTATTAAAAGAAATCAATGAAGTACAAAAAATATATCCAAACCCATGTCCCTAATTAAAAATATATTTATACACATATTTTTACTATTTTTTTTTAGTAACACCATAGTTCATTCTGAAGATTTAAAAAAAATCGGTAAGTTTAAAGATTGGGAAGTAATGGTACTAAACAATGATTCAGAAAAAGTTTGTTTTGCTCAAACAAAACCTGTTTTGCAATCACCAAAAGGTCAAACTAGAGAAGCAAGATTATTTGTGAGTTTTAGACCAAAAGATAAAATAGTAGATGAAATTAGTACTACCTCGGGATATGAATATAATACTCAAAATTCAATAAGAGCCAAATCGGGTAAAAATAAATATAAATTTGATATTTCTCAAGAAGGATTTGCTTGGATAGCGGATAATAAAATAGAAAAAAAAATGATACGTACGATGAAAAAGGGATCTAGAATCATGGTTACAGGATTTAATAAGTCTGGATCGCAAACAATAGATCACTACTCTTTGTTAGGTTTTACAAAAGCTTATAACTCTGCCAAAAAAAATTGTACTTAAATTAAATGAAGTCAAAGAAGAAAATAATTCTCGCCTATTCAGGTGGGCTTGATACATCAATTATTTTAAAATGGCTTCAAGAAAATTATAATGCTGAAGTAATTGCATATACTGCAGATATAGGTCAAATAATTAACAAAAAAAAAATATATAGAAATGCTAAAAAACTTGGTGTTAAAAATATTATTATAAAAAATTTGAAAAATATCTTCGTAAAAGATTATGTTTATCCGATGATAAGAGGTCATGCATTATATGAAGGTGTTTATTTATTAGGCACATCAATTGCAAGACCATTAATAGCTAAAGAACAAATAGCTATTGCAAAAAAATTTAAAGCTTATGCTGTATCACATGGTTCTACAGGCAAAGGAAATGATCAAGTAAGATTTGAACTTGGATACCATTATTTTGGACCAAAAATAAAGATAATAGCTCCTTGGAGAATTTGGAAACTTAAATCAAGATCAGACCTTATAAAGTATGCAAAAAAAAATAAAATACCAATACCAAAAGATAAAAAAGGTGAACCACCTTTTTCAATTGATGACAATTTATTTCATACTTCAACCGAAGGTAAGGTTTTAGAAAATCCTAAAAAATTTGCTCCTGAGTTTATTTTTCAACGAACAAACTCTCCAGAAAAAGCACCTAATAAATCTTCTTTTGTAACTATAGGCTTCAAAAATAGTAATCCAATATCTATCAATGGTAAAAAATTATCTCCATCAAAACTTTTAGAAAAATTAAATCTCATTGCTGGTAAAAATGGAATTGGTAGAGTTGATCTAGTTGAAAATAGGTTTATTGGAATAAAATCAAGAGGAGTTTATGAAACTCCTGGTGGAACTTTATTAATTAATGCACATAGAGCTATGGAATCAGTAACATTAGATAAGGAAACTATGCATAAAAAAGATGAGATAATGCCAAAATATGCAGAACTAATTTATAATGGTTATTGGTATTCAAAAGCAAGATTTAAACTTCAAAAAATTGTTGATAGAAAAAGAAACAAAGTTAATGGAGCTGTTAAACTTAAACTATATAAAGGCAATATTACAATTATTTCTAGACAAACTAAAAGCAATGCTTATTCAATGAAAAAAGTATCCTTTGAGGAAAACAAAACATTTAATAAATCAAACGTTGAAAAATTTATTAATTTTCACAAAAAAAAATTAAGGTAATATTTGAATTATTCTGCGTCAAAAATGCAAAATACTTAACAATTTATAAGTGTATAAGTTTTATTATTACAAAATGGAAAAAATTACAAAAAATCTTCAATTCGTTTTACTTACAGTAATTCTTATAAGCACTATAATTGCAGTTGGAATTGAAATTAAAGCAATGATTATTAATCAATCTGTTACATTAGCAGACTTACTTTTATTTTTTCTATACCTTGAAGTATTAGCAATGGTTAGAGTTTTTTGGGATGAACAATCAATCAGTATTACATTGCCTTTATTGATTGCAATTACAGCTCTATCACGATTTATTATTTTACAGGGTAAAGAGATGGATCCAGCTGGATTAGTTTATGAAGCTGTTGCAATAGTACTTATAGCTTCAGCTATAGTGATACTTAGATTAAGACACAGTGATAAATTAGGACTTAAGGTAAAAAAAAATAAAAAATAATTATCTATTTTCGTAATTTTTTAAAACAATCTACTGTATTTTTTAACAGACATGCAATGGTCATAGGACCAACTCCTCCAGGGACTGGAGTAAGTGCTCCTGCTACTTTAGAAACTTCTTCAAATGCAACATCTCCTACTACGCCTTTTTCTGTTTTGTTAATTCCAACGTCTATAACCACAGCTCCTTTTTTTACCCAGTCACCTTTAACTAATTCTGGTATTCCTACGGCTGCAATAATTATATCAGCTCTAAGACATTCTGTTTTTAAATCTTCAGTTTTTGAATGAGTGATAGTGACAGTACAATTTTCCTTAAGAAGCATTTGTGTCATTGGTTTTCCATTTAAATTTGATCTTCCAATTACTACTGCATGTTTGCCGCTTAAATTTTTTTCAACTTTTTTAAGTAATAAACTACATCCAAGTGGTGTGCATGGAATACTACTATCATAACCTGAAGATAAATTACCAACGTTAGTAGGATGAAAGCCATCAACATCTTTCTTATAATCTATTGTTTCTATAACTTTTCTTTTATCAATATGTTTTGGAAGGGGTAGCTGAACTAATATGCCTGAAACTTTTTCATTATTATTGAGTTCTTTAATTTTGTCCAATAACACTTTTTCCTCTAAATTAGCAGGATATCTAATTACCTCGGAGTTTATGCCAACTTCTTTTGCAAATTTTTCTTTATTTTTTACATAAATTTTGCTCGGTGGATCTTCACCAACCAAAATCACGGTTAATCCAGGAATAGCATTATACTTAGATTTGAGTTCGACTATTTTTCTTTTTAATTCTTCTCTAAGTTCAAGTGCTATTTTCTTTCCATCGATTAAAATCATAAATTAACTAAAAATTATCGGAGCTATGTAAAGCTTCATACACATTTCAATAAACCAGATCAACAAAAGAAGAATAATTGGCGAAATATCAAAAGCACCTAAATTAGGTAAAAATCTTCTTATCCTATTTAAAATAGGATCTGTTAATCGATAAGTAAAATCTAAAATTGAATATACGAATCTATTAGATGTGTTAAGCACATTAAAAGCGATCAACCAACTTATAATTACATTTGCTATCACAATGTAAGAATAAATTTTCAATATTTGAAGGACTAAATAAAAAATAGCTATCATTTTTTTTCAACATAGATGGACTGGCTAGGAAACGCAAAAGATGCTTTATTTTTTTCTACAATTTGTTTAATTTCAATAGCAAGTCTCTCTTTAACTGCTAACCATTCATCCCAGTCATCTGTTTTTGTAAAACATCTAATATACATATCAATAGAACTATCTGAAAACTTATCTATTCTAACAGCATATCCATTTTCAACTTTATAATCATCGTGACTTTTTATGTAATTTTCAATTTCATTTCTTATAGTTTTAAGTTGATCAACTGTAGTGTCGTACTGTAAATTTATAGTCCAACTTATTATCCAGCTTGTTGTTTCACTAATATTTATCACTGCATTTTCAGCAAATTGAAAATTTGGAATTATAGCAATTGATTTATCAAATTTTCTAATTGTTGTTGATCTAAAACCAATTTTTTCAACTATTCCTTCAATTATTTCTTCTACCAATATCCAATCACCAACTTTAAATCTTTTTTCTACTAAAACTAAAATTCCAGAAATTAAATTTTTGAATAAGTCTTGAGCTCCTAGTGCAACTGCAACACCGAATAAACCTAAACCAGCAATAATGGGTCCTATTTTTATTCCCCATAGCTCAAGGACTGCTGCTGTTCCTAAAATAAATATTAATATTTTTAATGATTTAATTATCCATCCTATTAATTCTTTTGTTAATAGTTTATCAAGACCACTCATTATGTAAGACACAGGCTCTATAATTTGATGAATAATCCAAAATATTAAAATTGTTATTAATGTTCTATTAACATTTTCTACAAAATTTTGAGTTCCTTCAGTAAAAGACATGTAATAGCTCGCAAAGAAAAAACCTAAAACTACAGGTAAAAATCTTGCAGGACCCTCCATTGCTCTTACAAAAGTATCGTCTAATTTATTAGTTGTTCTTTTTGAAATTAGCTCTAATTTTTTAACAATTAATCTTCCAATTAATCCCCTAAAAATTAGAAAAATTAAAAATATTGCAAGTCCAACAATTATTTCAATAAAGTTAATTCCTAAAATTCCTTTTTCCCAAACTGAAATAAATAAATCTTTAAAATTTTTAAATGCTTCCATAATTATAATCTGTTTATTAAAAATTCTTCTTCACCTGGATTAAACAAAAAAATCTTTTTCCATTTTATCTTATTTAGAACAGATGAAGTTTTTTCTCCTATACACATTAAGTTAGTATTCATCCAATAGTCAACAAGTTCATATTTATTAATCAAATTTAAGAAATTATTTCCACTATTTTGCGAATAAATAAACACTACTTCAGGTATGTTTTTTTTTAATTTTTCTACAAAATCAATATCTAAAGTCTCAATAGGCTCTACACAATAATTAATAAGTCTATAAATTGAGTAACCCTCTTTAATTAAATCGTTTTCTAAATTAGATGACACTACTTCTCCACTTACATATAATAATTTGCCATCTTTATTGTTAATATTTTGTAAAATTATTTCTTTTAAATTATTTACATTTCCCTCTGCAGAAAATACGTTTTGAAAACCTGAAGATAGCGCCATTTTTTCTGTTGCATTGCCAACACAAAAACAATTAATTTTTTTATTTATTTCATTTAAATTTAAATTTTTAACAGCGTTTGAACTTGTAAAAATTAAACAGTTATATTCAGAAAAATTAATTGGATTGTATTTTTTTTTTTTAACTTTAATTACTGGAAAATGTGAAACATTATGTCCAAGATTTTTAAATCTTAATATTAAGCTCTGAGAATCTTCAATCGGTCTAGTTAATAATATATGCATTTTATTTTTTATATGATCCTTTTGATTTTTCTTTTAAAACTTCACCTATTCCATTTCCAAGCTCTTTAGCTAAATTTAAACTTTTTGTATCTTTAACAAAATATCTATTCTTTCCATCAACTGAAAATAACTCTGCAGATAGTGTAATATAATTTTCATTAAGAATAGAAATAGCACCTACTGGGGTATTGCAATCTCCTTCTAAAGTTTTTAATAGCTCTCTTTCAGCTGTAACGCAAACATTAGTTTTATCGTGATTAATTTTTTTTAAAATTTCATATATTTCATTATCATTTTTTCTACATTGAACTGCTATAACGCCCTGTCCAACACTTGGAATAATTTCTTCAACTGAAAATTCTTGTGTAATATATTTATTTAAATTTAATGTATCAATTCCAGCTTTGGATAAAATAATTGCATCATATAAACCATCATTTAATTTTTTTATTCGCGTGTCTACATTCCCTCTGATTAATTTATAGATCAAATCCTCTCTTTTTTGCTTAAGTTGATACTCTCTTCTAAATGAAGAGGTGCCTATTATTGATTTAGATTTAAGTTCATTAAATTTAATATTGTTTCTGCTAATTAAAATTTCATTTGGATAATTTCTTTTTAAAAAACAATTTGTCATTAAGCCATCAGTTTCAATAGAAGGCATATCTTTTAATGCGTGAACTGCTAAGTCGATCTTATTTTCTAAAAGTTCTATTTCTATTTTTTTTGAAAACATGCCTTTGCCACCTACGTCTGAAAGTCTATCTTTTTGATTTATGTCTCCTGCTGTAACTATTGGTTTTATCTCAACATTAATTGGTAAGTTTTTAATTATTTGAGCTTTAACTTTGTTTGAGTAAATTAATGCCAATTTACTTCCTCTTGACCCAATAATTATTTTATCTCTTTTCATAAAACTTATTTATATTTCATACTTATAGTTTAATTATATTAATATAAAATTTATTATGAGTAAAAAAACTATTATACTTGGAATAGAATCTAGCTGTGACGAGACTGCAGTTTCAATTATAGAAGATAGTGAAAGTGGTATTCCTAAAATACTATCCAATATAATTTCAAGTCAAGTTGATGTTCACAAGGAATTTGGGGGTGTTGTTCCAGATTTAGCTGCCAGATCTCACTTAGAAAAAATTGATTTAATTGCAAAAAAAGCAATTAAAGAAAGTGGTATACATCTAAGTAAAGTTTCAGCAATTGCTGCAACAGCAGGTCCGGGTTTAATTGTTTGTTTAACTGTAGGATTAAATTTTGGTAAGGCCATGGCAGCATCATTGAATATACCTTTTATAGGAGTTAATCATTTGGAGGGTCATGCTCTAAGTCCGAAATTACATTCAAAACTTAACTATCCATATTTGCTTTTACTAATTTCTGGAGGTCACAGCCAATATTTAATAGTGAATGGTCTTGGAAATTATAAAAGAATTGGAACAACAATAGATGATGCTTTAGGGGAAGCATTTGACAAAACAGCAAAACTTTTAGGGATTGAATTTCCAGGAGGTCCACAATTAGAAAAATTTGCTAAAAAAGGAGATCCAAATAAATTTGATCTTCCTAAACCTATTATAAGTAAAGGTGGCTGTAATTTATCTTTTGCAGGATTAAAAACAGCAATTTTGAGAATAACAAAAAAAATTAAAACTAATCAAGAAAAGTTTGATCTTGCTGCTTCATTTCAGAAAACAATTGAAGAAATTTTATATATAAAAACAAAAGTTGCTTTTCAAGAATTTAGAAAAATAAATTCTCAAGATGAAAGTTCTTTTGTTGTAGCTGGAGGTGTTGCAGCAAATAAAGGAATTAGAGAAAAATTAATTACAGTGAGTAAAGAAAATAATTTTAAATCTATTTTCCCTGATCTTAAATTGTGCGGAGATAATGCTGCAATGATTGCAATGGTAGGTTTGGAAAAATATAAAGTTAAACAATTTGATAGCTTAGATTTAGCTGCAAATCCAAGATTACAGCTTGACGAAAACGCAAAATTTTTAAAAGGTGCCGGAGTTAAGCTTTAATATGTCAAAGAAATTATGGCTAATGAAACCAAAGCTTGTAGTACATCAATAAGACTACACTGACTCCCACCAACCTTTACCTTATCTTTTCAATTAAAAATGTTGATTAAAGCTGATTTTAAAATGTAAATGTGTAGTACATCGTGTAATACCGATTTTAAAGGGAGTGTTCTGTTGCCAGGTGCTCCAAGAATATTAACTGACATTTAATTAAAATTTAGTTAAATTTCCAAAAAAAAAATTGTGATGCTTAGATTTATATATTTTTTGTTATTTTTTCTTTACTTTAGTAAAACATTTTCAGCAAATGTTACACTTCCATCTACTTTTACTACTGATGCATCAGATTGGACTCAAATTTCAAATTCTGGAACCACACCAGCCATAAGTGGTTTTACAAATGCGTTTGTAATTATAGAGGCTTCTGTAGGAAATATTAAAATAACAACTACTTCGGATTTAAAAGCTATAAGTTCATATTGTGGATATACTGCCTCGGATGAAAGAAGCGAAAGTGAACCAACTAATTGTAATGGTGGCTCGCTAACAGAATTAGGTTTTTCAGGAACTCAATCAAATATTAATTCGGCACTTGCGTCTTTAAGATTTAAGGGTAATTCTGGAACTATTACTATTAAAGCCTATGAGACAGCAAGTGGTGTAAAATATTCTAAATCAACTGAGCATTTTTATAATGTGGTCTCTGATGCTACAAATGACGATTATGAGGGTGCAAACGGAGCTAGAGCAAAAGCTCTTGCCTCATCATATAATGATCTTGATGGTTATCTTTGTAATATAAACAGCCAGGCAGAAAATGATTTTCTTGAAGATTTATTTGTTAATCATGACACTACGCCTGGAGCTCATGCTCATCAATCAATGTGGTTAGGTGGGTACGCTGCATCAGGAGAAACAAATACTTGGAGAGATGGACCAGATGCAGGAACAAGTATCCCCACTTCAGGGAGTGAATATTTTAATAATTGGAATAGTGGAGAACCCAACAATACTGCTGAAGATTATGTAGTTATGTACTATAAAGTTGGCAAAAGAGGGAAGTGGAATGATACCAATAACACTGCACTTAATGCAGCAGATCATTATTGTATTGAATACGATCATACTGACACTCTTAGTACAAGTTCATATGCTACAGCTTCTATAACCTTAACTAGTACTACTTCTCTAAATTCTACTACAAAGGCAATAATTAGAAGTCAAACAATAACATCTAGTTATTTAATAAGACAATCAATAAGCAATATTCAAGATAGGATGCGATTTACTAGAAATTTGGATAAAAATATTTCTAATCAAAACATAAAACTTGCCCTTAATATCGAAAGTGAAAAAAAAAAACAAATTTTAAATAATTTGAATTCTTACTTTTTTAACAAAGACAAAAATTTATTTGATAATTTTGCTATTTGGACCAAGGTTTCCCTTGGGAATGGAAAAATTAAACTTAGCAATGATATATTAAATGAAGACATATATAACAGTAACAGTTTAACTATTGGAGTTGATTCAAAATTAGAAAAAAATAATTCTCTAGGATTAGCTCTAACTTTAATTTCTAGGGACTCTGAAATAGGAAGTGATAAAGCATATATAGATACAAATTCTTTCAATATTGCTTCATACGCAAGTATGATGTTGGATGAAAAGGAATGGATAGACTTTTTAATTGGATTAGGAAAAATTGAATTTGATATAGATAGAAAAGTTTCAAGTTCATTTAATAATGGTTCCAGAGATGGCAAGCAAATATTTAGTAGTTTTAAATATACAAAAAAACCTAAAAAAAATTTGAAAAAAAATATTTCTATATATTCTAAATTTGATTTAGGTTTTACACAGCTTGATAGTTATACAGAAACAGGTTCAAGTGAATTAATTTATTACAATAAACAATATATAAAACAAACTACTTTAGGAATTGGATCTAACGTTAGTAAAGTTGTAGATTTTAAAGATGGTTTTTTTATTCCATTTGTGAATTTTGAAGCAGGAGGAAATATTGCTAATATTTCTGATGCTGAAAGCTCATATACAACTTCGTCTTCTGTTTCTTCTTATAAAATTAAAAATGACAATACTAGTTTTTGTAAATTAAATATGGGTTTTGAAGCTGATTTATATAATAATTGGGAAATAAAATTTTCTTATGATTACTATGAAGAAATGACAAGCGAAAAAAATCGTGAAAATCAAATTCAATTTACAGCAGTGAAAAAATTAATGAACTAATTATCCAACTGATTTAATAAATGTGTAGTACATTGTGTAGTACGTGTTTTATAAAAAGTGGCGTAAAATGAAATATGGTTTTTACAAAATGACAGCCCGTGAGAATAATAATTAGATGAATTACTGGTTACTTAAATCTGAACCAAATATATGGTCAATAGATCAACAAAAAAAAGTTGGTTTAAAAGGATCAATCTGGGATGGGGTAAGAAATTATCAAGCAGCAAATAATTTAAAAAAAATGAGGATTGGAGATTTATGTTTTTTTTATCATTCAAATATAGGAAAAGAAATTGTTGGTATAGTCACTATAACAAAAGAAGCCTTTTTAGATCCAACAGATAAATTAAAAAAATTTGTTGCTGTTAGAGTAAAATTTAAAGAAAAATTGAAATATCCAGTTAGCCTGAAAAAAATCAAAGAAAATAAAAAACTCAAGAATTTACAGCTTTTAAGACAGAGTAGGCTCTCTGTTATGCCAATTACTACTAAATACTGGAAAATTATTTTGAAGATGGGTAGTATTACATAAAAAAACTTATGCCTAAAAAAAAGAAAAAAATAGTAAAAAAGAAGCGTAGCAAATCGTCAAAGGAAGAACTTATTTATAGAACAAAAAAAGAATGGATACGTCAATCATTAGCAAGCAAAAAAGAATATGAAAAAAAATACAATCAATCTATAAAAGATAATGAAGGATTTTGGAAAAAAGAAGGAAAGAGAATTAATTGGATAAAACCCTACACAAAAATTAAAGATGTAAAATATAGTAAAACAGATGTTCACATCAAATGGTATTACGATGGAACATTAAATGCTTCTCAGAATTGTATTGATAGACATTTAAAGAAAAACAAAAATAAAACTGCAATTATATGGGTTGGGGACGACCCAAAAGTGCATAAGAAAATTTCTTATAAACAACTCCACCAAGAAGTTTCAAAAATAGCCAATGGTTTAAAATCTTTAGGTATAAAAAAAGGTGATCGTGTAACAATTTATTTAACAATGATACCTGAGCTTGCATATACAATGCTGGCATGCGCTAGGATTGGAGCTATTCACTCAATTATTTTTGGGGGTTTTTCACCAGACAGTATTGCAGGAAGAATTAATGATTGTAAATCTGATTATATAGTAACTGCAGATGAAGGATTGAGGGGTGGCAAAATTATACCTTTAAAATCTATCACAGATGAAGCGTTGGTAAATTGCCCAAATGTTAAAAAATGTATAGTTGTCAAAAGAACTGGAAATAGAATTAATTGGGATGAAAGTAGAGATGTTTGGTATCACGATATAACAAAAAAAGTATCAAATGTTTGCGAACCTGAAGAAATGGGTGCTGAAGATCCTTTATTTATACTTTATACCTCAGGATCAACTGGTAAGCCTAAAGGAGTTTTACACACAACTGGTGGATATATGGTTTATGCATCCATGACACACCAATACATATTCAATTACAAGCCTAAAGATATTTATTGGTGTACCGCTGATATTGGATGGATAACCGGACATAGCTATATTATTTATGGACCTCTTTCGAATGGTGCAACAACTATAATGTTTGAAGGTATACCTACTTATCCAGATACATCTAGATGGTGGCAAATTGTAGATAAATATAAAGTAAATATTTTTTACACAGCACCAACTGCAATAAGAGCTTTGATGAGGGAGGGTGATGAGCCAGTAAGAAAAACCTCAAGAAAATCATTAAAATTATTAGGAACCGTAGGTGAACCTATAAATCCAGAAGCTTGGCAGTGGTACTATAAAACTGTTGGAGACTCGAGATGTCCAATTGTTGATACATGGTGGCAAACAGAAACAGGAGGAATTTTAATAAGCCCTCAAACAGGCGCTATAGATCTTAAGCCAGGATCAGCAACAAAACCTTTTTATGGAATTAAACCTGTAATAGTCGATCAAGATGGAAATAATTTAAAAGGAGAAGCAAAAGGAAGACTTTGTATAGCCCAATCATGGCCTGGCCAAATGAGAACGGTATATGGAGACCATCAAAGATTTATAGATACTTATTTTTCTCAATTTAATGGAAAATATTTTACAGGTGACGGATGTAGAAGAGACAAGGATGGTTATTACTGGATTACTGGAAGAGTTGATGATGTAATAATTGTTTCTGGTCACAATCTTGGAACAGCTGAAATCGAAAGTGCATTTGTTGCGCACCCCAAAGTAGCAGAAGCTGCGGTGGTTGGATATCCACATGATATTAAAGGAAATGGTTTGTATTGTTACGTAACATTAAATGCTGGTGAACATCATGATGGTGATCTAGAAAGAGAACTAAAACTTTGGGTTAGAAAACAAATTGGACCAATAGCTACACCAGATTTAATTCAGTTTTCTCCAGGACTTCCAAAAACAAGATCTGGAAAAATAATGAGAAGAATTTTAAGAAAAATTGCAGCCAATGAACATGATCAGCTTGGAGACACGACAACACTAGCAGATCCAAGTGTAGTAAAAAATTTAGTTGAAAATAGAAAAAATACTTAAAAATTAATTAATTCATCAAATTCTTTTTTTATATTATCCCATTTAAGTATCATAGAGTTTAGTACAATTTTTTTATCAAGAGTTTTCAATTCCTCAGCAATAGGTGACCATTCATATAAAGCAAGAGCGCTGGTATTAAACGGTAAAGATTTGTGGTAGCTAGTCCAATCAACTTCATTATATCTTTTTTCAAATTGTGCTTTTGTATTTTCAAAAATATCATTTGGAATTTCATTTTTTTTTTCTTTATCTAGAATTTTATAAAACAGTTCTTTAGCTTTTTCTGTATCATGAATATTTCTAATATTTTTCAAATATGAAATTGTATAAAAACTTAAGTCTTGGAGTGCTACAACATAAATATTCCATTTAGCCGTATTTATCGATTGTAAAAATACTTCATCTTCAAACATCAAAACATATTTGGCTCCCATGCGAGTTTTTAAATATCCATATAATGTCACCTGGCTTACCCATGCTGATTTTTTTTGGATAAATTCTTCGAGATCTTGATAATTACTAATTTTTTTTTTTGGTTTTAAGTATTTTAAAATAGGTGAAAAATATTCAACCAAATATTTTAGTTTTAAGTCTTTCAACCTGAGCTTGTATTTTATTCCCATAAATTCAATTTTTTACCATAATTTGCAAATTTTTATCCCTTCCAATCCAACATCAAATCGGTATGTTTGCTTTTTTTAACCTATAGGGAGGAAAATAAATGTCAAACAAAGAAAAACACTGGGAAAAAACTAAAGGATTAATGATTCTTACATTAATAATTTGGTTTGTTTTCGGTTATTTAATCTTCATGTTTGGATCAAGCCTAAATACTTCAAGCTTTTTAGGTTACCCTTTGGCATATTATATGTGTGCTCAGGGTTCTATTATAGCTTTCGTTGTTTTAATTTTCTGGTTTGCAAATAAGCAAGAAAAAATAGACGAAGAATTTGGCTTCACTGAACGAGGGGAGGATGACTAATGTTTAAAGGAAAATTTATAGACAATTTACCTAAGATTTACGGAACATATACTGGAGGATTCCTAGTATTCATCATTTTGATGTCTATTGCAGAATCTGCAGGTATGACCGCTAAAACAATAGGTATATTGTTCGTGGCTTTTACAGTTGGTATATATGCAGTAATTGGATATCTATCTAGAACTGTACAAGTCGATGCGTATTATGTTGCTGGAAGGCAAGTTCCAACGGTTTTCAACGGAATGGCTACTGCGGCTGACTGGATGTCAGGTGCATCATTCGTTGCTATGGCAGGTGGAATTTACTTTGGTGGTTACACTTATATGGCATTCTTAGTCGGATGGACTGGGGGTTACGTATTAGTAGCATCACTACTAGCACCATATTTAAGAAAGTTTGGATGTTATACTGTGCCAGATTTCATAGGAACTAGATACGGTGGAAACTTTGCACGTTTCTGCGCAGTATGTGTTCTATCTTTGGCTTCTTTCACATATGTGACAGCTCAAATTAACGCAACAGGAACGATTGCTGCTAGAGCACTTAGTATTCCATTTGAGTTAGGAGTCTGGGTTGGATTAATAAGTATATTACTTTGTTCAATGTTAGGTGGTATGAGAGCGGTTACTTGGACGCAAGTTGCTCAGTACATCGTATTGATCATTGCATACTTAGTTCCAATTTTTTGGATAAGTAACAAGGGTGGCTTCGGAGTATTACCACATTTAATGTTGGGTGAAGAAGTTGCAAGAATAGGTGAACTAGAAAGCCAGTTTGGTTTAGTTAAAAACGCTGCGGCAGATATTAAAGCTGCAGGTGTTCCAGGTGGATTAAAATCTATTTCAGTGGCTCACGCAGGTGTGCCTGAAGGTGGAATGGCTGCTTGGAAATTTATATCATTAGCACTATGTATGATGGTAGGAACTGCTTCTTTACCACATATCCTAATGAGATATTTCACAACACCTAGTATTAAAGCTGCAAGAAAATCAGTGGCATGGTCATTGTTCTTTATTGCAATACTTTATACTTCAGCACCTATGTTAGCTACTTTATCTAAATTGTCATTAATTGATCCAAATTTACCAACTGGTATTATTGGAAAAGATATATCTGCTGTTATGGCAATTGATTGGGTTTCTGCATGGACTGCACAAAAACAAGCGTTCATTGCTGACTTTAATGGAGACGGTATTCTTCAATTAAATGAATGGTTCATGAGAGGTGACGTTGTAGTTTTATCAACTCCTGAAGTTGCTGGATTACCTTACGTAATTTCTGGACTAGTTGCTGCCGGAGGTATGGCAGCTGCAATGAGTACTGCTGATGGTTTAATTCTAGCGATCGCAAATGCTTTATCACATGATATTTACTACAAAATCATTGATCCAAAAGCTGACGTTAGAAAAAGATTGTTAGTTGCAAGATCACTTTTAATAGTAATTGGTGCTGCTGGAGCTTATATTGCATCTATGAGGATCACTAGTATCCTTGGTGCAGTTGCTTGGGCATTCGATTTTGCTATGTCTGGATTGTTCTTCCCATTAATACTTGGAGTATGGTGGAAGAGAGCAACTAGAGAAGGTGCAATTGCAGGAATGATTGCAGGACTTGCATCAGGAACCGCTTATCTAATCTATGTATATCCTAAGTTTATGGGTAACCCTGCATGGTTAGGTATTGACCACTTAAGATTTGGTATAATCGGTGCTTCTGTATGTTTAGTTGTTATGGTTGTAGTAAGTTTAATGACTAAAGCGCCTGATAGTGCTACTCAAAGAATGGTGGATGATGTTCGTGTACCATCTGGTAGAACTATTCTTGGAAAACAACACTAAATAAATTATATTTTGGGGGGCGGGTATTTTCGCCCCCCCATATATTTCTAGAAATGCCTCTATATATTTTAGTAATTGATTATATTCTTGGAGTTATAATGTGGACACTGATTGGTAGATCAGCAATGAATATTTTCCAAAGAGAAGATTCAGAATTCTTTTTTATGAGAGTTTTTGTAAAATATACCAATCCAATTATTAAACTGTTTAAATTTATTACACCTAGTTTCATAATTGGACCTTTGGTTCCACTTTATGTGGCTTGGTTTTTTTATATGTTTAGATTTTATTTAATGCCTTATTTGCTTGGATATTCGGTAATGGGAATGCTATCTTTTCCATTAGAAAGTGAGATTGCAGGGGAAATTTATAGAATTTTTGGTAAAAATTGATTCAAAAAAAAAACAAAAATTGATACTAATTATTAGTAATCAATGAAAAAAATAAAAATTTCTCCTTCAATTTTATCTGCTGATTTTAGCCAATTGAGCTCTGAAATAAAAAAATTGGAAGAAGCTGGAGCAGACATGATACATGTTGATGTAATGGATGGTCATTTTGTTCCTAATCTAACTATTGGACCACCGGTAATTGAATCTTTAAGATCTCATACTAAGCTACCATTCGATGTACATTTAATGATATCTCCAGTTCACAAATATATTAAAAATTTTTCAGATGCTGGAGCCGATATTATTACTATACATCCTGAGGCAACAGAAAATTTATTTGAATCGATAAAACATATTAAAGATTTAGGAAAAAAAGCAGGTGTTTCATTAAATCCTGATACTAAAATTTCTATAGTGGAAAAATATTTAAATGAAATTGATTTAATTCTCATCATGAGTGTTTATCCGGGGTTTGGAGGCCAAAAGTTTATTCCAGAAGTTATTAAGAAAATACAAAAATTAAATGAAATAAAAGAAAAAAATAATTTAAATTTCGAAATTGAAGTTGATGGTGGAATTAATTTTACTAATTCAAGACATGTAATTGAAGCAGGAGCAAATATATTAGTTTCCGGAACAACAATATTTAAAGAAAATAGTGGGGATATTAAAAAAAATATTGAGACTTTAAGATCAATTTAAAAATGATATTAAAAAGTTCATTAAATCAGATCAATGAATTTTTTTTATATATATCAAATCATATAAGAAAATTTTATCTAAACTCCTCAATTTATAATAAAAAAATTTCAAAAATTGTTGAAGGAGACCTACAGTACGCACCAAGCCCAAATTTATTAGATTGCATAATTAAATATAATAAAAAGAAAAAAAACATTGAAGAGTATTTAACAAATTCTATTTGGACAAATAAAAAAATAACAGAAAATAATTATAAAAAACTTCATAACTTTTTTTGGCTTTTTAGTATTGATTTAAAATCTTCAAAAAAAATTACTCAGTCAATTATCTCAAATTGGATTGATTTAAATCATAACTATAATCAAAATAATTGGGAAATAGATACTTTGTCCAAAAGATTAATTTCATGGATATCAAACTCTCAGTTAACTTATGACGAAAGTACTGCTGAATATAAAGAAAAATTTAACAACATTATTAAAAAACAAATTAATCATCTAATTAATGAAATAAATAGGTCAGAATTAGTTGATGATAAAATGATAGGCTGTTCAGCTATAATTTTAGCAGGATTATCTTACCAGGATAGAGAAAATTATTTAAATTATGGTCAAAATCTTTTAAAAAAAATTATTAGCTTATCTTTTGATCAAGATGGATTTCCTAAATCTAGAAATATAAGACAACTTTCATTTTATTTAAAATATTTAGTTTTAATAAGAGAGTGGCTCAAAGAATCTCGCTCTGAAATACCAGAATATATAAATGAAATCATATTTAGATTAGGTAATGCTTATAATTTTATTTGGCAGTCTATTAAACAACCACTTTTATTTAATGGTAATCATGAAGCCGATAATTATGATTTTGATAAATATCTAGAGGCTTACGAATACAAATTTAATAACAAAAATAATTTTATGGGTGGTTATGGGGTTTTTAAAAATAAAAATTTTGCTTTAGTTATGGACTTAGGCACACCTCCAGAAAAAAAATTTTCATCAAATTATCAATCAGGTTCATTATCATTTGAATTTTTATACAAAAATCAAAAAATTATTTGTAATTCAGGATATTTTCAAAATCACAATCATCAACTTAACAGGATTTCAAAATCTTCCGCAAACCATTCAACTTTAATTATTGATAATAGATCCTCAATAAAATTTAAAAAATACTTGTCAGGAGTTTCTAGGATTAACAAAAGTTTGAAAATTTTAAAAAAAAAAATTTCTTCTGAAAAATTTCATTGGAAACTATGTGGATCTCATGATGGTTATTTAAAAGAATATGGAATAGTACACGAAAGACAAATAGAATTTTTTCCTGATAAGTTCAAATTAATAGGGCAAGATAAAATATTAAAAAAAAGAAACTTTAAACCAAGTAATTTTGAAATTCGTTTTCACCTAATGCCAAATATTAAAATTACAAAAACACAAGATAATAAATCTGTACTAATAGAACTAGAAAATTCAGGTTGGAGATTTTTTTCTGAAAATCATCATATTCAGATTGAAACGGGTTTGTATTTTGGTAAAAAAAATTCTTTTACTGAAAATCAAAATATATTTATTTCAGGAATTACTCAAAATGAAGATCAAATAATCAGATGGGAAATAAAAAAAATAATATGAAAAAAATTAAAAGAGCATTAATTTCAACTTGGGACAAAAATAATTTAAAAAAATTACTTTCAAAACTTAGAAAAGAGAAAGTAGAATTAATTAGCTCAGGAGGAACATACAAAGAAATAAAAAAGCTTGGATTTAAATGTTTAGAAGTTTCTAATTTTACTGGGTCAAATGAAATATTAAATGGAAGGGTTAAAACTTTGCACCCTAAAATTCACGCAGGAATTCTGAGCGTCAGAAAAAATAAAAAACATAAAAAAGATTTAATAAAAAATAAATTTAAAGAAATTGATTTAGTAATTGTGAATTTTTATCCATTTGAAAAAACTCTAGAAAGTACAAAAAATCATAGGATCATATTAGAAAATATAGATATTGGTGGTCCAGCAATGGTAAGAGCAGCTGCAAAAAACTATAATGATGTTGTTGTCATTACTAATCCAAATCAATACAACGAATTGATAAGAGAATTAATTAAAAATAAAGGTTCAACATCATTATCATTTAGACAAAAATTTTCTAAGGAAGCTTTTGCTGAAACTGCATATTATGACGCTTTAATTGCAAATTACTTTAATATTACTTTAAAAGATAGTTTTCCTAAGAAAAAAATTTTATTTGGAAATTTAATTGAAAAGTTAAGGTATGGAGAAAATCCTCATCAAGAATCTGCGATTTATTCATTTTCTAAAAAAACAAAATTAAATCAACTTAATGGAAAACAACTAAGTTATAATAATTATAATGATATTTTTTCTGCTCTTGCAATTTCAAAATCTCTTCCAAAAAATCAAGGAACAGTTATAGTAAAACATACAAACCCATGTGGAGTTTCTATAAATAAAAATAATTTAAAAAGCTTTAAAGATGCATTAGCTTGTGATCCTCTTAGTGCATTTGGTGGTATAGTTGCATGTAACTTTAAAATTAAAAAAAAATTAGCAAAGGAAATAAATATGTTATTCTTTGAAGTAATAGTAGCGAATGGATTTGATAAAAAAGCATTGAGAATTTTAAAAAAGAAAAAAAATTTAAGAATTATCGACTCAACAAAAACAAAAATAATTGATATTGAAAATATTTTAACTAACTTCAATATGATGCTTATTCAAAAACCTGATTTAAAAAAATTTACAAAAAAAAATTTTAGTCTTGTTTCGAAAAATAAACCAAATTCAAAAACTCTAAAAGATTTAATTTTTGCATTTAACATTTGTAGATTTGTAAAATCTAATGCTATTGTTATAGTCCGAAACAATGCAACAATTGGTATTGGCGGAGGACAACCAAGTAGAATCGACAGTTGTAAAATTGCAATAAATAAAATGAATAAGTTTCATAATTTAAAAGATTCTGACGAAATTTTAGCCGCATCTGATGCTTTTTTTCCATTTGTAGATGGATTTGAAAAGTTAATTCAAGCAGGAATTACAGCTGTTATCCAGCCATCTGGATCAATAAGAGATAAAGAAATAATTAAATTCGCAAACGAAACTAAAACAAAACTAGTATTTGCTAAAACCAGGCATTTTAAACACTAAATTATTTTATCAACTTTAGCAGCAAGAACAAAATCGCTTTCATGCAAGCCCTTTATAGCATGTGTAAAAATTTTTATCTTTGCATATCCCCATCCAAACCATATATCGGGGTGATGTCCTTCCTTTTCAGCAATTTCTCCAACTTTATTTACAAAATTTTGACTGTCTAAAAAATTTTTAAATTTAAATTCTTTTAGTAAATAATAAATTTTAGACTCATCAGATTTAACTTCCCAGCCATCAACCATTTTAAGATATTTATGAATTTCAGTGATATTAAATCCAGGAATATTTCCTTCGCAAGGAATACATTTTTTATTTGCTAATTCACTCATTAAATTTTTTTTTATACTTAATATTAATAATTTTTTCTATATTTTCAATTACATTATCCCATTTATTAAATTGATTTTGTTTTATTATATTTACACTTGGATACCAAACAGTTTTTTTATTATCCTCAAACCATCGCCAATCAGAATTATAGTTTAACAGAAGATAGACATCTAAGTTTAATACACCTGCTAAATGTATTAATGCAGAGTCTATAGAAATTAGAACGTCAAATTTTTTAATAATTTCAGCTAATTCAAAAAGATTTTTGTTACCTAAATCAATAATATTAAAAGTATCAAATTCTTTAAAATTATAATCTTTTGCTCCTTTTGATAGATTATAAAATTGTAAATTATCTTTTTTCAATATTTCTTTAAAACAACTTATATTTAGAGTTCTGTGCTTAGCAGAAGGGCTATTTTGATTGCCATAAAATGAAAAGCCAATATTTAATTTATCTTTTTTTATTTGAAAATTATTATTTATTTTAATTTTTTCCTTTAAGTTTTTTTTTTAAGGCTTAAATCTTTTACATTATTAATTCCCAATATATAAGGTAAACTACATATTGGGACTTGGTAATCAAAGTTTTTATAATTAATTTTATGAGTTTCAAAAACATTGATATTAGGAAATAAGAATTTGAATATTTCTAAATTTCCATCCACTTGAAGAGTAATTTTATTTGTAAATTTTGTTATATTTTCAATAAACCTTGAAAATAGTAAATTATCACCAAGACCTTGTTCGCTCCAAATAAGTAAATTTTTTTCCTTGATATTTTCTATTTTATCAATTTGTGGAATATTTTGATATTTCTTTTCAGGACTAGCAAATGGAGCCCATCTATTTTCATACAATTCAAATCCATTTTTTATTTCCTTTAATTTTAAAAGACAAAATG
>CACAFZ010000008.1 GCA_902531885.1 uncultured Pelagibacteraceae bacterium
TTGGCTTTTAGTTTCAAAAAAAAAGGATTTAGAAAATAATATTAAAAAGGTATTTAGCGAAAAAGAATTTGCAATTACAAACTTATCTCAATCAAGAGCGATAATTGAACTTAAAGGGGAAAATTCGAAAGAAGTTTTGAAAAAAGGTTGTCCATATAATTTTAATGAACTTAATAAAAATAATTGTGTAAATTCTATTTTTAACGGAATATCAGTAACAATTGATATGATTGATGATAATCCAAAAAAAATAAGATTACTCGCACTAAGAAGCTTTGGAGAGTCCTTTTGCCACTCTATAACTGACTCATGTTTAGAATATGGCTATAAATCTATTTAAATTATTTTAATTATTATATGATTTTTTTTTCCATGTGATAGTTTTAAAATATTTTTATCAAAATCATTTATAAAAATATTTAATTGATCGGTTTCGACTGTTTTATTATTTATTTTTATGCCCTTGTTTTTTATTGTTCTTCTAACTTCACTTTTTGAATTTAATAATTTTGAAAGAACAACGATGTCTATTATATTAATTCCTTTAGCAAATTTTTCTTTTTCAATATTTATTGTGGGAAGGTCATTTCCAATCGATTTATTTTCAAAAGTTTTTTTTGCGGTTTGTTCAGCTTTATTTGCTGCATCCTTTCCGTGTAACATTGTAGTGGCTTCATTGGCTAATAATATTTTTAGTTGATTTATATTTTTATCTTTAATTTTTTCTATTTTTTCTAAATTTAAGTCAGTAAACATTTTTAAAAACTTTATAACATCTCTGTCATCAGTATTTCTCCAAAATTGCCAATAATCATATGAAGATAAAAGTTTTTTATCTAACCAAATAGCACCTCTTTCTGTTTTTCCCATCTTAGATCCTGAAGCCAATGTAAGCAAAGGTGTGGTTAATCCAAAAACTTGTTTGTTTGAATATCTTTTTACTAATTCAACCCCGTTAACTATATTTCCCCATTGATCAGAACCTCCTATTTGAAGTTGGCATTTTTTAGTTTTATTTAGTTCTAGAAAATCATATGCTTGTAAAATCATATAATTAAATTCCATATAACTTAATGATTGTTCTCGTTCTAATCTAAGTTTAATACTTTCTAAGTTTAACATTTTATTTACAGTAAAATGTTTTCCTACTTCTCTTAAAAATTTTATATAATTGAGTTTGCCGAGCCATTTATAATTATTTATAAAAATTGGTTTTATTTTTGAATTTTTATTTTTTAAAAAAATTTTAAAAACTTTTTGAATATTTCTAATATTTTTCTCAATTTCTTTTTCAGATAAAATCTTTCTTGTTTCTTCTTTTCCTGATGGATCTCCAATACGAGTTGTGCCGCCACCCAAAAGTACTATTGGTTGATGACCATATTTTTGTAACAGTCTTAAACACATTATTTGCATCAAACTTCCAACATGTAAGCTAGGTGCAGTACAATCAAATCCTATATAAGCCCTTATCTTATTCTTCTCCATTAACAAACTAAGCTCTTGAGAATTGGTACACTGATTAAAGTAGTCTCTTTTTTGAAATTCTTTTATGTATGAGTTTTCCATATTTTATAAAAACAGTGTAGAATCAATATACTTTATTTAATTTAATTAAAAAATAAATATGAGCAAAAGTTATTACAGTCTAGGCTTAATGAGCGGCACTTCAATGGATGGAATAGATTTGTCAATCATAAAATCAGATGGAAAAACTAAATATACTGTAATATTAGATAAGTATTTTAGATACCCCAAAGACATCTACCATGATTTAGTAAACATTAGAGATAAAATTAAAAATTCAAATGACTTAAAAAAATATGAAAAACAATTAAATTTAATTGAAAAAGAAATAACCATATTTCATGCAGAGATTGTTAATAAAATACTAAAAAAAACGAAATTAAATATAAGTTTCATTGGTTTTCATGGTCAAACAATTTTTCATAACGCAAATCAAAAAATCTCTAAACAATTAGGAGATGGAAAACTTTTATCAAAAATGACAAAAAAAAGGGTTATTTACGATTTTAGAAAAAATGACATTAAAAATGGAGGACAGGGTGCTCCTTTAACTCCAATTTTTCACAAGCTTATAATTAATCAATTCAAAATTAAGTTGCCAACTCTAATTTTAAATATAGGTGGAATAACAAACGCAACATGGATAAAACCTGGAAGCAAGATGACCAGTTTTGATATTGGTCCTGGAAATTGTTTAATTGATAAATGGGTAAGAACTAAGTCAAATAAAAAATATGACAAAAATGGAAACTATGCAAAAAATGGCAAAATAAACAAAGGTCGTTTGCAATATTTATTTAATTTTTATAATAAAATGGGACTTAAAAATCAGTTATCTTATGATGTTAACGATTTTAACGATCAAATTAAATATATAAACGGTTTATCACTAAAAGATGGCGCAGCAACTTTGACAGAGTATACGGCTGAAATTTTATATAAAAAAATTTTTGATTCAAAACCCTTATTCTTTGCAAATATTGTTATATCTGGAGGTGGAAGAAAAAATAAATTTTTAATAAAGACTATCAAAAATAAAATTAATTATTCATTAAAATTGATTGATGAATATGAAATAAGTGGCGATTTTATTGAATCCCAAGCTTTCGCCTATCTGGCTATTAGATCATATCTTAAACTTCCAATTTCATTTCCAGAAACAACAAAAGTAAACAAACCTTCCCCAGGTGGCATATTGGTTATAAATTATTAGAAAACTGCAATTTCTTTTTTTATATACTTATTTAAACAACTTGCTATTTCACTGTTATGTTTTGTGAAAAAGTGGTTCGCCTCAGCAATATTTTCGAAATCGACCTTAATTCCCTTTTGTAAACTTAATCTTTTATTTAGTTCGTTTATACTTTCAGATGAGACTAATTCATCTTTTTTACCACTAACCATTATTCCTGAAGTAGGACAGGGCGATAGAAATGAAAAGTCATACACATTTGGTTGTGGAGATATTGCAATAAATCTATTTATTTCAGGTCTCCGCATTAAAAGTTGCATTGCAATTAATGAACCAAAAGAAAAACCTGCTATCCAGCATTGAGAGTTATCAAAATTTTCTCTTTCAAGCCAGTCTAGAGCTGCTGCTGCATCTGCCAATTCTCCTTGTCCATTATCAAAAGATCCATCGCTTTTACCTACACCTCGAAAATTTACTCTACAAACAGAAAATTGATTTTCTTTAAACACCTTAAAAGTATCAACAACTACTTTATTGTTCATAGTTCCTCCATATTGTGGATGGGGATGTAGTATTAAAGCTATAGGCGATGTATTTTTTTTACTTTTAAAATATTTTGCCTCTAATCTGCCAGCAGGTCCAGGGATAAAAATTTCTACTACTTTATTTTCCATTATTGTTATTGATAATTAATCTCAAAAAAAAGTTTCGTTTTTGTATCAAAATCGACTATCAAATTGCAAGTTTAAATATTTTGGATACTTGACTAAATTAGTCGGGTATATATATATAAAGCGCGTAAAACGTAGGATTATGAAACTAACATCAAAAGGAAGATATGCTGTAATGGCTCTTGCAGATCTTGCTAGATTTGACCTAGCTGGACCTGTTTCTTTAAGAGATATTTCTCTTAGACAGGGCATATCTATACTTTATTTGGAGCAAATTTTTTTAAAATTAAAAAATAAAAAAATTGTTCATAGCATAAGAGGTTCAAACGGTGGTTATAAATTGATGAAAGAACCTTCAAAAATTAAGTTAGCAGAAATATTTAATGCAGTAGATGAAAGAATAAAAACATTAAATTGTAACAAGCATTCAAAAAAAAGTTGTAATGGAAAATCCACAAAATGCATAACTCATAATCTTTGGGATGAACTAGAGTTATATATTAATAATTTTTTTGAAAATAAGAAGTTGAGCGACTTAATTAATCAACAAAAAGAAACGCGAATTTAAATGAGAGAAAAAGAAATAAATAAATTAAAAGATTATAAATACGGATTTACTACAGATATTGAAAATATAAAGGCACCCAAAGGGTTAAATAAAGAAGTTATTAAATTTATATCTGAAGCCAAGAATGAACCCAAATGGATGCTCGAATGGAGAATGAAAGCTTATGAAAGATTAAAAAATCTGAAAGAACCAAACTGGCAAAAGCCAAAGTATCCAAAAATTAACTATCAAAATATTTATTATTATTCGGCACCAAAAGGAACAAGTAATAAACCAAAGAGCATAGATGAACTTGATCCAAAAATATTAGAAACTTATAAAAAACTTGGCATACCTTTACAAGAACAACAAAGATTAAATGGAATTGCAGTAGATGCAGTGTTTGACTCAGTTTCAGTGGCTACGACATTTAAAGATAAACTAAATGAAGTGGGTGTAATTTTTTGTCCAATCTCTGAAGCAATACAAAAACATCCAGATCTTGTGAAAAAATATTTGGGAACAGTAATTCCTATAACTGACCACTATTTTGCAACTTTAAATTCAGCAGTATTTACTGATGGTTCTTTTGTTTACATTCCAAAAGGTGTGAGATGTCCAATGGAGCTTTCAACATATTTTAGAATTAATGCTTCTCAAACAGGACAGTTTGAAAGAACTTTAATAATTGCAGATGAAGGAAGTTATGTAAGTTATTTAGAAGGATGTACTGCTCCTATGAGAGATGAAAATCAACTTCACGCTGCAAATGTTGAACTAATAGCATTAGATGATGCAGAAATAAAATATTCTACAGTTCAGAACTGGTATCCAGGAGACGAAGATGGCAAAGGTGGAATTTATAATTTTGTTACCAAAAGAGGATTATGTAAAGGAAAAAATTCTAAAATATCTTGGACACAAGTAGAAACTGGTTCAGCAATTACATGGAAGTATCCTAGTTGCATTCTAAGAGGTGATAATTCAGTAGGGGAATTTTATTCCATAGCAATCACAAATAATCATCAAAAGGCAGATACTGGAACAAAAATGACACACATTGGAAAAAATACTAAGAGCAAAATTATATCTAAAGGCATATCGGCTGGATATGCTGATAATACTTATAGAGGACTAGTAGATATAAATAAAAATGCAAACAATTCAAGAAACTATACTCAATGTGATTCATTATTAATCGGTAATAAATGTGGCGCACATACAGTTCCATATATTAGAAATAAAAATTCTTTAACGAATGTTGAACATGAAGCAACAACTTCAAAAATTAGTGATGAACAATTATTTTACTGCAATCAAAGAGGTTTAAATCAAGAAGAGGCAGTGAGTTTAATCGTAAATGGTTTTTGTAAAGAAGTTCTTCAACAATTACCAATGGAATTTGCTGTAGAGGCACAGAAACTTGTTAGTATAAGCTTAGAAGGAAGCGTAGGATAATGCTTGAAATTAATAATCTTTCAGCAAAAGTTGATAAAAAAACTATATTAAATGGTTTATCTTTAAAAATTAAGCCAGGCGAAGTTCATGCAATTATGGGCCCTAATGGTTCTGGAAAAAGTACTCTCGCAAATGTTCTTTCAGGTAAAAAAGGTTATGAAATTTCAGGAAAAGTAAATTATGACGATAAAGATTTATTTGAATTAGCAATTGAAGAAAGAGCTCACAGAGGTTTATTTTTAGCTTTTCAGTACCCATTGGAAATACCAGGTGTAAATACGTCAAATTTTTTAAAAACATCACTAAATGCAATTAGGAAATCCAATGGCAAAAAACAATTAGATGCTCTTGAGTTTCTAAAAATTGTTAAACAAAAGGCTTCAGAATTAAAAATAGATGAAAAAATACTACACAGACAATTGAATGTAGGTTTTTCAGGCGGAGAAAAGAAAAAAAATGAAATTCTACAAATGTCTTTAATTGAACCCAAAATGGCAATTTTAGACGAAACAGATTCCGGGCTTGATATTGATGCGCTTAAAATAGTTGCAAAAGGAGTTAATGCGTTAAGAAATAAAAAAAGATCTTTTTTAATTATTACGCACTATCAAAGATTACTTGATTATATTAAACCTGATTTTGTCCATGTGCTTATGAAAGGAAAAATTGCAAAGTCAGGATGCATGGAATTAGCAGAGGAATTAGAAAAAGCAGGTTATGAAAAAATATGATTGAAGAATTAAATAAAAATTTCGAAATTTTTAGGAAAACATATATACCAAAGCTCGAAGATGAAAAAAAAAGAATAGAAGCATTTAAAGATTTTGAAAAAAGTGGATTCCCGAATAAAAAATTAGAAGATTGGAAGTTTTCAGATTTTAGTTCAATTATATCTAATAAAATAGAAAATATAAAAGTAAGTTTAGAAAGAAATAAAAATTTTAAATTTGAAAACTTTATCAAGGATTTTGATCATATAAAAATTTTTTTCTTTAATGGTTTTTTTGTAGAAAAAGGAGAAAAGTTTGATGAAAAAAAAGGATTTAATTATGTAACACCATATAATGGTTTCAAGAGAAATTTTTCAAAAGAAGGAGGATTTTTAATTCTTCCAAATTCAAACAATGCTCTAGAAAGTTTGAATAATGCTTTTTTTACTGATGGTTTAAGTATTGCTACAAAAAAAAATTTTGAATTTAAAAAGCCTATTG
This sequence comes from uncultured Pelagibacteraceae bacterium, assembly GCA_902531885.1. Lineage (GTDB taxonomy): Bacteria > Pseudomonadota > Alphaproteobacteria > Pelagibacterales > Pelagibacteraceae > Pelagibacter. The sequence continues at coordinate 6,607 of CACAFZ010000008.1, forward strand.
TAATTTATAATATTTTTGAAGGATCAAAAAAAAATAATTTTTTCAATAACAAGATTCATTTTGTTATATCAGAAAATTCTAAGCTAGATATTATGATTTATAATATTAATATTGGTGAAGAACCAATTTTTTTTAATTTAAAAAATACATTTTATTTGAAAAAAAATAGTATTTTTAAATTGTACAATTTAAGTGATTTTAAAAAAAATGATGTCCACTATAATTTTGGAAGATATTTTTTAGAAGAAAATTCTATTTTTGAAAATTTTAATAACTGTTATTCTGGTGGTTTTTCAAAAAGTGATTTAGTTTGTAGTTTAAATAAAGAATATAGCTCATGTTTTATAAACGGTGTTATGCTATCCCAAGATCAAAATCATCACGAAATTAAAACACTAATAAACCATAATGAAAAAAATACGAAAAGTTATCAAAAAATTAAATCAGTTCTTAATCATAGCAGTAAAGGAGTTTTTCAAGGTAAAATCAAGGTCAGTCCCGAGGCACAAAAAACTGATGGTTATCAATTAAGCAAAGCCCTTCTTCTTGATAAAAATAGTGAATTTGATTCAAAACCCGAATTAGAAATATATGCCGATGATGTAAAATGTTCGCACGGCTCAACATCTGGAAATTTAGATGAAGAGGCAATTTTTTATTTAATGTCTAGAGGACTGGATAAATATGAAGCAAAAAAACTGTTAATAAAAGGATTTCTAACTGATGCTATAGAAACAATTACCAATAATGAAATTAAAAAATATTTTTTAAATAAATTAGAGAATAATATAAATGAACATAGATAATATTAAAAAAGAGTTTCCTATATTTAACAATAAGGTGCATAATAATGATCTTGTATATCTAGATAGTGCAAACTCATCTCAAAAACCCAAGACAGTTGTTGACCGAATTTATGATTTTTATACTAAAGAATTTTCAAATGTAGGAAGAAGCGTTCATTACTTAGCTGTAGCTGCCACAAATCTTTATGAAAACACAAGAGTATCTGTTCAAAAATATTTAAACGCAAAGGACAAAGATGAAATTGTTTTTACAAAAGGCGCAACAGAAGCCATAAATCTGGTAGCTAATACATTTGGTCAAAAATACTTAAAAGAAGGTGATGAAGTTCTAATAACAGAGCTTGAACATCACTCAAATTACGTACCCTGGCATTATTTAAGAAATTCAAAAGGAATTAAAATTGAATTTGCAGAAATAAATAACGATGGAGAAATTACTCTTGAAAGTATAGAAAAAAAAATTACTTCAAAAACTAAAATTATTGCAATCACACATATATCTAATGTAACAGGTGCAATTTTACCAATTAAAGAAATAACCAAACTAGCCCATTCAAAAAATATTCCAATCTTGGTAGATGGATGTCAAGGAGCACCTCATTTAAAACTAGATATGCAAGATTTAGATTGTGATTTTTATGCTATATCATGTCACAAAATGTATGGCCCAACAGGTTTAGGAATTCTTTATGCAAAAAAAAAATGGTTAGAAGACTTACCGCCTTATCAAGGCGGAGGAGGCATGATTAAAGAAGTTAAAAAAGAAGGAATTTCATATGGAGATCTTCCAAATAAATATGAAGCAGGAACCATGGCAACCGCACAAGTAATTGCTTTTAATGAATCAATTAAATTTTTAGAAAAAATCGGTATAAAAAATATTGTAAGTCATGAAAAAGAATTAATGGAATATGGACTAGAAATTTTAAAAAAAAATAATTCAGTTAAAATAATTGGCAATCCTAAAAACAAAGGTTCAGTTATATCATTTACAATTGAAGGAGTACATCCTCACGACATAGCAACTATTTTAGATGAAGATGGTGTAGCAATAAGAGCTGGACATCATTGTTGCCAAATTCTTCATGAAAAACTTGGACTGGCTGCCACAGCTAGAGCTTCATTGGGTGTTTACAATGTTAAAAGTGATTTTGATCAACTCAATGATTCAATTAATAAATGTAAAAAAATTTTTGATTTAAAATGAACTTAAAAGAATTATACCAAGAAATAATTTTAGACCATGGAAAAAATCCAAGGAATCTTAAAAGTATTAATGATTACAATAAAGACGCAAAAGGACACAATCCTTTATGTGGTGACAAAGTTCATATATATTTAAAATTAAACAATAACATGAAAATTGAAGATATATCCTTTGAAGGAAGTGGTTGTGCTATTTCAATGGCTTCTGCATCTATAATGACTGAATTGTTTAAAGGTAAGGAAAAAAAAGATGTAAAAGAAATAGTTAATGATTTTTTAAACATGATAAAAGAAAAATCTGAGTTAAGTACAAATATATTAAATGATGATGAAAAAACTAAATTGATGTGCCTTTCAGGTGTAAAACAATATCCAATGCGTGTTAAATGTGCAACTTTATCCTGGCATACATTAACTTCTGCAATGAATAATGATAAAGAAGATGTAAATACAGAAAATGTGAAAATTTAATGAAATTAAAAGATAAAATTATTGGAGAAATAAAAAAGATTTACGACCCCGAAATACCTGTGAATATTTATGAATTAGGCTTAATTTATGATATAATAGTTAAAGAAGATAAAAGCGTTAAAATTAAAATGACTTTAACAACACCTAATTGCCCAGTTGCTGAGAGCTTGCCAAAAGAAGTTAAGGATAGTGTTATGGAAATTGCAGACGTAAAAAAAGTAGATTTAGATTTAGTTTGGGACCCACCTTGGGATAAATCTATGATGTCAGAAGCTGCTAAATTGGAGCTAAACCTATGAGTCAACAAATAATCAAATTAAGTGATAATGCAGCAATAAGAATAAAAGAAATTATGTCCAATGCAGAAACAGACTCAATTGGTGTTAGAGTTGGTGTTAAATCAGGAGGTTGTGCTGGCATGTCATATATTATGGAATATGCAAAAAAAATTAACCCAAATGACGAAGTCATTGAGGATAAAGGAGTTAAAGTTTTTATCGATTCAAGCGCAATAATGTACCTTTTAGGCACTGAAATGGACTATAAAAAAGAAGAGTTTTCTTCAAATTTTGTGTTTAAAAATCCCAATGAAACTGAAAGATGTGGATGTGGAGAGTCCTTTAAGGTATAATGCTAATGCATGAGAGACACAAAACATTTAGAAAAACATTCAAATAAACTTGCAGAGAGCAAGAAAGAAAAATCGTTATTTAGAAATCTCCGTAAAGAAGTAGAAGCTGGTGCACACGGAACTTTAGATTACACTATCAAAGAAGGTGTAAATAAAAATAAGATTGCTGACGATAAAATTTTAAAAAGTAAAAAATAATTTTAACAACTATAATACATTTCGAACTCAATTGGATGAGGTGTATGTTCGAAATTATGAATTTCTTCAAACTTTAAAGCTATGTAAGCATCAATTTGGTCATCAGTAAATACATTTCCTTGTTTTAAAAAAGCTCTATCTCTATCTAAACTTTCTAACGCTTCTCTTAACGATCCACAAACAGTTGGTACTTTTTTAACTTCATTTTCAGATAGAGCATACAAATCTTTATCGAGTGATTTTCCAGGATCGATTTTATTTTTTATACCGTCTAAACCAGCCATTAACATAGCTGAAAAAGTTAAATAAGGGTTTCCTGCTGCGTCAGGAAATCTTATTTCACATCTTGCTCCTTTTTTATTTAAAGTAATTGGAATTCTACATGATGCAGATCTGTTTCTTGCTGAATATGCAAGTAAAACAGGAGCTTCGAATCCAGGAATTAATCTTTTGTAACTATTTGTTGTGGCGTTTGAAAAGGCATTTATAGCTTTTGCATGTTTTAATATTCCCCCAATATAATGTAGTGCTGTTTTTGATAATCCAGAATATACATTACCAGAAAAAACTGGAGTCTTGCCTTTCCATATGGACTGGTGAGTATGCATTCCAGATCCATTATCGCCTTTAACTGGCTTAGGCATGAATGTTGCAGTCTTTCCAAAAGAGTGGGAAACCATTTGAACTACATATTTGTATAACTGAACATTATCGGCCTGACTAACTAAAGTATTATATAACATACCTAGTTCATGCTGACTTGGTGCTACTTCGTGATGATGTTTTTCAACTGTAATACCAACATCTCTCAATCCTTTTAAATATTCACTTCTCATATCTTGCGCTGAATCTACAGGTGGAACAGGAAAATATCCTCCCTTGATACCAGGTCTGTGTCCCATATTGCCACTTTCATATTTTTTTCCTGAATTGTATGGACCCTCAGCACTATCAATCACAAAGCTAGTTTCGTTCATATCATTTTTTATTCTTACATCATCAAAAACAAAAAATTCAGGTTCAGGACCAAAATATGCCTTATCTCCAATTCCTGTTTTTTTTAAATAAGCTTCAGCTTTTTTTGCTATTCCTCTTGGATCTCTTTCATAGGAATCTTTTTTAACTGCGTCCAAAATATCGCAGAATAATATTAAAGTATTGTGTGATGTATAAGGGTCTAAAATCTGTCTGTTAAGATCTGGTTTTAAAATCATATCTGATTCATTTATTGCTTTCCATCCAGAAATAGATGAACCATCAAAAAATACTCCATCATTTAACATTGCTTCATCAACAATTGTTGCATCCATTGTTAAATGTTGAAGTTTTCCTCTAGGGTCAGTAAACCTTAGATCGACATATTCAATGTCTTTATCCTTCATCAACTTTATTACTTTGTTAGAACTCATAATTTTAGTTTTGATTCTTACTTACGACTTGATATCAAAAAAACATTTAATAAAAAGATAAAATTGCAAGATATCAGCTATGCAATTAACTCATAAGTAGTATTGTTGATATAATATGAAAACACAAAAATTCACATCACAAATCGTTACAGAATTTTCCAAAAAAACCCTGGAGAAGAAAGGGTCAATTGGCAGTTGTAGTGAGCAAAAAGGAAAAAATGTTGTATTTACAAATAATGAATTATTCATTTAAAAATTAGAATGCAAGATCTATTGAGCAAAGAACCAGTAAAAAGAGTTAGTCAAAAGTTAAAAGATTTTGATCAAAAATTAGAAGTGATAGTATTAGAAACTTCGGCAAGAACCGCAAAAGATGCGGCCGATAGTTTAGATACAGAAGTAGGATCAATAATTAAAAGTTTATTTTTACGTACAGAAAAATCATTCTTGTTATGCTTAGTTGCTGGTGATAAGAGATGCTCTCTCAATAAAATAAAAAAAATTTTAAATGAAAAAGATGTAAGCATGGGAAGCGCAGATCAAGTTAAAGAAATCACGGGTTTTACAATTGGTGGAGTTTCTCCTGTAGGCCATTTAAAGCCTATCAAAATTTTTATAGACAAGTCTTTGTCAAGATTTACCAATATTTTTGGTGCAGCAGGTCACCCGAATTGTGTTTTTAAAATAAATTTTGAAAATCTCCAAAAAATTACAAATGGAGAAGTTAATGATATTGTAGAATGAATAACCCAAAAACATTTGATTATTTATTGCTTTCAATACTTGCACTGATATGGGCATCTGCATTTTTTAATATTAAAATTGCAACATATTCTTACGGTCCAATAACTATTGCTTTCTTTAGAATTTTATTTGGGGCTATTCCTGTAGTTTTTCTTTGTTTGTATAAAAAAATTAAAATAGAAGCTTTTTCAAAAGATTGGCTTTGGTTTGCAACAATTGGAACAATTAATTTAGTAATACCGTTTTTTTTAATAGCTTACGGTGTTCAAAAGGTGCAAAGTAATCTTGCGGCTATTTTAATGGCCTCAACTCCGTTAAGCGCAACTGTTCTTGCACATTTTTTTACAAAAAAAGAAAAAATTAATTTGACAAAAACAGTAGGAATTTTAGCAGGATTTTTTGGAATTGTTTTGCTCTTTTCAGATAACATTTTAATTAATAATGAAAATTTTTTTTACGCTCTTATGATTTTATTTGGATCTACATTTTATGTAATAGGAGGTCTTTTAACTTTAAAAATTAGTAAGAAAAAAAATGAAAATGTGACAGCTTCAATTTTAATTTGGGGAGCTCTGGTAATCTTTCCTATTACAATAATTGTTGAACAGCCTTGGAATTTAAATCCAAGGCTAGACTCAACTATTTCATTGATTTATCTTGGTATTTTTCCAACCGGTATAGCTTGGTTGTTAAGATTTCAAATATTAAAAAGAAATGGTTTAGTTTTTCAAGCACAAGTCGCGTACTTGATACCAATATTTGGAGTAATACTTGGCTATATCTTTTTAAATGAAATAATTACCACAAAAGTTCTAATAGCACTCTTTGCGGTTATAATAGGGTTTTATTTTGTTAGAAGATCTATTAAAGAAAATCTCACTTCAGCTTAGCTAATTCTTTAATGTGAGATGAATCTGTTTCACAACAGCCACCCAAAATTGTTGCTCCATTTTTAATTACTTTTTCTGCAAACTTACAAAAAATTTTACCAGTAATCTCTTCTCTTTTTCCTAAAGTTATATTTGGATTTTTTCCTACTTCGTTAAATCTTGCTTTGTTAAATCTGTGAACTGGCAAAGGTTCTTCCACACCCCATAAATTTGCTTTAAAACCAAAGGGTAAATTTAAATTTTTAAATTCAAATGAGGATTTTTCTATTATCTCAAGAGAAACACATGCTGCAATAACTCCTAACCATCTATTGTTTTTATATTTTTTTACCACTTCTGTTATTGTTTCTCCCGAAGGTAGTTTACAATTTTTTTTAAGATGAAGCCCAATTAACATCGGTTTATTAAGTTTTTGGATAATATCAGATGCTATTTCTATTTCTCGACCACTGGAAACAACATCTAGATAGAAAAAATCGATATATGGATTAATAATGTTTGCTTGATCATAAAAATCTTTTTTAATTATATTTCTATCTCTTTTGTCAACTTCGTAAGTGTCATTTTGTGCTGGCAGGCTACCTGCAATCAATATATTTTTTTTCGATAATTTTTTTGCTTTTGTTGCAAGTTCACATGCTTTTTTATTAGCAAAATAGAATTGATCTTTAACTTGATTTTGAATCATTCTTACTCTTCTAGTGGTAAAAGTATTAGTCAAGATCACTTCTGATCCAGCCTCTATAGATGATAAATGAGTATCAATTACTAACTGATTATATTTTTCATTTATTAATGAAGTTGCAGACCAAAGCGTACCTTTAGAAATCAGACCTCTTGCAAGCAACTCTTGTCCCATACCAGAGTCTAAAATTCTTATTTTTTTAAAAAAATTTATATCCATATAATTAAATTAATATTATATTTATTTTAAATAAATTTTAATTATGAAAGTAAATATAGCACTTTTAACAGTAACGGATACTAGAACTTTAAAGACAGATAAATCTGGTGCGATTTTGGTAAAGAAGATAAATAAAGCTAAACACAATTTAGTTGATAGAAAAATTTGCAAAGATAATAAAAAAGATATCAAAAAAATATTAAAAAAATGGCTAAAGAAAAAGAAAATTGATGTTGTAATAACAACTGGTGGAACAGGATTAACAGGTAGAGATATAACGCCTGAAGCATTAGATGAAATAGCTGACAAACATATCCCTGGTTTTGGTGAAGTTTTTAGAACTTTAAGTTTGAAAACTGTTGGAACATCTTCAATTCAATCAAGAGCCTGTGCAGTACTTGCTAATGGTAAATATGTATTTGCATTACCAGGTTCTTCAGGAGGTGTCACAGATGCTTGGGATGGAATATTAAAGAGTCAACTAAACATAAAAAATAAGCCTTGCAATTTTGTAGAACTATTTCCTAGGTTAAAAGAAAAATAAAAATTATTATTTTTGATATTTTTTTTTCCATTCCGAATATGGCATACCATAAATATGTTCTCTTGCCTCATCATCTGATACATTGATACCCTTTTTTTCAGCTTCCTCTCGGTACCATTTTGACAAACAATTCCGGCAAAAACCAGCTAAATTCATAAGATCTAGATTTTGAACATCTTTTCTTTCTCTAAGGTGTTTAATAAGTCTTTCAAATGCAGCTGAATTTAAATCTTCTTTTGTATTTTTTTCCATAATTTAATATATATTTTTGATTAGCCAATTTAACATGTTTTTCAATAATTTATACTTTTAATTATTAAAAATCTAAATGATACAATTAATTTCATTTTTTTTTATAGCTTCAATTTGTACAGTTCTGACAGGTAGTTTTTTTTTAAAATTAATATCAAAAAGAGATAATAATTATGAATTTTCTTTTTCTGAAAAAGGTATTTATGGTCTAATTATTTTGAGCTTTATAAGCTTATTAGCTAATTTTTTTTTCAGCATAAGTCATTTAATATCTATTATATTATTTATAATACCTTTAATTTTTATAATTATAGAATTTAAAAATATAAATAAAATATTTATTAAAAAAGTTGTAAGCCATTCAATTATAATTTCAATAATTGCATGCATATTTGTAGCATTTGATAATATTCAGAGACCTGATGGAGGAACGTATCATCTCCCATATATTAAAATTATAAATGATTATAAAATATTTTTAGGAGTTGCTAATCTTAATCCATTTTTTGGAGTAACATCAATTTTTCAATACACTTCAGCAATTTATAATAATTTTTTATTTAAAGATGTTGGAATTGTCATTCCACTCGCTCTATTAGCAATATTTTTTATAGATTATTTTTTTAGACAATTTTTTTTTAATAAAAATAGTAATGACTATTTTTATAAATTTTATATTTTCGCAGTTATTTCTTATTTTTTTATAGAAATGAATAGATACAGTGATTACGGAAATGATAATCCTGCTCATATATATTTTTTTTATTTATTGTCACTAGTTTTAAGAAAAGATTTTATCTTAAATGACAAATCAAGCTTTAAATTTTTTACTTTGATTTCATTGTTTTGTTTTTTAAATAGACCTTTTTTAGTATTAGCTTTAATCTTCCCGGCTTTTTATTGGTTTAAAAAAAAATTATACTTATCTATTAGATCATTTCCTTTTTTTTCATTATTATTTTTATTTTTGTGGATAGTAAAAAATTTTTTAATAACCGGGTGTGGAATTTACCCACTATCTTTCACATGTAATGATAATTTGCCCTGGTATTCTAATAAACCTGATTTTAGAATTGCTGCTAAAAATGTTAGTCAATTTTCAGAATTACACGCTAAAGGCTGGAAGTATATAGTTGATAGAGTAGATTATGAAAACTATTCAATAAAATCTAAAGAGAAAAAAACCTATTTAGAAAATTTTAATTGGTTAAATTTAGAATGGATAGAACGACACTCTTTTACTATAAAAAAGAAAATCGACATATTTATAATATATCTCTTGATAGTTGGTATTTTTGTTTATTTATTTAAAAATAAAAAAAAAAATATAAATTTTTTATCTTTTAAAGATTCTAGACATAGTTCCTTATTTATAATTTCTTTCATTGGTGTTTTATTGTTAATTTATAAATTTCCTTTAGGAAGGTATGGCACTTCTTACATGGTATTGATTATAATTTGCATTTTATACCCGTTATTTTATTATTTATTTAATCAAATTTCGCAAAAAAGGATCGAGAAGTTATTAACTGTATTTATTATATTATTAAGCATAGTGGCACTAGCAAAAAACTTTAAAAGGATAATAATTAATTATAAAGCTGATTATAATAATGCACCTTGGCCAAGAATTTATGATCATAATTTTGAAACAAAGGGATCAAAAAAAAATATGAATTTGCCAATGAAATTTAATAAAATTAATAAAAATGGAATTATTGATATATATTACATTGTAAATACAAATTTTTATTTATCACAAAGAGTTACGTTGTGTTTATATAATATGAGTCCATGCGCGCAATCATCAGAAAATTTTGATAATTTCAGCGTAGAAAATAAAAAAGGTTATTTCTTAATTAGACTAAAAAAATAATGTGTGGAATCTCTGGTATTTGTAATTTTGATAAAAAGCCCTCAATAGAAATTGTAAAATTGATGGCATCAAAGTTAATTCACAGAGGACCAGACGATGCAGGGTATTTTGAAAATGATAATGTTTCATTTGGTCATAGAAGACTTTCAATTATTGATTTAGAAAAATCAACTCAACCAATGATAGACAGTTTAAATAAAAATGTAATTATATTTAACGGTGAGATCTATAACTTTAAAAAGTTAAGAAATGAATTGGAACAATTGGGGCATAAATTTAAGACCAATGGAGATACAGAAGTAATATTGAAATCATATGCAGAGTGGGGAGAAAGTTCTTTAAAAAAACTTGAAGGTATGTTTGCTTTTTGTATTTGGGATGAAAAAGAAAAAAAAATTTTTTTAGCAAGAGATAAATTTGGAGAAAAACCTTTATTTTACTATTTTTCAAAAAAAATTGGTTTTTTATTCTCTTCAGAAATAAAATCATTTTTAGCTGTTGAAGAAATTAAAGATGAACTTGAGTTTGATAATTCTAGTTTTAATGAATATTTGACCTTAAGTTATTTAACAAATAATAAAACATTTTTCAAAAAATTATTTTTACTTTCACCAGCAAGTTATATTTCTATGAATTTAAAAAATTATAAAAAAGAACCACAAGTAAAAAAATATTGGTTTTTAGAACATTATTTTAAAAACAAAACAACAGACACATTTGAAGAGTCATCAGAAAAATTAAAACATTTAATTAAAGACTCTGTGAAACAGAGAATGTTTAGCGATGTTAATAATGGGACATTTCTTTCGGGGGGTATAGACTCAAGTACAATATCTTTACAATTAAAAGAAATTGATAATCATAAAATGACTGCTCACAATATTTTTTTTAAAGAAAAAGATTTTAATGAATACAATGATGCAAAAGTTATTTCAGATTATTTAAAAATTAATTTAGATTATTACGAAATACCCCAAGGAAAAAATTTGGTTGATGAATTTCCAAGTATAATTGATGCAATGGATCAACCAATGTCAGATACATCATTTATTGCTACATACTATCTTTCAAAATACTCGTCAGGTAAATCAAAAGTTGTTCTTTCTGGTGATGGTGGTGATGAATTGTTTTGTGGTTACGACACTTACATTGCAGATATTTATAGAAAATTTTTTCCTAAAATAAATTTAAAATCTAAGTTTATAAATACTGTAATTTCAAAATTATTTAAGGCCAAATTTTCAAAAGTAGGTATTGATTATAAAATAATAAAATTTTTAAATGCATTATCACATAACAATAATTATTCTCATATTTTGTGGAGGGAAATTTTTTCAATAAATGAGAGAATAAATATTTTTAACAAATATGATGATAAATTGATTAATTATAATTTTTTAGAATTCATAGATGAAGAATTAAAAAAACTCCCAGATGTTAACTATTTAGATCAGTATATGTATATAGATTTAAAAACATGGTTCCCAAATGATATATTGTATAAAGTTGATAGATCGACAATGCACAATTCACAGGAGTCCAGACTTCCGTTTTTAGACAGTAAAACTGTCGAATATGTTTGTTCATTACCTTCAAATTATAAAACAAACTTCTTTGAAAGAAAAAAAATACTAAAATCTGTTGTTAAAAAAAAATTGCCAAAAACCTTATTTAAAAAAAAGAAAAGTGGATTTGGAACACCTATAGGTTTGTGGTTAGTTTATGATAAAGATTTTAGAGAAATGGCCCATGATTTGCTTAATACTCAATTTATGAAAAATTTATTCAGTAATAATGAAATAAATCGAATCTGGCACTCACATCAAAATATGGAAGAAGACCAATCTTACAAAATATTTAATTTAATTTGTTTGAGTCAATGGATTATAAATAATAAACTCGAAAATAAAATATGATTTCAGTAGTATTACCTTGCTATAACGAAGAAGCATCAATTGATAAAAACATAGATTCCATAAAAAAAGAATTAGACAACTATGGAAAAGATTATGAAATTATTGTTGTCAATGATGGATCGAATGACCATTCAGAGGAAAAATTAAAAAATTTAGATATAAAAATTTTAAAACATCCTCACAATATGGGTTATGGAGCAGCTCTAAAAACAGGAATAAACAATGCAAAATTCGACACAATAGTAATTAGCGATATTGATGACTCTTATCCTTCTAAACACATATCAGAGTTATTAAATATATATTTTGAAAGCTTAAAATTTTCTTCAGGGTTTGACATGGTTGTTGGAGCGAGGAAAGGCAGAGAATATTATGGCTCATTTTTAAAATTTCTATTTAGAAAGCTTCTTAAATTTTTAGTACAGTGGACAACAGGAAGAAAAATTGTAGACGTAAATTCCGGATTAAGAGTTTTTTCAAAAAAAACTATCAAATCATTTTTACCACATCTATGTAATACATTTAGTTTTACCACATCTTTAACACTAGCATATATGTTAAACACAAAATTTGTTAAATATCATCCTATAGAGTATGAAGTTAGGACAGGTAAAAGTCATGTTAAAATATTTAGAGATTCTTTAAGAACCTTACAATATATTGTTGAAGCAATAATCTATTATAATCCATTAAAATTATTTTTGTTATTTTTTATTTTTTTTATAATAACTTCAGTGGTTTTATTAATTATGAATTTAAATAATCCATCTAACTTTTATATCTTTTTTTCAGGTTTTTCTTTTATGCTTTCGTTTATATCTCTTTTTTTTGGATTCTTATTAGATTTAATTAGACAGAATTCTAATAAAAAAAATAATGAATAAATGATTTATATAATCGGCTCAGGTTTCTCGGGATTAACAACAGCATATGCATTAAATAAAATAGGATTAAAAACCACTATTATTTCTCCAGGAGAAAAAATTAAAACAAAAAATATTTCACTAATTAAGTATTTATTAAAGAACAACGGAGAAATTTTAAATAATACTAATTTTTTATCAAGAAAAATTAATAAATTAAATAAAGTCAAAATAATTAATTGTAAATATTTGCTTTCACATATGGACGGAGGACAATCTAACATATGGGGTGGAATTATTGGAAATATTGAAGAATATAAATTTAATAGCAAAGTTATTAAAAAAAAAGAAATATTAAAATATAAAAAGGAGCTACTAAAATTATTAAAAATATTAAATATTAAATATAAAAATAATTATTTATTAGAAAAAAATTATTCAATATCGAAAAAAAATGTTTCAAATTTAAAAAAATTCTTAATAAAAAAAAAAATAGTTTTTAAAAGCAATTTGTTTGTAAAAGATATTGATTTTAAAAACTCAATACTAAAGGTTCATAATATTAAAAAGAACAGTCAATTAAATTTACCTTTTACAAAGTTATTTTTATCTTGCGGACCTATCGAAACATCAAAATTATTATTAAATTCATTTCAAAGCATAAAAAAAATATTTTTAAAAGAAACTCAACATTTTTATGCTCTTATAAAAATCAACCGTAAGTTAGAAAGCAGATTTTTTGAAGCAAGATACGGGAAGTATAATTTTTCATGTCAACTTTATTCAGTAAAAAACATTATAGGTTTATTTTTTAGAAAATATGTAAAAAACTTAGATGGCTTTGATGAAAATCAATACTTTATTGGGCAATGTTATCTTAATTCAAATTATTCAGGCAAAATAAAAGTTTATAAAATGGGTGATAAATTTATTTTAGAGGGAAAAAAAAATTTAAGATTTAGCAAACATCATTTTATAAATAGTATTAATAAATTTAATAAAAAAAACAAAATAATAAAAATAAAAAAAATATTTTTTAATAAAATTGGAGCCTCAAATCATTTAGGAGCCTCAATACCAATCACAAATAATAAAAAAATTAAACTTGGAGTCAATAAATTTGGTAAATTAAATAATCAAAAAAATATATATATTTCTGACTCATCAGTACTCAATGATATAGATATTTCACCAATTACTATATTCTCATTAAATAATATTTTAAGAATGATACTTAGTAATAAAAAAATATAATAAAGACAAATGAATAAAAAAAAGTGCGTCATAACAGGTAGTAATGGATATTTGGGAAAACAATTATCAATAATATTTAAAAAGGCTGGTTGGGACGTATTAGAATTATCAAGCTCAAATAAATTTGAACAGTTTAAGTTTGATTTAAAAGATGTAGAAAATTTTAAATATGATTTACTTGAGAAATGTAATTTATTGATTCACACTGCTTATGATTTTTCAGCAAAGAACTTAAACGAAAGTATTTCAATAAATGTTAACGGATCAGAAAAATTATTTAATTTTGCAAAAAAAAAGAATGTTGAAAAAATTATTCACATATCATCATTAAGTTCATTTAATAAAGCAAAATCTATTTACGGAAAAACAAAACTAGAAATAGAAAATGTTTCAAAAAAATATGGAGTAATCAATCTAAGGGCAGGACTTTTTTTTGGCGGAGATTCCAAACTAATAGAAAAAATTGGTAATATTTGTAAAAAAATTCCGATAATTCCATTAATTGGAAATGGTAATTTTAAATTACATTTATGTCATTATGAGGATTTATCAAACTTCATAATAAATGTTTATAATGAAAAATATTTTGATGTATCAAAAATTTATTATTGTTGTTCAAAAACAAGTGTAACCTTTAAACAGCTTGTTAAAAAAATTTCTAATAATAAACTAACAATTCCAGTACCAGTTTATTTAATTATTTTTTTTTTAAAAATGATTGAAATCATGAAAATTAAACTACCTTTAAATTTAGATAATCTTTATGGCTTGATATTGTACAATAATGAGATCGAATTCGAGAATTCAGATAAATATAAAATTTTTTTTAGAACTTTATAATTTGTTGATTAAAGTTTAAACATCATTTTTTTTATGATAAATAAATTAAAATGAAACTATCAGGCTCTTATCAAATTAATTTAGACAAACAAAAAGTTTGGGAAGCGTTAAATGACCCAGAAGTTTTACAAAAATCAATTCCTGGTTGCGAAGAATTTAAAAAAAATTCCGATACAAAATTTAATGCTACAGCAACAAACAAGATTGGTCCATTTAATGCAACTTTCACAGGTGATATAGAATTAAAAGAAATAGAAGCACCTCACAGCTATGTAATTGAAGGCTCAGGAAACTCGCCAGTTGGTTTTGCCTCTGGAAAAGCCAAAGTTAAACTAGAAGAGTTTGAAGGAGGGACAAAACTTATTTATGAAGTTGAAGCAAATGTTGGTGGAAAAATTGCTCAAGTAGGATCGCGCCTGATTGATATGACAGCTAAAAAAATGGCAGATATTTTTTTTGGCAAATTTTCTGAACTTATTTCAACACAAAAAATTTCACGTGAAACTAACCTTAAAAACATAAGTGATAAAGAAGAATTAAATTTGACTAATAAAGCAAAAAATATACCAAATAAAAAAATTATAATTTATGTTTGTTTGGGACTTTTATTAGGAATAGCTGTGTATTTAATTATCTGAATCGCGTCAGAGTAGAATCAAAATTTCAATAATAATTGAAGATTATTTTTTATTATGATTAAATGTTTTTAATAAAATTGTAACTTTTTCAAGGAGGTGTGGGGTGAAAAAGATTAGTGCGGAAGTTAATGGTAAGAAAATTACCAAAGAAGTACCAGATCATACATTATTATCAGTTTTTTTAAGAGATATTTTAAACTTAACGGGAACTCATGTTGGTTGTGACACAAGCCAATGCGGAGCATGTGTCGTTCACGTAGATGGAAAATCAATAAAAAGCTGTACAGCGTTTGCTGCTGATGTGAATGGTTCAAGAATTACAACTATTGAAGGCATAACCAAAAATGGAAAAATGCATCCAATGCAAGAAGCATTTAAAAAGCTCCATGGTTTGCAATGTGGTTTTTGCACACCCGGGATGGTTATGAGTGCAATTGATTTATTACAAAATAATAAAAAACCTAGTGATGTAGAAATTAGAGAATGGCTAGAAGGTAACATCTGTAGATGTACTGGCTATCAAAATATAGTAGCTGCTGTTAAAGAAGCGGCTTCTAAAATGTAGGAGGGAAATAAGATATGGCAAGTTTAGTTGGATCTAGGGTCGAAAGAAAAGAAGATAAAAAACTTTTAACTGGAAGAGGCAAATATACAGCAGATGTGAACTTTGTTAATCAAACATTTGCATATTTTGTAAGATCACCTCATGCAAGAGCACAAATTAAAAAAGTTGATACAACTAAAGCAATGAAAGCACCTGGTGTAGTGTCTATACTTACAGGAGCAGATATTGCAAACGACAAAATAGGAGGATTAATAGCTGGATGGAGAATTAAAAGTGAAGATGGATCCGATATGAAAGTTCCAGCTCACCCACCCCTTGCAAATGATATAGTTAACTATGTAGGAGATCATGTTGCTGTTGTAATAGCAGATTCACTCGACGAAGCAAGAAATGCAGCAGAGCTTGTTAAAGTTGACTATAAAATCCTTAAAGCCGTAGTAGATACAAAAAGTGCAATGGGCTCAGATCAAATTTATAAAGATATTCCAAAAAATTTATGTTTCGATTGGTTGTTAGGTGATAGAGCAAAAGTAAAAGAAGCTTTTGAAAAAGCAGACAAAATAATTAAAATTGATTTAATTAATAACAGAGTTATTCCAAATGCTATGGAACCTAGAGCAGCTAATGCTGATTATAATCCGTCTACCGAAGAAATAACTTTATATACAACAAGTCAAAACCCGCACTTAGCTAGAATAATTATTTCAGCATTTAATGGTGTCGCTCCAGAAAACAAATTAAGAGTTATAGCTCCAGATGTTGGAGGTGGATTTGGGTCAAAGATTTATCCTTACGCTGAAGAAGTTGTATGTAGTTGGGCAGCAAAAAAAATTGAAAGACCTGTCAAATGGGTTGCCGACAGAACAGAGTCTTTTTTATCAGATTGTCATGGAAGAGATCATGTTACACATGCTGAACTTGCTGTTAAAAATGATGGAACATTTTTAGGTTTTAAAAATGAAACAATAGCAAATATTGGAGCTTATGCTTCAGTATTTGGAACGGTTACTCCAACTTATTTATTTGGACCTTGTGCTACCGGAGTTTATAAAATGCCTGCAGCTTATACCAATGTAAAAGCAGTGTTCACTAATACTGCACCAGTAGATGCTTATAGAGGAGCTGGAAGACCAGAAGCAACCTATACAATTGAAACACTGGTAGAAAAAGCAGCAAGAGAACTTGGTATGGATCCAGCTGAAATTCGTATGAAAAACTTTCCAACTCAATTTCCATTCCAACAAACATTAGTTCATTCTGTAGACTCAGGAGATTATGTTGCTAGTTTGAACAAAGCAATGGAAGTAGCTGACTACAAAGGTTTTGAGAAAAGGAAAAGAGAGTCTGCTAATAAAGGTAAATTAAGAGGAATTGGATTATGCTCATACTTTGAGGCTTGTGGTATAGCGCCATCACCTGTTGTTATGATGTTAGGATGTGGAATAGGGTTATGGGAATCTGCAGAAGTAAGATTTAATCCGACAGGAAATGTTACTGTATTTACTGGTTCACATAGTCATGGACAAGGACACGATACTACATTTGCTCAAATAGCTGCAGATCAACTAGGTGTACCAATAGAAAACATTGAAATCTCACATGGGGATACGGACAAAGGACCTTTTGGATACGGAACTTATGGTTCGAGATCTTTAACAGTAGGCGGAACAGCAATAGTTAAAGCCTGTGATAAAATAATAGCAAAAGGAAAAAGAGTAGCAGCAAAAATGTTAGAAGCAAGCGTAGATGACGTAGAGTTTAGTAATGGAGAATTTGTTGTAGCAAAATCAAACAAAAAGAAAACAATTGGTGAAATAGCATTTGCTTGCTACTTACCAGGTACTTATGGAGAAGTTAAATCACCTTTACCTGAAGGAGAAGAGCCAGGACTTAAAGAAACATCATTTTTTGATCCTGCTAACTTTTCTTTTCCAGCAGGTTCACACATTTGTGAAGTGGAAGTAGATCCTGATACAGGAGAAACAAAAGTAGTTAAGTATACTGCTATAGATGATTTTGGAACTATTATTAATCCTTTGGTAGTTGAAGGACAGGTCCATGGAGGAATAGTTCAAGGAATAGGACAAGCACTTTATGAAAATTGTCATTATGATGAGACAGGCCAATTAGTTACTGCATCTTATATGGATTATACTATGCCTAGAGCTGATAATTTTCCAGAATTTGAGTTAGGTTTTACATGTACGCCTGCTACCTCAAACCCACTTGGGACCAAAGGATGTGGAGAAGCAGGAGCAATTGCATCACCACCAGCCGTAATGAACGCTGTGATGAATGCAATAGGAACAGAAATTTCTATGCCAGCAACTGCAGAAAAAGTTTGGAAAGCTTGTAATCAAAATAAGAAAAAAAACTCAGAAGCAGCATAAGGAGTAAAATATGAAAACATTTAATTATCATTCGGCAAAAGACGTAAAAGAAGCTTCAAAACTATCATCTTCTAGCTCGGCTTTTTTAGCAGGAGGAATGACAACTATTCCTTCTATTAAGTTAGGATTAGCAAGCTATAGAGATATTATAGATATAAAAGGAATAAAAAGTTTGTCAGGAATTAAAGTTAGCGGCAAGTCTATAAAAATTGGAGCAACGACAAAACATGTTGAGGTAGCAAATTCAAAAGATGTAAAGAAAGCAATACCATCTTTAGCTGTTTTAGCTGAAGGAATTGGAGATCCTCAAGTAAGAAACAGAGGTACAATTGGAGGATCTATTGCTAACAATGACCCATCAGCTGATTATCCATCAGCATGTATAGCTTTAAATGCTGTCATTCACACAAATAGCAGAAAAATAGAAGCTGAAAAATTTTTTAAAGGTATGTTTGAAACTTCATTAAAGAGTGGAGAGATTATTGAAGCGATAGAATTTTCAATTCCAGAAAAATCGAATTATCAAAAATATCCGAACCCAGCATCAAGATATGCTGTTGTTGGAGTTTACGTGGCTAAACATAAAAGTGAAGTTAATGTTGCAGTTACAGGAGCAAAATCATGTGTTTATAATGATAAAGATTTGGCAAAAGCATTATCAAGTAATTTTTCATCTTCGGCAGTAGATGCGGTTAGAATTTCTTCATCAGGAATGAACTCAGATATACATGCATCTGGAGAATATAGAGCAAATATGGTTAAAGTGTTTGCAAAAAAAGCTGTTGAAGCTTGCTAATTAAATCATTCGGTATTAACTTTAATTCAAATGAAAAATTCATTTGATGAAAAGATTTTAGAAGAAGCAAATGACTGGGTAAAATCCAATCAAAAGGTTGTTATAGCAACTGTTATACAAACATGGGGTTCATCACCAAGACAAGTAGGTAGCAGAATGATTGTGAATGAAAAAGGTGATTTTTCAGGATCAGTATCTGGTGGCTGTGTTGAATCTGCAGTTGTCAGAGAATGTCTTGGATTAATTAAAGAAAACAAACCTTGTAAAAAAATAGAATTTAAAGTCTCAAATGAAAGTGCTTGGGAAGTTGGGCTTGCTTGCGGTGGTGAGATAGCAGTTTATCTTGAACAAGTAAACTAATGAAAATAAAAATTCTTCAGGAAATAATTAAAAAAAAAGCTTCTAAAACTGAATTTGCGATTGTAACTAATTTAAAGAATGGTGATAGTGAGATATTTGAGAAAGGGAAAAAATTAAGTAAAAATATTGAAAGTTACAAGGATCACATAGAAAGCTTTTTTAAATCAAAAAAAAATGGAGTTATAGAAAATACTGATATTTTTGTTGAAACGTACATTAGACCAATAAATGTAATTATAGTAGGGGCGGTACACATTGCTCAATATCTTGTAGATTTTGCAAAAAGTTTAAATTTTGAAATATCAATAATTGACCCAAGAGGTTATTTTGCAACAGAAGAAAGGTTTCCAGATTTAAAAATAATTAATAAATGGCCAGAAGAAGCATTTAAAGATTTGGAAACAAATGAAAATACTGCTTTAATAGCTTTAACTCACGATCCAAAAATAGATGATCCAGCTATACAGCATGCTTTAAAAAATAAATTTTATTATATTGGTGCACTTGGAAGTAAAAAAACTCATGAAAATAGATGTAAGAGATTAAAAGATGCTGGATTTAATGAAATGGAAATAAATTCAATTTATGGCCCTATTGGTATAAAACTAGGAGGAAGATCTGCACCTGAAATTGCATTATCAATAATTTCCCAACTAGTTGCAGAAACATATAAAAAATGAAAAAAATTTTTACTCTTATATTTTTTTTAATAATTTCAAGCAACGCTCACTCCGTCTCAAAATTTGATAAAGAATTAAAAAAAATTTCAAAAAATAATGGTTTTGTTGATAATAAAGGAAAACTTTATTCTAAAGAACAAATAACTGATAAAAAAAATACAATTTTAATTATTTACAATCATGGTTCTGATTATGATCAGAAAACTGATAAGTGTACAGATAGCGCAAACAACGTTGCTAAAGTTATAAGAGACTTCCATAATAAAAAAATAAAAAATTTTACTATAAAAATTTTCCGTTTTTGTACAGGTGCAAAAGGGTGGTCAAAAAAGGAACAAACTAAAATGTGGAAAGCTCATGAAAAAAGTGGAAAACTAGCTGTAGAATTAAAAGACAAAGATGGCACTCCATTAATTAATAAACAAAAACAAAATCAAAGGCGAAGAGTTATTAAAGAAAAAGTTGATAGCTTTATAGGAGAAGGATTTAAAAACATTATTCTTGCAGGCCACTCATCTGGTGGCTGGCAATCAATTAAAATAAAAGCAGAATTTCCTGAATTCGTGAAAGGTGTTATAGGCCTTAATCCAGGAGCAGGCGGTACAGTTGAAAATAGAAAAGATTGGCCTTGGTGGGAAGACGTAAGATATTATGGCTTTGTTGAAGATTTATCTCAACTAAATGCAATTATTATTACACATGATAAAGACCATTTTAACTCTCCAAAAGATTATTCATTATTTTCAAATTTAAATTCTGTTAAATTTGTGAATTTAACTGAATCAGGTTGTAAAAAAGCAGAACCCACAAAAAATTATCACGGAATAACACTAACTAAATGTTATGCGGATTATGAAAAAGCAAATCAAGATATAAACAAATATCTTGAAAATTTATTTTAAATAAAGTTTTGTTGTGCTCTCAGCTATTATACTTGCAGCAGGTCAATCAAAAAGACTTATAAAAGAAAATAAACTTTTAAAAATTTATAAAAAAAAACCATTGATTAATCATGCTTTAAATTCTGTAATAAAAAGTAAAGTTAGCAAAATTATAATTGTCCTAGGTTATGAAAGTCATAAAGTAAAAAAAATTATTAACAAAAATAAAAAAATTCAATTTATTTTTAACAAAAAATATAAAAAAGGAATGTCAACCTCTATAAAATGTGGTTTAAATAAAATATCTAAAAAAAATAAAGGTTTTATTATTGTGCAATCAGATATGCCTTTTATTAAAACTATTCATATAAATAAAATTTGTAGTTCTATTCTAAAGAAAAAACACTTAGTTCATGCCTTAAAATTTAGAAAAAGGGTAGGAAATCCAATTGGTTTTGATATTGCTGTTTTAAGTAAATTTAAAAAAATAAAAGGAGATTATGGTGCAAAATTTATGGTAAAAAGACTAAAAAATCAAACAAACTTTATCAAAGTAAATTCAAGTAAAATATTTAAAGATTTTGATTTTAAAAAAGATTTTAATTAGCTTGAATAGGATTTCCCTTTAACCATTCGCTTTCTTTATTTTCATAGTGTTCTTTCTTCCAAATTGGAGATCTCTTTTTAATTTCCTCAATGATGTATCTTGATAAATCATATGCCTCAGATCTATGGGGACAAGCTACTGCGATTATAATGCTAATTTCACCAAGTCCAACATAACCTTTAACATGTTCGATAAATACAGATTTATCTTTAATATTTAGTTTTTCATCTACTTCATTGTAAATTTCTTTAAAGCTTTTAATTACTAGTTGATCGTGACTGTCATAAGTAATTCCAGTAACTTTTTTATTTTCATTATTTTCTCTTACAGTTCCGTAAAATACTATTGAAGCACCAAATTTTGAAGATGCAATAAACTCTTCAGCATTTTCTGGTTTAATTTTTTCTTTTGAAAGATCTATTATTTTTGTGTGTAGCATCAACCTCCTCCAATGGGGGGAATGATTCCAATTTTTTGATCCTTTGTAATTTGATAATTGTCAGATACAATATTATTATCCTCGGAACAAAATGCTGAAGATTTAATTATTTTTTTATAATTTTCGTTTCCTTTAAATTTTTCATCTACATAATTAATTATTTTATTTCTAAGGTCTTTAATAGAAATGTTTTCTTTAATATTAAGTTCTAAAAACTCTTTATTACTTAAATCTCTACTTGCACCAAATAGTTCAAGTTTTATTTTCATTTAAAAAATATTTTCTAAAAATTTAGGTAAGCCATCTGGATTAGTCCACAAACCACTTTTTCCACCTTCTTTTATTAACAATTTAACATTATCAATTTTTAAATGTGGGTTAACTATTTTGCTTAAATCATAAATAGTTATCAAAGCAGCATTTACTCCCATAATTGCTTCCATCTCAACACCAGTTTTTGCGACAGCAGATACCACACAAAAAACTTCCAGAGAGTTATCTATTTCATTCATAACAATTTTTGTTGCTGTATGGTCAATAGGTAGTGGGTGGCACAAAGGTATCAATTCACTAGTTTTTTTTACACCAAGAACAGCAGAAACTTCTGCTAGACTTATAGGGTCTCCCTTAGGCATTTTTTTATTTTTTATTAAATCAAAAACTTTTTTACCAACATAAATTTTTCCTGATGCAAGTGCTCTTCTAAATGTTTCTTTTTTTGAAGAAACATCAACCATATTAAATGAATTTTTTTTAAAAATTTCTTTTGCCCAGTCTTTTAATTCATTTTGGTTTACTATTTTTAATTTAGTCAATTATCCTCCAGTTTTAGATAAATTTTTAGTTGAACCTGTTTCTCCAAGCTCCAAATAATGAGACTCTTTTTTAAATTGCATTTGTTTTAGTATAAGATCTTTCAACTCATTAAGCTGATCATCTTTTTGCAACAAATGCCTTAAACTAATTCCAGTATTTCCAAATAAACAAAGTCTTAAATCTCCTCTAGATGTAATTCTTAAACGATTGCAACTTTTACAAAAATCTTTCGAATAAGGAGCGATAATTCCAAACTTACCTTTGAATTCAGGATTTATATAATTTAAAGAAGGACCTGCATCCTTCCCTAGTGTTTGAAAAATCCATTTATTTTCATTTAAAAAATTCTTAAATATCTTAGAGGAAATATGATATTTTTTAAAATAATCTAAATTATCACCTGTTTGCATTAGCTCTATATATCTAAAATCAATTTTATTATTTCGAATAAAATTTGACCATCTAATAAAATCTTTTTCTGATGCATTAACTCCATTTAATAAAACAGCATTAATTTTTATATTATTAAATCCTAAGTCTTGTAAATTTTTTATTCCCTGCAAAATTTCAGGCAATCTATCATGACCAGTAATATTTTTAAAAGTTTCACGGACGAGACTGTCTATACTTATATTAATTCCATTTAATTCACTATCAACCAATAACTTTGCTTTTTTATCCAGATGATAGCCATTTGTAGTAATTACAACTTTTTCTATTCCAGATTCAAATTTTAAGACTTTAATAATTTCAAAAAAGTCCTTTCTTACAGTTGGTTCCCCACCAGTGATTCTAATTTTACAAACTCCTAATTCAGAAAAGCATTTTGCAAGACGTTTTATTTCATCTAGATGAAGAAATTTTCTATTATCACTTTTATCAACTTGGTAACCGTTTGGTAAACAATAACCACATTTAAAATTGCATACATCAGTAATTGACATTCTAATGTAAGGAAATTTTCTTCCAAAACTATCTTCTAAATGTTGCATAGTAGAAACTTATACTAGAAAAATTATTTTATAAATTTAAAACTCCTCACTATATTCTAAAAAATAATTAAAATTACAACTATAAATTGTAAAACTAGTAATTGTAATTTTTTTTTTTTTCTATTTTAGGTAAATGAATTTTTTGTTAACATAACATGTCTGAAATGGAGGTTGGATATATGAAAAAAATAAAAAATAAATTAAATGTTAATAGAAGAAACTTTTTATCAGGAACAGCGGCACTAGCAGGTTTAGCCGCAACAGCTTCAGTAGTTCCTATAACTATATCAAATGCAAATCACAAAGAAGGCACAAAAGGATTACCAAATTTTATAAGTTGGAAGAATAGAGACGCATTGATTGTACACTCAGATAAAGGAATTGAAACACATAGGAGCGCTATTGGAGAAAGTTTAATCACTCCAAATAGAAATGTATACATTAGAAATAATATGCCAACTATGTCAGACTCACAAATTGGTGATAAAAATAGCTGGGAAGTATCTATTGAGGGTGTAAAAAATCCAAAAACCTTTTCTTTGGCGCAGCTAAAAAAATTAGGTCATACAACAATTGCTACAATTTTACAGTGCTCAGGAAATGGTAGAGGTTATTTTGAACATAAAGTTAGAGGATCGCAGTGGAAAACAGGCGCAGCAGCCTGCGTTATTTGGACAGGTGTACCAGTAAAGGCAGTAGTTGATGCTTGTGGAGGAATTAGAAGTGAAGCAGTTTTTATGACATCTGCTGGTGTTGACCATGTACCAACTGGACTAGCGCCAAAAAAAGCAATGGTTGAAAGATCAGTTCCAAAAAAAGTTTATTTAGATGCTATCTTAGCTTGGGAGATGAACGGTGTTCCATTGCCAAATGCTCATGGCGGTCCATTGAGAATGGTTACCCCAGGTTACTTTGGAATTAATAATGTTAAACATCTTGGAAAAGTAGCTTTTACTACAAAAGAGTCTGCCGTAAAATATATGAAAACAAGCTATAGAATTTCGCCAATAGGAAAAAAGGGACCTCAATATCCTTCTTGTTGGGAAATGCCCGTAAAATCTTGGATCACTAGACCAACAGATGAAACTGGAACTGTTAAAGCTGGAAAAGTTCAAATAGTTGGAGTTGCAATGGGAGGCACAAGAAAAGTTAGAAGTGTGAAAGTATCTGTAGACGGTGGAAAAAGTTGGAAAAGAGCAAGATTTGTTGGACCTGATTTAGGAAAGTTTGCTTGGAGACAGTTTGCTTTAGAAACAACTTTATCATCCGGCACTTATAATATTGCTAGTTTGGCATCTAATGGTCCTGACAAACAACCAAAATTGAGAATGGAAAATAGAAGAGGCTACGCGCACAATGGTTGGATGGATCATAGTGTAAATATTACTGTAGTATAATATTATAAAAAGTTTTAAAATCGATTAATGAAAATTAGTAAATTTTTATTAATAATTTTATTTTCATTTACAATATATATTCAAAATTTATCAGCCGACGATGCTAAGATGCTTAAAGGGCTTGAAATTTTTAATGAAACAGCTGGTTGCGCTGCATGCCATATATTGAAAGCAGCAGGTTCCGAAGGTAATGTTGGACCAAATTTAGATACAGTAAGTCTTACAGTGGAATCGGTAAAAGAAATGGTTACTTATGGACTTGGAGTTATGCCTGCTTATGGAGAAGAAGGAATTTTAACAAAAGAAGAAATAGATATTGTTTCATTTTATGTAGCCAATTCTGCAGGTAAATGAATAATATTTTAAGCGAAACGGAAATAAACAGCTTTAAAAATGATGGGGCAATTTTTTTAAAAGGAAAATTTGATATCAGTTGGATAAAAAAGTTAGAAAAAGGGATTCAAAGGGATATAAAAAATCCCAGTCCTAGATTTAAATCTCATACAATTAAAAAGAATGTTCCTGCATATTTGGAAGATTATTGGACTTGGGATTTAGTACCGGAGTTTAAAGATTTTGTCTTTAATTCGCCATATGCAAAGATTGCATCAGAGTTGATGTCTGCAAAAAAAATAAACCTTGTAATGGATAACTGGTTTTTAAGAGAAGGTGGATCAAAATCTACCACTCCATTCCACCATGATGTAAGTTATTTTGATATGGATGGAACCATGTGCGTTCTTTGGTTGCCTTTACAAGTAACTGGTAAAAATGAAGGAGTAGTTTGGGTTAAAGGTTCACACTTATGGAACAAACTTTTTTTAAGAGTATTATTTAAAGACGGTCATAAAGTTGAAGGAAAAGAATGTGTTGTTGATGGAAAAAAATATGAACTACCACCAGATATTTTAGGAAACAAAGATAAATATGAATTTTTACAATGGGATTGTGAATTAGGAGATTGCGTAATATTTGATATGAGAACTCTTCACGGAACATTAAGCACTTCAATACCAAAAAAAACACTAAGTCGTTACACTTTAAGAGTAGCAAAAGAAGATGCTAAAATTAGCTATGTTGGGGACTGGACAAGTTATAATTATAGAAAAGCAATGCAAGAAGCTGGATACAAAAATGGGGATCCATTGGGTGGAAAAATGTTTCCAACTTTATATGAGGCCATCTAACTTCCAGTTAAAAAACTGGAAGTTAAATTTTTTTTTTTATTTGCCTGGTTCTTTATATCCAGAAGCCATTTTCTGAGCAGTCTCAGCAATTTTATTCAGATCTACATCTTCTAAAATTGTAAAATCAGAAACAGCTCCACTTCCTACTGCTGTCATTGCAGCAGCAGCACACTGTTCAAAAGTACCTTCTATCTCTGCCATAAAATCATACTTACCTCTTAGTCCGGCATAACGAGTCACTTTTGCTCCAACTGAAGCTGCCAGTGCTGATGTAGCAGCTTTTCTATCTGTACTTGGGTTACTAACAAACCCAGCTAGACCTTTTGCTGTATAACATCCTAAAGTTATAAATTTAGCCATATCAACCTCCTTTCAAAATATTAAATTATCATTATTACAGAAATATTCTAACTAGTAATGATTAAATTGCATAGTAGACACAACCTAAAGTAATGTTACATTAGATAATTATGTACGAAAAATTTGGTCAATTTATTGATGGTAAATGGCTAGAGTCATCAGATAAAGGAACTTACGAAGTAATTAATCCTGCTACAGAAGAAGTTATAGGAAACGCATCAAAAGCAACACCGAAAGATGTAGAGGGAGCATTAAAATCTGCAGAAAAAGGTTTATTAGTTTGGAAAAAAACAGCGCCATGGCAAAGATCATATATTTTAAGAAAGATCGCTGACAAAATGAGAGAAAGACAAGATGTGTTGGCAAAATGGATGACATTAGAAGTCGGTAAACCTTTTACAGAAGCCAAAGGTGAAGTTGGTGGAGCAGCAGATATTTTTGAGTGGAATGCAGAGGAAACAAAAAGAATTTATGGACAGACTGTAGAAAGTAGATTTCCAGATACAAGAGTTCATGTTTATTATCAACCAGTCGGTGTTGTTGCTGCTTTGTCACCATGGAACTTTCCATTAGTTTTATCTTCTAGAAAAATTTCTACTGCACTTGCTGCAGGATGTTCAGTTATAATTAAACCAGATGTAATAACTCCTGGAACGGTAATGGAGTTAGTTGATATTTGCAGGGAAT
>CACAFZ010000009.1 GCA_902531885.1 uncultured Pelagibacteraceae bacterium
TATAATAATTAAATGAGAACATATTAATGAATAAAAAATTTATTCCACTTTATAAACCTAGTTTATCCTTAAATGAAAAAAAAAATGTTATAAGCTGTATAGAGCAAGGCTGGATTTCATCAAAAGGCGTATATGTAAATAAATTTGAAAATGAATTTAAAAAAAAATTCAAATATAAATATGCGACAGTAACTTCAAATGGAACTACTGCTCTTCACTTAGCTTTAATGAGTCTAGGTATTAAAAAAGGTGATGAAGTTATAGTTCCCAATATTACATTTGTTGCTACAGCAAATGCTGTTACATATGTAGGCGCAAAACCTATTTTCGTTGATATAGATTCTAAAACTTGGCTTATGGACTATGATAAAATATTAAGAAAAATTTCAAAAAAAACAAAAGCTATAATTCTGGTTCACCTATACGGTTTCACTTACAATTTTGACGAAATTTTAAAAATTAAAAAAAAATATAAAATTAATATTATTGAAGATTGTGCAGAGTCTATTGGCTCTAAATATAAAAAACAATATTGTGGGTCATTTGGAGATGTCTCTACTTTCAGCTTTTATGGCAACAAAACAATAACAACAGGAGAAGGTGGAATGGTTGTTTGTAAAAAAAATTCAATTTACAATAAAATAGTAAAACTTAAGTCACAAGGTTTAAATATAAAAAAAATAAATAATTTTTATAATCATGAGATTATTGGATATAATTATAGAATGACAAATATTTGCGCTTCAATTGGATTATCTCAATTAAAAAAATTGGATTATTTTATTAAAAAAAAAAGAAAAATTTTTTCACTATACCAAAAATTTTTAAATAATAATTACGTAAAATTTCAAGAAAAAATTAATGCAACTGAGAGCACTTATTGGCTAGTAACCATCTTGTTAAAAAATGCTAAGTTAAAAAATAGTCTGCAAAAACATTTATTAAATAACTCTATCGAGACCAGGCCAATATTTACACCTATGAGCAAATTAAAAATGTATAAACAATCTAACAAAGAATTCAAAAATTCAAATAAAATTTATTATTCCGGCATCTCTTTGCCCTCGTTTCCAGACTTAAGTAATAATGAGATAAAAAAAATATGTAAAATAATAAATATTTATTTATTAAAAAAATTATAAAGGTAAGATTAATTTAATATGAATGATAAATTTATAAATAAAAATTTACTAAAAAAATATGGTTTCAAAAAATTAGGCTCAAATATAAAAATATCTCAAAATGCTACAATTATAGGTGAAAAAAATATCGAAATTGGAAACAACGTTAGAATTGATGATTACACCATTATTTCTGCTAAGGAAGGACGATTAAAAATTGGTTCCAATGTTCATATTGGTGGACAATGTTATTTAGGTTGTGCCGGAGGAATTAACATTAATAATAATATTAATATTTCGCAGGGTGTAAAAATATATTCAAAAATTGATGACTATTTAAATTTTACAAAGTTTAACAAAACCATCAAAGGTCATGTAAAAGTTATGAGTAATGTTATAATTGGATCTGGATCAATTATTTTAGGCAAGTGCACAATAAATCAAGGCACAACCATTGGTGCTTTATCATTTGTAAAAAAAGACTTAAGGTCATGGTCAGTTTATGCAGGAAATCCACTAAAATTTATTAAAAAAAGAAATAAAAAATAATTTTAATGAAAAAAATGGTGATAATTACATCAGGGATGTATCCTTCCCAAGGTATTTTAAACTTAATTAAATATATTTCATATTGTCTTGTAGATAATAAAAGTTTTAATAAAAAATATAATTTAAAAATTTTAATTTTTAATGAAAACCTATATTTAAAAACTAAAAAAATTATTTACAACTCATTTATATTTTTCAAAAACTTTTTTTCTAAGAATAAAAATAGAATTCATAGCTTCACAACGTCTTCAAAATATTTTTTTAAAGAAAATAAAAAAATACAAAAATATATTACTTATTTTTCAAAAATAGAGGATCATGAAAAATATAAACCTTATTTAGTTTTTCCAATTCAAAGTAAATTAAAAAATAAGCAATATAAATCATTTAGTTATATTTATGATCTACAACATTTAGATTTACCAAAATATTTTAAAAAAAAAGAAATTACTATGAGAAATGAAAATTTCAAAAAAATTATTAGAGAAAACGATGCTATTTTAGTGAATTCTAATTTCGTTAAAAAAGGATTATTGAGAAATTATGAAGTTAAAAATAAAAAAATTTTTACTATTCCTTTTTTACCTTATAAATATGATTCCAAAAGTAATCCAAGTATTAATTTAAAAGAAAAATTTAAAATAAGTAAAAATTTTTTTATTATATGCAACCATTTTTGGAAGCATAAGAATCATGATTTGGCATTTAGCGCCTTTTCAAGATTTTTAAATGATAATGATAATTATATACTTGTTTGCACTGGTTTAACTAATGACAGCAGGTTTCCAAATTATTTTAACGAATTAAAAAAAAAATATGGAAAGTTAATTGAAAATGAAAAAATAAAAATCTTGAACTTAATTCCTAGAGAAGAACAAATATATTTAATGCAAAAAAGTACTGCAGTTATACAGCCATCTTTATACGAAGGAGGTCCGGGCGGTTTTTCTGCTTATGAAGCAGTTTCTTATTCAAAAAAATTGTTACTATCAGATATAAAAATAAATAAAGAAATAAATTATAAAAATGTATTATTTTTTAGTTCCAAATCTTCAAGAGATTTATACATGAAATTGAAAAAAATAACTAAAACAAAAAATACTCTAAAAGTAAAAAATAATTCAAATATTAACAAGACAAAATTAGGTAACTATTTTTTTAATTTGATCGATAAAAATTAAAATAAATTATTTTTGACTATTAGTGTTTGTATATTTTGTTAATTTTATACCAAAAAAATATTTTTTTATAAACAGAATAAAAGCTTGTAAATTTTTTAAAATTTAATTCCTTTTTTATTTTTTTATTTTCTCCATGAGTTTTTAATATATCTGCATTGTGTCTTTTAGATAATTTTACATTTATTTGCTTATTATCATTAAAAATGTTCAATATTTCCAATATATTAATAGGCTTGTTTGAACATATGTTAAAAATTTTATGATTTTTAAATTTTTTAAGTATAATTTTATTTATAATCTTCATTACATCACCTATGTAAGTAAAATCTCTTTCATGATTTCCATAATTATTTAAATATAATTTTTTTTTAGTAAAATATGACTTAAATATTTTAAATAATAACATATCTGGCCTTCCCCATTCTCCATAAATTGTAAAAAAACGAAGTCCAACAAAATTTATCTTTGTTATTTTTTGATATGTATTAGCAATTTTTTCATTAAGTTTTTTTGATACACCATAAATATTAATGGGCTTTGTAATTTCTTTTTCACTTAATGGAAAATTTTTATTTTCACCATAAACAGAGCTTGATGAGGCATAAATAATTCTATTTATATTTAATTTTTTTGCACAAAATATTATATTTAAAAAACCACTTATATTGCTATCGATATATTTTGATGGGTTTATAAAAGAATATCTGACTCCAGCTTGAGCAGCCAAATGTATAATTAGCTTTATATTTTTAGTTTTAATATAATTGTAACATTTTTCCTCATCAGTGATATCTACCTTTTTAAAAAAAAAATTTTTGTATTTTTTTAACTCTTTAAGTCTTAATCTTTTGATCTTTTGAGAGTAATAACTGTCAATATTATCTAATCCAAAAATTCTGTTATTTTTATTTTTTGAGAGATGCATAGCAATGCTCGAACCAATAAATCCTGCAGCTCCAGTAATTAATATATTCATTATAATTTCTTGAAATTTTTAATATATTTATAAATAAATATAAGAAGTACCATTAATTTATTTTGTTTATTATCTAAACGAATTTGTATTTCTTCAAAAAAATGGTCTATAAATTTTATTTTACTTGAAAAACCTCCTCTTCTAAAAATCCCAAATAATTCATTTTTTTTTGTTCCAATACCTTGAAGTTTTTCTTTAACAATCATTCTATAAAAATAATCATAATCAGCTGAATATTTATACTTTAAATTGTAAAGACCAACTTTTTTTGCAGAACTAGTTTTTATAAAAAAACCAGTTGAGTGGCTTGAATAAAATCCCCAACTCCAATGAATTTTGTACGGTTTATAACCATATAAAATCCCCCAATGTTTTTTAACTGAACCGAAAATAAAATCTTTCTCAGGATATTTAGTTATATAATTATTTAATATTTTAAATGCATCTAAAGTAAAAGTATCATCAGAATTTAAAAAACAAATATATTCTCCTTTAGCAAGTTGCATACCAAGATTGAATGCATCGTAAATACCTTTATCTTTAACTTGGCACCAATAGTCAATTTTTGACTCGAATTTTTTTATTATATCTAGAGTTTTGTCTGTTGATCCACCATCAACAATAATATGTTCAAAATTTTTATCTTTCTGAGCATGTAAACTTTCTATGGATTCTTCTAAGAATTTTTCTCCATTTAACACAACCGTAATAACTGAAATCATCGGGTAAGTACTATCTTTATTTATCGAAATATTTTCTTTTCTTAATCCACCATCTTTGATTACATTTTCAGGAAATAAGATGTTTTTAAAGGTCATGATTATTTAAATGAAATTAATGAGTTTATTAAATTTGATTTTTGGGTAAATTTTTAAATCTCTTTTTAATTTTTCTATATTTGCATAATTTTCTTTAATTTCATTTCTTCTATAAAACTTTTTATCGATTTTAGTATATTTTTTATAATCCATTCTATGTTTTCTAAAAAACAATTTAATAATGTTTTTAAGTTCAGTTGTTTTTCCTGTTGCTATTATATAATCATCCACATATTTAGATTGCATTATTTTTGCTGAAATATTCATATATTCAACAGACCAACCCCAATCTCTTTTTACACCAGTATCACCAAGAGCTAATTTTTTTTTAAAATTTTGTTTTTTTAAATAATTTGAAACCTTTTTAAACACAAATTCATTAGATCTTATATTTGACTCGTGATTAAAAAAAATTATGGAAAAAACTGGCAAGTTAAACATTTCTCTATAAGATTTGACAACTTCAAAGCCAATTAATTTAGATAAACCATATGGACTGAGAGGGTTTTTTTCACTTTTTTCGTTTAGCTTTTTATTTGTGTGATAGCCAAATATTTCACTTGAACTTGCAAATAAAAGTTTTGATTTAAAGGATTTTTGCTTTCTAATATATTCAAGAATTATTTTTAAAGGTTTTATATGGCTTTCAAAAGTATTTTTTTCTAATTTATTAAAAGACTTAAAAACATTATTTTGTGCACCAAAAAAAAATATATAATCATAATTTTTTTTTAAAATAGCTATTAAATTAGATAAATTTTTTTTCAATTTAAATACTTTTATTTTTTTTAAAATATTTTTAGATTTTAGATTAATTGACCAATTTTGTTTTTTTCTTGATATGCCATGTACTTTTATATTTTGCTTAAGCAAAAATTCAGAAATATGTGTACCATCTTGACCAGATATTCCTAATATCAAAGCTTTTTTTATTTTTTTTTTAATCATAAAAATTATTAAACAAAATGTTATAGATATTTTTTAATTAAATTTAAATATTTTATATTATTTCTTTTATGTGAAAAAATACTTAAACTTTTATGTCCTTCAATAATTTTTTTTTTATAATAATTGTTTTTTTTATATTTAATTATAGCTTTAGCAATTGATTTAAAGTCCCCAATTTTTACTAGTTGGCCATATTTACCATTACTTAAAATTTCAGAGGGACCAGTTGGACAATCAGTAGAAATGATATATTTCTTTAAATAAAGTGCCTCAACTAATACATTTGGTGATCCTTCAAAAATCGACGAAAGTAAAAATATATCTGCTTGCTTTATATATGGAAAGGGATTTGTTTTATATCCTAGTAATTTAACTTTATTGTTTAAATTATTTTGATCTATAAATTTTTCTAATTTTTTTTCCTCTTCTCCTTTACCTAAAATTACAAGTTCAATATTTTTATTTTTTAAAATTTTTACCGCTTTTAAAATCGTTAAAAAATCTTTTTGCGTTGTTAATCTACCCATAGAAATCAATTTTATTGATTTTTTATTATATATTTTTTTTACTTTAAATTTAGATTTTATAGTGATTTTTTTAAATTCAAATGGATTTAGAATGCATTTACAATTAATATTATATCTCTCATCCATTTCTTTTTTAAATTTAAAGCTATTAACAATAATTTCATCGGTTATTTTGAAATAGTGTGAAAAAATCATTTGCTTGAAAGCATTTTTTGACCAACCCGTCGAGGATGAGTTAGATCTTGAAATAACTGATATGCCAAAAAATTTTGATATAATTATCACGAATATATTGGCTTGAAATGATAATACAGTATAATTCCTACTGAAAAGTAATATTTTTGCTAAAACAATTAAGCAAAATATATATTTTAAATATCTTCCTTTAATAAAAGAAAAATTAAAAAATGGGTTAATTATATTTATATTTTTTCTTATTTTTTTTTTTGAATTATTATCAAAAGTAATTAGTATTATATTTTTTAACTTTAAGCTGAGGTAGTTAAGTATTAAAAATAAATTTTTTTCTACACCACCATCTTCTATAGAAGGTATAAATACTATCAACTTTTTGCTAGCATTTTTCATATTTTTTAACTGTAATCAAAAAATTGTCTAATTTATCAGTATAGTTTTTCATAGTTTTTAATTTAAAAAAATATTAATTAGTAATATAAAACAGTGAAATACATAATACTATTGCTTTAAAATTACAAACAAGAAAAAAAAATTATAACAAATTTATAGATTTGATTCCAAAAAAAAGAATTTTTTACTGGTCACCACACCTAACACATATTGCTACATCAAGAGCGGTAATTAATTCAGCATATAGTTTTAAAAAATATAGCAAGGAATACGAATGCTCTATAATAAATTTTTTTGGTGAATTTAATAAACACCATGAAGAATTAAATACAAAAGGCATCAAAACTCTCAACTTTTTTAACTCTAATATAATTAAATATTTACCTATTTATGGAAAAGTAAAAAGTAGATTGTCTTTCTTAATTTTTTTTATATTAGGATTTTTTCCTTTGCTGTCTCTAATAAAGAAAAAAAAACCTAACTTTGTTATTATACATTTGATAACATCATTACCATTAATTCAATTAATCTTATTTAATTTTGAGACAAAATTTATTCTTAGAATTTCTGGATTGCCTAGGCTAGGATTAATAAGAACATTTATTTGGAAAATAGCTTTTAAAAAAATTTACGCTGTTACTTGTCCAACAAAAAATACTTATAATTATATAAAAAGTTTAAATATTGTAGAAAAATATAAATTAAAAGTTTTGTACGATCCTATATTAGAAGTTAATAAAATTAATAAAGATAAAAAAAAAAAAATAGATAAAAAGGAAGATTTTTTTTTAGCAGTAGGCAGGCTTACAAAGCAGAAAAATTTTTTATTTTTATGTAAAGCTATTAATAAATTTATTAATTTATTTCCAGAAAATAAAAAAATCAAATTGTTTATAGCTGGAGAGGGTGAACAAAAATCTTCTATACAAAATTTTTTAACGAAAAATAATCTTGAAAATAATATTTATTTACTAGGTCACCAAAAAAATATATTTCCATATTTTAAAAATGCAAAAGGTTTTATCCTTTCATCTTTATGGGAAGATCCTGGTTTTGTTCTCATAGAAGCTGGTATATGCAGAACTCCAATTTTTTCTAGCGACGCTCTACCAGGACCTAAAGAAATTATACAAAATAATTTCAATGGTATACTTTTTAAAAATAATAATTTAGATAGTTTTCTTGAAAAATTTCCAATATTTATCAATAGCTTAAATAATAATAATCTTAGAATTAATAACTTAAAATATATTAAAAAATTCACAATTTTTAATCACTATAATACTTTTTTAAAAATTTTAGACAGAAGATTGGAGACATAATAATCTAAATATAATTAAAATAATAATAAATTAAGATTTTATTGAATTGAATTATATAAAGTATATTAATTATAAACTAAACTATGAAGATGCTCTATTTATTATTATTAATTTTTATTACTTTAATTTCATTTACTTCTAATAGTTTTGCTTATCTCGATCCTGGAACTGGAAGCATAATATTACAAGCAATTCTAGGATTTGTAGCTGCCAGTATTGCAACCATAACATTATATTGGAATAAACTTAAAAATTTTTTCAAAAAACTATTAAGTAAAAAAGATAAAAAGCCAGATGATTTTTGATAAAGGTTCTTTTAGAGATCAAGCAGGAAAGGTTTTTTACTCTAACAATAAAGTATATAGAATTATCAACAAGGAAGGATTGAATAGATTACACTATATTATTGAGAAGAATATAATTGAAAAATCTATTAATGATAATTATTTGATTCAGACTAAATTAGTTGAAAAAAAAAATTTTTCTGAAGAATTTTCAAAAGATGATTTGATTTACGAACATGAAAAAATTCCATATATTTCATATCCTTATGAATGGTCATTTTCTCAGTTAAAAGCTGCGGCATTACACCATTTAGATTTTCATTTATATTTACTTGATCTTGGTGCGACTTTAATAGATGCATCAGCTTATAATATCCAATTTATTGGTCACAAACCGATATTTATAGATTTACTTTCTTTAAAAAAATATGAAGACGGTGAATATTGGACTGGGCATAAACAGTTTTGTGAAAATTTTCTTAATCCTCTTATCTTGCAGTCAAAAAAAGGTATAAATTTTAATAATTGGTTTAAAGGAAATTTGGAAGGAATTAAAACACAAGATTTAAATAATATTTTAAATTTTACAGATAAAATTTCTTATAATATTTTTTTTCAAGTTTATTTGCTTAGCAAATTTGAAGAAAAATCTAAAAATTCTGAAATTAAAATTGAATCTAAGTTAAAAAAAAAATTTCCTAAAAAAAGTTATTGTTCTCTTTTGAAACAGTTAAAAAACTTTATTAAAGGACTAAAACCAAAAAAAAGTAAGACCCTTTGGGAGAATTATTCAACAACCAATACTTATGATAAGATTGAGGAAAAAAATAAAATAGAATGTGTAAAAAAATTCATATCAAAAAATAGTTTTGATAGTCTATGTGATTTAGGATGTAATAATGGTTTGTATTCAATATTATCATTACAAAATGGTTGTAAAAAAGTTATAGGATTTGATTATGATCTAAATGCAGTAGATCAAGCGTATAATTTTTCTTGTAAAGATCAACTTAATTTTTTACCTATTTATTTTGACGCTTCCAACCCAAGCACAAGAATTGGATGGAATGAAGTTGAAAGAAAAAGTTTTAATGACAGAGCAAATTTTGATTGTGTTTTGGCTCTTGCTTTTAAACATCACTTAAGTTTAGCAAAAAACATCCCTTTAGATGAGGTAGTTATGTGGATAATATCTTTGGCCCCAAAAGGACTAATTGAATTTGTTCCTAAAAGCGATGAAACGGTTAAAAAAATGTTGGAGATTAAAGGGGATATTTTTAAAAATTATACCGAAGAAAATTTTGAAAAATATATAAAAGAAAATGGAAAAATAGTTTCAATAACAAATATAAGCAAATCTGGAAGAAAAATCTATGAGTTTGAAAGATAATTTATTAATTTTCTTTTGCTTTTTTCCTGTTTTTATTTTTAGGTCAAATTTCAGTAGTAAAGAAATTTTAATTATAATATTTTTTTTTACACTTTTTATTTTAGTTTTATTTTTTTTAAACAATATTTTAAATAGAAAAAATTTAATCAAAATAAAAATACCATTTATTTGCTTAGTTATTACATATGGGATAGATAACCATTTGGGACTATTTAACGGTGTAATTTTACCGAATGA
This sequence comes from uncultured Pelagibacteraceae bacterium, assembly GCA_902531885.1. Lineage (GTDB taxonomy): Bacteria > Pseudomonadota > Alphaproteobacteria > Pelagibacterales > Pelagibacteraceae > Pelagibacter. Next base: position 9,942 of record CACAFZ010000009.1, read on the forward strand.
ATCTTTTATTAAAATTTTTAAAATTATTTATATTCCTGCAATTTTACTATTATTTTTAATTTTTTTTGTAAATTTATTTTTTTTTATATATTCTAAAGAAAAACAAAAAGTTTCTACTATTTTTCTTATATTTGTTTTTACTTTATTTTTATTCAATATTTTTGATAACACTAAATCATATAAAAAAATACCAAATGTAATTAAAAAAACTGAATATGTGCCTAAAACAATTGATCTAATTTTAATTTTAGATGAAATGTCAGGTTTAAACTCTGCTGAGAGCAATTCAGTTTTAGGAAAGGAATTTGTTGATCTAGCTGAGAAATATTTTGAAAATAATAGTTTTGAATATTATCCAAATGCATTCTCGACTTCTAAAAATAGTGTAACTGCAATATCATCTTTAATTAATTTAATAGAAAGAGTTACAGAAGAAGAGAGAAAAAAATTTGCAAAGAAATCAAATAACTATTTTATTGACTATGATCTTATAGATTCAAAATTATTCGAAAAATTTAATTCAATATCAATATTTCAAAATATGCACGTAAATTATTGCTTCTTACCCAATGTAAAAAAATGTCAACAATTTAATCCTTTTGAAGCTAATGAATTTTTAAAAGGTTTTAAAAATAATTTTTTAACAAAATATTTTTCTTTTTGGCATTTAAATGGGTCAATAGTAGGAAAATTTTTTTGGAGAATAGGTAAGCAATTAAGAATTACAGATTCACTATCTGAACCAGAAGGACAAAAAGCATCAATTGCTAAAACCTTAAGAGAGATAAATAATGATATTAGCAAAAATAAATTTGACTTAATTTTTGCACACTTATTGTTTCCCCATGTTCCATATGGACTTGATAAAAATTGCAAATATTCAGGCAACCTAAGTAATATGAACAATTTTTTTAGCAAAAATAAAAAAACTAAAATTCACAATATTGAAAGAAAATGTGTTTTGTTTTTTTTAGATAATTTTATGAAAAAAATTTCCAATAATCATAATTTAAGAGTTATTTTACTTTCTGATCATGGTTCCAGAATTGAAGATACGCCCGAAAGTTCTAACTCAATAATTTTTGCTGTTAAAAACTTTAAAAGTAAAAAAGGTAAGAAAAATAATATGGAAATTTCTTCCCAAAGAATATTTATTGATCTATATGGTGAAAAATAGATGAAATCATCAATATTGATCACATCATATAACAAGGGCAAATATTTGGAGCAATGTATATTGTCTTGTTTAAATCAAAATTCAATAAATGAATCTGAAATATTAGTTTTAGACAATTATTCTAATGATAACTCTGATCAAATTTTAAATAAATTTAAAGATAGAATCAAATTATTTAAAAAAAAAAAAATAAGCGAATCTCCAGCATTAAATCAAATTGATTTAATCAAAGAGGGCATGAAAATGAGCAAAGGCGATATAATTTTTTTTTTAGATGGTGACGATTATTTTATAGAAAATAAAATATCTACTGTAAATAGTTTATTCGAAAAAAAAGTTAATTTAGATGTAGTTTTTGATCTACCCTTAAAAAAAAGAAATGATAAATTTTCTAAATTTTTACTTAAAAAAAAGCTTAATGATAATGTTTGGCCCACAATAATTAATACAAGTTCTATAAGTGCAAAAAGAGAATTTGTTTCAGAAATATTAAATAAAACATTCATAGATCATTTTAACTTGTTAGAAATAGACTTTAGAATTAATGTTTACTCAAGGAATATAAAAAAAAATTTCACTATTATTGAAAAACCTTATACAGTTTATAGACAATTAGACGACTCAATTATGGGTAACATAAAAAAATATTCTACCAAATGGTGGAAAAAAAGAGGACAGGCTCATGAATTTATGAAAAATATATATTTTAATAATGGGATTAAATATAACAATAGAATAGATTTGTTACTAACCAGTATTATTAACAAAATAATTTAATAGTAAGTGAATTTACTAATATTTATAACTTTTTATATATTAATTACATTGTCCATAATAGGTTATGGATTAATTTTTGGTAAAATAATTTATAAAAAAAATACTCTCGAAATTGGTCAATCAGGTATATTTGGAATTTTCTTTATTACATTTTTAGCATATTTAACAAATTTTTTTTTACCTTTATCAAATCAAGTAAACCTTGCCATCCATTTTATTGGAATCGTATCCTTTTTTTATTTTTTTAAAAAAAAAAACTATTTTAATAAGAAAGAATTAATTACATTAATTTTTACAATTTTAATTGTTATTTTTTTTATATTATCAGCAAAACCACACGATGATTTTCCATATTATCATTTTCCATATATAAATTTATTAAATAACGAAAATCTGCAAATCGGAATAGGAAATTTTAATCATGGATTTAGAACATCTTCATCAATTTTTTATTTTTCATCTACTTTTTATTTACCAATTATAAAATATGAAATTATTCATATTGGATCGGCATTTTTTTTAATATTTGCAAATCTAATTTTATTAAAAAAATTAATCATTGACAAAAATAAATATAATAAATTTATACTAATCTTAGCTCTTCTATCTTTTTCAATGATAAATATTTTCTTTTATAGAATTGGTGAACACGGGACAGACAAATCAGCACAGATTTTAATGATTTTGTTCGTGATTGAAATTTTAATAATTTTAAATTACAAAAAAATCAATTTAGAAAATGTATCATTTGCGATAATATTAATTATTTTAGCAGCATCACTAAAAGTAATATATTTAATTTATTTATTATTCTTTTTAACTTTTATTTATTATACAAAAAATAAAATAAAATTTATTTTAGAAATAGTGAGATCTAAAATATTTGTGTTTTCATCAGTATTTATCATTTTTGTAATTTCTGTAAATTTTTTTAACACAGGATGTTTATTATATCCTGCACCAATTACTTGCTTTGAAAATATTTATTGGTCTATCGCCCCAGAGGAAGTAAATGAAATGAACAAATGGTATCAACTTTGGGCAAAAGCAGGAGCAACTCCAATCTTTAGAACGAATAACCCAGAAGAATATATCAGTAATTTTTATTGGGTTTCAAATTGGTTAAATAATTATTTTTTTAATAAAGTTTCCGATTACATTTTAGGCTTATTTTTTTTATCAATAATAATTCTGATAACATTCTATAAAATAAACAAAAGTAGCTTTTTAACTCCTAAATATTTATTGATTTATTCTTTAGTGATAGTTTTATTTATTACATGGTTTATAAATCATCCTTCATTAAGATACGGAGGCTATCACTTAATATCGCTTATTTTATTTATTCCATTTTCAGTTCATTTATCAAAAAATACATATAATAATAAAAAATTTTATAGTAAGATAATTTTAATTATTTCTATAATTTCATTAATATTTGTTGCAAGAAATGTTCAAAGAATATCCAAAGAGAATGAAGTTTATAATTATAATTTTTTAAAAAATCCATCTTATGTTGAAAAATTTGAAAATCATGAATTGTATTCAAAAATTAATGCTACAAAAAAATGCAATATAGATAATTGTGTAGAAGCCACAATATTTTCTAAAAAAATTTTTGGAAGATATATATTTTTTAAAAAAAGATGAATTATTTAAGTTATTAATTTTTTTCGTTTAAAAACCTTGCATAGCCTTAAGCTCTTCTTCGACCATCTCGTCCACTAATTCTTTTACGCTTATTTTAGGTTTCCAATTAAGGTCTTTTCTTGCTTTTTTTGAGTCACCGAGCAAAGTATCTACCTCTAATGGTCTATAATAAGATTTGTCACACTCGATAATACATTTATCATTCATATAGCATTTCGTGTTTAAACCTTTTCCTTTCCACTGGTATTTTATATTTAATTTTTTTAAAACAAGATCCACAAATTGTTTAACAGTATATTGTTTGCCTGTAGCTATTACATAATCAGAAGGTTTCTTTTTTTGTAGCATTTTCCACATTGCTTCAACATAGTCTTTTGCATGCCCCCAATCTCTTTTCGCACTAAGATTTCCTAAATATAATTTTTTTTCTAAACCTAATTTAATTTTTACCATTCCATTTACAATTTTTTTTGTAACAAACGTTCCTCCCCTTACTGGGCTTTCGTGATTAAATAAAATTCCATTACAAGCGAATATATTGTAGGCTTCTCTATAATTAATTGTTATCCAGTGGGCATATACTTTAGCTACACCATATGGACTTCTTGGATAAAATGGAGTTTTTTCATTTTGAGGAGTTTCTACAACTTTACCAAACATTTCAGAGGTTCCTGCTTGATAAAATTTAGTTTTTTTTTCTAATTTGTGAAACCTAATTGCTTCTAAAATTCTCAAAGAGCCTAAAGCATCGGCATTTGCAGTGTACTCTGGAACTTCAAATGAAACAGCAACATGTGATTGGGCTGCAAGGTTATATATTTCATTTGGAGCTATTTTTTTTATTAAAGACGAAACTGAAATCGCATCAGTTATATCTCCATAATGCAAAATAAACTTTCTATTTTTTTCATGAGGATCTTGATACAAATGTTCAATTCTGGCAGTGTTAAAGGACGAAGACCTTCTTATCACACCATGTACTTCGTAATTTTTTTTTATCAATAGATCTGACAAATAAGATCCATCTTGTCCAGTCACACCAAATATTAAAGCTTTTTTTTTCATATGTTCTTTTAACCAATAACACTTTCAATAAATTTAAACACTATTAATTATTTATATAAATTTATGATGTTATAACTAAGGCAATACTATATTTTACTATTTTTATAAATATATTCAAAAGTTTTACGAAAATACATTTTTAATTTTAGTTCTTTTTTAAAGCCATTTTTTGTTAAATATTCATGTATGTCTGAAAAGTTATAGTTTTTTTTTAACATATCGTCAAAATGATGTTCAAAATAAATATAATTTATATTGTTAATTTTATCATTTGCACCTTTAATCACACTCAACTCATAACCCTCAGTATCAATTTTCAAAATATCAACATTATTTATTGAATGTTCTTTCATAAATTCACTTAAACAATTCATTTCTACATTAATTTTTGTTATTTCATTTTTTTTTAGGTTTAGAAAGTTAAGTATTTTATTTTTTTTTTTATAGTAATTAGAATCTTTATTTATATCAACCAATGTTGAAGATGAACTTTCATCTAGCTGGTAAAAATTTACTTCCTCTTTTTTTTCACCTAATCCAAAATTGAAAATTTTTATATTTTTCTTTATTTTTGAAATTTCTTTTTTTAAATAATTAAAATTAATTGGACTTGGTTCAAAACAATAAAATTGGTCAATATTAAAATTATTATTAAATAATTTCACAGTCTCTCCTTTATGTGCCCCTACGTCAAAGAAAATATTGAAATTAGTTTTTTCTGATTTAAAGTAGTTAATTATTTTTTTTTGATTATAATTATCAAATAAAGACAATATATAGATTATTAGTCTCATTAATTTAATTTTTTAAAATTTAATTTTTAAATGCATACTATATAATTTATTAATAAAATAATTGTATTATATAACTTATTTTTTAGATCGATAAAATTTTATGCAACTAGTTTCAGTAATAATGCCCTATTATAGAAAAAAAAGGCACGTTAAAAATTCAATCATTTCAGTTATCAATCAGTCATATAAGAATCTTGAATTAATAATTATTTATGATGATAAAGACTTAAATGACTTTGAATATATTCAAAGTATAACTAAAAAATATAGCAATATAAAAATTATTAAAAACAATAATAATATTGGAGCGGGTTTATCTAGAAATAACGGAATCGAAAATTCAAAAGGAGATCTAATTGCTTTTTTAGATGCGGACGATAGTTGGTATGAAAAAAAAATAGAAAAACAGGTAACCTATCTAAATAAACAAAATTTAGATTTTGTATTTTGTGATTATGTAAAAAAAACTGGATCTAAATCAAAAAAAATTATTACTAACCGAAAAGCTCTTTCCTATAAAGATTTGCTTTATTCTTGTGATATTGGACTATCAACTGTACTAATTAAAAAAAAAATAATTTCCAAATATCCTTTTCCTTCCTTAAAAACAAAGGAAGATTTTGTTGTTTGGTTAAACATTGCAAAATCAGGAATAGTTCCAACAAATTTAAATGAAATACTTGTAGAATGGAATAATGTTAGTGATTCTCTTTCATCTAATATCTTTCAAAAAATAAAGGATGGATACAGAGTATATCGAAATTTTCAAAACTTTAATTTTTTAGTATCTATTTATTTTTTAATTGTTTTAAGTATTAATTCTTTAAAAAAATAGTTTATCTATCGAATTTTAGCTTTTAAGAAATTATATGACAGAACATATACAATTACATTATTTACAATTAGATACACTAGAATATCTGTGTGATAATAAAATTTAAAAGCAATTATAAAAGAAAATAAATTATAAATAATTATTATAAATGCGGTAATAAAATGGTTTGTATTTTGTTCAAGATTATTTTTGGAACTTACATATTTGTAAATCATTTGATGAAGATGTTGTGTATCTGGATTGTAAGAATTTAATCCATTAATTTGTCTTCTTATAATTGAAAAAAGTAATTCAAAACATGGATACCAAAGCAGCAATACAACAAAATAAGGTGAAATTAATATACTAGAATTAGAAAAGTCAATTAATTGTAAACCCAAATACAAAGATAGTAGATATGAACCTGAGTCTCCCAATATCAAGATACCAAATAAATTAAAGATAAGGAGTATAAAAACAATGTAACTCAAATTTTTTATTGAGTCAGCATTATTTATAAACCCAGTAAAATTAATTAACATCAGTATAAAAATAATTAGAACATAAGATATTAATAAAGAGTTAATTCCGTCTACAAAATTGCTTCCGTTGATTAGTACTAATAAACAAAAAACTACAAAAAAATAATTAAACACATTATATTTCAACAATGTGTCAATAGGAATTAATCTCGTTTCTAAAATTTGTATATCTAACAAAACTATAAAAGGTAATAGTGTAATAAATTGTATTAAAAGTCTTTTATTAGGATTATTTAATAATTTTAAATCTGAACAAAAACCAATTACAAAAAAACTAAAATAGAATAATAGAAAGTAAAAATCATTTTTTAATATTGCTTCATAAAATAAGAATGCAAAAACAATTAAACCTCCAATAAAATAACTATTTTTTTTACCTACATATTTTTTATGTCTATCAATTTTATTATCTAGAAATATTTTATATTTTTTTGATACAAGAAGAACTATTCCAATTAAAATGATAACTAAGATATTGAATATATAGGACATCAAAAATAATAATAATGTAGTGAAATGTTTATCATATTGTATAAAAGATACTAATATAAAAAAATTTAATTTTTTAATATAAATAAAAATAAATAAAATGAAGAAAAAAAACACAATCTTAGTAATAGGAGGCGCAGGATTTGTTGGTTCAAATCTAATTGAGTTCTTTTTAAAAAAAACTAATTATAAAATTATAAGTTATGATAACTATTCTACAGGAAGTTCAAAAAATCATATAAAAAATAAAAAAGTAAGATATTTAAAAGCTCATACAAAAGATATTTCAAAAAAAATGAATAAATTTAAAAATAATATTAATGCAGTTTTTCACTTTGGTGAATTTGCTAGAATTTATCAAAGTTTTTTAAAAATGGATGAATGTATTGAATCTAATACAATAGGAACCCATGCGGTTTTTAGATTTTGCATGGCAAATAAAATCAGATTAATATATTCTGCTACTTCGGCAAGTCTCGGAAACCGTGGGACTGACAAAGATTTATCACCGTATGCGTTTACTAAAGCAAAAAATCTTGAAATGCTGGAAAATCTAAAAAAATGGTTTGGATTTAAATATGAAATTATTTATTTTTATAATCTTTATGGACCAAGACAAATTTGTGAGGGAGAAATGGCAACGGTAATTGGTATATTTGAAAAACTTTATAAGGAAGGAAAGCCGATTACAGTTGTAAGGCCAGGGACACAATCGAGAAGATTTACTCATATTGATGATGCAATAAAGATTTGTTTTGAGGCTTGGTCAAAGAAGAAAAATTTACATTACAGTATTTCTCATAAAAAAGTTTATTCTCTTAAAACTGTGGCAAAACTTTTTAGTAAAAATATAAAATTTTTACCTAAAAGACCTGGAGAAAGATATGCATCTGCACTTACTAATATGCACCTTTCCAATAAAGTATATAAAAGATTTGGAAAAATAGATCTTAAAGACTACGTTATTAAAATAAAAAAAATCATAAAATAATATTAATCAAAAGTTTTAAAATTTCTTAAAGCAATTGAATAATTTATCCAAAATAATGTTGCCGTATATGATGTAAAAAAACTTCCCGAAGGAATAATAGGAAGCAAGCTTGCAAGAATAAATAATGTTGAAACTAATGCATAATCATCATCATTATTTTTAAATTTTTTTAAATTTTTAAAAATAAAATATATAAAATAACCAATAAGTAAAATATATCCAACAATCCCTAATTCCGAGAGTATTTCAAAGTGAACTTGATGCGGATGAGTTGATCCACAATAATGAACATTTCCATCTGGTTTAGGATGTGCGTATTTTTCTTTCCAACTTTCCAATCTATATTTTTTTAATCCAACTCCAAAAATTGGATTATCCTTAAAAACTTCAATTCCAGTATTATACTGACAAATATGATTACTTCGTGTTTTGCTAAATTCTAATGTAAATAAATCTATTGTTGAGTCGTAAAATCTATTTTTTAGAAGTTCGCTATTATAAATTATAAAACATGAGATTATAGTGATAAATAAAATGCTAATTATTTTTTTATAAAAAGAAATATTTTTCAATAATAAAAAAAACAAAAAACTCATAAAAAATATTTTTATAAAATTTGACCTTTCTCCAATTAAAAGCGATACTGTTAAGAAAATAATGAAAAATATATAAAATATTCTATTATTATAATTTTTTATAAAGATTGTTGAAATCATTATAAAGGCAAAATAAAATCCACCTATTTTTAATTCATCACCTGTAAAGCTAGCTAGTCTTCCTTCATAATTTGATTGAAATTTTAATAAATTGAAACCAAAAATATACTCAAAAATTAAGTCAATTGTTACTACAATAAAAACAAAAGTCCAAAATTTAAAAATAACTTTTTCATATTGTCTATTATTTATATTTAAGTAATAATAAATTGCATATGCAAGCAATATATATCTAAAGAATCCAACGGCTCTAATAAGGCTATCACTGTTTATTCCGGTTAAAACTGAGTTTAAAATTAAGTAAATATTAAAACCAATCAAAAAGTAAAAATTTCTATCCTTTAAAAAAAAGATTTTTTTATCTCTTTTGCAATCTAGTAAAAAAATACAAATTATTAAAAATGTAGTAATATTTGTAAATGTAGAGTTAATTAATAATGATATTGGCAAGAAAAAAATTAAATATATATTTTTTTTCTCATATAATGTGAAATTGGGCAAATTTTTGCTGAAGTTCATTATTTATATCAATTTAACATTAATTTTAATTGCTTGAAATAAAAAATTATATATTTTTAATAAATATTAAATACAAATGATCTCAAAAAATTCTAAAATATATGTTGCTGGACATAATGGATTAGTTGGAAGTGCAATTGTTAGAAAATTAAAACAAAAAGGTTATAATAATATTTTAACAGCTAGCAAAAACAAATTAGATTTAACAAATCAAAATAAAGTTTTTAATTTTCTAAAAAAAAATAAACCAAAATTTTTATTTATAGCAGCAGCAAAAGTTGGAGGAATTTTATCTAATAATAAATATAAAGCAGATTTTATTTACAATAATTTATCTATTCAAACTAATCTAATTCACTCAGCGTACTTAAACAAAATTAATAATTTAATATTTTTGGGTTCGAGCTGTGTTTATCCAAGAAATTGTAAACAACCAATAAAGGAAGAATATCTTATGAATGGAAAATTAGAGGAAACAAATGATGCTTATGCAGTTGCGAAGATTGCAGGTCTTAAAATGTGTGAAAGCTATAATCAACAATATGGAACAAACTACAAATGCTTAATGCCAACAAATACTTTTGGCCCAAATGATAATTACGATGATATGAACTCACATTTCTTTCCAGCTTTAATAAAAAAAATTCATAAACTAAAAGTAAAAAAAAAATACAATCTTAAGATTTGGGGAAATGGAAAAGCAAAAAGGGAAGTAATTTATGTAGATGATGTTGCGGATGCATGCATATATTTTATGAAAAAGAAAATTAAAGAAAGCATCATAAATATAGGAACTGGAAAAGATTATACTATTAAAGATTATGCTAAAATCATAATTTCAGAAATTTACCCAGATAGTAAAGTTAAAATAATTTTTGACAACTCTAAACCAAATGGCACTCCTAGAAAAGTATTAAATGTATCGCTCGCAAAGAAATATGGATGGGTAGCGAAAAATAAATTGAGAAATTCAATTCAAAAAACTTATAAAGATTTCGTAAAAATATTTTAAATACCTTTCTACTTTCCAAAATTTTTTATTATTTCAACAAGTATTAAAAAACCATCTTTAAGTACATTCACTTTTTTTTTCCCTGCGTGTCTTTTTCTTTCAAAAATAGGTATTTCAGAATACGAAAAGTTGTTTTGTTTTACTTTGGCCGGAAGCTCTATACACAATTTAAAATCATTATTTTTTAAATTTAATTTATTAAATTTTTCAACATTACATAAAACATATGTAAATAAAATATCTGTTAATTTAATTTTTAAAATTTTATTAGTAATAAAAGAAAATATTTTATTTCCAACAAAAGTTATTATTGTATCATCATCGCTTCCTGATCGTTCATTATATCTAGTTCCAAATATAAAATCATTTTTAACCGTTTCTTCAGCTAACTCTTTAAGGTATTTTGGATCAAATGAAAAATCTGCATTAAATATGCAGCCAAACTCATTATTTGCATTTTTAAAGCCCTCGATTATTGCCGCACCGTAACCATTCTTTTTTTGTACAATTAAATTACAATTAAATTTTTTTGCAATTGGCACCGAAGTATCTTGTTCATTGTCTACTATGACTATTATTTCTCCTATCAATTTATTTTCCATTACTTCTGAAAGAACTGCTTCGAGACTTTCCACTTCATTTTTAGCTGGTATAATTAATGATATTTTTTTTGTCATTTTTGTTATTAATTTTTGTAATATTCATTAATTTTTTAATGTTTACAAATAAAAGTTTTAAGATATAAAACCCGTTGCCTGGTAATTATTGCGAAAGTGTAATACCCGATTCCATTCCGAACTCGGAAGTCAAGCCTTTCTGCGCCGATGGTACTTTGTCTTAAGGCATGGGAGAGTAGGTCGTTGCCAGGCTTAGAAACAATATGAAAATTAAAAGCTCATTAAAATCTTTAAAAAAAAGAGATTTAAACTCCAAACTAGTTAGGAGAAGAGGGCGCATATACATAATAAATAAAAAAAACCCCAAGTATAAAGCTAGACAAAAATAATCTTTAATTTTTTATGATAATTGGTTCAGTATCAGAAAATAGAGATTTAGAGAAAAGGATATCAATAACTCCAGAAATTGCAAAAAAATATATTGCTTTGGGATTTAAGGTTCAGTTAAGTAAAAATTATGGAAAGCATTTAGGCTTTGAAGATAAAAAATACAGTGATTTTGGAGTTACTTTTGTTGATAATGAAAAATCTTTAATAGAAAGCTCAGATATTATAATTCAAATGAGTTTATTAGATGAAGATAAAACTTCTTTTTTAAAATCCAATCAAATATTTATTGGTGTTTTAAATCCATTTGAAAACCAAAATAAACTTGAAGAATTAATAAAAAGAAAAATTAATCTATTTTCTTTGGAACTATTACCTAGAATTACTAGAGCTCAGTCTATGGATATACTTTCTTCTCAAGCAAATTTAGCCGGTTACAAGGCTGTAGTTGAATCGTTTTCAACTTTTGAAAAAGCTATACCAATGATGATGACTGCAGCCGGTACTATTCCTGCGGCAAAAGTTTTAGTTGTTGGTGCCGGAGTAGCGGGTTTACAAGCAATAGCTACTGCAAAAAGGATGGGAGCAATTGTATTTGCCACAGATGTAAGGATGGCTTCAAAAGAACAAGTAGAAAGTTTAGGAGGAAAATTTTTAACTGTAGAGGGAGCTGAAAATTTAGAAACAAAAAGTGGATATGCAAAAGAAGCATCTGAAGAATTTAAAAAAAAACAAGAAGAATTATTAAGTGAAACACTTAAAAAAATTGATATTGTGATTTGTACAGCCTTGATACCAGGAAAAAAAGCCCCATTAATAATTAAAGAAAATATGTTAGAAAATATGAAACCCGGGTCAGTAATTTATGATTTAGCAGCTATCCAAGGAGGCAACGTAGCATTTACGGAGGTAGATAAAATTGTTGAAAAAAATGGAGTTAAAATAATGGGTGAAAGAAATATATTGAATAAATTGCCCACATCTTCTTCTAATCTTTACGCAAAAAATGTATTTAATTTTGTTACAAACCTATATGACAAAGAAAATAAAAAAATTAATATTAATTTAGAGGATGAAATTATTGCTAAAACAATAATAAAATAAATTTATGGAGATAGACCCATTTATATTTAGATTTAGTATTTTTATACTTTCTATTTTTATTGGATACTATGTTGTTTGGAGCGTTACCCCTTCATTGCACACGCCTTTAATGTCGGTAACAAATGCTATTTCTTCAGTAATTATTGTTGGAGCAATTATAGCAGCTTTAGCAGGTAAATCTGAAAATGTATTTGATACAGCAAACATTTTTGGATTTTTGGCTATAATTTTAGCTGCAGTTAATATTTTTGGGGGTTTTTTAGTAACCCAAAGAATGTTGGCTATGTATAAAAAAAAAAAGAAAGATAAAAAATGATCTCATCAAATTTATTAGCCGTTTTTTATCTTATTTCAGGTGTATTATTTATTTTAGCTCTTAGAGGTCTTTCATCACCAGAAACATCGAGACAAGGAAATTTATTTGGAATAATCGGAATGGCAATAGCAATTAGTGTTACAATTTTGTCTGCTGGTAACTTTTCAACAGGTTTTTTATATTTATTAATTTTATTACTTGTAGGAGGATCAATAGGAGCATTTATTGCTTTTAAAATACCAATGACAGCAATGCCAGAACTTGTAGCTGGTTTTCATAGCTTAGTTGGACTAGCTGCTGTTTTTGTAGCAATATCAGCATTTTTAAATCCTGAAGTATTTAATTTAGGATTTCCGGGTAAAATTAAAATAGCAAGTTTAATTGAAATGTCTTTAGGAGCGGCAATAGGAGCGGTAACTTTTACAGGATCAATTATAGCATTTTTAAAATTAAGAGGCCTGATGTCAGGATCTCCTATTATTTTTGTTGGTCAACATTACTTAAATTTGGCACTAGGTATAATTTTAATTAGTTTAATATTTTACTTATGCAAAACTCAAATTGACACATGGTTTTGGACAATAATTATAATTTCATTTTTATTAGGAGTTTTGTTAATCATACCAATAGGTGGTGCAGATATGCCTGTTGTGATTTCTATGCTTAATTCTTACTCAGGTTGGGCAGCAGCTGGAATTGGTTTTACTTTAGAAAATACTGCATTAATTATCACAGGTGCATTAGTTGGTTCATCAGGAGCAATATTATCTTACATTATGTGTAAAGGGATGAATCGTTCATTCTTTAATGTTATACTTGGTGGCTGGGGTGGTACAGATCAATCTTCTTCTAACAAATCCAAAGAAAAAAAACCTGTAAAAAGTGGAAATTCAGATGATGCAGCTTTTTTAATGAAAAATGCATCTTCAGTAATAATAGTGCCAGGCTATGGAATGGCAGTAGCTCAAGCCCAACACGCTTTAAGAGAGATGGTAGATGCTTTAAAAAAAAATGGAGTGAAAGTAACCTATGCCATTCATCCTGTTGCAGGAAGAATGCCAGGACATATGAATGTTTTATTGGCCGAGGCAAACGTTCCTTACGACGAAGTTTTTGAATTAGAAGAAATAAATAATGATTTTGCAAATTGTGATGTAGCTTATGTAATTGGTGCTAACGATGTAACAAATCCTATTGCAAAAACAGACCCACAAAGTCCAATTTATGGAATGCCGATTCTTGATGTAGAGAAATCTAAGTCAGTTCTTTTTGTAAAAAGAAGTCTTTCTCCAGGTTATGCGGGTATTGATAATGATTTGTTTTATAGAGACAATACTTTAATGTTATTTGCTGATGCAAAAAAAATGACGGAAGATATTATTAAAAGTCTTTAATATGAGAAAAAAAATAATTGTTCTTTTAACAATTATAATTGTTACTTTATTTACTGTAATATTTGGCAGTTTATGGAGCTTAGTTTCAGATAATTATGATAAACAAAATAAAGTAATTATAGTACTAAAAAAGATTATTCCTAGAAATATAGCCACATCAGTCAGAGATACAATTTTTATAATTCCTAAACTTAAGACTGAGAATAAACTATTAGATCTTCAGGTTAGAAAATATGAACAAGGTTTTGATGGAAAATTATTTAATGAAACAAAAATTTCTTCAGAAGGAAAAAAAGTTTTTATATTTAAAGAATTTTTTTTACCATTTAAACAATTAGATATAAAACAAGGCTGGAATAAACTGTCTAATACATTTAGAGCTCATTATCTTGAAATTATAAACGATAAAATCATTGTACTTTCAGGTGAAGGTCAGACAATTTATTTTGATAAAAAAAATATAAATAAAAAAGAATTATTACAAAAAAATTTAAAAAATAACATTTTTAAGCTGGCCTCAGAAAATCAATTTAAATTTATGGGTGTCAGAGACATTCTTTATGATTCAGGTAAAATTTACATTTCTTTAATTTTTCAAAATTCTAAAGGATTTTCAATGAACATATATGTTGCTGAATATAATTTAAATTATCTTAATTTTTCATTATTTTTTGAATCTAAAGAATATTCCAAAAATTATACAGTGCAAACAGGGGGAAGATTGGAAAAATTTAATGATAAAAAAATCTTACTTAGTTTAGGATCTGCAGAAAGTTTAAAAGATAAAGCTCAAGACATAAGATCAACAGTTGGAAAAATATTATTGATTGATAAAAATACTTCTGAATTTGAAGTTATTTCATTAGGTCATAGAAATCCCCAAGGATTACAATATTTAAATCAATTTGATTTAGTAATTAATTCTGAGCATGGACCAAAAGGTGGAGACGAAATTAATTTTAATTATTTATCAAACAAAACTCCAAAAAATTTTGGCTGGCCAATTTCTTCATACGGAGTTCCGTATGAAAGAAATAAAAATGAAAATTATAAAAAATCTCATAAAAAATATGGATTTGAAGAACCTATAAAAATTTATACACCGGCTATTGGAATAAGTGAAATTCAATTTTTAGAAAAAAATGACAAATTTGAAAATTATCAAATATTACTAGTTTCATCTCTTAGAGCAGCATCTATTTATATTATTTATTTTAACAATAAATTTAATTTAATTGAAAAACAGGACAGAATTTTCTTTTCTGGACAAAGGATTAGAGATTTAGAATATGATAAAGAAATGAATAAAATTTTTATGATTTTTGAAGTAACTCCTTCATTCGCAGTCTTAGACTTAAATTAAATATATTTAAAATTAGAAATTTATTATAAAATTTTTTTTAAAAAGAGTGCTTCAGTATGATCTGTTTTTGGTTCATTAACTAATACAAAATTATTTTTTTCTAGAAAATTTTTTAATTCATTCCAAAGCACTCCACCTTTATAATATTGTTTTTTACTTATTTCTATAAAAATGGATTTGCAAAATTTTATTGAGTCTCTTGCACCTTCTAAGCATTTAAGTTCAGAACCTTGAACATCTAATACCCAGTGATTATAATTTTTAAGATCTATGGCATTTTGTTTAATAAAATAATCTAAGGTAACCATATTTTTTTGTATTTTTTTTATCATTTTCATATCTTTCCATGCACTATTATTTTTTATCTCTTCAGTAAATTTAAAAATTGAAGAACTAGCAGAGTCATTGCTTGAAATATAAAAATCGTGTTCACAATTTTTGTCACCAATTAAAGCACAATATGCTTTTTGATTATAATAGTTTTGGACGTGATCTTTTAGCTCTACAAATATTTCATCTATTGCTTCAATCCAAATTACTTTTTTGTTAAGCCAATTATAATTTTCCGCCTCCATTCCTCTATGGCCACCTATATGTAGTATTCCATCAGAATTAACTATCGCTTCAAAAAGTTCTTTGGTTGGCTGTGGGGATGTATAAGAAATAGGTTTTCTCCTATTTATTTTAATTATTTTCCAACTAAATATTCTTAAAATTTTTTTAATTATTTCTTTAAGTATTTTCATAATCTTTCAAATATAAATTGAAATTTACTTTTCATGTTATTTTTGGTTGCGGGGGACGGATTTGAACCGCCGACCTCAAGGTTATGAGCCTTGCGAGCTACCAGGCTGCTCCACCCCGCGTTAATTTAAAATCTGTTTTTAAGTTTATTTAATTTCTTTACTCTTTTAATATTTTCTTGAAGAATTCTCTTTTTTTTCTCAGATGGCTTCTCATAATTACTTTTTAATTTAATTATTTTATAAAAACCATCTCTTTGGAGTTTTCTTTTTAAAACTCTAAGAGCTTGCTCTACATTATTGTCTTTAACTTCTATCTTAATAACATCCTCCAAAAAAAGACACTAGTTATCATTTTAAAATAATATTGTCCAATATAATTAAACATTAGTTTTTTTTAATAATTCTTCTTTTTCATGTTCTTTTTTTTCTCTTTTTATTCTTCTTTCTGCTTTTTGGATTGCTTCAAATAATTCTTTTTGTGTAAACAATCCAATTGCAACTGGATCTTTCGAATTTAAATTATTATAGTTCCAATAATTTTTATTTCTAATTGCTGTAACAGAATTTTTAGTTATTCCAACTAATTTAGCAATTTGGGAATCTTTTAGAATTGAGTGTTGTTTAATTAGCCACAGTGCCGAATCCGGTTTATCCTGCCTTTTAGATAAAGGTATATATTTTTTATCTTTATTTTCAGAGGCAGAGATTTGTATTTCGTTAACATTAATATTTAAAGGTCTACTATTGTCTTTAGAAGATTTTTCTAACTCTTCTCTTGTTAGCTGACCAGATATTATTGGGTTGTAACCTTTGATTCCTTTGCCAACCTCTCCATCTGCAATTCCTTGAATTTCAACTTCATGTAAATTACAAAACTCCGCTATTTGTTTAAATGTTAATGAAGTGTTTTCAACTAACCAGACGGCTGTCGCCATAGGCATAAGAGGAGTTTTTGACATTAGCTCTTTTTCTCTGACCTAAAATTTTGGAATTTTTTATTAAATTTGCTTACTCTACCTTTGTCCAGAATTTTTTGTTTTCCACCTGTCCAAGCCGAATGTGACTTCGGATCTATTTCTAATTTTAAAATATCTCCCTCTGATCCCCATGTAGATTTGGTTTCAAATTGACTTCCATCAGTCATTTCAACTTTAATTTTGTGGTAGTTAGGATGTATTTTCTTTTTCATTTTGCGTTTTATAACAAAAGATCGATTAAAAACAATTAAAAGTTATCTATATTATTTAACATTTTGTTATGTATGGAATTATTTGATGCATAGATTTTTATATTATCGTTTATTTCAAGATTTATATCGTTTACCTTTCCTCCAGACTCCTTAATTAAAACTAACCCTGCGGCTATATCCCATAATTTAAGATCTTTTTGAAAAAATCCATCAAATCTGCCTGCGGAAACATAAGCCAAATCTAAAGCAGCACTTCCAAATTTTCTTGTATTTAAGTTTGATCTTATTTTTTTTTTCCCCCCAGTAGCAAAAAGGCAATTTTCAATATTATTTTTTTTTGAAACTCTAATTCTTTTATTATTTAAATATGCTCCATTATTTTTTTCTGCATAAAACATTTCATCTTTAATTGGGTCATAAATTACACCTGATATTATTTCATTTTTTATTTTTAAAGCAATAGAAATAGCAAAGTGCGGAATTCCATTTAAAAAATTTGTAGTTCCATCAATTGGATCAATTATCCAACAACCACTTTTATCTTGATTATTAATTTTTCCAGATTCTTCGCTAATCAAGAAATATTTTTTTTTTGATTTTAAAAGTTCATTAATAATTATTTTTTCTACTTTAAAATCTGAATTTGTTACAAAATCCATTGGTCCTTTTACAGAAACTTGTAATTTTTCAATTTCACCAAAATCTCTAATTAAAACTTTTGAAGCCTTTTCGCATGCTTTAATCATTAAGTTAAGATTTGGAGAAATTGAATTCATTTATTTATATTTTTTTTATATATTCAAATGATCTTGTATCTAAAATTATTTCATCGCCACTTTCGATAAATGGTGGAACTTGAATACTTAATCCATTATCTAAAACTGCTGGTTTATAAGAAGATGAAACTGTCTGACCTTTTAAAGCAACATCTGTTGATTCTATTTTGCAATTAATTTGATTAGGTAATTCTATTCTAATAGGTTTATTATCATAGAATTTAACGTTTACTTCCAAATTTTCTTTTAACAATTTTCCTTTTTCTCCTAAATTATTTTTTGCTACATTAATTTGCTCAAAAGTTTTTTGGTCCATAAAAAAATAATTGTTTTCATCGTCATAAATATAGGAATATTTTTCTTCTTCTATAGTTGCCCTTTCCACGGTTTGTTCAGATCTAAATCTTTCATTTAGTTTAGTTTTTTTGTTTATACTTTTCATTTCTACCTGATTAAAAGCTCCACCTTTACCAGGTTTGACGTGTTGGGTTTTTAAAACTTCCCATAAATCATCTTTATATTCTATTAACATTCCAGGTTTAATTTCGTTAGCTGATATTTTCATTTTAGTTTCCTAATAGCTTCAGATGGTTTTAAATTTTTATTTTTCCAAATGAAACCTGAAATAGCCAAAAAGTCAGCTTTATTCAATAAGAGTTTTTTATAATTTTTAGAGTTTATACCTCCTATTGCTACGATAGGAAGTTTTGTAATTTTTCTCAAATATCTTAAATTGTTAATACTTGCTTTAAACTTAGTTTTTTTTGTTTTTGATGTAAAAAAAGAACCTAAAGCAACATAATCTGCATTGTTTTCTTCTGCACTTTTTATTAACTTTGGAGAATTGTGGCAAGTGATACCTACAATTTTATTTTTTAAGATTTTTCTTGCTTTTTTTATATTCATATCTTTTTGCCCAATATGACATCCATCAGCTCCAACTTTTTTTGCAATTATTGGACTATCGTTGATTATAAATTTTACTTTATATTTTTTACAAATTTTTTTAATTTTCTTAGAAATTTCGATAATTTTTTTATTTCCTTCTGATTTTAATCTTAATTGAAAAAATTTAACTTTTCTTAAACTGAATATTATTCTCAAATCTTCGAAAAATTGGTTGTTATTTATTCTTTTTGGAGAAATAAGATATATAAATTTCTTTTTTTTAGTTTTTATCAACTTCCTCAGTCCATTTGCCCATTGAAGCTAAAGAGCACATGTTCGCTCTATGATTAAAAACTTTTTGGGTTCCTTCAACATCATTTATATTACTTGACCAATGCTTTAATGCACTTTGTTGTAATGCTCTTCCGTAGGAATAAGTCATTATAAATTTTGTCCTATTATTTTTATTTATTGTATTTAAATTTTTTGTTGCTTCAAATTCACTTTGTCCTCCAGATAAAAAAGCTATACCCGGCACTTCGCTTGGCACACTATTAATTATACAATTAAGTGTTAATTCAGCAATTTGATCACTTGAGATTTGCTGATTTGAATTTAATCCTGGTAAAATCATATTTGGCTTGAGCAAAACCCCTTTAAGGTCGACTTTTTGAAAAATTAATTCATCAAAACATTTTTTTATTACTTCCGAAGTTTTATTAAAACAATCTTGAGCGGAATGATTTCCTTCCATTAAAACTTCTGGCTCTACAATAGGAACCATTCCTGCTTCTTGAACAAGAGATGCGTATCTTGCTAACGCATGCGCATTAACATTTATTGCTAACTTGCTTGGATAATTGTCTGATATTAAATATACAGCTCTCCATTTTGTAAAACGTGCACCAAGCTCATAATAATTTTTCAATCTTTCTCTAAGCCCGTCTAAACCTTCAGTAATTTTTTCTTCTTTTACTTTTGCAAGCATTTTTGCTCCCGTGTCTACTTTAATTCCAGTTATTGCTCCTGATTTAGATATCAACTCGGGGATTGTACTACCATTGTATTTTTGCTTAATAGTTTCATCGTAAAGAATAACTCCTCCAATACAATTATTCATACTCTTTGATGAAAATAAAATACTTCTAAATTTTAATCTATTTTCTTCACTAGATTGAATTTTTACACTTTCCAATCTTTTTGACATGGTGCCGGTACTTTCATCTGCAGCTAAAATTCCTTTGCCAGATGAAACAATATTTAATGCAATTTTATTTAATTCAGACATTTTGATTTAATGCTTTTATACCAGGTAAAGTTTTTCCTTCAAGATATTCCAAAAAAGCACCACCAGCAGTTGAAACAAATGTTAATGAGTCAAATTTTTTAAATTTATTTATTGCAGCGACAGTTTCTCCTCCACCTGCTACAGAAAAGATTTTATCTTTATTTGTTTTTTGTGAAATTGTCTCAAGTATTTCTTTAGTTCCATTTTGGAAACTTGGATTTTCAAAATATCCTGCAGGTCCATTCCACAAAACTGTGTTTGAGTTATTAATTATTTTTTTTATAGATGAAATTGTTTTTGGCCCAATATCTAAAATCATTTCATCATTATTAATTTCTGTAATATCTTTATTATTTGCCTTTCCTTCAAGATTTTTTGAAACACTAACATCAATAGGACAAAAAATATTACAATTATATTTTTTTGAATTTTTAATAATTTCTTTAATTAAATTTTCACAATCATTTTCACATATTGATTTACCTATATTTGAGCCAGTATGCTTTAGCATTGTGTTGGCCATTCCTCCAACAATAATAATATTGTTAAATTTTTTTATTAAATTGTTAATAATATTTATTTTAGTTGAAATTTTTGAACCACCTATAATAAGTGTAATTGGTTTTTGTATTTCTGAAGTAATTTTTTTTAACGCATTAATTTCTTCTGAAATTTGTAAACCAAAATATGCAGGAATATATTTTGTAATTCCTTCAATCGATGCGTGAGACCTGTGAGAGCATGAAAAAGCATCATTTACGTAAATATCTCCCAAACTTGATATTTTTTTTGAAAATTCTACGTCATTTGTTTCTTCGCCTTTGTTAAAGCGAATATTTTCTAACATTATTATTGAACCATTTGGCATCTTGTTTACTTCATTTATTGTGTTCACATCAATGATATCTTTTATAAATAGAATTTCCTTGTTCAATAAAGAAGATAGTTTTTTTGAAATGGGCTCTAAAGACAAGCTTTTGACATACTGACCTTTTGGTCTACCAATATGAGATAAAATTATTATTTTTGCTTGTTTTTCAATTAACAGTTTAATTGTTGGAATTATTTTTTTTATCCTAGAAGACTCAGTAATAGCGCCATCTTTCATTGGTACATTTAAATCAACCCTAAGTAAAACTTTTTTTCCTTTAAGCTCTAAATCTTTATTTAAAATATTATTCATAAAAAATTAAATTTTATGAACATATTCTGCCAAGTCACACATCCTGGATGCAAATCCCCACTCATTATCGTACCACGCTGAAACTTTTCCCATTTTATTTCCCACAATATTTGTCAGTGATAAATCTACTATAGCGGAATTTGGATTATGATTAAAATCGATAGAAACCAACTTTTCTTCTGTAACATCAAGAATATTTTTTAATTGTTTTTTTGATGCAACTATAAATGCATGATTAATTTCGTTAATAGACAATTTGTTTTTTGAATTGAACACTAAATCTACTAATGAAACATTGGGAGTAGGAACTCTAATTGCCAAACCTTCAAGTTTACCTTTTAAATCAGGAATAATTTCACCAATAGCTTTTGAAGCTCCTGTAGACGTTGGTATAATGGACTGAGCAGCAGATCTTGCTCTTCTTAAATCTTTATGAGAATTATCTAAAAGTCTTTGATCAGTAGTATAGGAATGTATAGTTGTCATAAATCCTTTTTCAATTTTAAATTCTTTGTTAAGAACATATGCAACAGGAGCTAGACAATTTGTTGTACAAGAAGCAGCGGAAATTACTAAGTCATTTTTGTTTATTAAATTGTGGTTTATTCCAAAGACAACTGTTTTATCAGCATTTTTGCAAGGAGCTGAGACAATGACTTTTTTCGCTCCATTATTTATATGTGTTAAAGATTTATTTTTTGAATTATTTTTCCCCGTACATTCAAGAACAATATCTACACCATTTTTTTTCCAATCGATTTTATTTAAATCAGTTTCTCTTGAATAAAAAATTTTTTTTTTATTAATAAATAAATTTTTTTCATCAAAATTAATATTTGCATTAAATTTTCCATGTATCGAGTCATATTTCAATAATTCACTGGAAGTTTTTAAATCTGTTCTATTATTTATATGTTTAATTTCTATATTTTTATTATCGTTTTCAATAACAGCCCTTATAACCATTCTCCCAATTCTACCTAATCCGTTAATTCCAATTTTGACTGACATATTTATTTATTAATCATTTCTTTTATTTTTTTGACTATTTTTTCATTTGTTAAACCAAAGTGTTTAAATGCATCTTTGTATGGGGCACTTTTACCAAAACTATTTAAACCAAAGCTCAAACCATTTTCTCCTATAAATTTTTTCCAACAATCAGTTGAGCCTGCTTCTATAGACACTTTATATTTGGTTTCATTTAAAATTTTTTCTTTGTATTTACTCGGTTGTTTTTCAAACAAATTTTGGCATGGCACTGATACCACTTTTGAATAAATATTTTCTGTGGCCAATTTATGACTAACTTCATTAGCTAAATTTAATTCTGATCCAGTTGCAAATATTGTTAAGTCTATTTTTTCATTATTTCTTGATAATTCGTATGCTCCATTCAAACATTTATTTTCTTTAGAAAATTCTTTTCTAATTTGATTAACTTTTTGTCTAGTTAAAGCTATTACACTTGGAGTACTTAAACTATTCAATGCAATCTGCCAGCATTCAAGTGTTTCCATTGTATCAGCAGGCCTTAACACATTTAAATTTGGTATTGATCTTAAACTAGATAATTGTTCTACAGGTTGATGGGTTGGACCATCCTCACCTAGGCCTATTGAATCGTGTGACATTACATAAATTACTCTTTGTTTCATGAAAGCAGATAATCTTATTGAGGGTCTACAGTAGTCACTAAAAATAAGAAAAGTTCCACCATAAGGTATCAGTCCACTATGAAGAGCAATTCCATTCATAACTCCACTCATAGCATGTTCTCTGACACCATAGTGAATATAGTTACCTTTAAAATTACCTGGTTCGATAATTTTATGATTTTTTGTCTTAGTATTGTTTGAACCTGATAAATCTGCAGAACCTCCAATTAAAGTATCAATTTTTTCAACTAAAAAACCTAATACTAT
>CACAFZ010000010.1 GCA_902531885.1 uncultured Pelagibacteraceae bacterium
TTCATTGCATTAACTCAGTATAAGCTTTAACTAAATTTTTCCATGAAAAATAATTTAAGCAACAATCCTGATAACTTGTTTCAAAAAAAATTAGATTGGGACGTCGTTCAATCTGATATGAAAAAAAAATTTGGAATAGATATTTTTGAAAGTTGGTTAAAGAAGATTCTTTTTATAGAAGAATTTAAAAGTTATATTTTAATTTCAGTTCCTACTAGATTTATAAGAGATTGGATAGCCTCAAGATATTTGGATCAAATATTACAAATTGTAAATTCTTATAACAAAGAAATAATTAGGATAGAATTTATAATTGAAAATAAAAATAATGAACTAAAAAGTAATATTAATGAAAATGACAGTAAAATAAATAATTCTTTGCAAAATAATGTATCGTTTATTAAAGACTCATTTATTCAATATAATAGACTAGATCCAAATAAAAATTTTACAAATTTTGTAGTTGGATCAAGTAATAAACTAGCGTTTGAAGCATCAAAAAAAGTTTCGGAAAATATTGCGCATTATAATCCTTTGTACCTATACAGCGGAGTAGGAATGGGAAAAACGCATTTATTAAATGCAATCGGATTAAATCTTAAATCAAAAAATAGAGTGATGTTTATATCAGCAGAAAGATTTATGTACCAATTTGTTAAATCAATTAAATCAAATGAAATGGTAAGATTCAAAGATTATTTTAGAAATGCAGACGTTTTATTGATTGATGATATTCAGTTTATGAATGGTAAAGAAGCTATGCAAGAAGAATTTTTTCATACTTTTAATGCATTATTAGATAAAGGTTCTCAAATTATTGTTTCAGCAGATAGACCTCCAAGTAAACTTTTAAGAATTCAAGAAAGAATAAAATCAAGATTTGCCGGTGGTTTAGTAGTAGATATTCAAAATCCGGATTATGAATTAAGATATAAAATAATTAAAATAAAAGCAGATGAACTTAAATACTTTAATATGGATAGATTCCATATAAATGATGAACTTTTAAAATTTATTAGTTTTGAAGTAAAAACAAGTATTAGAGAATTAGTGGGAGCACTAAATAGGATTGTTTCATTTTCTAAAATTTATAACAAATTGCCAAATATTTCTGAAACAAAAGTTATTTTAAAAGATTTACTTAATATGTCTGAAAATAAAGTGACTATAGACATTATTCAAAATATAGTTTGCAAATATTTTAAAATTAGTAAAAATGAAATGCTTTCAGCTAGAAGATCGAGATATTTAGTTAGACCAAGACAAACTGCAATTTATCTAGCAAAAATGTTAACATCTAAATCTTTACCAGAAATTGGAAGGTCCTTTTCAAACAGAGATCATACAACAGTTATTCATTCAGTTAAGACAATTGAAAAATTAAGAAAAGAAGATAATGAGCTTAATGTTAATATTGATACCCTAAAAAACAAAATTTTATATTTTAAAGAAAATGAAGTTTAATGTTAACCAACAAGATTTTCAAAAATCTTTGAACTATTGCCAAGGTGTTATTGAAAAAAGAAGTACTTTACCGATACTTTCAAATGTTCTGGTAAACGCAAGTAGAGAAAAATTAACTATCACAGCTACAGATTTGGATATAATATTTATTCATGAAATTCCAGATGTAGAAATTATTGAGGAAGGACAAACAACAACTTCATCCTCTATTATGTATGATATTGTTAGAAAATTTTCATCTGGAAAAAAGATAAACTTTTCAAGTGAGGGAGAAAACAAACTACATCTAGAGTCTGAAAAATCAATATTTAACTTAAATTGTATAAAATCATCTGAGTTTCCTTTAACAGATGAAAATTTTAATCAAAATGAATTTGTTATAGAGTCAAAAAAACTATTAAAACTTTTAAATAAATGTAAATTTTCAGTTTCTAACGATGAAACTAGGCACTATTTGAGTGGTATTTTTTTACATCAATCAATTATTGATGATAAAATTTTTCTTACAGCAGCAGCTACAGATAGTCATAGAATGTCTGTATCAAAAGTAAGTATAAAAGAAAAAATTGATTTTGAACCTATAATTTTACCAAAAAAAACGATCTTTCAACTTTGTACATTGTTAGATGATTATGAGGGAGATGTAAAAATATCAAATATAAAATCAAAAATTAAATTTGAAATTACAAATAGTATTTTAATTTCAAAATTAATAGATGGAAAATTTCCAAACTATGTTCAGGTAATTCCAAAAGAAAATCAAAAAAAACTTGAAGCTGATTTAAAATTGTTTTTAGATTGTGTTGATAGAGTAGCATCAGTTTCTGTTGATAAAAAAGATGGAGTTAAGTTTAATTTACTAAAAGATACATTAAATTTGTCTGTAAATAATGCAAATAGTGGGGATGGCAAAGAAACATTAAGTGTTAAATTTGACCACTCATTAGATGTAAGTTTTAATTCAAGATATTTAATCGATATTGCCTCACAATTAGATGGAACTAAAATAGAAATTTATTTTAAAGATTCAGGATCACCTGCATTAATTAAAGATCCTGGAGATTATGATAGTATTTATGTTGTAATGCCAATGAAGGGCTAGTTTATTTTATCTAATTCTTTATAAATTTCTTTTTGTAATATATTTAAAAAATCTCCTTCCTTCATGCCTGATTCAATTGGTTTTAAAATTGAAACTGTTATTGTTTTATTTGAATTTGTTTTTCCAGTTTTTGGCCAAACATTTCCTGAATTAATTGCTACAGGTTGACATTTAATTTTCAAGTTTTCATAAATTCTTGACACTCCTTTTTTAAATGGAACTCTGTCCTCAGGAGCCATTCTAGTAGCTTGTGGAAATATAATTAATGGCCTATTTGATGAATTAGATAATGTTTTAATTTTTTCAAAAAAACCTAAATTTTCTTTTGTAGTTTTACCTCTATTAATTGATATTGATCCAATTTTTTTTAAGTACATTCCAAAAATTGGTATTTTTAATAATTCTTTTTTTAATATAAATACAGGTGAATTAAATATTGTTTGTAAAAAAAATGTTTCAAACATTGATTGATGAGAGCAAGCGATAAAAAATTTTTCACCTAAAATTAAATTTTCTTTTCCTTTAATAATAATTTTTGTGGATAAAAAAATATTAAGACAAATTTTACTCCAGTAACCCATAATTTTTCCACCAAATAAAACTACCTTATGAGGTAGCAACATAGATGGTAAAAAAATAATGCAAATTATGATTATACCTAAATAAAAAAAAAATTTAAAAACTAAACTTCTAATCATTTATTAAATTATCAAATAATATTAATTAATTTTTGTCTCTTTGTTATTACTTTTAATGATGATTTATTAATTAATATTTCTGATGGTTTAGTTCTTAAATTGTAATTTGAGCTTAAAACCATACCATATGCACCAACGTCACAAATAGCTAGGCAGTCTTTTTCATTTAACATTTGAAATTTTGGGATTGATAAAAACTTATCTGTTGTTTCACATATTGGTCCAACAAATTCGTGTCTTTTTTTAATTATTTTTTTATTTTTTTTAAAAGCAACAATTCTATGGGTAGAACCATATAATGCTGGTCTCATAAAATCGTTCATTGCAGCATCTAAAATAATAAAATTAATTTTATTAGCTTTTTTTATATATAAGACTTTTGTTAACAATAAAGCGGCATCTCCTACAATTGATCTTCCAGGTTCAAAAATAATTTTGGTCTTGTGACCTATTAAAAATTTTTTAATAATAGAGTTATATTTGTTGTAATTAAATATTTTAGTATCGTTATTATATTTAATCCCCATACCTCCACCTAAATCAATATAATCAAAATTATGATTAGATTTTTTTATTACAGATTTAATTACTTTCAGCATTTTTTCATATGGTTTGTAACTAGTTATTTGGCTTCCGATATGAACGCTCAGACATTTAATATTTAAATGTTTTGAGGTTTTATATTTTTTTACAATTTTTAAGAAATTTTTTTCTGTTAAACCAAATTTATCATCTTTTTTTCCTGTTGAAATTTTTCTTATAGATCTTGAATCAATATTAGGATTAAGTCTTATACCGATATTAATTTTTTTTTTTTTAATTTTTGCAATTTTTTGAATTAAATCTATCTCACTTTCTGATTCAGCATTAATTAGTAAAATATTTTTATTAATAGCCAGTTGAATCTCTTCATGATTTTTCCCAACTCCAGAAAATACTATTTTTTTTTTATTAATGCCTGCTTTTAAAGCTAAAAGTAATTCACCTTTTGAAACCACATCAGCTCCAATGTTCATTTTTTTAATTTCTTTTAATATTTGAATATTTGAATTTGATTTTACTGCAAAGCATACTAATGGATCAATAGATCTAAATTTTTTTTTAAAATTTCTTATATTTGATTTTATTTTATTTAAAGAATAGCAATACGAGGGTGTTCCAAATTTTTTTGCAATTTTTTGGGCACTGACATTTTCAATATATAAATTATTATTTCTATAATTCATTAGCCATTCATTGTGGTCTGAATTAAAATTTTTGACTCTTTATATACAGGATCTCCCTTTTTTCCACATGAAACCAAAACAATAATTAGAAAAAACATTATAACAATATATTTCATTATTTTATTTCCTTTTTATATTTGTTTATCATTTTCTTAATGTTTTCAAAAGAAGTACCACCATAAGATTTTTTTGATTTTATTGAGTTTCCAAGATCAAAAATCTTTAATACATCTTCATTTAATTTTGGTTCAATTTTTTTTAGCTCATTTATATCCATTTCATCAAGATTTTTTCTTTTTGATTCAGCGTAATTAACAATTTTAGAAGTTATCTCATAAGATTTTCTAAATGGAAGCTGGAGCTCTCTAACCATGTAATCTGCTAAATCAGTTGCAACGATGTTACCTGATCTTGCTAATTCTAACATTCTTTTCTTATTTGCACTAAAATTTTTTAAAATGTCATTTAAAATTAATAACGAATATTTTAATTGGTCAAAAGACTTAAAAACTAACTCTTTATCATCTTGCATATCTTTAAAATAAGATAATGGCAGTCCTTTCAAAATAGTTAGCATTGAAAATAAATTGCCAAAAGAATTTCCTGCTTTTCCCCTTAGAAACTCTAAAGGATCTGGATTTTTTTTTTGTGGCATTATGGACGATCCAGTTACAATTTTATCATTAAGTTTTATAAGTTTGTAAGCATCAGAGTTCCATATAATAAATTCTTCTGCAAACCGAGACATATGCAAAGAACAAACAGATACTGCGTACAGAAAATCAATTACAAAATCTCTATCAGAAACCGTATCAATAGAATTCTTTGTGGGTTTGTTAAATTTTAATTTTTTAGTTGTAAAATTTCTATCTATATTAAAAGAAGTACCTGCTATTGCCGCTACACCCAAAGGATTTTCCATAAGATTTTCTAAATTATTTTTAAATCTTTTTTTATCTCTTTGAAACATTTCAACATAAGCTAATAAATAGTGAGCAAAAGAAATTGGTTGGGCATTTTTTAAATGTGTAAAGCCAGGCATGATTGTTTTGATGTTTTTATCTGCACAAATTAAAAATATTTTTATAGAGGTATTTAATAGTTTAACTATTTCATCTGTAGATTTTCTGAGCCACAATTTAAAATCAGTAATTACCTGGTCGTTTCTAGATCTTGCAGTATGAATAAAACCAGCATCTTCACCAATTATTTCAAATAGTCTTTTTTCTATATTCATATGAATATCTTCATGCTCAATTTTAAAATTAAATTTTTTTTTAATTATTTCATTTCTAATTTTATTTAAGCCCCAAATAATTTTATTTTTAATTTTGAAGGAAATAATTTTTTGTTTAAACAACATCTCTACATGAGCTATGCTTCCCGATATATCTTCTTTAAAAAGTCTTTTATCTACATAAATAGAACTTCCCACTTTTTTAAAAATTGAAGATGAGTTTTTTTTTATTCTTAAACTCCAAACTGCTTTATTGTTTTTATTTTTACTCATGATATGTAACTATATCCATTAGAATGAAATTATTAACATTAAAAATTATTATAATCTTTACCTATCTAATATCATCAAGTACGTGTTATGCAATACAGCAACCAAAATTTAAAAATTTATTAGTTCACAAGGATCCTATAAAACATAAGGAAATAGCTTTTTATAATTTAAACAATGAAATTATAAATTTAGATAATTATAAAAATTCTCTTGTTATTATAAATTTCTGGGCTACTTGGTGTGCTCCATGCAGAAAAGAAATGCCTTCATTAAATAGATTACAAGTTAATCAAAATTTTAAAAATTTGAGAATTTTTCCAATAAATGTTGGTAGAGAAGAAATTTCAAAATCAAAGCAGTTTTATAATGATTTAAAGATAGATAATTTAAAAGTTTTTATTGATAAAAAAAATAATCTACCAAATGAACTTTCTTTGGTTGGTCTTCCAACAACAATTTTATTTAATAAAGCAGGTGAAGAATTTGCTAGAATACTTGGACCTATTGATTTTGAAGATCAAAAATTTATTGGATGGTTAAAAACTTTTGATTAATTCATAAAAATTATGAAATTTATTTTAAATACAAAAATAATTTATCCAGACGATGGAAATGAAATTAAAAATGCTGTTATTTTATTGCACGGCTATGGAGGCGACGGAAACGATATAAGTGCCTTAACATTAAACTGGAAAAGATTTTTACCAAATACAATTTTTTTTTGTCCAGATGGACACGAGATATGTTCTGTTAACCCATCTGGATTTCAGTGGTTTGATTTATCAAAAGATGATGAAAAATATATTTTAGAAGAGTCAATAAAAGCAGAAAATAAAATAAAATCTTTTATTGGTGAAATTAAAAACCAATTTAAATTAGATAATTCAAAAATCTGCATTTCTGGATTTAGCCAAGGATGCATGATGTCTATAAATGTAGGATTAACTTCAGAAGAACAGTATAATTGTATATTAGGATATTCTGGAAAAATAATTAACCAACAAGATTTAGCGCAAAGAATAAAATCTAAAACTAAAATATTTCTTATACATGGCGATATGGACACTGTTGTGCCATCAAATCATTTATTAGAAGCAAAAGATTTTTTGATGAGACAAAAAATTAATGTTGATATCAAACTTATTAAGAATTGTGATCATCATATTTCCGTTGAGTCGTCAAGTGTAGGATTAAATTATATAAAAAAAAACTTAACTATTTAATAAATCTTTAATAAATTTATTGTATTATTGATAAATAAATTTAATTGCGCTAATCTATAATAAAAAATGGAAACAATTGACCAAAATATATCTTTAGAAAAGTGTCCTGCTTTAGTTTTAAATGCAGATTACCGACCTTTAAGTTATTATCCTTTGTCTCTTTGGAGTTGGCAAGATTCTATTAAATCAGTTTTTTTAGATAGAGTGGTTATAGTAAGTCATTATGACAGAGTTATTAGAAGCCCTTCTTTTAGTATGAAACTTCCTAGCGTTATTGCTTTAAAAAGCTACATCAATCCTCAATCAAATCCTAACTTTACAAGGTTTAATGTATTCTTAAGAGATAAATTTATGTGTCAGTACTGTGGAAGCAATAAAGAATTAACTTTTGATCATTTACTACCTAGATCAAAAGGTGGAAAAACAGATTGGGATAATGTTGTTACAGCTTGTTCTAGTTGTAACGTTAAAAAAGGTGGAAGATTACTTAAAATATCTGGTATGACTTTAACCCAAAAACCTTATCAACCTACAACAGAAGATCTTCATAAAAATGGAAAAAATTTTCCACCAAATTTTTTGCATAAAAGCTGGATGGACTATTTGTATTGGGATGTAGAACTTGAACCCTAGCTAAATTTTTTCTGATATTTTAATTGCTAATTTAGATCCGGTTTTAATTATTTTATCTAGCAAGAAATAAGGTCCTTCTTTTGTTGCACCTTCTTTGTAGGCTATATCTTTATGGTGTATTTCATCTTCTCTAAATTTTTTGATTTTATTTTTTAGATTTTTTTCATCTATTTCGATTTGATTTATTTGATTTTGGTAATGCTTATCAATTACCTCCTCCACAGACGCTGTACATAGCATAGCTGCCTTTTTACCCATAATTGTGGATCCAAATCCCAGGGTAACCCCCAAAATATCCCATAATGGTAAAAATTTTGTTGGTTCAATATTTCTTGTTTTTAACTCTTTTTCGAAAAAGTCCAAATGCTCTTTTTCATGAATTTTCATTTCTTCAATTTTTTTTTTTAAAGATTCATCTTTAATTAAAGTATTTAAAGCTAATAATTGTCCTTCATAAATCTTTATAGCCCCACGCTCTCCAGCATGATCAACTCTAATAAATTCCTCTAGTTTATTTTTATCTGTTTTTTTCATTTTTAATAATTAAAATATTTATAGCGCTAATTGTTAAAGAAATCATAAAATTAATGGTCGCAAGAGATAATCCAAAAATTTTAAAGTTTATATCTTTACAGTTTGGCATATTTTTACTTAGGGATTCTAATATTTTTGATTTATCTGTTATGTTCAAGCTATTATTTGTGCATCCAGAAAATTCGCTAAAAAAGTTATTTTCAATACCTATATGATATCCAGACAATATAGAGCTCAAAACAAAAGTTATTGTTAATAAATATAACCACAATAAATTTTTAGAATAATTATATCCAAAAAAGCAAATAAATATTGAAACAAGATAAGGTATTCTTTGATATATACAAAGCACACATGGCTTCTGTTCCATTATGTATTCTATATAAACTGCACTAATTAGAGAAATTACACATATAAAGAAAATTAATAAATAATATTTTTTAATTTCCAATAATCTTTTCATTTTAATTAGTAAAATTAATCAAAAAATTATAAACGAAGTAAGCAACTACAATTATAATTATAGAGAATATTATAGATACCGTAAGTAATTTTTTTTCAATTATTTTTTTCATTGTTGGACCGAAATTTCCAATTAAAAAAGCAATCAAAAAAAATCTTAATCCTCTAGTAGCAGTAGCAATAGCAATAAAATAAATTATATTAAAATGTACAAATCCACTTGTTATGGTCAATAACTTAAATGGAACGGGAGTAAAACCTGCTATTGCAAGCAATGTAATCCATGCAACAACTCCTCCTTCTGATGATACTTTATCTTTAAGAAAAGATGTATTATCCACTCCATAAAGTTCAAAAATTTTTACTCCAACTTCATTAAAAAATACATATCCAATGAAATATCCTAAGCATGCTCCAGCTACAGATCCAATGGTTGCTACGGCTGCTATCTTTATCCATTCTTGACGTTTAGCAATTGTCATAGGTATAATTAAAACATCTGGTGGTATTGGAAAAATAAAACTTTCAATAAAAGAAATAAACCCTAGAAAATATTTAGAACTTTTGTGAGAAGCAAGTTTTAATGATTTAAAATACAATTCTTTAAGCATTTTTTAGTTTTATTACAATAATTCTTCTTATACTATTTATTTATGATTTATATAAATGCTTTAAATTCTACTAAGAATATAAGTCCAATTTTATTAAATATACCGGGCGAATGGCGGAACTGGTAGACGCGTTGGACTCAAAATCCAATGGTAGCAATACTGTGAGAGTTCGAGTCTCTCTTTGCCCACCAATGAAATATGAATTTAGATAATTTTAACAATTTAATTGAATTATTTTTTTATCAAGCAGAAAAACAAAATCCCAAAAGTATTTTATTACAGTGGTTAAACCCAAATAATAAAAAAACCTTTACATGGGAAAATACAAAAAAAAATGTATTTAAACTTTCAAAAACAATAAAAGAAAATATTAACGAAGGAGATAGATGTCTTTTAGTTTCTGAAAATAGACCCGAATGGTTTATTTGTGATTTAGCAATCATGTTGTCAGGTGGCGTTACTGTTCCGGCATATACAACCTATACTAAAGATGATTATAAATATTTAATCGAAGATTGTGAGCCATCACTTATTATTGTTTCTAACAACGAAATGTTAAAAAAATTAAATTCAACAATTATAGAAAAAAGTTTTATAAAAAAAATCATTACATTAGATAAAGTAAATGAAGTTATTAATAATTTAGAAATAAATAATAAAGAAAAATATATTGATTTTTATTCTATAACTGAAAACGAATTATCAGAAACAGAACAAATACAAAAAACCAGTTTAAAAAGATCATCGCCAGCTTGTATAATTTACACATCTGGAACAGGCGGCAATCCTAAAGGTGTAGTTTTAAGTCATGGAGGAATTTTAAATAATATAGCTGGCGCATGTGAAATTTTAAAACCCATAATTCACAAAAGACCAACATTTTTAACTTGGCTGCCTCTTTCTCATTCTTATGAACATTGTGTGCAGTTTGTACAAATAGCCGTTGGTGCTAAAGTTTTTTATGCTGAAAAAATAGAAAAGCTTTTAGAAAATATATCTCAGGCTAAACCAACAATCATGACTGCTGTTCCAAGATTTTATCAAAATTTGTATAACAAAATTAATATCAACTTAAAAAAACAAAGTGGTTTTAAGGCTAAATTAATTGAGGCTACAATTCGACTTGGGAAGAAAAAATTAATAGGGGAAAAAATGACTTTTTCTGAAAAATTGTTAAATTTGATAGCTGAGTTATTAGTCAGAAAAAAAATAAAAAAACAGTTTGGTGGAAATTTAAAAGCTTTCGTTTCTGGAGGAGGAGCTTTAGATAAAGAAATAGGAGAATTTCTTAATTCTATAGGACTGCCTACTCTTCAAGGGTACGGATTAACAGAAACTTCCCCAGTAGTTAGTTGTAACCCTATACATAAAATAAAAGTTGAAACTGTAGGACCACCTTTCAAAGGCAACCAGGTTAAAATTGCTGAAGATGGAGAAATATTAGTTAAGGGTGAAAATGTAATGTTAGGATACTGGAACAAAAAAGAAGAAACAGAAAAAGTTATAATTGATGGATGGTTACATACCGGTGATATTGGGGAAATAAATCCTGAAGACGGTTATTTAAAAATAACTGATAGAAAAAAAGATATTATAGTTAGTGCAGGAGGAGACAACATATCTCCAGCAAAAATTGAAAATATGATTACTAATGAATTAGAAATTGATCAATGTATGATTTACGGGGATAAAAAAAATTATTTAGTTGCATTAATTGTTCCTAGTAAAGATTTTTTAAAAGAAAAAGAAAAAATAAATAAAGTTATAGAAAATATTAATAAAAAATTAACTTTAGTAGAAAAAATTAAAAAGATTCAATTAATAGACGAAAATTTTTCTATAGAAAATGGTTTGTTAACACCAACAATGAAAGTGAAAAGAAAAAAAGTTACAGAAAAATATAAAAAACAATTAGAAAATCTTTATTAAGTTTGTTTTAAAAACAGTTTATTATTCGCAATTTTACTTATCTTTTTCTAAATTAATTTTAAATAAATAAAAAATAATTTTGTAATTTAATATCTAAAATTAAACATTTGACATAACTATTTAAAAAAAATAAAAAAAGATAAATAGCGAATCAAATGATTCGTAAAAAATAAAGGGAGTTAAAGATGGCTAAAAGAAGAAAAAAAGCTGCTAAAAAGAAAACTAAGAAAAAAGCTAAGAAAAGAAGAAGAAGAAGATAAATTAGTTTTTTTTTTAACTTACAACGCTTCCCGTAACAGTAGTTGTGGGAAGCGTTTTTTTTATCTTAACTCTCCCGTAATTTCGTCTTTATTCAATTGATTAGTTTCAGATTGTTCTGATAGTGCAGTTTTGTTTTCAATCTTAGATTTTTGTAACTCTACATTTCTTTTTAGTGCTTTATCCAGTTTTCTTTGGGCTTCTTCTAACGAAGTACCCAAAACTATTTGGAATTCGTTAAGTAATCTATCATAAGCCTTTTCAAACAGCTGTCTTTCACTATATGACTGGTCAATCATTAAATCATCACCTTTATTTAAATCTCTAACAACTTCAGCTAATTCATATATCTTTCCTGATGAAATTTTTGCTTCATATTCCTGAGCTCTTCTGCTCCACATTGTTCTTTTTACTTTTGGTGTACTTTTTAAAATACTAATGCATTTGTTGATTTGGTTTATGGTAGCCAAAGGTCTTAGATGCGATTGTTTATTAACAGGAACCATTCCATTAGCTTTATCCTTCTCAAATTTTAATATGTATGTTTCAACATCAATTCCACCAATATTTATTTTTTTAAACTCTGTTATTTGACCAACTCCATGCTTAGGATATACAACATAATCTTTAACTTTATAAATTTTTTTTTCACTTGGTTGTTTTTTCACTTTAACTATTTCTGGTTTTTGATCTATTCCCTTTGTTGATTTTGAACTATAATTTTGATTTTCTTCTCTGTTTGAGGGTTTTTTTTTATGAGTTTTTTTTAAAAATTTGTTTTTTTTTATATCTTTTTTTGGCTTTGCTAGCTTTTTAATTTTTTTTGATTTATTTAACTTTACTTTTTTATCTTTTTTATTTTTAAAGGTTTTCTTTAAAATACTTTTTAAATTTATCTTTTTCATTTTTATATTTTTCGTTATCTTCTGGTGGATCTTTTTTTTGGCTTATGTTTGGCCAAACTTCTGAATATTTTTTGTTTATCTCTAACCATTTTTCGTTACCGGGTTCTGTATCAGGAACTATAGCATCGATTGGACACTCTGGTTCGCAAACGCCACAATCTATACACTCATCTGGCTTAATTACAAG
Source organism: uncultured Pelagibacteraceae bacterium (assembly GCA_902531885.1). Lineage (GTDB taxonomy): Bacteria > Pseudomonadota > Alphaproteobacteria > Pelagibacterales > Pelagibacteraceae > Pelagibacter. Next base: position 12,743 of record CACAFZ010000010.1, read on the forward strand.
CATATTTTTTCCTTCATAAAAACAATCTACTGGGCACACCTCTACACAATCCATTAATTTACACTTGATACAATTTTCATTAACTATGTATGTCATAATTAAAATTAATTAAATTTAACTTTTTTTTTTATTTCACCTACTATCTTATCTTCCAAATACAATAAACCTGACAGTCTTCTCATTAGACTATTTTCATATATATCTGCATTTCCATCCGAATAAATTATGCGCCATAAAGACTCAATTATTTTAATTTTAAAGTTTTGATCTGTTTTTTTAATTTCCCTAGTAAATTCTAATATTTGATTTGATTTACCTTCATATTCTTCAGCTTGAGAAATTAAGCTTTCTATATCTTCATTTTCTACACCCAAGCTAATAAATGTTTTTTTTATAATGTTTTTTTCATTAACATGATAATTTTGGTCTATTTTTGCAGCGTGTATCAATAAAGCAGCTGTTTTAATGTATATTTCTTTAATACTATTTTTTTTTTTATTTTTTTTAAAAAATTTAAACATTTTATTTAAAACTTATGTTTCTTAAAACTTCAAATACGCTATCCGATTTAAATTTATTTGTTTTTTCTTTTCTATTAAATTTTTTTTGAGGAACATATTTAAAGAAAGTTTCATTATCTTTCTCAAATGTTTTATATCCCATATAATTTATTAATTTTACAAAATTTTCTTTACTACACCCAAGCAAATTAAGTATTTCTGGCGTTAATTTGATTTCATTTTTTAAATTGGCATTGATTATTATTACAAATAGTCTTTCTAGAATATCGATTCTTACAAAAAAATTACCAAATTTTTCAAACCCACATAAAAGCATAAAATATTTGTTTAGTTTTTTTTTATCTTCTAAGAAATTTAATCCAAATTGAGGTGGGTTTAAATCATGGTATTTTTGGTGAAAGTTTTTCCACAACAATATTCTTAAGCTAACTGCACTTGGCTTAAATAGTCTATATAAAAATATATGATATCTTCCAAATTTTACACCTAGATTTCTTAGAATTTTTCTTTCTTCTTGTTTTAGTTTTAGTACAAGACTATTCAAATTTTCTCTAACAAGTACCCCGTTACCTTCGTAAAGTTGATAAGCTAGTGCTCTAATTGATGGATTTTGATTATTTATATTCTTTAAATTTATTAAACTATTTAATTCCTCATTAATTTTTTTATTGATCCAATTCTTTACAAAATTTAATAATTTATTTTTATCCTCATTTTCAATCATATCATCAATAATCAAATTAATTTCAGGGTCTAAATATGTTTTTCCTGGTATTAGTTGAGCTATTGGAAATTTTCCCCAGTAAATTTTTTGATCATTTTTAATTTCAATAATTTCTGTCTTAATAATTTGATTTATTCTATCTATAATTTCTGGCCCAACACTTTGTCTTGCAGCCTTTTTTAAAGATTTAATATCAGTATCTAAGGCTCCTATCTTATGGTCTAATTCTAATTTTAATCCTTTAAGCTCTCCAATAAATTGATTATTTATCATAACTTTTTTTTGATCAACTATTTCTATTTCAAAGTTTATGTCTTGCTTTAATCCTCGAGCTAAAACACTAGCTCTTTTATCAATAAAACTTTTTGTTAATTCCTCATGCAATCTATCGGATAGCTTATCTTCAAGAGATTTTGTCCTTTCTATCCAGTAGTCTTGATTCTCTACCCAGTGAGATTTATTTGCAACATATGACCACGTTCTAACATTTGCAATTCTGTTAGTAATAGAATCCACATTGCCATCCATTTTATCTAAACTTGATAACTGTTGTTTCATATAATTATTTGAAATTTTTCCTGATTTGCTATTTAAAAATTTAAATACCTTAGTAACAACTTCAATATGATGCCCATAAGTTTTTTTTACAAAATCAGGAATTTGACAACACTCCCATAGTAATTTTAATTCAGCTTCATCGTTTTTTTCTAATATATTTGAGTTTTCTTTTAATAAAATCTTTAATACTTTTTCATCTTCGCACTCATGAATTCTTCTTAACCAGCTCTTTCCTGGCTTTTCATCTAGAGATTTTAATAAATTATTTTGATTTTTAAAATCAAGATTTGAATTTCTCCAAAAAAGAAAATTAATTTCTTCAAATTTATGATTTTCTAATAACCCAACTTTTTCTGAAGTAATTTGCTTACATTCACCAGTAATTCCAAATGTACCATTGTTTAGATATCGACCCGCTCTCCCTGATATTTGTCCAATCTCAGATAGATTTAAGTTTCTTAATTTTCTTCCATCATATTTTTTTAAATTAGAAAAATAAACATTATCTAGATCCATATTGATGCCCATACCAATAGCATCTGTTGCTACTAAATAATCCACATCTCCAGATTGATATAATGATACTTGTGCATTTCTCGTTTTTGGACTTAAGGAACCCATAACTATAGCAGCACCTCCTTTTTGTCTTCTCACTAGTTCGGCAATTGCATAAACATCTTCAGCTGAAAATGCAATGATTGCACTTTTTCTTTCTATTCTTGAAATTTTTTTGTGACCAATGTAAGTTAAATTAGATAATCTTTCTTTGTTAATAAATTCTATATCTTCTCCAAGTTTAGATATGATATGTTTAATAGTATTTGAACCCATAAACATAGTAAGCTTTTCTCCTCTTAAATTTAACAATCTATCTGTAAAAATATGTCCTCTTTCATGATCTGAGCACATTTGTATTTCATCTATACCTACAAAATCTAAGTTTTTATCAATCGGCATAGATTCAACGGTGCAAAGATAATATTTTGCATTTAATGGAATAATTTTTTCTTCACCCGTGATCAATGCAACTTTATTTGGATCTATTTTCTTTATAATTTTGTCATAAACTTCCCTAGCTAACAATCTAAGAGGAAAACCTATCATACCAGAGTCAAAATCAAGCATTGTCTCAATAGCCAAAAAAGTTTTTCCAGTATTTGTTGGACCTAGAATTGCAGTAATTTTATTTTTATTCATTTCTATCTTTAGTGTATTAATTTTTTTTAGTACTATATATTGTTACTCCAAAAGAACAAAAATAGACTAAAACATGTCCGAATCATTGAGGAAAAAGTTCTCATTTTGAAAAATTTATTAGTTTCAGAGTAACATAAATTAGAATAATTCAATATATTTTATTTTGTTATGAATAAAAAATTATGGGAGGCTTCAAAAACAACAAAGAATAAATCTAATTTATTTAGATATGAAACTTTTTTATCTCGAAATTATAATTACAAAGTTTCACAAAAATATCAAAAATTATTAGATTGGAGCATAACTAATCCAAGTAGTTTTTGGAGTTCAGTATGGGATTTTACAAAAATTAAAGGTAAAAAAAATTATAAATTTAAATATACAAAAAATTTAATTAACTGTAAATTTTTACAAGGTTCAAAGTTAAATTTTGCAGAAAATCTATTATCAAAAAAAAACAATACAAAAGCAATTACATTTATAAGTGAAAATGGTTTCAGAGAAACAAGAACATGGACTCAATTAAATAATAATACAAGTAAAATAATTGAATTTTTTAAAAAAGAAAAAATAAATAAAAATGATAGAATAGCTGCTTACCTTGCTAATACAATCGAGACAGTTGAGAGTTTTCTTGCAGCAGCCAGCATCGGTGCAATTTGGTCATCTTGTTCTCCTGATTTTGGAACAAATGGAGTTATTGAAAGATTTAGTCAAATAAAACCGAAACTATTAATTATTGCGGATAGATATTATTACAATGGTAAAGAAATAAATGTTTTGAAAAGACTTCCAGATATTTTAAACAAAATAAAATCTATAAAAAAAGTGGTAATAGTTAATTATCCAGGAAAACCTCAGATTAAAACTAAAACTTTTAAAAAGGTAAAAATTTTTTATTTAAAAGACATTAAAAAAATAAAACCAAAAAAAATTGTATTTAAAAAATTTGATTTTGATCATGAACTTGTAATTTTATATTCAAGTGGAACTACAGGTAAACCAAAATGCATATGTCATCGTTCTGGAGGTGTGTTATTACAGCATCTTAAAGAGCACCAATTACATTGTGAAATAAATCCGAATGATAATATTTTTTATTTTACAACATGTGGATGGATGATGTGGAACTGGTTAGTAAGTTCATTGTCTTCAAAAGCTTCAATTGTACTTTTTGATGGTTTCCCGATGTACAAAAAAAATGATCTTTTGTTAAAAATTGCAGAAAAAGAAAATATTACACTTTTTGGAGTTAGCGCGAAATATATTGACTCATTAAGAAAATTAAATTTATCGCCAAAATCTAAATATAAATTCGAAAAACTTAAAACAATTTGTTCAACTGGTTCACCACTTTCAGAAGATAATTTTACCTATATTTATAAAAAAATAAAAAAAAATGTTCATTTAGCATCAATATCAGGAGGCACAGATATAGTATCTTGTTTTGTACTAGGTAATATTTATAGCCCAGTAATCTCTGGCCAGATACAAAATAACGGATTAGGCATGAATGCAGATGTTTTTAATGAAAGAGGAAAATCAATAATAAATAAAAAAGGAGAACTTGTTTGTAAATCTGCATTTCCATCTATGCCAAAAAAGTTTTGGAATGATAAAAATAATTTTAAATATAGAAAAGCATATTTTAGTAGATTTAAAGGAATTTGGCATCATGGAGACTATGCTGAAAGAAAAAACTCAAATGGATATATTATCCATGGAAGATCTGATGCCACATTAAACCCAGGAGGGGTGAGACTTGGTACTTCAGAGATTTATTCTGTTGTTGAAAAGTTTAAAGAAATAAAAGAGTCTATTGTTGTCGGTCAATCATGGAATGATGATATTAGAATAGTATTGTTTGTTGTTATTAATAAAAAATGTAAGTTTGATGAAAACTTAATCAATAAGATTAAAAAAAAGATCAGACTTGAAGCATCGCCTAGGCATATTCCTTCAAAGATAATAAAAGTTAGCGATATACCTAGAACTAAAAATGGAAAGATTGTAGAATTAGCCGTGAAAAATATAATTGAAGGAAATAAAATAAAAAATATTCAAGCATTAGCAAATCCAGAGGTTTTACGAGAATATAAAAATTTAGAAGAATTAAAAATATAAATGATCAAGGATATTGTAAAAAATTTAGAAGTATCTTCAACTTTAAGAATAAATGAATTATCAAAAGAACTTGAATCTAAAGGAAAAAAAGTTTTTAAATTTGGATTTGGTCAATCACCTTTTAAAATTCCAGAAGATGTTATTGATGAATTAAAAAATAATGCATTTAAAAATAAATATTTGCCAATGCAAGGTTTGCCTGAACTCAGAGAAGCTGTAGCAAATTATATATCAAATAAAAAAAACTATAATTATAAAGCCGAAAATATTTTAGTTGGCCCTGGCACAAAAGAGCTAATGTTTTTATTACAAATGCTCTTTGACGGCGAAGTTATACTTCCAACTCCTAGCTGGGTATCCTATGAACCTCAAGCAATTTTAGGAAGAAATAAAGTTCATTGGATAGAAACTCGTAGAGAAAATAATTGGTTTCCAACATCAAACGATATAGAAAAAATTATTTTGAAAAATGAGAAAAAAAATTATTTATTGCTTTTGAATTCTCCAAACAATCCTTCAGGACAAATTTGTGAAAATTTAGATGAAATAAGTAAAATTATAAAAAAATATAATATTCTAGTCTTATCAGATGAAATTTACTCAGAACTATATTTTACCAAAAACTATAAATCAATTTCAAATTACTGTCCTGAAAACACAATCATAAGTACTGGACTTAGTAAATGGTGTGGCGCCGGAGGCTGGAGACTAGGATATTTTATAATTCCAAATGAATTAACAAGATTAAAAAATTCATTAAAAGTTCTTGCTAGCGAAACTTTTTCATCTGTAAGCGCACCAATTCAATACGCAGCAATCGCAGCTCATCAAAATGATCATACAAATTATATTAATAAATCTAGAAAAATCCTAAAGCTGGTTGGAGAGTATGTTTACAATAATCTAAAATCTAATAAAATTTTGATTAATAAACCACAAGGTGGATTTTACTTAATGCCAGAATTTTTAGATATGAAATATAAAAGCTCTCAAGAAATGTGCTCCAGCTTATTAACTGATACAGGTGTTGTGTTGTTACCAGGCTCAGATTTTGGGTTTTCAAAAGATAAACTTATAACAAGATTAAGTTTTACGGATTTTGATGGAAAAGAATTTATGGATAATTTGCCTGAAAAACAGAATTTAGATAATAGTTTAGTGGATAAATTTGCGCCCAAAATAGTTGAAGGAACGAAAAGATTAAAAGCCTGGGTTGAATCAAAATAATTTTTTTATGGACTCATCCGTAAAGTTTTGATTAGAATTGTTCTAAATTAATATTAGTGGGGGGAATATGAAAAAAATAATAACTTCCTTATCGAGTGCTCTTTTGATTTTTGTAGCTTCGTTGTCGTTTACAACTGTTGCAAAATCTGCAGAGTTTTTCACGATAGGAACTGGCGGTCCAACTGGAGTTTATTTCCAAACTGGAAACGCTATTTGTAAAATGTTGCATAAATCAGCAATAGCGAAAGAACATGGAAGAAAAAAAGGTATAGATAAAGCTTACAGATGTACAGCTCCATCAACTGGTGGATCAAATTACAATATTGGTCAAATCAAAGATGGCGAGTTTCAATTCGGTGTAGCTCAGTCTGACTGGCAATTTCATGCTGTTAATGGTTCAAGCAAATGGGAAGGAAAAAAGTTTGGTAATTTAAGAGCTGTTTTTTCAGTTCACAACGAACCTTTCCAAATTTGGGCGAGAAAAAAAGCCAAAGTAAAAGACTTTAAAGGTCTTAAAGGTAAAACAGTAAACATAGGTAATCCAGGTTCAGGTCAAAGAGGAACCATGGAAGTACTTATGTCAGCAATGGGAGTTGATAATAGTTACTTCAAAGGAGTAACTGAGTTAACTTCTTCTGAACAAGTAAAAGCGCTATGTGACGGTAAAATTGACGCTTATGGATATTCAGTAGGATTTCCAAATGGCGCTATGGAACAAGCAGCTACTTGTGCAGCAAAAGCATTGCCAATTAATCTTACGGGTTCAGCAGTTCAAGGTTTAATAGATGGTGCACCTTATTATGCAGCAGCTACAATACCTGCAGGAACTTATACAGGACAAAAGAAAGATGTTACTACTTTTGGTGTAAAAGCTACTGTTGTGACTAGCGCTGATGTTTCTGAGGAACTGGTTTATTTAGTTACAAAAGCTGTTTTTGAAAATTTTGATGATTTCAGAAAACAACATCCTGCATTCGGACCATTAGAAAAGAAAAACATGATAGCTGATGGTTTATCAGCTCCATTACATCCAGGAGCTATTAAATACTATAAAGAAGCTGGATTAATGTAATTATAATACTTAATTAAATTTAAAAGGCCCAATATATTTATTGGGCCTTTTTTTTATAGTAAAGTATTTAATAAATGAATCAAAACGTTGATACAAAAATTGAAAGTAAAATTAGTGAAGATTTATCTCCAACTAGAAATCTTTCAGGGATTCATTTAAAAATTGTTGCAGGAATAGCAATTATTTGGTCCTTGTTTCAACTTTGGTACGCATCTCCATTTCCTTTTTGGTTTAATATTGGAATGTTTAAAGGCTTACCAGCTAGAGCAATTCATTTAGGATTTGCTTTATTACTAGCTTTTTTGATTTTTCCTTTTTCTAGATCAAAAAAAATTTCAATAATTGATATTTTAATTAGTATAATTGCAACTTTTTGTTGTTTATATATTTATTTTTTTTACGATCAATTAGTAGATAGAGGAGGTATTCTTCTTAAAATTACACTAGGCAAATATATTATACCAGTTGAACTAATTATTGGGGCAACTGGAATTTTAATTTTACTTGAAGCAACAAGAAGGGTAATTGGAATACCATTAGTAATTATAGCAGTATGTTTTTTATTATTTTCATATTTTGGAAAATATGCGCCTGAAATAATTTCACACGGAGGACTTTCCCTAAAGAGACTTGTTGGTTTTCAATGGTTTGACCAAGAAGCTATTTTTGGAATTCCAATTGGTGTTTCAGTAGATTTTATATTTTTGTTTGTTTTATTTGGTGCCCTTTTAGAAACTGCTGGAGGTGGACAATATTTTTTAAATTTAGCTTTTGCAATGGTTGGAAAAATGAGAGGAGGTCCAGCTAAAGCAGCCATTTTAGGATCAGGAATGACTGGCATGATATCCGGTTCTTCGGTTGCAAACACAGTCACTACTGGAACTTTTACAATTCCCATTATGAAAAAAACTGGATTTTCAAAAGAAAAAGCTGGAGCGATAGAAGTATCTTCATCTGTTAATGGGCAAATAATGCCACCGGTTATGGGAGCTGCAGCTTTTGTTATGGCAAGTTTTATTGGAGTTACATATTTTGAAGTTGTTAAGCATGCTTTTTTACCTGCAATAATATCTTATATTGCGTTGTTTTATATTTCTCATCTTGAAGCCTTAAAATTAAATCTTAAAGGAATGGAAGAAAAAGATGTGCCAATATTAAAAAAAACCTTTCTTGCTGGTTTACACTTTTTAATTCCAATATTTGTATTAATTTATTTATTAGTTTTTCTAAGACTGACAGCTTCTTATTCTATATTTTATGCAACAATTTCATTAATTTTAGTTAATTTAATAAATAAACTAATAAAAAAACCAAATTTGAAAGATGGATTTATAACTTGGTTTAATCAAACAGTAGTTGGTTTTGAAAAAGGCGCTATAAATATGGTTGCAGTTGGTATTGCTATTGCAACTGCAGGAGTAATCGTTGGAGCAGTTGGTTCTACAGGACTAAGTACAAATTTAATTATAGTAATAGAGTCAGTTGCAAGAGATAACGTAATAATTTTAATATTACTGACTATGGTTTTATGCCTATTGCTTGGCATGGGATTGCCAACAACAGCAAACTATGTAGTTGTAGCATCATTAATGTCCATGGTTTTAGTAGATGTAGGTAATGCTTCAGGCTTCATATTTCCATTAATAGCCGTTCATTTGTTTGTATTTTATTTTGGATTAATGGCAGATGTAACTCCACCTGTAGGTTTAGCATCCTATGCGGCAGCAGGTATTTCTGGAGGAGATCCTCTTAAAACAGGAGTACAAGCATTTTGGTATAGCTTAAGAACGGGAATTCTTCCGATTGTTTTTTTATTCAATCATGAATTGCTTTTAATTGGGATTGAAAATATTTGGCATGGTTTGTTAGTGATTGTCACTTCATTAATTGGAATATTAGTATTTACTGCTGCCACTCAAAGATGGTTATTTAATAGACTTAAATGGTATGAAATTATAGTTTTTTTATTTATTTCAATATCTTTTTTGTCACCAGAATTTGTATTAAATAAATTTTATCCAAAATACGACTATAAAGATTTAAATACTATCCATTCAATAAACCTAGATAAAAATAAAGAAGTTCATTTAAAAGTTACTCGCCCAAGTGAATATGGTGAACGATATAAACTGTTTGTAATTAATAAAAATTCTTTTGAAAAAAATTTTAAATTAGAAGAGTACGGAATTAATTTAACTAAAAATAATAATAAGATTGTAGTTGATACTTTAAAATGGAATGGATTAGCAAAAAAAAATGGTATGGAAACAGGAGATATTATTAGTGAATTTAAAATTGAAAACTTAAGTAGACCCAACAAGTCAATTATTTATCCAATTGCTCTAATTTTACTTTTAATATTTGGATACTTAAACTTCAAAAGAAAAACAATTAACCACCAAAACCAGACTTAGGAATTGGATTGGTATTTAGTACTTTCCAAACTCCAGATGCAGATGCAATAATTTTTCCATTAGATTGTAGATGACAAATTAGAAATACTAACGTCTTAGTTTTTTTTTGAATTTTTGCAAAACCTATAATTTCATCGTTTAATTTAGTTGGTGCTATAAATTTTATATCTAATGATATAGTTACACAGGGAATATTATCAGCAACTCTGTGGGCAGCTGTTCCTGCTCCAGCATCAATTATAGAAGCAATATATCCACCATGGGTAATTCCAGAGGCATTTAAATGAATTTCTTTAACAGTTGTTTTAAACTCATATTCAGTTTTTGAAATTTCTTTAAATAGAAGCCCACCATTATGTTTTATGAAACCTGGTTTGAGACTTAATTGTTCAAAATTTTCTGGCATATATTTTATACTAGCAAAGTAATTATAATTAATACTACAATTACTATTGCAAAGAAATAAAACACTGATTTTTGTAAAGATATTTTCATAACAATTCTATATTTGGCGCGCCTGCTAGGAGTTGAACCCAGAACCTCCTGGTCCGTAGCCAAGCGCTCTATCCAATTGAGCTACAGGCGCAACATTGTCTTATATTATTACATCTTTTAATGTATTATACCATATTAGCAATTATTGTATTTATATGGGAAAAAATTCTAAAGATATAGTTTTCACATCAGTTTTGAGGACAGCAATAGGAAAGTTTAACGGCTCTTTAAAAGAATTTCATGCGCATGAACTTGGAAAATTAGTAATTAAAAAAATTTTAGAGCAATCAAAAGTGAAAGCTAATGACATAGATGAAGTTATTATGGGTCAAGTTTTAACTGGTGGAACAGGACAAAATCCGGCAAGACAAGCCGCTATAGGAGCAGGAATACCAGAAAGCAAAACCGGTTTTGTGATCAATCAAGTTTGTGGCTCAGGTTTAAGATCTATAGTTGCCGGATATCAATCAATTTTATCAGGCGATGCTAAAATTATTATCTCAGGAGGACAGGAAAGCATGAGCAATTCAAAAGAAGAACTAATGCTAAAGGATGGTTTAATTGATGCATATAATAATTATCATATGGGTATAACGGCAGAAAATGTTGCTGAAAAATGGAATATATCAAGAAAAGATCAAGATGCTTTTGCAGTATCTTCTCAATCAAAAGCACAAGATGCAATAAAAAATAAAAAATTTGTAGATGAAATAATCGAAAGTACATTGCTAGAGGATGAACACCCAAGAAAAGATATCACTCTAGAAGGACTATCAAAACTTAAAACAGCATTTAAAAAAGATGGAACAGTTACGCCTGGAAATTCATCTGGAATAAACGATGGTGCTGCAGCAGTATTGTTAATGGAACGTGAAGAAGCTGAAAAAAGAGGTTTGACTCCATTAGCAAAAATAATATCTTGGGCCACTTGTGGTGTAGATCCTGCATTAATGGGATCAGGTCCAATTCCAGCATCAAAAAAAGCATTAGATAAAGCAGGATGGAGCGTGAAGGATTTAGATTTAGTAGAATCCAATGAAGCTTTTGCTGCACAAAGTATTGCCGTAGTCAAAGAACTAAAAATTCCTAAAGAAATAGTAAATGTTAATGGAGGTGCAATTGCACTTGGTCATCCCATAGGTGCATCTGGTTCCAGGATAATAGTTACATTAATACATGAAATGAATAAAAGAAATTCAAAAAAAGGTTTAGCTACTTTATGCATTGGAGGAGGAATGGGAATCTCTATGTGCGTTGAAAGAAATTAATTTTTTATGAAAAATAAACTTTTAGTTCCTGATATCGGAGATTTTGAAAAAGTAGAAATTATAGAAATTTTAGTCAAAACTGGAGATAATATTAAAAAAAATGACTCAGTAGTGACTTTAGAAAGTGACAAGTCTAGTGTTGAAGTTCCATCAATTTATGAAGGAATAGTCGAATCTGTTGATGTAAAGATAGGAGATAAAGTATCAAAAGGTGATTTACTTGTAACTTTAAGTGGTGAAAAAAAATCTGAAGATACTTCAAAAAAAACTGTAGAAGAAAAGATACCTCCACTCACTGAAAAAATAATCAAAGAAGCAGAGGATACTTTAGTTTTAAAAGAAGAAGTAAAAGAAAATGAGAATAAAATAAAAAGAAAAGAAAAAATTGAGACTTCAGGAAAAGAAGATATTGATCCTACGGAGACAAAAGAATGGATAGAATCTCTTTCAGCAGTTTTAGAAAATGATGGAAAAAAAAGAGCTCAGTTTTTGATAAAGCAATTAATAGAGCATTCTTATAAAGAAGGTTCTGATTTAGTTTTATCGAGAAATACACCTTACATAAATACAATTTCTCCAGAAGAAGAAGTAAAATCTCCAGGCGATCAAAACATAGAAAGAAAAATTAGATCTTTAATTAGATGGAATGCAGCTGCAATGGTAGTAAGAGCAAATAAAAAAAATCCTGAACTTGGTGGTCATATAGGTACTTTTGCATCTGCAGCTACTCTCTACGATGTTGGTATGAATCATTTTTGGAGAGCTAAAAACAACAAGTTTGGTGGAGATTTAATATATTTTCAGGGACATAGTGCACCGGGTATGTATGCAAGGGCATTTTTAGAAGGAAGACTAAGTGAAAAACAGCTAGATAGATTTAGACAAGAAGTAAATCCAGGAGGACTTTCATCATATCCACACCCGTGGCTGATGCCAGAATTTTGGCAGTTCCCAACTGTTTCAATGGGACTTGGTCCAATCATGTCAATTTATCAAGCACGATTTAATAAATATTTGATCAATAGAGGTTTACTAAAAGATGAAGAAAGAAAAATTTGGTGTTTTTTAGGTGACGGAGAAACTGACGAACCCGAATCTTTAGGAGCCATAGGTTTAGCAGCTAGAGAAAAGTTAGATAATTTAATTTTTGTTGTTAACTGTAATCTCCAAAGACTGGATGGACCGGTGAGGGGGAATGGAAAAATAATTCAAGAATTGGAAGGGATATTTAGGGGAGCAGGATGGAATGTGATTAAAGTCATTTGGGGATCTTATTGGGATCAATTACTAGCAAAAGATAAAACTGGATTATTAATAAAGAGAATGGGAGAAGCGGTTGATGGCGAATATCAAGCATTTAAAGCCAAAGGTGGTGCTTATGTAAGAGAAAAATTTTTTGGAAAATATCCAGAATTATTAGATATGGTTTCTCAGATGACAGATAAAGATATATGGAAATTAAATAGAGGAGGTCACGATCCTCATAAAGTTTATGCTGCATATAATTCTGCAATGCAAAATAAAGGCACCCCTACAGTTATACTTGCAAAAACAATTAAAGGATATGGAATGGGTAAATCAGGCGAAAGTATGAATACCACACACCAACAAAAAAAATTAGGAGAAGAAGATCTTTTATATTATAGAGATAGATTCGATTTGCCATTAACTGACGATCAAGTAAAAAATGTTGAATATTATAGACCTCCTCCAAATTCTGCAGAAATTAAATATTTAAAAGAATGCAGATTAAAATTAGGGGGTAATTTGCCTGAAAGAACATCTTTTGCAAAATCTATTAAAACTCCTCCAGTAGACATTTTTAGTGCTATGAAAGAGTCAACTGGAAAAAAAGAAATGTCCACAACAATGATTTTAGTTAGAATGTTAACAAGTTTATTAAGAGATAAAAATGTAGCTCCTCGCTTAGTGCCAATTATACCAGATGAAGCACGTACATTTGGAATGGAAGGATTTTTTCAAAAAATTGGAATTTACGCTCACGAAGGTCAAAAATATGAACCCGTAGACTCTGAACAGTTAAGTTCTTATAGAGAAGACGTTAAGGGACAGGTGTTAGAAGAAGGCATTACTGAAGCAGGTGCAATGTCATCATGGATAGCAGCAGGAACTTCATATTCAAATCATGATATTTCAATGATCCCAATTTATATATTTTATTCGATGTTCGGATTTCAGAGAACAGGTGACTTTGCCTGGGCAGCTGGAGACAATCAAACTAGAGGTTTTTTAATAGGAGCAACAGCAGGAAGGACTACTCTTGCAGGAGAAGGTTTACAACACGGTGATGGACATAGTCATATAATGTCTTCCGTTATACCTAATTGTAAATCTTATGATCCAACTTTTGGATATGAATTAGCTACAATATTTAGAGAAGGGCTTAGAAGAATGTATGAAAAACAGGAAAATATTTTTTATTACATTACTACAATGAACGAAAACTACCCTCATCCATCAATGCCGAAAGATAAAAATGTTGAAAAAGGGATATTAAAAGGAATGTATTTATTTAAAGAATTTGAAAAATATAAGAAAACTAAAATTCAATTATTAGGTTCAGGCACAATATTAAGAGAAATGATTGCTGCAGCTGAAATTTTACAGAAAGATTATAAAATAGATAGCAATGTATGGAGTGTCACAAGTTTTAATGAACTTAGAAAAGAAGCTATAGAAGTAGAAAGATATAATCTTTTAAATCCAGATAAAAAACCAAAACAAAATTACATTGAAGAATGTTTATCTACAACAGAAGGTCCAGTAGTATCTGCCTCTGATTATATGAGATTAAATTCTGATCAAATTAGATCCTTTGTAAGAAAAAGTTTTTACTCTTTTGGAACAGATGGATATGGTAGAAGTGATACAAGAAAAAACCTAAGAAAATTTTTTGAAGTAGATAAGGAACATATTGTTGCATATTCATTAAGTGTACTAGCCAAAGAACAATTAATACCATCTAAATATGCTGAAGATGCGATAAAAAAATATAATATTGATCCACAAAAACCGATTCCTACAAAATTATAAAAAATGTCAGAAGATAAAAAAATATTTACCACTCCTAATGTAAGAAAATTTGCAAGGGAATTGGGAGCAAATATAAGCGAGATAAAAGGCACTCAAAGAAAAGGAAGAGTAAGTCATGAAGATGTAAAAAATTTTATAAATAATCAATTAAATGAAAATAAGCAACCAAACAAATCAAAAATGGAGTTTAAACATTCAGAGTTTGGAGAAGTTGAAATAAAAGAAATACCAAGAGTAAAAAAAATAGCTGCTCCCCATCTTTTAAACTCTTGGCAGACTATTCCACATGTTACTCACCACGATGAGGCAGATGTTACAGAGCTTGAAGAATTCCGAGCATCACTTACTGATATAAATACAGGGGAAAAGAAAAAGATGTCACCTTTAGTTTTTATAATCAAATCTTTAGTAGCAACAATGAAAAAATACCCTAGTTTTAACTCGTCTATAGATGAAATCAATGAAGGAAAAATGACATTAAAAAAATACTTTCACATTGGTATTGCAGTTGATACTGAGCATGGATTAATGGTACCAAAAATTAGAGATGTAAATAAAAAAAATCTTAACCAAATATCTTTAGAGCTGAAAGAAGTAAGTGAAAAATGTCGAAAACTTAAAATTGATAAAAAAGAATTTTTTGGTGGATCAATAACAATAACTAGCTTGGGTGGAATAGGAGGATCATTTTTTACACCAATTATTAATTATCCGGAAGTAGCAATCTTGGGCGTTGGAAGAACTTATTATAAGCAAGTTTTAATTGATAATGAATTTCAAAAAAGAATTATGCTTCCATTGTCATTGTCCTATGATCACAGAATTATAGATGGAGCAGAAGCAGCTAGATTTTCCAATGAATTAAAAGATAATCTTGGAAAAAACTTTGCTTATAAATTAGCACTATAATTATGTCTAAGCCAGTTTCAATTATTAGTGCCCTTTTTTGCACATTAATCTGGGGAACCACTTTCATAGCGCAAGAAACAGGCATGGAAAAAATAGGACCATATACTTTTAATGCTGTAAGATTTTTTGTAGGCTTTATTGCTTTAATTCCATTTTACTTAATTTTAGAAAAAACTAATACCAAAAAAATAATTTCAAAGGACAAAAGAAAATTTATTTACCTTTCAGTATTGATTGGAATTTTTTTATTTCTAGCTTCTGTTTTTCAACAAGTAGCATTGATTTACACAGATGTTGCTAATGCTGCATTTGTTACAATATTTTATGTACCAATGGTACCAATAATTGTTTTTTTTCTTTTTAAAAAAACTATTCATTGGAGTGTTTGGCCTTCTGCAATGCTTTGTGTGATCGGTGGTTATTTATTAACTAATTTTCAAGATGCTACAATTAGATTAGGAGATTCCCTTGTTGTAGTAAGCGCTATTTTTTGGGCATTACATATAATATTTATTGGTAAAATTATTGAAGAGTTCAATACACCTATCTTAATTGGTTTAGTACAAACATTAGTTGTTTCGTCATGCTCTATAGTATTAAGTTTAATTTTTGAGGAATTTATAATATCTAATATTCTATCTCACAAAGTACAGATTTTATATGCTGGAATTTTATCTGGAGGATTTGCTTTTGTTTTACAAATCTACGCGCAAAAAAATATTACACCAGCTCCTGCAGCAATAATTTTTTCGTTAGAAGGAGTTTTTGCTGCTATTGCAGCATGGATTATATTAAATCAAATATTAAGTTTTAATAATATTCTTGGATGCACATTGATTTTATTTGGTGTTATATTTTCTCAATTATTACCCAATTTTGAAAACAAACTAAGAATATATAATAACAAATAATAATCCAGCTAAAATAATTCTATAGTAAACAAATATTTTTAAAGAAAATTTTTTTGTAAAAGCTAAAAAATATTTAATAGTTAGATAGGAGAAAAAAAAAGAAAGAAATACAGCGAATATTGTTAAAATGTTAAATTGTAAATTTTGATTAATAATATCTTTTAGTCCTAATATACTTGCACCTGCAAGAGCGGGAATAGATAAGTAAAATGAAATTTTTGATGAGTCATATCTATTAAAATTTAAAAATCTTCCAGCAGTAATTACTATTCCAGATCTACTAACTCCAGGTATTAACGCAAGAATTTGAAATAATCCAATAACAAATATATTTTTAATGCTTAAGTTTTCATTAAATTTTTTTGTAATTTTAAAATTATCTGCAAAATATAAAAGTATTCCAAAAAATAGGGTAGACCAAGCTATTACTTCTATATTTCTCAAATAGTATATTAGACCACTAGTATATAATAGAAGTCCAATTACTATTACTGGAAGTGAACCAATTATTATTAGCAATGCTAAACTTTTATTATTAAAAAAATTTAATAGATCTTTTCTAAAAAAAACTATTATTGCTAATAGTGATCCAAGATGTAAACCTACATCTATTACTAATGAGCTAGAGGAAAAATTACTAAGCTCAGATATTAAAATTAAGTGTGCAGAAGAACTAACTGGAATAAATTCTGAAATTCCTTGAACGATTGATAAAATAAAAGTCTCAAAATAATTAGAAATCATTAGGATTGTTCCTTCCTAAAGAAATTAATATCAAAATAAAGCAATTACATGTTTGCATATTAGCAATGTTAGTACTGCAAAAAAGTAGCAAAATATAAGGTTTTAACAATATTTTAGTCAGTATATATGACCTAAATTATCTTTATGTGGAGATTTAATTGATATAATTCTAACTAAATATGAAAGAAAAAATGCTAAAATTTGTTGAGTTAGATCAGCAATCTCCACATAAAAGGTCTGTTAATGAAAGAACGGAGGATTTTGCTGAAATTTATAAAGAATTTATTAATAAAAAAGCCGAAGAACAATCTAGCAGATGTTCACAATGTGGAGTTCCGTTTTGCCAAGTTCACTGCCCGTTAAGTAATAATATTCCAGATTGGTTAAAACTAACAGCAGAGGGAAGACTAGAAGAAGCTTACCATTTGTCTCAGAGCACTAATAATATGCCAGAAGTTTGTGGAAGAATATGCCCACAAGATAGACTATGTGAAGGAAATTGCGTTATTGAACAATCAGGACACGGAACAGTTACAATTGGTTCAATAGAAAAATTTATTACCGAAAATGCATGGGAAAATGGATGGATTAAACCACTAAAAATATCAGTTAATAAAAATCAAAGTATAGGAATTATAGGAGCTGGTCCAGCAGGTTTAGCCTGCGCTGAAGAGTTGAGAAAAAAAGGTTATCATATAACGATATACGATAGATATGATAGACCTGGTGGACTTTTAATTTATGGGATACCCAATTTTAAATTAGAAAAATATGTAGTTGAAAGAAGAACAAATCTTTTAAAAGAGAGTGGAATTAAATTTGTTCAAAATATCGAAGTAGGAAAAAAAATAAAATTAACAGAATTAAGAAAAAAACATGACGCAATATTAATTGCTACCGGAGTATACAAAGCAAGAGAAATTGATTTACCAGGAAGCGAATTAAAAAATATATTTCCAGCAATGGATTTTTTGACTGCTTCAAATAAAAAGGGGCTAGGAGATAAAGTTGAGCTATTTGATAACGGTACGCTGAATGCGAAAGATAAAAATGTAGTAGTAATCGGAGGTGGAGATACTGCTATGGATTGTGTAAGAACATGCATAAGGCAAAATGCCAAATCAGTTAAATGCTTATATAGAAGAGACAGAGAAAATATGCCTGGCTCTGCAAGGGAGGTACATAATGCAGAAGACGAAGGAGTTAAGTTTTTATGGCTATCTAGTCCAAAAGAATTTATAGGAAAAAATTCTATAAAAAGTTTAATTGTAAATAAGATTAAACTAGGAGAACCCGATGATAGTGGAAGAAGAAAACCAATTATTCAAAATGGATCTGAATTTGAATTACAAGCAGATATGATCATAAAAGCACTTGGATTCGATCCAGAAGAAATACCAAAATTATTTGACGAAGAAGAACTAAAAGTAACAAAATGGGGAACAATAAAAATTAATTTTGATACATTAGAAACAAATATTCCTGGTGTGTTTGCTGCAGGCGACATAGTTCGTGGAGCTTCTTTAGTTGTGTGGGCTATAAAAGATGGGAGAGAAGCAGCTATTTCAATAGATAAATATTTAGAAAATAAAATAAAAAAAGAGCAAAAGGTTGCATGAAAAATTTAAGATTAAAAAACTTAAAACTACTGAAAAAAAATTATGTCTATTCTGAAAATCAAGAGCATGATGCATGTGGTGTGGGGCTAGTAGCTTCCACAGAGGGAAAAAAATCAAGAAAAGTTGTTGAGTATGGAATTAAAGCTTTAAAAGCTGTTTGGCACAGAGGAGCCGTAGATGCAGATGGTAAAACTGGAGATGGCGCAGGTCTACATATCGAAATTCCTTATGATTTTTTTGTAGAAAAAATAAAAACCAAAGGACACAAGCATGATGGTTCAGAAATATGTGTTGGTATGGTTTTTTTACCAAGAGACAATTTCAATGTACAAGAAAATTGTAAAACTATTTTTGAAAAAGAACTTACTAATTCAAATTTTAAAATTTATGGATGGAGACAAGTTCCAATAAATACAAAAGTTTTGGGAGAAAAGGCTAATAGTAATAGACCTGAAATTACTCAAGTCATATTTAAACCTAATGATAAGAATTTAACAGATATAGATTTAGAAAGAAAATTATATGAGATTAGAAGAAAAATTGAAAATGAAGTAATTAAAAATAATTTAGATGGTTTTTATATCTGTTCTTTAAGTGCGAAATCGATAATTTATAAAGGCATGTTTTTAGCAGAAGCTTTGTCTGATTTTTATACTGATTTAAATGATCAACGATTTGTTTCTAGGTACGCAATATTTCATCAAAGATTTTCTACAAATACATTTCCAAGTTGGGATTTGGCGCAGCCTTTTAGAGCAATTGCACATAATGGAGAGATAAATACTTTTAAAGGAAACTGTAATTGGATGAAAGTGCATGAAAATGAAATGGAAAGCACATTATTTGAAAATATAGAAAATTTAAAACCAGTAATACAGCCAGGAGCGTCAGACTCGGCTGCCTTAGATAATGTTTTTGAATTATTAAATATCTCTGGACAACCTGCGCCTTTAGCAAAATTAATGTTAATTCCAGATGCATGGTCAAAAAAAAGTAAAATATTACCAAGAGATCATCAAAAACTATTTAATTTTTTAAACAGTACAATGGAACCGTGGGACGGCCCCGCTGCAATAGCTGCCACAGATAATGAGTGGGCAATCGTTGCAAATGATAGAAATGGTCTAAGACCACTTAGGTATATCTTAACAAATGATAATTTATTATTTGCCGGTTCAGAGACAGGTATGATTGATTTAAATGAAAAAAAAATTATTTCAAAGGGAAGATTAGGACCAGGTGATATTTTAGGTGTTAGGATTAAAAAAGGAAAAGTTTACACAAATAACCAAATTAAAGATTATTTAGCAAAGGAATATAAACATTTTAACAACCAAATTATAGATCTTGATAAAAAAATTAAAATTAATAAGGAAAAAATTATTTTTAGTGGAGCTGAATTAAGAAAAAGACAGCATTCTTTTGGTTTAAGTATTGAAGATTTAGAGCTAATTCTCCATCCTATGGTTGAAGAAGCTAAAGAAGCAGTTGGCTCAATGGGAGACGACACTCCTCTTGCAGTCTTATCTGATTATTATAGACCGCTATATCACTTTTTTAGGCAAAATTTTAGTCAAGTTACCAATCCACCAATAGATTCATTGAGAGAAAATAAAGTTATGAGTTTAAAAACAAGATTTGGAAATTTAGGAAA
>CACAFZ010000011.1 GCA_902531885.1 uncultured Pelagibacteraceae bacterium
CTGATGAGTAGTCCATTTTCCATTTATTTTTTCAGCAACTCTCACTTTTCCTTGGTCTAGATCTTCAATTATTTTATTTATTGTATCGATAATTGATTTATCAGAATTTTGATTGATCTGATCTTTGTTATCCCAAGCATCATTAATAATTTTTTCAATTTCGCTCATATATATTATGCTGCTTGTAATATATTAATTTCTTTTAAAAAACTAGAAAGATTTTTGATTTTCAAATCGATAAAATCTTTATCTGAATCTTTTTTACCCCAATACTCATCATTAATTAACCACACAGTCTTCATGCCGATTTTTTTTGCTGGTTCTAAATTTTTTGCAATATCTTCAATAAAGACAGTTTCATCAGGATTTATATTAAATTTTTTAGATAATTTTTTATAAGATTCAATTGCTGGTTTGGGTACAAAATTGCAGTCTGCTATATCAAATATTCCATCAAACAAATCATTTATTCCCAAGTGTTTAGTTATATTTTTTACATGATCATTTGATCCATTTGTGAATACTATTTTTTTTGCTTCTAAATTTAATAGCTCTTTTCTTAAAACTAAATCTTTTTCCAAAAAATCGAGGTTTATGTCATGAACATATTTAAGAAAATCATTTGGGTTGATATTATGATGAATCATTAGTCCATTTAAGCTTGTATTGTATTTATGAAAGTAGGCAGTTTGTAATTCTTTTGCTTTTTTTATATCTAAATCTAATTTTTTTGAAATATATTCAGTCATTCTTTTGCTTACTTGACCAAAAACTTTTTCTAAATCGCTATAAAGCACACCATCACAATCAAATATGAAGTTTTTTATATTTTTAAACTCTTTCATTTTCTTATCAATGTTCCTGCTCCTTTATCAGAAAATAGTTCAAATAAAATTGAATGTGGTTTTCTTCCATCTACAATAACTACTCCCGTAACACCATTTTTAACTGCGTCTATGCATGTATTTATCTTAGGAATCATGCCACTAGTTATGGTTCCATTATTTATCATTTTATTTGCAAAATCAGAATTAATTTCAGTAACTAATTCATTATTTTTATCCAAGACCCCTTCAACATCTGTCATTAATAGTAATCTTCTTGAATTTAGTATTTTTGCAATAGCGCCGGCAGCTACATCTGCATTAATATTATAAATTTTATTATCTTCCCCTATTCCCATTGGAACTACTACTGGAACTTCTTTTTTTTTTATAATTTCCAATAAATTTTTTTTTTCTATATTTTTAGGCTTTCCTACAAAAAATAATTCTTTTTTTTCAGGTATAGTTCTTATAATATTATTTTTTCTAACTGTAACTGGTTGTGCTTTACACTCTTTAAAAATTAATTTTTTAATTATATCAGAATTTAATTCTGTTAAAGCTTCTTCAACAATTTTTATTGTTTTAGAGTCCGTGATTCTTAAACCATCTATAAATTCACTTTTTATATTTCTTTCATCTAATTTTTTTTTTATTTTTTTTCCACCTCCATGAACTACAACTACATTTAATCCAAGTTTATTAATAACTGAAATGTCTTCTAAAAATTTTTCAAACAAATCTGGATCAAGTAGCACACTTCCTCCACATTTAATTACAATTATTTCGTCAGTATATTTATTTATATATTTTTCCACCTCATCTATTGCCGGACCATCTTTAGGAATTATATTCTGTAAATTCATTAAATATAGCTAGACAGTTTTTACTGTAGTTTTTTTCATTATTACAATTTGCTGTGCCATTGTAAGTATATTGTTTACGGTCCAATAAATTACTAATCCCGAAGGAAAGGGCGCTAAAATCACGGTTAAAAATAATGGAAAAAACATAAAAATTTTTGCCTGCACTGGATCTGGAGGAGTTGGATTTAATTTTTGTTGTACATACATAGTAATACCCATCAAAATAGGCCATGCTCCAATTATTAAAAAACCTGGAGGATCCCAAGGTATTAAACCAAATAAATTAAATATTGATGTTGGATCTCGCTCACTTAAGTCATGAATCCATCCAAAGAAAGGCTGGTGTCTCATTTCTATGGTAACAAATAACATTTTATAAATGGCAAAAAAGAATGGAATTTGAATTAGTATTGGCAAACATCCGGATGCGGGATTTACTTTTTCTTTTTTATACAAAGACATCATCTCTTGTTGAAGTTTCATCTTATCGCCTTTGTACAATTCTTTGAGTCTAATCATCTCTGGTTGCAAAACTTTCATTTTTGCCATAGATCTGAAAGAGTAGTTTGCAAGTGGAAAAAAAGCTATTCTGATACACAATGTTATTAGTATGATTGCAATTCCAAAGTTTCCAGTGATTTTAAAGAAGTAATCAATTACAAAAAATAAAGGTTTTACAATAAAATAAAACCAGCCCCAGTCTATAGCCAAATCAAATTTGTTCACATTTAAACTATTGGCGTAATTATCAATTACTTCAACTTCTTTAGCGGCAACAACTACCCTTATTTGATTAGATTTATTTTCTTTTGCTTTTATTTCAATTGCATTAGTTTCAATGAAGCTTGCTCTAAATTTATTTTTATAATCAAAATCAGCTCTAAAACTTTTATTTTTTTCAGGAATTAAACTTGCTATCCAATATTTATCTGTAATTCCAAGCCAACCGCTGTTTGCACTTATAGAATACTTCTTTTCTTCAATATCATCATAATCTTTTTCAACTAATTGTTCATCAAATACTCCTAATAAACCTTCATGAAGTATATAAAAATTGGTTACTTCTGGAGCCACATTTCTTATTATTTGTCCATAAGGATAAAAATTATAAGTTTTTTCTGAATTATTTATTATTTTTTGATCTATGGTAAATAAATATTGTTTATCTATACTTATTTTTTTTTCAAATATTATTCCTTGATTATTTGTCCATAAAATTGTTACAGGATTGTTAGAATTAAGTTTATTATTTCCTTGAATTGTCCAAAGTGACTTTGAGTCTGGAAGCTCGATCTCATTATTAGTAGCCCAACCGGTTTCAATATAATAACCTTGGTTAATTTTTTTTGGATGTAATAAAACTATTTTATCATCTCCATTCAAGGTTCCTGTATATTTTTTAAATGTAAGATCGTCAATTACACCTCCAACCAATGAGATGGTTCCTTTGATATTATCATTTTCAAAATCAATTCTTTTACCTTCTTTTATAGCTTCTTCTCTTGAAATTTTTAATACTTCTTCATTTTGTTCTAAAGAGGGAGCTTCAGAGTCTTGTACAATTTTATTTTTATCTTCAATTATTTTTTTTTGATCTATAGGTCTTGGTTCAGGTGCAAAAAACAAGCCATATAGAATAATTACGGCTGCACTCAAAGATATAGCTGCAATTATATTTTTAGTATCCATTTAATTTTTTTTTTTAACAGGATCAAAACCTTTTCCTCCACCTAGAAATTTAATTGGGTGGCAAGACAGTATTCTTTTTGTTCCTTTAATTGATCCTTTTAATAAACCGAATTCTTCCAAACATTCAATAAAATATTCTGAACATGTAGGCAAATATCTACAACGATTTCCTAAGTAGGGTGATATAATTATTTTATAAATTTTTATTAATTTAATAAAAACAAAAGTTGCAATATTCATATTTAAATTTTTCCAAAATCTAAAATTAGTTTTTTTTTAATATTTTCGTATTTATCCTCCAAGACCGATTTTTTTGTAAGTAATAAATATGAATAATCTAAATTTAATTTAGTTTTTTTCGTTGCTTCATTCATAATATTTTTTATACGTCTTTTAATAAAATTTCTCTGTACTGCATTACCAATTTTTTTTTTTGTTACAATACTCAAATTTAATTTTTCATTATCTTTATCAGATAACTTTTTAAAAAAAATTGTTAAATACTTGTTAGTAATTTTTTTTCCTGCAAGAAGAGACTTAAAGTCTTTATTTTTTGAAAGACTAGAGATTTTAGTTCTCATTAGACCGTCAATCTTTTTCTACCTTTCGATCTTCGTCTTTTTAATAATTTTCTTCCACCCTTATTCCTCATTTTAGATCTAAAGCCATGTCTTCTTTTTCTTACTATTTTACTAGGTTGATAGGTACGTTTCATGAATGTTAAATAATTGTAAAATTTTGGTACTTATAAGAAAATTGTTTAATAAAGTACAGAAGAATTTGATAATGTATATTGAAAATATGGATCAAAAAAAGTTTAAAATATTAATTGGAATCGCATATTCAATAATTCTCGTTTATTTTTTGTATGAACTGCTGTCTAGAGTAAGTTTTGAGGATATAACTTCGTATAGTTTTGTACAATCTTATCAAGATAAATTAGAATCATTTAAATCAAAAAATATTTTTGCTTTAATTATTATTTTTATTATTTTTGCAAATATATGGGTTTTGATGTTGGGTTTTGGAACTCCTATTGCAATAATTAGTGGATTTATATTTGGCAAATGGGCAGGTACTTTACTTGCAGCATTAAGTTTAAGCACAGGTTCTTTGATGCTTTATTTTTTGGCCAAGTATTTTTTCTATAATTTTTTAAAAGAAAAATATTATAATAAATTCATCTTTCTAAATAAATTATTTATAAATAATGAACTTATTGTTATGATAATTTTTAGATTTGTCGGATTGGTTCCTTTTTTTTTAGCTAATTTAATTCCAGTGATATTTAATATTAAACCGTTTAATTATTTTTTTGGAACAATACTTGGGATACTTCCATCAGTATTTATTTTTGTTAGTCTGGGCAGTGGATTTAGTAGTGCAATGTACAGTCATGATAGTTATCCTTCGATAATTGAATTAATAAAAATACCAGAAATTTATTTACCAATTATTGGCTTCTTTATAATTGTTGTGTTATCTTACTTTTTAAGAAAAAAATTTTTTAAAATAAAACAATAATAATTATTTTTTTTAAACTTTATAAAACTTCTTCAATAATTTTATTTTTTTTTTTGCTTTTTATATAAATAATGTTGTCCAAGTCTTGTTTTATTGTATTACAAGCTGAACAATCAGATATAGATTTAACATACTTATTGCTTACATAGTTATTGCTAAAGTGGAACCAAAAATGATTATTATAAATATTTGGTTTTCTAAATTGCATCATTTGAAAACCTATAGAAATATCTTCCCATGGTTTTTTGTTATAAATTGTATTTAAAAAAGCTTCTTTTCTTATTTTTAAATAAAGAAAATTTTTATTTTTTTCTAAATCTTTTTGAAGATTTAAATTATTTATAATACTAAATTCAATTTTTTCTAAAAAATTTATTTTAAAATTAGATTCTATTATTTTAAAATTTTCATCACAAAGGGAAATATATAATATTGAATTATCATGAAAATTTGAATTTTTAAAATAATTTTCAATATATTTAAAATCTATTTTTGTGTATTTTTTTTGGAAATATTTTAAATATTCTTTCTCATTTAAATCTTTATAAAAAGGACCTTTATATTCCTCTTTTTTGATAAGTTTTAAATTTTTGAAAGTAAATTTTCTTTTTTCTTCAACATTTAACAAATTTATATTTCTTTTATTACAAATACTTATGTAATCTTTTATTTTATTTTTTTTATTATACTTAATATAAAGAGCATCTCTTTTTAATTTCTCAGTAAAAAAACCTGCATAGGGTAGAAAATATTTTGGTTTTATAAAATCTAAATATTTAATTTTTATTGCTTTTTGAAATTTTTTTTCAATATCTGTCATTTTTATTCTATCTTTTAATTTATAATTTTCACAATTTAATGGATATCCATGAGCCCCACCTGCAAAATTTGACGCTAGAAAAAATACTTTAGGAAGCCTTAAAAAATTTAAATTATTTGCGTCAACAGTCAATAAACATGTAAAATTTCCGAAACTAAGATACATTCCAGAATCTTCTCTAAGATCGCCAGATTTTAAAATTGATAAAACTAATGAAGTATTTTTGAATCTGTATTGATTTTCAAAATCAAGTTCTATCAAGTTTTTAAATCCTAAATCTTTAATTAAAAGTTTTGTAGAATTACTTATAAATTTAGGAACAATTATCGGCATATCTTTTCTTAAGTTGGACAAAGTTAGCTCATGCAAATGGTCAGGATGATTGTGGCTAACATATATGAAGTCGCAAGAGTTTAATTCATATTTCCAATTTTTAATTGATTTATGTTTTAACCACCAGCCAGTATTAAAAGCCGGACCTATAGCCCAGGGATCTGTTGCAAATTTGAAGTTGTTTGATTTAAAAACTAAACATGCGTGATTAATATATTCTATATTTATTTTATTAGTACTTATTATTTTTTTTATTTTGGGTTCAAAAATTTTATTTTTAACATATATTTTATTTTTTTTTTTAATATATTTCATTTTTTTTTTTATAAAGCCATTTTTATAAATTCCTTTATCAGGAAAGAATTCCCAGTTATGCATTGGGCAAAAAGTTCTATTTTTATTTGAAATTAATTTACCTCCATTATGGTCACAAATTCTATTATAAATATTTATTTGAGATTTATTTTTAAAAATAATAAATTTTTCTGAATTATTTATTCCATCTTTGAGACCACTACAGTCTATTTCTGTGATCTCATATTTTGTCTTATATTTTATTTTTCCAAGATTTTTAAACATATTTTAGTTTCTTGTTTATACTTTTAATATATAAATTAGAAAAAACTAATAAAATTTATACTTTCAAATTCTAATAATGTATTAAAAATATAGTATTAAAAAAAAAGTTAAATGATTCAAAGCAAAAATTAGTATTCAATTAAATGATATTTATAATTTTACCAAGTTATAACGAGGAGAAAAATTTAGTTAAAATCATTAAAAAAATACAAATTTTAAATAAAAAATTTAAACTTACAGTTATATTAGTTGATGACTCTTCAAATGACTCAACTTTTAAGCTTAAAAATAAAAAATATGGATTAAAGTTAATCTATTTAAGACACAAAATAAATAAAGGTCTAAGCATTACTTTAGAGACAGGTTTTAAAAAAGTAATAAAAATTGGAAATAAAAATGATATTGTTATTACTTTAGATAGCGATAATACACATCCGATTCATCTTATTTCTAAAATGGTAAAAAAAATTAATAAAAAAAATGACATCGTAATTGCATCAAGATTTCAAAAAGGATCCAAGGTGAAAGGTGTTAATTTTTTTAGAGAATTAATGAGCTCTGGAGCTAAATTCGTTTTTAAAATTTTTTTTCCATTCAAAAATCTTAATGATTATACATGCAATTATAGAGCTTATAAATTACCTTTAATAAAAAAAATTATTGATGAAAAAAACTTTTTTAAAAAAGAAGGATTCAATATAGCAGCTAAAATTTTAATTTATTTAATTAGTGCTTATAAAAATTTAAAGATTTGTGAAGTACCATTAGTTTTAAGTTACCATAAAAAAATTGGAGCTAGCAAAATGAAAGTTGCTTTAACTATTTATTTAACTTTAAAATTAATTTGGAAAAGCATGCTAAGAAGTAATCAAAGATTTTGAAATACCACTTAAAGAGTTTATTAAAGTTACAAGATAATATCCAAAGATAAGTGAAATAAAAATTAATGTATTCTTTTTCGAGTTTATAATATTTTTAGTTAAAAAATTCTTAGATAGAACAAATATCATTAAAATAAAAATTGGCTCGAAATATTTTTGATAAATAAGATAATGCGAAGACATTATGTTAATTATTACGATAATAAATAAAAAATTATTTTCTTTTTTTATTATTAACATAGAAATTAACATACCCAAGAATGAAGATAAGAAAAAAATTAAATTATTTTGTGTAAGATACAATGAAATCTTATAGAAAAAACCTCCCCCAAGCATAAGATAACTATCATCTTTATGATAAAAATAAACATTTAATAAAAAAAATAGAATTAAAAAAAATAATTCAAGTTTTTTAGTTTCATAAAGAGATTTTTTTAATTGTTTAAAGTTTTTATTATTAAAAATAAAAAAACAATAATAAAAAAAAATTATAGAGAAGTTTGTGATTAAAGAATAAAAAATATTTTTTGAAAACGCTAATCCAATTACTGACCTTTCTCCTTCGCTAGATAAAATGAAAAAAAATCCCGGTAAAGACAATAAAATGCAGAAAAGAAATATATTTATAAAATCTTTTAAATTAGAATTTTTAAAATAATAAAATAAATAAAATATATAAAATATTACGTAAGATTGTACGGAGTAAGTTGATAGCGACAAAAAAAATAAATTTAAATATTTATATATATTTTTTCCCTTTTTTCCTTTTAAAAAAAATAAATTTGCAGATAAAAAAAAAATTACAGCAGTTAAATGTGAGTTAGCCCACATAGATGACGATCTATAAAATGGAAAAAACAAAAAAGCTGAACTTATAAGTAATATATTTATTTTTTTAGACTCTATTAAATAATTTAAATTTAAGTAAAGTAATACAGGTAGAAGCAAAGAGAAGCTTAAATATATTAATCTTAAAGTTAGGTCATTTTCAAATAAACCATACGGAATAGATAATAAAATGTAATGTAATGGAAAGTGCCTTGTATAAATAGAATAATCTGCAAAGCTAAAATTTGATAAATTTTTTACTGCCTCCAATGTTAAATAAAAATCGTATTCTGAGCCTCCAGAAGATAAATCTTCATTAAGTGTAAATCCAATGAATATAGATAAAATAGAAAATATAAGAAATGAAAATGTTAATAATCTAGACATTAATTAAATGTATATATTAATTAAGCTTTAAAGATAAGAATAAATATATTTGACTTATAATTGATTTGCCTTAGTACGAATGTTTAAAAATAAAAAAATATGAAAATTTGTATAGTTCTATCTACAAGACCAGAAATTATAAAATTAGCGCCTATTATTAAAATACTCAAAACAAAAAAAGAAAAATTTTTTATAGTAAATACTAATCAACACTACATAAATATTATGAGTAAGGTTTTTTTTAATTATTTTAAAATTCCAAAACCAAAATATAATATTAAAGCTCCAACCAGAACTCATGGAGCTTTTTTTTCAAAATCTATAAATGAAATTGAAAAAATACTTTCTAAAGAAAAACCTGATTATTTAATTGTGCAAGGAGACACAAATACTGCTTTGGCGGGATGCTTAGCTTGCTCAATGTATAATAGAAAATTTTCCAATCCAGAAAAAAAAATTAAAATTGTTCACATCGAATCAGGACTAAGATCATTTGATGAAAAAATGCCTGAAGAAATTAATAGAAAACTCGTGGATGAATTATCTAATATATTATTCCCACCAACAGATTTTGATGTAAAAAATTTGAAAAATGAAGGATTGAATAAAAAAAAAATATTTAAAGTTGGGAACACAATTTCTGATGTAATTAAGGCATATTTGCCAAAAATAAAAGAAAATAAAATTTTAAATATTCTTAATTTAAATAAAAAAAAATATTTTTTAGTAACAGCTCATAGGCCAGAGAGTGTAGATAATATTTCAAACTTTAAAAAATTATTGAATTCTTTTGAAAAAATAGGAAAAATATTTAGTACTAAGTTTATATTTCCAGTGCACCCAAGGACTCAAAAAATTTTAAATAAATTAAAAATTAAAAATCTTCAGTACGTATGTTTTTTAAAACCTTTGGAATATCTTGATTTTATGAAGCTAATGTTAGACTCAAGAATAATTTTTACAGATTCTGGAGGTCTCCAAGAAGAAGCATCTATTATAGGCGTTCCATGTATTACTCTAAGAACAACTTCTGAAAGACAAATAACTATAAAAAAAAAAACAAATATAATTACTGGGTATGATCATAAAAAAATTTTACGGGCGACAAAAAAATTTTATAATAAAAAAATGAAAAAACACAAATTTTTTGGTGATGGAAATGTTAGTAAAAAAATTTATATTAAACTAAAAGCAAATTTGAAAAAATATTAGCTATATAAGTGTTATAAGTTAAAGAAATATTTTTCATATAATGGTGCCCCAACCCAGAATCGAACTGGAAACTCATCCTTACCATGGATGTGTTATGCCATTTAACTATAAGGGCATCTTAAATTATTAAGATTAGTGGATAAAATTAAGTTTTTCAAATTATTGCCTTAATTTTTTCTAAAAATGATTTATACCTAATTTTTAGGAGATGTTATGGGAATTCATTACGACTACAAGAGTACTAGAGGCGCAAAAGCTATGGAAAAACAAGCTAAGCGGGAAAAAAAACTTGCCGAAAGAAGAGCTAAAAAACAAGCAAAAGCAGGCGTCAAGAAAGAAGAAGATAACACAATTCCAATAGATCAAGTGATCACCTTAGATCATTTGACAAATCCTGATAAGAAATAAATGGATAAAAAGCCTAAGTTAAGCAAGTTAGAAATTGCTTTAAGAAAGAATTTAAAAAAAAGAAAAGAATTTCAAAAAAAAATAAAAAGTAAAAAAAATAAATGACAGTTCAATCTGATAAATGGATAAAAAAGATGGTAAAAGAAAAATCAATGATTTTTCCATTTAAACAAAAGCAAATTAGAGGAGACAAAATATCATTTGGAGTTTCATCTTATGGTTATGATGCAAGAGTTGCAAATGAATTTAAAATATTTACAAATGTAAATACTGAAATAGTTGATCCAAAAAATTTTAAACAAACCAGTTTCATTACAAAAAAAGGTTCGGAATGTATTATTCCACCTAATTCTTTTGTACTGGCAAGTACTGTAGAATATTTTAAAATACCAAATGATGTCCTAGTTATTTGTCTTGGCAAGTCGACTTATGCGAGATGTGGTATTATAGTCAATGTTACTCCTTTGGAACCTGGCTGGGAAGGACATGTAACTTTGGAATTTTCAAACACTACACCTCTTCCAGCAAAAATTTATGCAAATGAAGGCGTTGCCCAATTTATTTTCTTAAAAGGCAACGAAATACCCGAAGTTACTTACTCTGATAGGAAAGGCAAGTATATGAAGCAAAAAGGGGTTACGCTACCTAAAATATAATAATGCAAAAATTAGAAGTTCTTGGAGGAAAAAAACTCAAAGGACTAATTCAGATATCAGGTAGTAAAAATGCATCATTACCAATTTTGGCAGCTACAATTCTTTCAGAAAAAAAAATACATTTATCAAATTTACCGAATGTTAAAGATATAGATACAATGATAAATCTTTTAAAGTCTATTGGGTCAATAATAAAAATTAACAAAAAAAATAAATCTTTATCAATACATAATAAAAATAATTTAGATTTTATTGCTCCTTATAATTTAGTAAAAACTATGAGAGCAGGAATATTAGTATTAGGACCACTGCTAGCAAGGTTTCACAAAGCAAAAGTATCTTTGCCTGGAGGATGCAGTATTGGCACCAGACCAATAGACATTCATCTTAAATGCCTTTCT
Organism: uncultured Pelagibacteraceae bacterium; assembly: GCA_902531885.1. Classification (GTDB taxonomy): domain Bacteria; phylum Pseudomonadota; class Alphaproteobacteria; order Pelagibacterales; family Pelagibacteraceae; genus Pelagibacter. The sequence continues at coordinate 11,409 of CACAFZ010000011.1, forward strand.
AAACTCGGAGTAAAGTATAATATTTCAAACGGATATGTTTATGCTTCTGCAAAAAAAGGATTAATTGGAGCAAAAATTAAATTACCAAAAATTTCTGTTGGTGCGACAGAAAATTTAATCATAGCAGCAAGCATGGCAAAAGGTATTTCAGTTCTTTCGAATTGTGCAATTGAACCAGAAATAAAAGATCTAGTGAATTTTTTAAATAAAATCGGAGCTAAAATAAGATGGACTGGAAGAAGGACTGTTAAAATTTATGGAGTAAAAAAATTTAAAGAAAATAAATACAAAGTTATGCCTGACAGAATTGAAGCTGGAACCTATATGATTGCTGCTGCTATAACTGAAGGAAATATTTTAATAAATGGAATAGATCCTAAAATTATAAAAACCGAAATAGAATTATTAAAAAAGATAGGGGTTACGATTAATACTTTTAAAGATAAACTTGAAGTAATAGGAAAAAATAAAATAAGAAACGCTAAAATTAAAACTGCACCTTACCCAGGATTTCCCACAGACTTACAAGCTCAAATTATGGTTTTATTATGTAAAGCAAATGGACTTTCAATAGTTAATGAAGAAATTTTTGAAAATAGATTTATGCATTGCGCAGAGCTAAATAGAATGGGAGCCAAAATAGTAACAAAAGGGAACAAGGCATATATTCAGGGTGATATTCAATTTAAATCTGCTGAGCTTATGGCAACTGATTTAAGAGCATCAGTTAGTTTGATATTAGCTGGTCTTGTTGCAAAAGGTCGATCAAAAATTAATAGAATTTATCATTTAGATAGAGGATATGAACAAATAGAAATAAAACTAAGAAAAGTTGGAGCAAAAATCAAAAGAATTTATTCATGAGCAAAAGTTATTTGGCAAAAATTATTGCTAAGGATAATAAAGGGCTACAAATAATTTCAGCTTGTTGTTCTGGGTCAATAATAAAAGTTAATGATATAAAATTTTTAAAAAAAAATAAAATATTTCTGGTTTTTTTAAATAGATTTAAAAAAGAAGAAGGTGAAAATAGTGAAAAAATTAACAGTATTTGTAAGTTTGAATTTGTGGATGATGTTAAATCAAAAAATATAAATCAAAAAAATGCCGAATCAACTCTTGAACTAATGGCAATTGACATTCTAAAAAAAAATCAAATTTTTGAAATTACTCTTTTATTTAAAAAAAATGCATTTATAACATTATTTACAGAAATTATTGAAGTAACACTAGAAGACCAAAATAGATTGAATTATGATTAAATATATAAATTACAATCAAAAGAAAATTTCAAATAGACTAAAATATTTTTTATCAAAAAGAACAAAAATAGGTAAAACAACTTCGAAAATAGTAGAAAAAATAATTCAAGAAATTAAAAAAAAAGGAGATTTGGCATTGATAAAATATGAAAAAAAATTTTCTAATAATAAAACTATTAAACCTGATAAAAATGATGTCAACAAATCAATTCGTTCTTTAAACTTAGATGTAAAAAAAGCAATTGATTTATCATATAAAAGAATAAAGAAATTTCATTCACTTCAAAAGATAAATAATATTAATTTTAAAGATAATCTAAAAAATAAAATTAAATATAATTTTGTTCCACTAGACTCTGTTGGAATTTATGTTCCCGGAGGTAATGCAAGTTTTCCTTCGACAGTATTAATGAATGCAATACCAGCTAAAATTGCTGGAGTAAGAAGAATTGTTATGGTTAATCCTTCAAGAAATGGAAAACTAACACCCGGAGTATTATATGCTGCAAAGAAATGCGGAATAAAAGAAATATATTCAGTAGGTGGTGCACAATCAATAGCGGCACTTGCTTACGGAACAAAAAAAATAAAAAGTGTGGATAAAATAGTTGGTCCTGGAAATATTTATGTAACTGAGGCAAAAAAAAAAGTTTTTGGAGAAGTGGGTATAGATCAGATTGCTGGGCCATCGGAAATAACAATAGTAGGAGACAGATACTCTAACCCTGAATGGATAGCTGCGGATTTAATTGGTCAAGCAGAGCATGATATTAATTCTCAATGTATATTCATTTCAAAAGATTTTAAACTTATTAAAATGGTTAAAAAATTTATTATTACACAATTAAATACTTTACCAAGAAAAAAAATTGCAAAACAAAGTTTAAAAAAAAATGGATTGTTTATTTATTCTAAATCTGACAAAAAAATTGTTGAAATTGTAAATTTAATTGCCCCAGAACACTTGGAATTAAATTTAAAAAACTACAATAAAATTGCTAAAGAAATAAAAAATGCTGGTTCAATTTGTTTAGGAAAATATTCTGCAATGGCCATCACAGATTATAATGCAGGCACTAATCATATTCTTCCCACCAACTCTTCAGCTAGATTTTCTAGTGGTTTATCCCTTTATGATTTTTATAAAAGAATATCGTTAATTAATTTATCAAAAAAGGGTATTGAAACTATTGGCGAACAAGCTATAAACCTTGCAAACTATGAAGGTTTGGTTGGACATGCTAGATCAATAAAAGTTAGAATGAGGAGAAAGTAAATTTGGGAAAACAGGATATACTTGAGTTTAAAGGTCAGGTTATAGATTTATTGCCGAATGCTATGTTTAGAGTTAAGCTCGAAAACGATCATATAATCACGGCTCATACCTCGGGAAAATTGAGAAAGAATAGAATTAGAGTTCTCCAAGGTGACAATGTTACAGTTGAAGTTACCCCTTATGATTTAACCAAAGGAAGAATTATATTTAGATTCTAATGGCCTTGTAGCTCAGTAGTAGAGCAGTACCCTGAAAAGGTATGTGTCGTTTGTGCGATTCAAACCAAGGCCACCACCAATAAAGAGTTTTTTTAAGAATAAAGCTTGCAAAAAATCATGAATTCTAATATTGACCCCGTAGCTATAAATTATAGCTAAAAATAAATATAATAAGAAAGAGTAAAATGAGTCTAAAAGGTAAAGTAAAATGGTTCAATGGAAAAAAAGGTTACGGATTCATTGAACGTGAAGACAAAGAAAAAGATGTATTCGTACATGCTTCAGCTGTAAGAGAAGCAGGTTTAAGATATTTAAACGAAGGTGACGAACTTACATTTGAAGTTGAAGATGGAGAAAAAGGTCCTTCCGCAGTAAAACTGCAAAAAACCTCTTAATTCTAATTCAAATCATAAATTGTATAGGAATGATAAAAGCAAAAAAAGCTTTTTAGTTCCTATACAAATCCTACTTGCATTTAAAAAAATAAGTGTTATCTAGATCACAATGGTTAAGAAAGTTAAATTATCAGTAAATTCACACAGACACCATTCACATGCTGGCTGCACGCTAGCAATTTAATCATTTTATAAATTTAAAATTAATAACAATTAGTATAAAATAAGAAAGGATGCCGCCTTCGGATAATGGTTAATCCTGGAGTTTGTGGAACTCTCAATCTTGGTTCAATTCCAAGAGGCGGTACCAAAAAAATGAAAAAAGACGAAAAATTAACACCTGAATTACCTTCAGGTTTTGAAGATAGATGGAATAAACAATTATCACTTAAAAAGAAATTAATTGAGATAATTGAAAACAATTTTTTAAAGTTTGGATTTAGTTCCTTAGAAACACCATCTTTTGAAATTAGTAAAAATATAGGATCATTTTTGGCAGATGATGAGGACAACAGTATGTCTGAAGTTTTTACATTTGATGACGGAAAAGATCAAATTACACTAAGGTATGATTTAAGTAGTCCTCTAAGCAGATTTGTTGCTCAAAATTATAGAGAACTTTCTTTTCCATATAAGAGATATGCAATAGGAAATGTTTGGAGAAATGAAAAAAGTGGAAATGCAAGATATCGTGAGTTTACCCAAGCCGATGTTGATATTATTGGAAATACAAATAGAAGCCAGGCAGATGCCGAAATTAGCAATATTATTGCTGACACTTTAACAAAATGTGGATTAAGTCAAAAACAATTTACAGTAAGCATAAGTAATAGAAAAATAGTTCAAGGATTAATTAGTCAGTTAAATATTACTGATAAAATTCAAGAATTAAAAGTAATTAGAGCTATTGATAAGTTAGATAGAGTTGGATTAAAAGGAGTCGAAGATTTACTTAAGAAAGAAAGAATAGATGCATCAGGAGCAGTTACAAAAGGTGCTAACTTATCTGAAACACAATCGTCAGAAATTTTAAATTTTTTAAAAATAAAAAATCTTGAAGATCTAAAATCTATTTTAAAAAATCCCTTATCTGTTGAAGGAATTAAGGAAACAGAAGATCTTTTAGAAATTGTAAGTTATGGAAAATATTCGAAATTAATTAAACCAAATTTTACAATAGTGCGTGGTATTTCTTATTATGATGGATTCTGTGTTGAGACCAATCTTAATTTAAAGGTTAAAAATCCAAAAGGAAAAGAAGTAGATATTGGAAGTATTGCTTCAGGAGGCCGATACGACAAACTTATATCTAGATTTAAAGGTGTAGACTTTCCAGGAACAGGAATGAGCATCGGAATAGATAGGTTGTTATTTGTTTTAAATCAAATTGGTTCAATTAAACCAAAAAATAATGAACCAGTTCTTATTTGTATTCTAGATAGCAAGTATTTAAAAGAATGTAATGAAACTTTAGATTATTTAAGAGAAAATGGAATAAACTCTGAATTATATTTGGACACATCAAAAAATCTAAAAAAGCAATTAACTTATGCTGATAAAAAAGGTTGTCCAATTACGATTATAATGGGTGCAACTGAGGTTAAAGAAAATAAATTTACTTTAAAAAACCTAAGGTCTTCAAAAGAAAACGATCAAAAAACTGTTTCAAAGGAAAGCCTAATAGATGAAATCAAAAAAATTATCTGAAAAAATTCTTAGGTCAATTAAATCCAAGGGTTTTAACAATATTACTTTAGATCCAGTTCTTGAGACCAAATATATTCTTCAAAGATCTGGTGAAAATTTTAAGAAATTTTTATTTTCGTTTTATGATTTAAATGGCAAAGAACTTTGCTTAAGACCAGATCTAACAATTTCTTCAGTTTTAAGATTTATACAAAATAAAAAAAATAATAGAGAAAAAGTTTTTTATAGTGGTGAAGCATTTAGAAAAACTTATCAAAAAAAAGATAGTATTATAAAAAATCAAATTGGCTATGAAATTTTAGGATCTAAAAACAAACAGAAAGATGACAGGGAGATTATAGAAACGTCTTTAAAAATATTAAAAAAAAGCGGTTTTAAAAAATCTGTTTTAAAGATTGGCAATGTTGAATTGTTTAATTTGTTAATTGACAAACTAGATATTCCTCGAAGATGGAAAAATAGACTTAAAAGATATTATTGGAATGAAAATTATTTTAACGAATTATTAAAAAGATTAGAAACAAATTCAGATATAGATCCAGTATTTGTCGAAACAGACAAATCTAGATATCAAAAAATGAGAAAAGATAGTCAAAATAAAATTATTGCTGGCAGAACTTATAAGGAAGTATTAGACAGATTTAGCATGAAGATTAAGGACCCAAGAAAATCTTCAACTGGAAAAATAAATACTAATATTATAAAGCATTTTTTGAAAATAAAATGTCCATTGGAAAAAGCCCCCAAAGTTTTAAATGCTTTTTTTAAAAAAAATAGAATTAATATAATAGTTGGAAAAGAATTTTTACCAATAGGAAGAGGTAATAATAAAAATTTAAAAATAGAATTTTCAGCTGCCAATGGTAGAGAAGTTGAGTTTTATAGTTCAATGATTTTTTCCATAGAAGTTAAAATAAAATCAAAATTAAAAAATTTCATATCAGGTGGAAGATATGATCAGTTAACAACCAATTTGGGATTTAAAAAAGTTTCTGCAGTTGGCGCCGCGGTAAATATGAATTTATATGACTAAAAATATTATTAAAATAGGACTTCCTTCCAAAGGGAGATTAAAGCATGACACAATTGATATCTTTAAAAAGAATAAATTAAATATTTATTCTGAAAGGGGAGAAAGAGATTTATTTGGATACATAAAAAAACTTACCAATGTAAAAATTATTTATTTGCATGCCAGAGAATGTATTGAACAATTATCATTAGGAAATATTGATATTGGCTTTTCTGGCTATGATTTGTTCAAAGAAAGTGAAATTAATACTCAAAAAAAAATATTAATTAGTAAAAAATATGATTTTGGTAATGCCAATCTAGTATTGGCAATCCCAGACTTATGGATAGATGTGCAAACATTATTGGATTTAGACGAAGTTGCGGATGAATTTAAAAAAAAGAAAAAAAGACTTTTAAAGGTAGCAACAAAATATCCAAATTTAACTAGACAATTTTTATATTCAAAAGGAGTAACACAATTTCAATTAGTCAAAAGTCTCGGAAGTACCGAAGTAACTCCATTTACAGGAACGGCAGAAATTATATCAGATATAACTAGCACTGGAGCAACATTGAAGGCTAACAATTTGAGAATTTTAAAAGATGGTGAAATTTTAAAATCACAAGCTTGTTTAATGATGTCAAAACTTTCTTTAAAAAAAACAGGAATAAAAAAGATTATAAACTTGCTTAGTAGATAATTTATTTTAGTATCACACTATTTATGCAAGATTCGTTATTATACTTAATTTTAGCCCTAATGGGGGTTATTATATACTTATTAGTTACTCAAAATAAAAACAAAGAAGAGCCTAAAGACAGCGCTCAAGAGCTTAATAGCTTAAAAGAAAGCATCAATAACTCATTTAACACCATGTCATCTTCATTTAATAGTTTGTCCAAAGATGTGACAAGAGATATGACGCAAACTTTAACATCTGTTAATGAAAAAGTTTCTGCTTTTAATATTCAGGTAGAGAATTTAAATAAAAGCCAAGAGGGGATTAATAAGATTTTAGCTGGAGTTAAAAAATACGGAACTTTAGCAGAGTTTAGTTTAGCATCTTTATTAAAAGATTTGTTACCGGCTTCTCAATTTATTTCAAATGTTAAGATGAAAGAAGATACATCAGAAAATGTAGAATTTGCAATTAAACTTCAAGGAGATGTCTTAGTTCCGGTAGACAGTCATTTTCCAGTAGAAAAATTTAAAGCAATAGATGATGCTCATCAGGCAGATGATAAAAAAGCAATGGCAGATGCTAGAACAAAATTAGCAAATGCATTTAAAGCTAAAGCAAAAAGTATAAATGAAAAATATATAGTACCACCCAAAACTACAGATTTTGGAATAGTTTATGCGCCAACAGAAAGTTTATATAAAGAATTAACAGACTACCAAGATGCTAGCACTAAAGAATTATTAACTCAGGAATTAATGAAAAAATATAAAATTGTAATCATGGGTCCAAATACTCTTTCAGCTTATTTACAGTCTTTGCATATGGGATTTCAGTCATTAAAAGTTCAAAAGGGAGCAACAGAAATTTATAATCACTTAAAAACAATTAGTACAAGATTTGCAAAACATTTTGATAATGTAATTGTACTACGAAAAAAATTAGAAGAAGCAATGAAAGTTGTGGATACATTTGGCACAGACGCTAGATCTATTACTAGAACTTTAGAAAATATAAAAGATCCCGAGCAAGTTGAAATGGCTGCTAAAACAGAAAATGTAGAAAAATTTTTTGACCACTCAAAACAACTTAAAAATTAATTTTAATTTCAATCCAAATACTTTTATAAAGAACTAAATGGAATGGAATAATAAATTTATATATCCAAAATCTACTCGATCAATAATTAATGGATCCAGACACTATATTTTAGATGGTTCAAATTTACCTAGCGTTACAACCATACTAAAAGCAACCCAAAGTGAAGAAGATAAAGCAGGCATAGCTGCTTGGAAGGAAAGAGTAGGCCACAAAGAAGCTGAAAGAATAAAAAATGAAGCTTCAAGCAGAGGAAGTTCAATGCATTCATATATTGAGCAATTTTTATTAGGTAAATTTAATTTAGATTTATTAGATGAAGAAAATAAATCAAAAAAAATGGCGATCGAAATTATAGATCGAGGACTAAAAGATAAACTTTCAGAAATTTGGGGAGCTGAAACCACAGTATATTATCCAGGAAAGTATGCTGGTACTGCTGATTGCATTGGTGTTTATGAAGGAAAAGAGACTATTTTAGACTTTAAACAAAGCAACAAACCAAAAAAAGAAGAATATATAGAAGATTATTTTTTACAAATAGGAGCATATTCTCTAGCACATAATACAGTTTACAATTCAAGAATTAATCAAGGAGCAATTCTTTTATGTACCGTTGATGGATTGTTTCAGGAATTTAAAATTCAAGGAAACGAATTAATAAATTTTCAAAACAAATTTCTTGAAAGAGTTGAACAGTTTTATAATCAATTAAGAAAATAGTTTGACTTTAAAAGGAATTGATATATTAAAAAGATAACCTTGCTACTTGTTTAGATGCGAGTTTCTAAAGATTCCCTCACAATTAGCATTAAAATAAAGGAGTTTAATTGAATTTAGTTATTTGGGATATTGAGTCATCAAATGCCAACACAGATTTTGGAAGCATTATTGAAATAGGAGGTATTCTAGTTGATGAAAATTTTAAAGAAAAAGATCGATTTAACCTAAGAAGCAGATTACCCGAGGGTGAAATTCCACAATGTATGGCATTGATTGTGAACAAGACTAGCGTAGACCTTTTAACAAAAGCAAACCTAAGCCACTATCAAATGCTTGGTGAAGTAGAAAAAATTTTTAAAAAATGGAGCCCAGCAATTTTTTTAGGATGGTCAAATATTGGATTTGACGATGAAATGATCAGAAAAGAATTTTTTAAGGGCATTAGATATCCATATATTACAAATTCTACACCAAACAAAAGACATGATGGACTAAATATTGCCAGAGGCGCATACGCCGTAGACAAAAATATTTTTAAAACTGAAATAAATGAAAAAGGTAATGCAGTAATGAAACTGGAGTCACTTGCTAGGATGAATGGCTTTGAATCATCAGGAGCACATTCTGCTTTGTTTGATGCAGAATTGACAATGAAAATACTTGGTTTAATAAAAAAAAAACAACCACAAACTTGGGAAAGTTTTTTAAAAACATCAAATAAACTTGATACAGAGACAATATTTAAAAAAGAAAAAATAATTACTTTAAATGAATATTTTTATGGAAAATCAAGATTATATTTATGTGCTCCTTTGCATTCAAATCACTGTATTCATCCAGTTTATCAATGGGGACAAGCTGTAGATTTAAGAGTTGATGTAGAAGCTTTATTAAATCTTTCTATAAGTGAACTTAAAAAAGAGATGAAAAAAACCCCAAAATTTTTAAGAACTATAAGATCTAATAAAGCTCCCATAATACTTGATCAAAGTTATGGCATTAAAGAAGAACCATACAATTCAATTGATCCAATATTGTTAAAAAAAAGAGCTGATTTAGTGAAGAATCATGAAAAATTCGCTCAGAACATAATGACGGCATTAAGAGAAGTTGCAGAAGAAAAAGAACAATCAAATTCGCAAGAAGACATTTTGGCAGAGGAAAGTATATATAAAAAGTTTACGTCAAATAAAGATACAAACCTTTTTTCAACTTGGCATGCAGCATCATGGAAAGACAAACTTATAATGTTGGATAAATTTGAGGATGATAGATTAGTTGGTTTTGGAAGAAAAATTATCTACCAAGAATCTCCAGAAACCCTTACGAAAAGTATGTTAAAGGAAATTCAAAGAGAAATTGCAAGAAGAATTTTAAGTGAAAAAAAAGAAAAATGGTGGACTTGTAAAGAGTTTTATTTCGAGTGCGACAATTTAAGAGATAAATATACTAACGATAAAGATGAAGGAAAATTGAAATTTCTCGATCAACTTAATAATTTTGTAATGTCAATAGAAAAAAAATATGAAAGTTTTTAGTGTGGATATAATAAATTAATTTTTTTATTAGTTGATTTAATATTATTAATTTATATATAGATTATATGGCAACAGTAAAAGTAACAGATGAAAGTTTTGACACAGAAGTCGTTAAAGCTACCAAGCCGGTTGTAGTAGATTTTTGGGCAGAGTGGTGTGGACCATGTAAAATGATTGGTCCAATATTGGAAGAACTTTCAAATGAATTGTCTGACAAGATCACAATCGCAAAGCATAATATTGACGAAGAACCTAACACACCAACAAAATTTGGTGTTAGAGGAATTCCCACAATGTTATTATTTAAAGACGGTGAGCTTAAATCAACGAAAGTTGGAGCTACAACAAAATCTAATCTTAAATCTTGGATTGAAGAAAATCTTTAATTTAAATTCAAAACTTCACCCGCAAGATACAATGACCCAGTTATTAGAACTAAGTCTTCATCTCCTAGTGAAAGAGATTTTAAGGCTTCTTCGATTGAATTTTTATAATAAATTTTATTAAAGCCAATAATTTTTTTTTTTAAGTCTATACCTTTTATTGAATTGGGTTGGTTTGGGATATCAACAGTTGTTATAGATTCAATTTTACCTTTAAAAAAATTAATATAGTTTTGATGATCTTTGTTTGACATCATGCCAATAATCACATGTTTTTTTGAATGTATTGTATCTAAAAAATCAGCTAATACTTTTGCGCCTAGAGGATTATGAGATCCATCGACTAGCAACTTATTTTTTTTAACCATATTTTTAAGTTTTCCAGATTTGATTTCTTGCAATCTGCCAAAAGTACTTTGAATTTTTGTTATTCCTTCTTTTATATTTTCATCGGAAATATCTAATTCTTCAATATATCTTAAAGTAGCTATTGCTGCACTCACATTAGATAATTGAAAATCACCTAAAAGATTAGGTATTGGCAACTTTAATCCTCCGTATTCATCTTCATAATAAAAAAAATTATTTTCTTTCAAGGAATATGTAAACAAATCATCAAAATAAATTTTTTTTGAACTATTGCTATTAAGTGATTTTTTAATTTTGTGTAAAGTTTTGCTGTCGACTTGATTTGAAACTACTATTTTAGAATTTAATAAAGAAGAAGTTTTTTCAAAAATAATTTTGTCAATTGTTCTTTCATTTTTAGGAAGCCAATCGGTATGATCAAATCCTATCGCAGTTACAACTGATGCCAAGTTTTTTTCAATAATATTTGTAGCGTCAAATCTATGAAAAAGACCTGACTCAACTATATTGATGTTTTTATTATATTTTTTTGCTCCATAAAAGTAAGCCGCAGTTAAAATTTCAAAGTAGGTAATTTGGTCTCCATTATTTATTTCTTCTATTTTGCATAATATTTTATACAACTCATTATCCTCAACCTCCTTGTTATTAAATACAAATCTTTCATTAATTTTTTGAATATGAGGACTGGTATAAATATTACTTTTTATATTAGCTGCTAATAGAATTGACCTCATTGTTTGAATAGTAGAATTTTTTCCATTTGTACCTACTACTGATATAGATTTTAAATTTTTTTGTGGATTTCCTAATTTGTTACAAAGTTTTTTGATTCTATCTAAACTTAAGTCAATCTCTTTAGGATGCAGCTTTTGTAATCGTTTTAGTATTTTCTGAAGTTTCATTTATTGTCTCAGAACTTACATCAGAATTTTTCTTAAGCAATATTGATAAAAGTCTACCTATTTGATCTTTTAAATCTTTTCTCTGCACGACTTTATCAACAAAGCCATGCTTTTCTACAAACTCTGCAGTTTGAAAATCTGGGCTTAGTTCTTCCTTTACTGTTGCTTGAATTACTCTTTTTCCAGCAAATGCAATCAAACAACCCGGTTCCGCTAAATGAATGTCCCCAAGCATTGCAAATGAAGCTGTGATTCCACCCGCTGTTGGGTCTGTAAAACAAACTATATAAGGAAGTTTATTTTTTTTTAATTCGTTAATTGCTAATGTTGTTCTTGTCATGTTTGTTAGTGCTATTGGTGATTCAAACATTCTTTGACCCCCTCCACACGGAAAAAAAACATATGGTGTTTTATTATCAATTGCATGTTGGACACCAAAAATAACTGCTTCACCCTCTGCAGCTCCTACTGAGCCTCCTATAAAATCAAAATTTATTGCACCTGCTGTAATTTCAATACCATTTATTTTTCCTTTTGCTATTACGACCGCACAATCTTGTTTTGTTTTTAATCTAGCTAACTTCAATCTTTCTTTGTAGGATTTAGTGTCCACCCATTGTAAAGGATCCTCAGATGGAAGAGGTGTTTCAAAAATTTCATAATTATTTTTTCCAAAAAAAACATCAAATCTTTGCTTACAACTAATTCTATGATGCTTTCCACATAAATTACATACCCATAAATTTTCTTCCAGATCTTTTTTTAAAATTGGACCTTTACAACAGCTTGTCCAATCAGAATTTTCAATATCTTGTTTGGAAGGTCTTTTTTTAAAGACTCTTTTAATTTTTTCCCCAAAATTGATTGCTTTTGTTATCCAATTCATAAAATTTTATGTTTTAATTTTTTTACCATAATACTTACATTTGTGACAGGATTTTGTTTTTTATATAAACTTTTTGTAATTTCGTTACAAATTGCGCTACCAACAACAAGGCCATCAGCAGATTTTAACTTAGAAATATTTTTTTCCGTAATTCCAAAACCTATGACAAAATTTTTATTTTTATTAATTTTTTTAATTTTATTATAGTTTTTTAAAATTTTATTAGTAGAAACTTTTAGCTTTCCACCAGTAGTCGATAACATGCTTATGTAGTAAATCATGTTATGAGAATCTTTTATTATTTTTTTTACTCTGCTTTGTGAAGTAGTAGGAGAAATTAATTGTATAAAATCTATTGATTTTTTTTTACATTTATCTGCAAATTTTTTATTTTCCGGGTAGGGTAAATCAACAACAATAATGCCATTGACTCCAGTTTTTTTACATCTTGCAATAAATTTATTTTCACCGTATTGAAATATCACATTATAATATCCCATTAGAATTACTGGTTTTGATTTTTTAATTAATTTAAATTTTTTTACTATTTGAAAAACATCATTAATTTTAATTCCATTTTTTAATGCTCGGTATGAGCTTGTTTGTATTTGTCCTCCATCTGCAATTGGAGTGTTATGAGGAAAGCCTATTTCACAAATATCGGCATTGTTAGATATAGAATTAAGAATTTCTAAAGATTTTTTTTTAGTATTGTCTCCTGCTACAATATAGGTGAGTAAAGCAGCTCTTTTTTCTTTTTTAACCTTTTTAAATGCCAATCTAATTAATGATTTATTCATGTTTTTTTTAATCTATTTTTTAAAATGTCTCTATCTTTTTTTGCATCTCCACATGAGTTAACTATTATAATAGAATTTTTACTTAGTCTTGGAGCAATTTTTATTGCTTCTGCAAAAGCATGACAAGGTTCTAGGCTTGGATTTAATTTTTCGTATTTAGTTACTAATTGATAAGCACTTAAAGCCTCCTCATCAGATGCAAAAGTATATCTCGCTCTTTTAGAATCTTTTAAAAAACAGTGCATTGGACTTACTCCTGGATAATCTAGTCCAGCACTAATCGATTCTGTTTCATTGATTTGACCTTCTTTTGTTTGACAAACATATGAAGCTGCTCCATGTAAAATACCTAAACTTGCTCCTTTACTTAATGGAGCAGCATGCAACTTTGATTTTTTTGGCCCACCCGCTTCTACACCAATTAGCTCAATTTGACTTTTTTTATAATCAATAAATTCACTCCAGAAACCATAGGCAGAACTACCCCCACCAACACAATTAATTAATTTTATTTTTTTTGGAATTTTTTTAAATTTTTCTTTAAGTTGTAATTTTAACTCTTTAGATATTTGAGCAGTGCTCCAACCACATATTTTTACAAATATATTTGGACCTACAGTAGATCCAACACACATATGTGTTGTATCACAATTTGAAACCCAATATCTCATACATTCGCTTACCGCATCTACTAAAGTTTGACTTCCTGAATATACTGGTACTATTTCAGCACCATTTTTTTTCATCGCATCACAATTTGGTTTTTGTCTTTTAATATCTTTTGCACCCATAAATATTTTACATCTTAGACCAAATTTTTTTGCAGCCATGCTAAGCATTTTGCCTGCATAACCAGCACCAGTATCACCAACTATAAACTTTTTACCTGCTTTTTTTGCAATTAAACAATGAACTGTTGCATTGTAAATTTTGTGGGCACCTCCATTTGCATCCGAGACAACTTTTGCCCAAATTTGTGCACCTCCAAGATTTTTGGTCAGATTTTCTAGTTTAATAAATCTTGTTGGGGACCCAACCCAGTTTTTGAAATATTTATCTCTATCTATTATAAATTTTCTGTCTCTTCGCAATTTACCAAATAAAATTTCAAGATCTTCAATCGGTTTTTTTAGCGTTTCAGGTATATAATTTCCGCCAAATTTCCCTCCCCAAAAGCCATTTTTGTCATGTTGATCTATTAAAGGTATTTTTTTTTTTATTTTCATTATTTATTTTTCTTAAGTTTTTTAAAAAAATATCAATTTTTATTAAATCTTTTTTTCCCGAAGTTTCTAAACCTCCAGATAAGTCAATAATATCTGCTATTTTGGCATAATTATCAAGTTTCTCATTGTACTTTATGTTTCCAGCTATCATTTTTATTATCAATCTTGGCATATTTTTTATTAAAGATTTATCAAAACTCATAGATTTTTCATAACCTTTGCTATCAAACAAAATAATATCCGAAATAGAAGTATACTTATGATATTTTTTTACATCACTTTTATTTTCAATTGTTAATGCTGTAATTATTTTTTTATTAAATTTTTCCTTTATCATTTTTGTTTTGCTTGGGTCAACATCATACAATTGATAATAATCAAATTTAAGGTGCTTTATTTTTTCTAGAAAAGTTAAATCAGGATTAACTAATACAGCTACAAAATTAATTTTTCCTTTATTCGCATTGGTTAGTTTTTTTAAATCGTCAAACTTTATATATCTTTTTGATTTTGGATAATTGCATATAAATCCAATATATTCTGGAGGACTATTATGATTAATTATATAATTTAATGTTTTGAAGTCTTTAACACCACAAATTTTTGCTTGCATTTTTACTATAGGTGGTCAATTAAAATTTTTAAATTTTTTTTTATATTTCCTTTTGTAATTGATCTACCAATTACTATTCCAGTTGCTCCATTATAAAATGCGTATTTTGGACTAGCAATTCTCTTTTGATCCTGAGAGTTATCACCTTTAAGCCTAATTCCAGGTGTAATTATTTCCATACCTTTGCAAATTTTTTTTAAGAATTTGGCTTCATGAGCTGAACAAATTATACCGTCTAATTTTGCTGCTTTAGCTAATTTTGATAAATGCATTGTAATTTGTTTTATATCTTTATTATATCCTATTTTTTTTAAATCTTTGTTATTTAAACTAGTTAAAGTAGTTACGCCTAGAATTTTTATTTTGCCCGAAACACTTTTTACAGCTTTTAACATTTCTAAGCCCCCAGTAGTATGTACAGATAAATAATTGATATTCTTTAAATCTTTTATTGAATTTACTGTTGCTTTACATGTATTAGGAATATCAAGCAATTTTAAATCAGCAAAAATATTTTTATTTTTTAATTTTGAAATAAACTCTCTTCCCTTTTTAGAATTCCAAAACTCTAAACCAAATTTATAAGATATGTTTAATTTATTTGTTTTTGTATGTTTTATTATTTTTTTAATCTTAGAGATTCTATTTGCGTCACATGCAATAAATATTTTTTTTTTAATCATGGTTAATTTTTTTAAACAACTCTTTTGTCATTCTAAAATGTATATATTTTTTTTGAGGAATTTGTAAATGTGCTCCAGTTTTAGGATTTCTAGCAGACCTTTCTTTTTGAACCCTTGTAGACAAAACAACAAAATTCCTTAATTCAACTCTTTTATTAAATTTTAATGCTATTTTGATTTCTTCAAAAAAAATATTCACAAGTTTAGAGAGATCTTTTTTCAAAAAATTAGGGTAATTATCTGCTAATTTTTTGATTAGTTTTGATTTAACTATACCCAATTTTATTCTTTTTTAATTTTTTTTGTTTTTTCACCAAGTTTTTCTGAAAGAGATGAAAAAGGAAGATTTTTTCCAGATAACGGCGAACTAAATTTGGTTACAGCTTCTTTATTTTGCAATTCTTCTAATAGTTTTATGCTAAGTGTAGCTTTTCTTTTGGAGTGATCTAATTCTGATATAGCAACATCAATTCTTTCTCCTCCAACAAATCTTGAGGGTCTTGCGTCTGCAGTATTAATTGCTATTTGGGATTTTTTAATTAAAAATTCCAATTTTGATCCCTCTGGCTTTACAATCAATCCTTTGTTACTTGAAGATATAATTTGTACAGTTAAAACATCTTTTATTTTTTTATTTTTAAACCAATCAAAAGGATCTTCTTGCATTTGTTTAAGGCCAACACGAACTTTTTGTTGGTCTTTTTTAACTTCTAATAATTTTACAACTAACTCATCACCTCTTTTATACTTTTTAAGCTCTTCTTCACCGTTATCAGTATAACTTAAATCATTGCAGTGTAGAAAACCTTCAATATCTAAATCATCAAGTTTTAAATAAATTGCATATTCATTCATGCTACTAATCTTACCCTTAATCTCGCTATTAATAGAATATTTATTTAATAAAACATCGTAAGGATTTTCTTTTGTTAATCTATATGAAATTGAAACTCTCCTTTTGTCTTTATCAATTTCAGTTATTACACATTCGATTTCATCGCCTACTTTAAAATATTTTTTTACTGATGGATTTTTTTTATTCCAACTAATTTCAGAAGCATGTAACAAAGTGGATAGAC
>CACAFZ010000012.1 GCA_902531885.1 uncultured Pelagibacteraceae bacterium
CAAATATCTCACCTTGATTAATATTAAAATTTATTTGATCTAGAACTATTCTTTTGCCAAAGCTTATAGAAACTTTTTGCAAGCTTATTACAGGTTTATGTTTTTTAAATGACTTTATTCTAAATTTTTTTATTACAGACATTACTAATATGTTGATTTTACAAATACTTTTTCGTTATTTTTATTCATAAAAATTTTTGTATTTTTTCTTCCAAAATCTATTTTTATATTATCAGTAAACATTTTTGTTGTACCGCTATTATAAATTACTTCCTCAGTTATATTAGCCAATTTATCTTCAAAAGATAAGTGCAATTTTTCACTTTCAACTTTATGGTTAATATAATTAATTTTTACATTTTTTTTAAATATAGTCTCGACTGTACTTTTATTATAATCTGCGAAATCAGAGGTTATTGTAATAATTTCAGCATTTAACAATTGAATTTTAGCGTTAACACCAATCAGTGATAATTTGTTATAATTTCTAGCATCTGTCTTTCCTTCAGCTGCTTTGATTTCAAATTTATTTCCTGTAGCATCAATCGCGTTATATTCGATATTTTCAATTAATGTTGATTCAGATACAATGTTATTTGAGCCATCAACCTTTACATCAGAAGATTTATCAGCTTTTTTTAGTGTTAATTCTTTAGCCTCTTCTTTTTCATAAACTTTGACCTTTATTTTGGTTTTAGATTGGTAGTTATATAGAAAAAAAGCTGTAAGTACTATTAAGCTTAATATTAAAAAAGAATAAATAAATATATGTTTTTTTTGCATCAAGAAATATTTGACTGCAGAATATTATGAATATGAACTATACCAACTGTTTTTTTTTTATTACTAGCATGGACACATAAACTGGTAACTTTTTTTGTATTCATAATTGCAAGTGCTTCAGCTGCTAGGGTATCCTTACTTACGCTAATGGGATTTTTTTTCATAATTTTTTTTATTTTAATAGCTTTTAAATTATCAATTTTTTCGCTTGATCTTTTTATATCTCCATCAACTAAAATTCCACACGTAAAACCTTTTTTATTTTTTACAACAAGTGTGCCTAGTTTTTTGTTAACAATAATTTTTAATGCTTTTTTCATTAAAATATCTTCATTAACAAAAGGAATTTTGCTACCACTTAACATTAAGTCTTCTACTGTTTTTAATTTAGCACCTAAACTTCCACTTGGATGAAATTTTTTAAAATCTAATTTTGTAAACTTTTTGTGTTTCATCGTAGCTACTGCTAATGCATCTCCTATACTTAGTTGTACAATAGTACTAGATGTAGGAACTATATTGTTTGGATCCGCTTCTTTAACTTCAGGCAATAAAAGTTTAATATTGGAAGCTTTATATAGAAGTGATTTTTTTTTAGACATTATTCCTATTAAAGAAATTTTATTTCTTTTAGCATATTGTATAATATTTTTAAGTTCTGTCGATTCGCCACTGTAACTAATCAATAATAGTATATCATTACTACTTATTTGACCTAGGTTTCCATGAGAACATGAGCTCGCATCTACAAAAAAACTTGGGGTGCCAACTGAAGAAAGAGTAGATGCAATTTTCTTTCCAATTATTCCTGATTTACCAACTCCTGATATTATTATTTTTCCATTCTTACAATTTAAAATAAGTTTTACTGCTTTTTCAAAAGATTTATTTAAATTAGATTTTAATTTTTTTAACGAATTTATTTCTGTTTCTATTACCTTTTGGGCTATTTTATTATAATTATTTTTTTTCATCTAATGGGACCAAATATCGTCCTTAAATGAGGCTAAATCAAGATCTACTCTTGTATTAATAAATTTCATAGTATCTTTATAAAGTTTAATTCTATTTTCTCTTATTAAAATTTTTTCTAATTGGTTAAATATTTTATGTAAATGAACTACATCATGAGCGCAGTATAATAATTGTTTTTCCGAAAGGTCACCCCCAAAATCCGAGCTTTGCAATTGTTTACTTATATCAATTCCAACAAATTCTTTAATTAGATCTTTTAACCCATGTTTATCACTATAGCTTCTGGCTAATTTAGATGCAATTTTTGTGTCATCAATATTATTTAAATCAATTTTTAAATAATTTTTTAAAAAAGTTAAATCGGCTCTAGCAAAATGAAAAATTTTATTAATTTTTTCATTACTTAATAGTTTAACTAGATTAGGAGCTTTGTAATTGTCTCTATTTAATTGAACAATATGAGCATCATTTTTTCCTGAAGATATTTGAACTAAACACAATTTATCCCGTTCAACATTTAGACCCATAAACTCACAGTCTATGGCTATCTTGTCGCTTTTACTTAAGACTATTTCATCTGGTAAATCCTGTTTGTGTAATTTAATATCAATATTCATTTAAAATATATATATATGAAACCAAAAAATATTCTAGTTTTCGGCTCTACAGGTCAAATTGGACGCAATTTAGTAAGAAAGTTAACCAAAAAAAATTATAAAGTAACTGCAGTTACAAGAAATTTGCACCAAAAAGGCTATATTTTAAAAACCCAGGCCAATCCAGGCTATATTGAGATAGTAGAAGCAAATGTATTTGATACTGAAAAATTAAAAGAGCTTATTTCAAAATGTGATATTTGTGTAAATCTTATAGGCATATTGTTCGAAAAAAAAAGAAATACATTCAATAATATTCATAAAAACTTTCCTTCTATATTGTCGAATTTTTGTAAGGAAAATAATGTTGAGAGTTTTATACATATTTCAGCACTAGGAATTGATAATGCTAAAGATAGCAAATATGCTCAAAGTAAATTAGAAGGAGAAAATGAAATAAAAAAGAATTTTCATAAGGCATTAATACTTAGACCATCAATAGTCTATTCAATAGATGATAATTTTACTACTTTATTTATGACATTGCTAAATAGATTACCTTTTTTTCCTCTTTATTATAATGGAAATACAAAATTTTCTCCTATTCACTCTTTAGATATGGCAGAGATAATAGCAACAATTATAGAAAACAAAATTCATTCCCAGACTATTGAATGTGTTGGACCAGAAGAAATGACATTTAAAGAAATAGTCAACAATTTATTAATTTCAATAAATAAAAAAAGACTATTAATTTCAATACCTTTATTTTTGGCAAACTTGTCAGCAACTTTTTTTGAATTTTTTCCAAAACCTTTATTGACAAAAGATCAACTTAAATTGCTAAAATATGATAATGTTGCATCAGGAAAACTCAAAACAAATTTTGATATAAATATTCCTTCTAAATCAATATTTAAAAATGAAATTGATAAATACTCATATATGTGGAGAGAAAGAGGAGAGTTTTCAAGACCAAATTAATTTCATTTTATGACAACGAAAATAATTTATTTTTTTATAGGAATAATATTATGTTTTGTGACTTACATTGGAATAAAAGCAGGAATAGAAGGATTCAAAGTAAAAAAAAAACTAAAAAATTATAAAAAAATAACTAAAAAAAAAATTAATATTAAAATTTAATTTAAAACAATTCACAATTTTTATATTATGCTGATTTGATTTTTTTTTCTATAAATTTAGGAACTTCGTCATCTTTATCAAATAACTCTTCTTTTTTATCACGTGTCTGCCAAACTATAAGCATATGAAGTGGACAGTAGCTATATTTTTCCACAGTTTTTCTTCCACAAAAAGAGGATTCTTTTTGATCGGGGTGACCCTCCATAAACTTGCATGTATTTTCTGTTAATTCTTCAAGAGATATATTTTTTGCTGGCTCAAAATTTTTATCTACAAGCAAAGATCTGAATTTACTTTTTCTTCCTCTTATTGGAATTTTATAATCATTTCCAGTATCAAAATTTTTTTTATAATTATTTGTGCTAGTTCTTGTTTTAATTTTTGCTGATAAATTTAGTCTGTGTGCTTTACCAATTACTGCGTTCCGGCTGATACCGCCTATAATCTCCGCAATTTGACTTGCAGTTTTTCCCTTTCCCCAAAGATCCTTCAGTTTATTAACTTTTTCTTCTGTCCAGCCCATATATACTACATATAGTATAAAAATTTTATTTTATTACTATATATACATACTCATAAAATTTTAATTTAAACAAGCTTTTTTTTAGTTTTTTTAACATAATTCTTAAAAAGAGGTTATTTGTTCTAACTCATGGTTGAATTAAAAAAAAAATATCAAATGGGAAAAAGAAGATTTGGTTTAATAAACTGGATAGGTGTTTTCTCTTTATACAAGAAAGAGGTTCTTCGTTTTATAACTGTTGCAGGGCAAACAATTATAGGGCCAGTTGTAACTTCAATATTGTTTTTATTAGTTATTTCCTTAGCTATTGGGGATGAGCGCGCTGATGTCTTGGGAGTTCCATTTATACAATTTTTAGCTCCCGGATTAATTGCAATGCAAATTATTCAGCAGTCTTTTTCTCACTCTTCCTCTTCATTATTAATGGGTAAAGTTATGGGCAATATAGTAGATTTAATTGGAGCTCCACTTTCTGCAGCTGAAGTTACTTTATCAATTATTTTTGCCTCTATTACAAGAGGTGTATTTATTTCACTACTTTCATTAATTATTTTTTCAATAATGATTGAAATTGAAGTAAAAAATTATTTAATTTTAATTATTTATCTATTTTTAAATGGTTTTTTAATGGGAGCCTTAGGATTTATAGCAGGTCAATGGTCAGATAAATTTGAACATCTTGCTGGAATCACAAATTTTATAATTGTTCCATTATCATTTTTATCTGGAACATTTTATGAAATTGGTAGATTGCCAGATTATTTACAATTTATAAGTTATTATAATCCCTTTTTTCATATGATTGATGGATTTAGATATGCCTTTATAGGTAATTTGGATGGATCATTAAATTTTGGAATTATTTATTTATCTATTATATCACTAATTACCTGGTTAATTTCTTTTCTACTATATAAAAAAGGTTATAAAATAAAATCTTAACAATATGAGCTCACTAGCAAAAAATTATAATAGAAGAAAAATTTCTTTTAAAAAAGGCAAAGGAAGTTTTCTTTACTCAACAAACGGTAAAAAATATCTAGATTTTATCCAGGGCATAGCTGTTAATTCTTTAGGACATTCAAATTTATATTTGGTTAGAGAACTAAAAAAACAAGCTCAAAAAGTATGGCATGTATCTAATGCATTTATTATACCTGAAGGCGAAAGATTGGCTAAAAGACTTACTCAAAAAACTTTTGCCGATTATGTTATTTTTCAAAATTCTGGTGCAGAAGCAACTGAAGCCGCTATTAAAGTTGCCAGAAGATACTTTTATTCAATAGGAAAAAAAAATAAAAATAGAATTATTTGTATAAAAAATTCTTTTCATGGAAGAACAATAGCCACAATAAACGCAAGTGGATCAAAAAAAATGACCGAAGGTTTTGGACCTAAAGTTGCTGGATTTGATCACTTTAATTTTGGAGACCACAATAAATTAAAGAAATTAATAAATAAAAATACCGCGGCTGTTATGGTTGAAACTATTTTAGGAGAAGGAGGAATAAAAGTTATACCAGATTGGTGCTTAAAAGATTTAAGAAAACTTTGTAATAAAAAAAAAATACTTTTAATATTAGACGAAGTGCAATGTGGAATTGGCAGAACAGGAAAATTTTTTGCGTTTGAACATTCTAAAATCAAACCAGATATAGTTCCAATTGCAAAAGGGATAGGAAGTGGATTTCCAATAGGTGCAGTTCTAATGACAAAAAAGGTTGCATCAGGCATGGTTCCAGGCACACATGGAAGTACATTTGGAGGAAATCCTCTTGCCATGAGTGTTGGAAATGCAGTTATGGATCAAATATTTAAAAAAGGATTTCTTAAAAATGTAAATACTAAATCAAAATATTTTCATAATGAGCTTAAAAAGATTAAAAATAATTATCCAAAATTAATTAAAGAAATAAGAGGCAAAGGTTTATTAATTGGGATAAAATTAAATTTTGACCAAACAAAATTTATAAAATCTTTAGAGAAAAATAATTTATTAACAATTAGAGCCGCAGAAAATGTAATAAGAATTTTACCACCTTTAAATGTTAAGAAAAGTGAAATTAATTTAGCATTAAAAATTATAAATAAAGTTTGCAAAGAGTATAAATAGTCATGAAAAACTTCATTAATCTTAAAGATATTCCTGCAAAAGATTTAAGAAAAATCTTAAATGATGCAAAAAGAAGAAAGAATAAAAGAAAAAAATTATGCAAAGCTGATATAGATAAAGATCAACCATTAAAAGGTAAATTGATTATTCAAATGTATGAAAAACAAAGTTCTAGAACTCGTTTGAGCTTTCATCTTGCAATAACACAGTTAGGTGCCGGAACAATAGCTATCAAGGCAAATGAATTGCACCTCGGAAAAGGTGGAGAAAGTTTAGCTGATACTGCTAAAATTTTATCAACTTATGGTGATGGTTTTATGCTTAGAACTGATAGTGATAAAAAAATTGAAGATTTTAGTAAAAATTTAGACATTCCAATTATAAATTTATTAAGTCCAAGCTCTCACCCTTGCCAGGTACTTTCAGATGTATTTACCGTAGAGGAAATTAAAAAAAAACCAATATCAAACTTAAATATCTGTTGGATTGGAGACTGTAATAATGTTTTAAATAGTTTAATAGCTACTTCAGTTAAATTTAAATTTAATTTAAATATAGGATGTCCAAATAATTATAGACCTCCAAAGTTTGTAACTGACTGGGTTAAAACAAATAAAAGAAATATTAATTTTTTTAATGATCCAAAAAAAGCAGCAAAAAATGCAGATGTTATTTTTTCAGATAAAGTTGTTTCTTTGAATGACAAAGTTAACAAAGCAAAAAAAATCAAAGATTTTAAAAATTTTCAAATTAATTCAATTTTAATGAAAAATGCAAAAAAGGATGCGATATTTCTACATTGTCTTCCAAGAGGAAATGAAGTTTCTGAAAATGTTTTTTTAGGAATGCAATCAAGAGTTTGGCAACAAGCGCTTAATAGAGTTCATGTACAAAAGAGTATTTTGTTATATTGCTTTGGAAAATTAAGGTAACGGTTTAGGACTATCACTATTTTGATTTAAGTATAAAATTACTGATGCTCTGTCTTTATCAGATTTAAGACCTGCAAAACCCATTTTGTTTCCTTTAATCCATTTAGCAGGTTTAAGCAAAAAACCATTCATTTCATCCCATGTCCATTCTTTATTATGTCCCAATAAAGCTTTCGAATACTTGTAATCACTTACTGATCCTACTGGTCTAAACATAACATTCCAAAGTTTTGGACCAATTTTATTTTTACCACTCTGATTAACGCTATGGCAGGCAGCACATTTTTTAAAAACTTTTTCTCCGTGTTCAGCATTACCAGCTGAAAATATAGCTGATAAATCTTCAGTTGTTTTAGCTACGGTTTGAGTAGTTAAGCTCTCCGGTGCTTCAACTTTGTAGGCAACAATATCTTTATCATTTGAATCAAAAATATAGTCTGAAACTTTATTTATTATAACAACAATTAAAACAGTAATTAAAATTGCTGTAAATATTTTGTTTATTTCGAAAGAATTCATTTTAATAATATTTAATTGGTCGTATAACATGATATGTCATAAATTACTTATTTTTTTTAAATAAAGTATTTGCGTCCCTTAGACGCATAATTTTACTATTTTAAACAATGCCTAAAACATTAATTTTAATACCTTCAAGACTTGCTGCAAGCAGACTTCCCCGAAAACCTTTATTAAAGATAAACGGATTATCTATTATTTCTCACGTAGTAAAAAAGGCATTAAAATCAAATATAGGCGAAGTATTTGTTTGTACTGGAGATAATGAGATATTCGAAGATGTAAAAATAAATGGAGGCAATTGTATTTTAACTAACAATGAACATCAAACTGGTACTGATCGAATCTACGAAGGTTTTCAAAAACTTAATTTATCAAATATTGATTATATATTAAATCTTCAAGGAGACGAGCCTACAATAGATGTTGAAGATATTAAAAAATTAAATAACGCCGTATATAAAAATGAATCTGATATTGCTACACTTGCATGTAAATTAAAAGGAGAAGAAATCTTAAATGAAGAAAATATTGTGAAGGTCCAAACAGAGAAAGAAATAAACTTACAAAATCATTCTAAAGCGGTAAATTTTTTTAGAAATTTGCCCAAATTAATTTATAAAAATGTGTATCATCATATTGGAATTTATCAATATAAAGTAAAAATATTAAAAAAATTTGTAAAATTTTCACAAACGAAAAATGAAATTAAATATAAATTAGAACAACTAAGAGCTCTAGAAAATAAAATAAATATTGATGTTATTTTAGCAAATAATGCTCCTCTTGGAGTTGATACCAAAAAGGATTATATGGAAATAAAAAAATTAATGGAATATAAATCTTAAAATATGAAAATTGCATACCAAGGTATTCCAGGCAGCTACAGCGAAAGTTGTGCAAAAAAAATTTATCCTGAATGTGAAACAATTTCATGTAAGACTTTTGATGAGTGTTTTGAAAGGGCAGACCGTGACAATAACATTAGCACATTAATTCCAGAATCAAATAAAACTACTGGAAATATCGGAGTCGAATATTTAATTTTTAAATATAGATTAAATGTTTATGCAGAACATTTTTTTCCAATTAAACACAATTTACTTGGTGTTCCCGGATCGAGTATTAAAGATATAAAAGATGTTTACTCACATGCTCAAGCACTATCTCAATCCTCAATATTTATTAAGAAAAATAAATTAATAGAAAATGTAAGAGCTGACACCGCTGGATCTGCAAAATATGTTTCTGAAAAAAAAGATAAGTCTAAAGGAGCAATAGCATCAGAGCTAAGCGCTCAAATCTATAAACTTGATATTTTAAAATCAAATATTCAAGATGAAAAAGAAAATGTAACTAGGTTTTTATTAATGGGAAAAGAAATTTCCGAACCTGAATTTAAAAATGAAAAATTTATAACTTCATTATTATTCAAGTTAAAAAGTAAACCTGCGGCCCTATACTCGGCCTTATCTGGTTTTGCTATAAATGGTGTTAATCTTACTAAGTTACAAAGTTTTCCTGAAAAAAATTCTTTTTCATCATATTTTTTTCTTTGTGAATTAGATGGTCATATTCATGAAAAAAAGATTAAATTATCTTTAGAAGATTTAAATTACCATTGCGAAGATATGCAAGTTCTAGGTATCTTTAAAGCGGATCAATTTAGAAAAAAATAACTATTTAGAGGAATATAATTACTTATCTGAAGTTTCATCAAATATTGCTTTTGCAGTTTTTCTATATCCTTCAACATTGTAATGACCAATAAATCCAAATGGAAATAATTTTAATGGAGTCTTTTCTTTTTTAAAAACTTCAGCGTGTATATCAATCAATGGTATTTTTAAATTTTTAGATATAGAAATGATTTCTCTGTAAATAATATTATCATGATCTTTGTTAAAATATCTATCTAATGGTAAATAAACTAAATAGAATTCTGCACCATGTTTATAAGAATAGTCTCTAGCCATTTTTAAAACTTTTATTAATTCTTTTTGAATTGAAACCATTTTATTTTTTTTATTGCCTAATAATAATTTTCTAGCATGATATAACTTTAAATGTTTGAAAAAATTAAATTTTAACTTTTCTGCTCTTACATCATATATCATTTGTTTTGCAATTTTATCTACTTGAGATTGTTTATCTTTTAAGTTCTGAGAAAAATTTTCGTCATCAAAATATTTACGAAGTATTTCATTTTTATATTCGTAATTAAATCCCTCAACATCATTATCAGTGAACAGCCAAATAACTTTATTAACCTTTTTAGGCATAAATTCTTTTAAGGTAGCGTATTCTATTAACGGACCATTTGCACTATAGCCAATATTAATTACACTCTTAGATGAAAAATTTCTAAGTTGTGATGCTATTTCATCCGGTCTATTTACAGCTGCACCATGAGCAAATGAGTCTCCCACAATTAAATATTCAACTTCATTTGAGTCCCATTCTGTATCTGGGTTATTAAATCCAAATCTGTCTGAAAAATAAATCATATAGTAACCATTTTCATTAGCATAAACAGTTTTAGAGCTTGAGACTCCTGAAAGGGGATAAATCTTTATTTTTTTTATATTTAAATATTCAGTAGGAGGAACTTTTACAGCCGCATTTACTTCAGTTTTTTTTAAATTATCATAAACTTCTTCGACAGTTCTTATGTCATATTCTTTTCCAGTTTGTTTTTTATAAAGTTGAATTTTTGTATTTAAGTTTTTTTCTTTGTTAATTTGAATGAAAGTATAAAATTCAAAAATATATAAAGAAAAAATAACTGTGGATATAATTATAAATAAATATTCTTTAACTTTATTACTTATAAAAAAAGAAATTATAGAAAAGAAAAATAAAAATACTGAAATTATATAGTAAATTGTATAATATTCATTTTTTTCCCCCTCCCAATAAATTTGAGATTTATAGAAAACATAAATTATTAATAAAATTGAGGTTATTAAAACTAATGGGGAAAAAATTCTTTTAATCATTTAGTGTTTCGAAAATTTATTATTTAGCAACAAATTCAATTGTTCGTGCCAGAAACTTGAATTGTCAACACTATTTTAAAAATATGAATTTAAAAGGCTTATCTAACAAAGAAGAAGTTTGACAACATTTACCTGAGATTGAATTTTTTAAAAAAATCAAATTCAATTTCTCTTGTGTTTGTTAAGTTATTTGACATTCCATAGGAAACTCTAAAACTTAAAATAAAAAACTTACTTGTGGAATAGAAATTAATACTGTTATAATACAAATGGAGGCTAGAGGTGGATGCTGCTTAAACCCGATCAGATCTTAACAGAAGCAGTCGTAGAGACAGTTTTTCAGGTTCTAGTCTCCTAAAAAATGACAAAAAAATCAACAGCTTTAGCTATAAAATATAGACCACAGATATTTAATGAAATAGTGGGCCAAGATATAGCTGTAGAAACAATTTATAATTCAATTAAGTCAAATAAAATACCTAATGCATACTTGTTCACAGGAATAAGAGGCACTGGAAAGACTACTCTTGCAAGAATAATTGCAAAAAGTCTTAACTGTGTAAATGGAGTAGATAAAATTTGTAAAGATAATTACTGTGAGCATTGCGACTCAATATTTAATTCTAATCACCTAGATGTACTCGAAATGGATGCAGCAAGTAAAACAGGAGTGGACGATATAAGAGATTTAATTGAATTTTCAAGATATCCACCAAATTCAGCAAAATTTAAAATATTTATAATTGATGAAGTACATATGTTGAGCAAACAAGCCTTCAATGCTTTGCTTAAAACTTTAGAAGAGCCCCCAGAATATTTAAAGTTTATTTTTTGTACTACTGAAATTAAAAAAATACCAGTTACGGTCATTTCAAGAACTCAAAGGTTTGATTTGTTAAGAGTAAAATCCGAAACTTTATTTGATTTTATTAAAGAAATAAAGAATAAGGAAAATGGAAAAGCATCTGATGAAGCAATCAAACTAATTGTTAAAATTTCAGAAGGATCTGTAAGAGATGCGCTTAGCTTACTAGATAGAGGGCTAATTAGTTGTTCGAATGGTGAAGAATTGAATTTACAAAAAGCACAAAAAATATTTGGGTACTTTGACAAAAATTTTATTATAGAATTAATGGAAAAAATTTTTGAAGGAAATGAGCAGTCGGTAATAGAAATGTATAGATCGATATATAATGCAGGAGTAGAACCTAAAGTTTTTTTAAATGATTTTTTAGAAGTACTGTATTATGTAAAAAATATTTCATCAATAAAAGTAGAAGGTAATTATTTTTCACTTAATAACGAGGAATTTAGTAAAATCGAAAAAATATCAAAAAAAATTAATCCCGAAATTTTATTATTATTTTGGCAATTTAGCATTAAAGCTTTAGACGAGTTAAATATAGTTTCAAACCAAGAACTTTCACTAGAAATGTTTTTAATCAGACTTTTATATTTAAAAGGAAAGAATGATAAAAAAGAATATAACGAAATAGAAAAAAATAATTTAAGTCAAAATGAATTATTAACAAAAAAACAAGATCGTGAGATAGAAAATATTGCTAATAACAAACAATCATTTGAGGATCCAAATTTTAAAAAAAAAACGATCAGCCAGATAAAAAATTTTAGTCAAAAGGAGTATATTGAAGATAGTAGTAATATTAATAAAATACAAAATTTTATTAATATAAATAGTTTAGATGAATTAATTGAAATTTGTAATAATAAAAAAGAAATTAAGTTAAAATATGAACTAGAAAATAATGTTAAGCTTGTAAGCTTTGAAAGTACAAAGATTGAGATTTCTTTCAATGAAAATTTGGATAGAGATTTTGTCAAAAATTTATCTTCCAAATTATTTGAGTGGACAAACAAACGTTGGGTAATAACTTTTTCTAAAAAAGAAGGAAACCCTACAGTAAAACAAGTAGCAGAATTGTCAGAAAAAAAAATATACGATGAAATTAAGCAGACAAAAATTTATAAAAAAATTGAATCAACATTTCCTGATGTGGAACTAATTAATGTTATCAAGGAGGAAAATAATAAATAATGGAAGATTTTAATAAAATACTTAATCAAGCAAAAGAGCTTGAGGGAAAAATAAAAGAAAGCCAAGAAAAAATTAAAAAAATTGAAGTTGTAGGTGTTTCAGGTTCTAATTCTGTAAAAGTAACTTTAAACGGAGAAGGAGATATAATTAAGATATATTTATCTGAAGATGTCTTAAAAGAAGAAAAAACAATTATCGAAGATTTAATTATGGCGGCACATAATAATGCTAAGTCACAATTAAAAATTAAAACTACCGAAGAAATTTCTAAAGCAACAAACAGTTTTGGAATACCAGGATTTAAATGGCCTATTTAAATGAAGAATATTCCTGAAATTGAAAATTTAGTAAAATTAATTTCTAAGCTTCCAGGATTAGGACCAAAGTCAGCTAGAAGAATTATTTTAAAATTAATTAATAACAGGAATGAATTAATAAAACCAATGATTGATTCATTAACAGATATATTTAAAAATATATCTAGATGTCAATTATGTGGTACGTTAAAATCAAGTTTATCAGAATGTAATAATTGTGGAAATTCAAATAAAAAATATAATAAAATATGTGTTGTAGAAAATATTGCTGATCAATGGAGCATAGAAAGCTCAAGCATTTATCAAGGATATTTCCATATATTGGGAGGCACAATTTCCAACTCAAATATTAATAGAAAAGAAGATTTGTTAATTGATTCATTAGTTAAAAGAGTGACAAAAGATAAAATAGAAGAAGTTATAATTGCCACAAGTGCAACCGTAGAAGGCCAAACTACAGCTTTTTATATACAAGATAAATTAAAAGATACAAATGTTACTATAACTAAGCTTGCCCAGGGACTGCCTGTAGGAGGGGAAATTGAAAATTTAGATGACGGAACATTAGTTTCCGCATTTAAAAATAGACATGGTCTTAATGGAAGAAAAGATTAGTTTTTTTTAAACAATCTATTTAGATGCAGAATAGGTTCAGTATAACCTGAGGGCTGGTTTCTGCCATTAAAAACAAGCTCACAAGCTGTCCTAAAAGCTATAGAACCATTGAAGTTGCCAGACATAGATTGATATGGAGCATGACCTTTCATACTAGGATCTTTTAGGTTTTGATTATCTACAATTTTTGCCATTTTTTTCATAATTTCTAAAACTTGTTTCTTACTACATATTCCGTGGTGTAGCCAATTAGCGATATGTTGACTGCTTATACGGCAAGTAGCTCTATCTTCCATTAAACCAACGCCATTAATATCAGGAACTTTAGAACAACCCACAGATTGGTCTATCCATCTAACTACATATCCCAAAATTCCCTGCGCATTATTTTTTATTTCATTGTTGATTTCTTCCATTGACCAATTAGGCCTATCAGCTAACGGTATAGTTAAAATATCTGAAAGTTTCGCCGGTTTTCTTTTCAATAATTGTTTTTGTTTAAAAAATACATCAACATCATGATAATGAAGAACATGTATCGCTGCAGCAGTCGGGCTAGGTACCCATGCACAATTTGCACCTGCAGTAGGGTGATTAATTTTTTGATCTAGCATATCTGCCATTAAATCTGGCATAGCCCACATACCTTTTCCTATTTGGGCTTTACCCAAAAAACCACAAGACAGTCCAATGTCTACATTGTTATTTTCATAAGCAGAAATCCATTTTGAAGATTTCATGTTTGTTTTTTTGATCATCGGACCTATTTCCATTGATGTATGTATTTCATCTCCAGTTCTATCTAAAAAACCAGTATTTATAAAAAATACCCTATTTTTTAAAGCTCTAATGCATTCTTTAAGATTTATAGAAGTTCTTCTTTCTTCATCCATTATGCCAATAAGAATTTGATTTTTTTTTAAATGTAAAACTTTTTCAACTTTTTCAAAAATTAAATCAGTAAATGAACATTCCTCTGGTCCATGCATTTTTGGTTTGACAATATAAATAGACTTTGTTTTAGAATTTCCACTTCTACTAAAATCATGAATGCATGCTGCAGATGTAATAAATGCATCCAAAATACCTTCGGGACATTCAGAGCCATCTTTTAAAAGAATACTCGGGGTTGTCATGAGATGACCAACATTTCTATTCAACAACAAAGATCTTCCATGTAATTTAAATTTTTTTCCTTTTGTAGAAATGTAATTTCGATCAGAATTTAATTTTCTTACTATACTACTCTTATTTTTTTTAAATTCTTTTTTTAAGCTACCCTTCATTAATCCTAACCAATTTCTATATCCAAGAACTTTATCTTCGGCATCTACAGCAGCCACACTATCTTCGTGGTCACAAATAGTTGAAATTGCTGATTCCAAAATAATATCATGTATTTTTGAATTATCTTTTTTTCTTGCCTTTTCATCTTTGCTACCACTTTCCATTTCTCTTCTGTTATCAAACAAAATATCTATATGAAGATTATTATTTACAAATAAAAGGGAGGTTAATTTTTTTGATTTTTTGTTGTACCCAACAAATTGCTTAGGGTATTTTAATTTTAAATTTAATTTATTGTTTTTAACTTCTGGTATTTTTACTAAATTCTTCCAGCTTTTATTTTTTAAAGGTATAAATTTATCCAATATATTTCGAGCATAATGAATCACTTTTTCACCTCTTATCGGATTATAAGTTTTTCCTCGTAATGCACCTTGAGTTTCTGGAATTATGTCTGTTCCATATAAACTATCATATAAGCTTACCCATCTCGCATTTGCTGCATTTAATATAAATCTTGCGTTAGAAATAGGACAAACTAATTGAGGACCACAAATGCTAGAAATTTCTTTATCTGTTTTCTTTGTTTTAATTTTAAAATTTGAACCATTTTTTTTTAAATAACCAATTTTCCTTAAAAATTCTTCATATTTTTTTAAATTAATTTTTTCACCCTTCCTATATTTATGCCAATAATCTATTTTTTTTTGTAATACTTCTCTAATTTCCAATAATTTTTTATTTTTTGGAGCTAACTCATGAACATATTTGCTAAATCCTCGCCAAAAATTTTTCTTATTAATTTTAGTACCTGGCAATAGCTCGTTATTTACAAAATTTAATAATTTATCTGAAACAGATAGATTTTCTATTTTTTTATATTTTTCAGCCATTTTTTTTCAAACAATTATATAATATTTTAAGTAAAATAAATTATTATAAGAACACTTTATTGCCTTTTTTAAGTATAATAAGCTAGAAGTAATGAAAAATTATTTAAATTTCGAAGCAGATATTAAAAAAATTGAGACAGAGCTAGATCAGCTAAAAGATCCATACAATGAAAGTTTAACCGAAGTTGATATGGAAAAAATAAATAGCCTTCAATCCAAATTAGATGAAAAATTGAGATATATTTATTCAAATTTAAATGCTTGGCAAACAGCTTTGGTTGCTAGACACGAAGACAGGCCCAAATCAAAATTTTTTATAGATAATCTTTTTGAGGAGTTTATTCCCTTATCAGGTGATAGATACTACGGTGAAGATAAATCTGTAATAGCAGGATTCGCAAAATTTAATAATAAATCTGTTCTAGTAATTGGCCAAGAAAAAGGTGACGATCTTAATACTAGAATTGATAGAAATTTTGGAATGATGAGGCCAGAGGGCTATAGAAAGACTATTCGATTAATGAAACTAGCTGATAAATTTAAAATACCAATAATTTCGTTTATTGACACTCCTGGAGCTTATCCCGGTGTAGGTGCGGAAGAAAGAGGACAAGCAGAAGCCATAGCAAGATCAATAGAATGTTGCATGTCATTAAATGTTCCAACAATATCGATAATTATTGGTGAAGGAGGCTCTGGAGGAGCGATAGCACTAGCCTCATCAAATAAAGTTTTGATGCTTGAAAATGCAATTTACTCAGTAATTTCTCCAGAAGGATGTGCAACTATACTTTGGAGAGATCCAAAAAAAACATTAGAAGCGGCAGAAGCTATGAAGCTATCATCAAAAGACCTTTTAAAATTGGAGATTATTGACGATATTATTCAAGAACCAGTTGGAGGCGCTCATAGAGATAAAAATTTAATTTTAGAAAATGTAAAAAAATCTTTAACAAAAAACTTGGCTTTTTTTGAAAGTATGGAAAGTGCAGAAATAATAAATCAAAGAAATAATAAATTTTTATCGATCGGTAGAACAAAGGGTTTTACCAGCCACGCAAGCATTAAACAAAATCTTTCTATGCAAGAAACAATTGTTCAAAAATTAAAAAATCATATTAGAAAAAACAACAAGTTAGTTATTGCTTTTTTAGGAACTGTATTATTAATTGGATTGATACTTTATTTATAAAGCTCCACAACAATGTTTAAATTTTTTGCCTGACCCACAAAAGCAAGGCTCGTTTCTTCTCATCTTCTTACCAACGTATTTTCTATCAATTTTAATTTCTTCACTTGCTTTTTTTTCTGGTTTTTCTTCAATAATACGAACATTAAAAAGTATTGTAATTAAATCAGATTTTAATTTTCTTAGTAAATTTTCAAATAAAGAAAATGCTTCTTTTTTATACTCAACTAGTGGATCTCTCTGTCCATAAGATCTCAAACCTATAACACCTCTTAATTGTTCTAAATATTGAATATGAAATTTCCAATTTTGATCGATTAATTGTAAAAAAATATTTTTTTCAAATTCTTCAGATTTATATTTTCCTAGGTGTTTTGTTCTTTCATTTCTTTTCTCTTCAAATTTATCTCTCAAGTTTTTTGTAAAATCATCTTCATTTAATTTAATTAATTCATCCAATTTATATTGCTCTGCAGATTTTCCTAATAGCGATTTAAGCTGAATTATAAACTCTTGATTTTTTGGATCTTTTAGTAAATTTTTTTTACTTTCTTTAAATTGATCAATTAATTCGTTAAGAAATTGGTCAGCATACTTAAAATTATCTTTTGAATTAATAATATTATTTCTTTGACTAAAAATAACATGTCTTTGGTCGTTAAGCACATTATCAAATCTTAAAAGAGTTTTTCGAATATCAAAATTTCTTGACTCAACTTTTTGTTGTGCTCTTTCCAATGCTTTATTTATCCATGGATGATCAATGCTTTCTCCATCTCTTAGACCAAGTTTTTTGAGAATATTGTTTATTGATTCTGATCCAAATATTCTCATCAAATCATCTTCTAGACTTACATAAAATATTGAGTTTCCTTCATCTCCTTGCCTTCCAGATCTTCCCCTTGCCTGATTATCAACTCTTCTACTTTCCATTCTTTCTGTTCCGATTACAAATAATCCACCTAAAGACTTAATCTCTTTTTTTTCCTTAAAATATTCTTGTTCATTAGATGATTCAGGGATACCTCCTAGCTTTATATCAACCCCTCTACCAGAAATACTTGTAGTAATTATTACTGAGCTTTTTCTTCCAGCGTTTGCAATTATTTCTGCTTCTTTTTCATGATTTTTTGCATTTAAAACAACATGTTTAATTTTTTTCTTTTTTAACAAATTAGAATAATGTTCTGATTTATTTATACTTGAAGTGAACATTAAAATAGGTTGACCCTTTAAATTTAATTCACATACTTTTTCTAATATCGCATTATCTTTTTCATAAGATGTTCTAAATATTTGATCATTAAAGTCATTTCTTATCATTTTTTTGTTAGTAGGTATTTCAACAACAGACAAGTTATAAATTTCAAAAAATTCTTGGGATTCTGTTATTGCGGTACCAGTACAGCCAGCTAATTTTGAATATAATTTAAAGTAATTTTGATATGTTATAGATGCCAATGTTTGGTTTTCAGACTGTATATCGACACCTTCTTTTGCTTCTAAACTTTGGTGCAAACCATCACTAAATCTTCTTCCTGGCAATTGTCTTCCAGTTTGTTCATCTATGATTACAATTTCACCTTCTTTTATAATGTAATCTTTACCTGATTTAAATAAATGATTAGCCTTCAATGCTTGATTTACAAGATGGACTAAATTTAAATTTTTGGGATCGTAAAAATTGTTATTTTTTAAAATTCCTGCATTTGAAAATATTTTTTCTATACTGTCCACTCCACTATTAGTTAGTAAAATATTCTTATCTTTTTCATCAATTTCATAATCTTTTGAACTAAGATTTTTTATTAATTTATCTACAGATCTATACTGGCTAGATTTATCTTCAACTGCACCAGATATCACCAACGGAGTTCTTGCTTCATCAATCAAACATGAGTCAACCTCATCAACTATTGCAAAATGATGTTCTCTTTGAACCATAGCCTCTCCAGAAAATTTCATATTATCTCTTAAATAATCAAATCCTAATTCTGAATTTGTTGCATAAGTGATATCACAATTATAATTTTTTTTTCTCTCATCATCAGTTTGATCATTGTTTATGTATCCGCACGATAAACCTAAAAATTTATATATTTTACCCATATTTTCGGAGTCTCTTTTTGCCAAGTAATCATTAACTGTAACTATATGGACTCCTTTTTTATCTAAAGCATTTAAATAAGCCGACAAAACGATAGTTAAAGTTTTACCTTCTCCTGTTTTCATTTCTGCTATTTTATTTTTATGTAAAACTACACCCCCTAGTATTTGGACATCAAAATGCCTTTCGTTAATTACCCGCTTAGATGCCTCTCTAACCAAAGCAAAAGCCTCAGGAAGAATCTCATCTTTTGAGATTTTAGAATTAATTTTAGATATGAATTCTTCTGTTTTTTTAGGAAAATCCTCATTAGATAAAATAGATACTTTTTTTTCTAATAAATTGACGTGATTAACAATTTTCTGAATTTTATTTAATTCTTTTTGGTTACCCGATCCCAAAAATTTTGATAATAGATTCAACGGATTTAACATTGTATATTTTTAATTGTTTTGCTTAATAAAAAACTTATATAGTGATTAAATTTACAATTTAAACATATTAAAATGGCTATTAATATTAGTAATTTTTTTAGTTCTAATGATAAAAACTCAAGTATTGGGGACTTTCAAGATTTAGAGCATATAGATGGAGTAGGCGTATCATCTTTATGTGCAGATCTATATGATAAGAAAAGAGATGATTTAGTATTATTTTATTTTAGAGATGGAGCAAACCACGCATCTGTTTACACTCAATCAAAAATAATTTCTGAAAATATTAAATGGAATCTTAAAATAAAAACAAAAAAAATTAAAGCTTTGTTGATCAATACAAGAAATGCAAATGCATTTACAGGAAAAAAAGGATATAATGGAATTAAAGAACTAGCGGACAATTTATCTGAAGAATTATCAAAAAAACAAAAAGAAGATGAAGAAAAACCTGAAAAAATAAATTCACAAGATATATTATTTGCATCCACAGGAACAATAGGTGAGGAATTTCCTACAGAAAAAATAAAGTCAAATCTAAATAAATTAGTGAGTCAAATAAAGTATACACAAAATAAGTATATTTGGATGAAAGCAGCAATGGGGATATTAACGACTGATTTAAAACCAAAGATTGCTCTTGAAGAGTGTAAAATAGGAAAATCAAGTGTAAAAATATATGGTATCGCAAAAGGCTCAGGAATGATTGCACCTAATATGGCAACCACTCTTGGATTTATATTTACAGATGCAACATTGCCGCCTGGGATTTTAAAAGAACTTTTAAAAAAAAATATTACAAACACTTTTAACGCAATAACATGCGATGGTGACACTAGTACCAACGATATGGTTTCGATGTTTTCGACTTGCAAAGTAAATAACCCTAAAATCAATAATATTAGTGATAAAAAACTAAAAGAATTTGACAAATGTTTAAATTCCATATTGTTAAATTTAGCAAAAAGAGTTGTATCCGATGGCGAGGGTGCATCAAAATTTATAAAAATTAAATGTGTAAATGCTAAATCAAAAGAAGATGCAAAAAAAATTTGTTTTTCAATTGCGAATTCTCCTTTAGTTAAAACAGCCATCGCTGGAGAAGATCCTAATTGGGGTAGGATCATTATGGCAATTGGGAAAGCCAATATTAGATTAGATTTAAAAAAACTTTCAATTAAATTTGGAAATCACAAAATAATCGAAAAAAGTGAAAAATCTAGTTCATACAATGAAGATGAATTAAAAAAATATATGCAAGATGAAAGAATAGATTTAACTGTTGATCTAGGTTTAGGAGGTTTTGATTTTACCGCTTATACTATGGACTTTACAAAGAGATATATAGAAATTAATTCTGATTACAGAACATAACTTAATAATTGAATTAATGAGATTCTACAAATAAGTTGTTAAAATGATTAAATATAAGCTTTATTGTAAAAAATGCTCAAATATTTTTGATAGTTGGTTTGCTTCATCAAAGGAATATGAAAAAATAAAAAAACTAAAATATCTTTCATGTAATAAGTGCAACTCACCAAATGTACAAAAATCATTAATGGCTCCGAATTTATTAAATGCTAAAAAAAAACAAGAAACAAAATTAGAAAATAGAAAAAAATATATTAATGTAAAAAAAAAAATACGAGAATATCAAAAATTTATTAAAAGCAATTTTGAGTATGTAGGCGATAATTTTGCCTACGAGGCCAGAACAATACATTATGAGAATCCAAAAGATAAAAAGAGAAAAGGTATTTATGGAAATGCTTCATCAAAAGAAGTGAAAGAACTAAACGAAGAGGGAATCACAACAGAAACAATCCCTTGGATAAAAGAAGAAGAAAATTAATTTTTTGTAAATTTAGCAATATAATTAACTGACTTGTCTTCTGTAATTTTCCATTCATGTAATATGGGGTTAAAACTTATTCCATCTAGTTTAGATAATTTTAATGAATTAGTTTTTCCGTAATCAATTAGTACTGAAGGTTTAATAAATTTTTCCCAGTCATGCGTTCCAATGGGTAACCATCTTAGAATATATTCAGCTCCAATAATTGCAAAAATATAAGATTTTAAAGTTTTGTTCAAAGTGGCCACAAACATCAATCCATTTTTTTTTAATAATTTAGAACTTGATTTAATAAAAAAATCAACATTTTTTACATGTTCTACTACTTCCATGTTTAATATTATATCATATTTTTTATTTAAATTTATTTCTTCTGGAGAAGAACAAATATAATTAATTTTTAATTTATTTTTTTTTGAATGCAATTTTGCAATTTTAATATTTTTTTCTGAAGGATCTATACCTGTTACTTTTGCTCCAAGTCTACTCATCGGTTCAGAAAGCAATCCTCCTCCACATCCAATATCTAAGATACAAAGATTTTTTAAAGGCTCACTTTCACGCTTTATATTATAATGACTAATTATGTTTTCCTTAATATATTTTATTCTTACTGGATTAAATTTGTGCAAAGGAGCAAATTTCCCCTGTGGGTCCCACCATTCGGAGGCCATTTGAGAGAATTTTTTTATCTCTTTTTCATTTATAGTATTATTTTTCATTATTAAGTCTGGTTGACATTACATTTAAGATGTATTTTATCAATATATTTTAATTATTATAAAAAAAATTATCAATGAAAATTGTTGTTTTAAAATTTGGCGGTACCTCTGTAGGAACGACGGATAGGATAAAAAAAATAGCTAATATAATTTCTGGCTACGTAAAAAAAAAATATAAGGTAATTACAATCACCTCTGCTATGAGCGGTGTAACAAACGATTTAATTAAAAAATCAAAGGATGTATCTAATAATTTTAATCTTTCTGAATATGATGCACTTTTAGCATCTGGAGAACAAATATCATGTGCACTCATAGCAGGTAGATTGAATCATATTGGTTATAAATCAAGATCTTGGATGAGTTGGCAAATTCCAATTATAACTGATGATAATCACGGCTATTCAAGAATTATAAAAATAAATAAGAACAAAATTATTAACTATTTAAATTCTGGAGGAATTCCTATTATTGCTGGATTTCAAGGTATTAATTATTACAACAGATTAACAACATTAGGAAGAGGAGGATCAGATGCTTCAGCAATAATGTGCGCAAAGTTTTTTAATGCAAAGAAATGTATAATTTATACAGATGTTGAGGGCGTCTACACTACAGATCCAAAAAAATTAAAAAAAGCGAAGAAAATTAAAGTCATTTCTTATGAGGAAATGCTGGAAATGGCATCTTTAGGTGCAAAAGTTATGCAACCAAATTCTATTCAAGACGCAAGATTAAATAGAATTGATATAGATGTTAGATCTTCTTTTATTAATAAAAAAGGAACATTGATTACCAAAAAAAAAAATATATTTAGAGACAAAATAATAACTGGAATTACATCCACAACAAATGATTCAAAAGTAACTCTTATTGGAGTGAAAGATAGACCAGGTGTTGCTGCTTCAATATTTAAACCGCTGTCACAAAATTCAATTAATGTAGATATGGTAGTTCAAAATATATCCGCTAACGGAAAAGAGACCGATTTAACATTTACAATAAAATCTGAAGATTTAAAAAAAACTCAAAAACTAATTAAAAATAATATGAAAATTAAATTCAGAAAGTTAATCGTAGATAAAAATGTATCAAAAGTTTCAATTATTGGTGTTGGAATGATAACTACGCCTGGAGTAACATATAGAATGTTTCAAACTTTGGCTAATCATGGAATAAATATTTTAGTTATTTCAACATCTGAAATAAAAATTTCAGTCTTAATAAATAAAAAAAATATTAAAAAAGCAGTAAAAGCACTTCATAAAGAATTTAAATTAAGTAATTAAATAAATGAGCATTAGACCTTTCAGAGATATAAAAAGAAGAAAAACAAAAGTAGTTACAGTTGGAGATGTCAAAATAGGAGGAAACAATCCTATCTCTGTACAGTCAATGACAAATACACTTACAAAAGATGTTAAAGCAACTTTAAACCAGATAAATCAAGTGGCAAATGAAGGAGCTGATCTTGTGCGAGTTTCATGCCCAGATGAAGATTCGACAAAAGCTTTGAAAGAAATAGTTAAACATTCGAGCGTACCTATTATTGCCGATATTCATTATCATTACAAAAGAGCTCTTGAGTCAGCAGATAATGGAGCAAAGTGTTTAAGAATAAATCCTGGAAATATAGGCGATAAAAAAAAAATAAAAGAAATAATTAATGCTGCAAAAAATAATGGATGTGCAATAAGAATTGGGGTAAATGCAGGTTCACTCGAAAAAGATATATTAGAAAAACATAAAGAACCATGTCCTGAAGCACTAGTTGAAAGCGCTTTAAGAAATATTGAAATTATTGAAAATGAAGATTTTTTTAATTTTAAAGTTAGCGTAAAATCTTCAGATGTTTTTTTGTCAATTGGCGCATATAAGGAACTTTCTAAAAAAACAGAATATCCTTTACATTTAGGAATAACCGAAGCTGGCTCATATTTACCCGGGAGCATAAAATCATCAATTGGTATTGGA
This sequence comes from uncultured Pelagibacteraceae bacterium, assembly GCA_902531885.1. Classification (GTDB taxonomy): domain Bacteria; phylum Pseudomonadota; class Alphaproteobacteria; order Pelagibacterales; family Pelagibacteraceae; genus Pelagibacter. The sequence goes on from CACAFZ010000012.1 coordinate 24,039, forward strand.
AACTTATTATTAGATGGAATAGGTGATACAATAAGAGTTTCTCTTTCTGACGACCCTGTTGAAGAAATTAAAATAGGTAATGAAATTCTTAAATCTTTAAATCTTAGGGAAAGGGGAGTAAAGATTATTTCATGTCCTTCTTGTGCCAGACAAGCATTT
>CACAFZ010000013.1 GCA_902531885.1 uncultured Pelagibacteraceae bacterium
TTTAAATGGAATTACTGCAGGAATTTTTGGAGCAAGCGGACAAAGCTGTATAGCAGGTTCAAGACTTTATATTCAAAATAGCATTTATGAAAATTTTTTAGAAAAAATAATAAATAGAGCAAATAAAATAAAGTTAGGCTCTCCAATGAATAATGATACTCAAATGGGGCCTCTAAATAGTTTCAAACAATTAGAAATAATAGAAAAAAATATTAAACTTACTATTGATCAGGGTGGTAAGCTTAAATGTGGAGGAAAAAGACATAGCATATCTAATAAAGGTTATTATTTTCCTCCCACTGTAATTGAATGTGATAATCATAATCTCCCAACTGCAGAAAATGAATTATTTGGTCCAGTTTTATCAGTAATGAAATTTAAAAATGAAGAAGAAGTAATAAAAAAAATGAATGATAACCAATATGGATTATCGTCTGGAGTATATACTAAAGATATTAATAGAGGCTTAAGAGTTTCAAATGCAATACGTGCTGGAATTACATTTGTAAATACTTATAGATTGATTTCTCCATCAGCTCCTTTTGGTGGAATGAAAGACAGTGGATACGGAAAAGAGGCAGGAATTGAGTCAATTAAAGATTATACTAGAATTAAAACCACTTGGTTTAATACTTCTGACAAACCTATGGATGATCCGTTCACAATGGGTTAATTGATTGACCTTTAAACATACATTATTAATTTTGTTTGTAATGTTTCTGCTTGGCAGTGCATATCCTACAGCAAAACTTGGGCTTAATGCTTCTATTCCCCCAATTTTATTTGGATCGTTAAGAATGGCAATTGTATTTATTTGTCTTTTGCCTTTTTTAAAATTTAAATTACCAAATATAAAATATTTATTACCACTAATTGGTTTTGGTATTTCTATGGGCACATCAGTGAATCTCTTTTTATATTTATCAGTTAATGCATCAAATATTTTATCACCAATAGTTATTGGTGCTCAATTGTCAATCCCAATAGCAATAATTATAAGCTCAATATTTATTGGTGAAAATATTAGTGGAAAAAAATGGATTTTGATAATTACTTCTTTTTTAGGAATATTGTTAATTGCGTTTGATCCTAAAATAGCAGATGAAATTTTAGGATTTTTACTTATATGCTGTATGGCTTTTTTTTATGCATTAGCTCAAGTATTTTCCAGATATCTAAAAGAACTTGATGTAAAATTTACTAATGCTTGCATGGGTGGAATTGGTTTTATTAGTTTGTTAATTTTATCTATTTATTTTGAAGGAAATACAATTACACACTTAAAAGAATTAAATACAGATGCTTGGCTACTAGCTTTTTATCATGGAGTTCTTTGTTCTTTAATGGGACATATGTCAATGTTCTACCTCTATAAATTTTACCCAGTTGGACAGGTGCTTCCTTTCTATGCGCTGTTTCCTGTGTTTGGTATATTGTTGTCTTTTTTTATATTTGGGGAAATTCCTACGCTCATTATGGTTATTGGCGGAATTATTGTGGTTACATCAGTCTTTTTACTGCAAAAAATTAGATAAATTACTTATTGAAAAATAAATCTAATAAGATTTAATTTAATCTTTATAAATTGTTAACAATTAAGGGAAATATATGAGAAAAATAGTTTTAGCTGCTTTTTTATTTGTTTCGACAATAACAACAAATACATTTGCAGATATTAAAATGGGAATTATTTTAGGATTTACTGGTCCTATTGAATCCCTGACTCCTGCAATGGCCGCATCTGCGGAGCTTGCTTTTAAAGAAGCTTCAGACTCAGGTTCGCTATTAGGAGGAAAATCTATATCAGTTGAAAGAGCTGACTCAACATGTGTTGACTCTGCTGCTGCTACTACTGCTGCTGAAGGTTTAGTTTCAGGTGGTGTTGTAGCTATTATGGGAGCTGACTGTTCAGGTGTTACAGGAGCTATAGCAACGAATGTTGCTGTACCAAATGGAGTAGTAATGATTTCTCCATCTGCTACTTCTCCAGGATTAACAGATCTTAAAGATAATGGTTATTTTTTTAGAACTGCCCCATCAGATGCAAGAGGTGGTCAAATCTTAGCTAATATTACAAAAGATAGAAAAGTTAAAAGTATTGCTGTAACTCATACAAATAATGACTACGGAAAAGGTTTAGCTGATGTATATGTTGCTGCCGTTAAAGCTCACGGAATTAAAGTAACTGCTGTCACTGCGCATGAAGAAGGTAAAGGTGACTACGGTGCTGAAGTTGCGACTTTAGCTTCTGCAGGTGGTGATGCACTAGCTGTATTGGGTTATCTTGATCAAGCTGGTGGAAGCATTATAGCTGGCTCATTAGATGCAGGATCTTTCGATAGATTTGTATTGTCTGATGGTATGATCGGTGACTCATTAACTGATAGATTTGGAAAAGACTTAAATAAATCATTTGGTTCTTTACCAGGTTCAACTGGAAAAGGTGCTGGTGTTTTTGCTAATGTTGCAAAAGCTGCCGGTATAGACTCTTCTGGTCCGTATACTGGAGAATCTTATGATGCTGCTGCTTTAATTACTCTTGCAATGCAAGCTGGTGGAAAAGCTGACAGATCGACTATACAACAAAATGTAATGTCTGTTGCAAATGCTCCTGGTAAGAAAATTTACCCAGGTGAGTTGAAGAAAGCCTTAGATTTATTAGCTAGCGGTAAAGCTATTAACTACGAAGGCGCAACTGGAGTTGAATTTACAGATGTTGGTGAAGCTTTTGGTTCTTTCTTAGAAAAAGAAGTAAAAGGTGGAAAATTTAAAACTAAAAAACAAAGATAATATCTAAATTTTAAAACCTCAGCGGTGAGAACTGCTGAGGTTTTTTTGTTTTTTGCTTAGTATATCTGCTCTCAAAGTAGTTAAGATAATTATTATTAAAAATGGTATACATATTAAATTCATCATTTTCCAATTAGTAAGCACAATTAATACTCCAGCTGATAAACTGCCAGTAGCATGAACAGAATATACAATAAAATCATTTAATCCTTGAGCTTTGAATTTTTCTTCCTCTTTATAGGTTAAAACTAGTAAACTCGTGCCAGATATAAATAAAAAATTCCAACCTAAACCTAAAATAATTAATGCGAACATATAATTATAATAAGTTTGATCAAAGAAACTTGCTATTATAGTTATACTGTAAAGAAACACTCCTGCATACATTATGTTGCTATGACCAAATTTTTTAACTAAATTTCCAGTTATCAAAGATGGTAGAAACATTGCTACAACATGAAACTGTATAACCAAACCTGTTTTACTTAGACTCATTTTTTCCATTACATGCATGCTTAATGGAGTTGCCGTCATCAAAAATGTCATTATTGCATATCCAAATGCTGAAGCTACGAGTGCCTGTAAAAATCTAGGTTGTGAAATTAATTCTAAAATACTTCTTCCTGAACTTTTTATATTAGACTCTAATTTTGATGTATTTTCATAAAATAAAAATAAAATCGAAGGTATAATAGTTAGAATAGCAAGTGACAAATAAGATCCAACATACAATTGATCGGTAACAATATCTTTTCCATAATTTGCCATACTTGGCCCTAAAAATGCTGAAACAATTCCACCTAGTAAAATTATTGAAATTGCTCTAGGTACTTTATCTTTTTCAACACTTTCAGCTGCAGCAAAACGATATTGGTGCGTGAAAGCCATACCTACACCAATAAAAAAATTTGCAAAACAAAATAGAATAAAGTTTTGATCCATTATTGAATAAGCCGCCAATATAGAAAATAAAAAATTTCCAATTGATGCTGAAATAAATCCAGCTTTTCTTCCTATTAAACTCATAACTTTAGTTGCTAAGATTGCACCTACTGCTATGCCAACTACCGATATTGACATTGGTAAGGTAGAGAGTGATTTTAAAGGGCTAATTTGTGAACCAATAATTCCACTTAAAAATACTGTTACTGGAGCAGCAGTAAAGCTAAAAATTTGACTTAATGTAAGAATTAAAAGATTTTTATTCATTAAAAAATATATTTGTCAGAAAGATAAAAAATTAATCCTAGGCCTATTCCAAGCAAAATATAATACATCAAATTTCTTTTTTGATTAGAGAATAAATATCGTTTTTACTTGTGACTCCTAGTTCTTTTGCAACTTCTTTGCTATTTTTATATATAATAATTGTAGCCCAATATTTTACATTTAATAATTTTGCGATTTCTTCATTCTTGTTTTGTTCATAATATAAAAATAAAGCATTGGGAAAATCCTTTTCGGCTTCCTTTAAAATTTTTACTTGCTTAGCGCATGTGCCACAATATTTATTCCAAGAATTAATTACTATTGTTTTGCCAGACTTGTTTGCTTCAGTAAATTTTTCTAAAGTAAAATTAGTTTTTTTTTCAACTGCTAATGAATCAAAAGAAATTAAAATAAAAAATATTATATATAGTTTTTTTAACATATTTACTGTTTTATAATTTTTTCAGGCAAAATACCTCTGGGTCTATACCTCATTATAACTAATAATCCAATTCCAATTAATAAAAATCTAAAGTATGGCGCACTATTAATTAAATGAATTTTAATTTCATTAGTTTCAGGTAAATGTGCTGTAAGTAAATTTATAAAAAATAGTGCCATTGGAGCCGCTTGAACCCACAAAAACCATACAACAAATCCGCCTAATATAGCTCCAAAATTATTTCCTGTTCCACCAACAATCACCATTACCCAAATTACAAAAGTATATCTCATGGGTCTGTAACTGCCTGGGGTAAATAATCCATCATTTGTAACCATCATGGCTCCAGCAATACCAACTACCGCTGAACCTAAAATAAAAATTAACAGATGTTCCTTAACAACATTTTTCCCCATTGCGCTAGCCGCTTCTTCATTATCTCTTATTGCTCTCATCTTTCTTCCCCAAGGTGAATAAAGCGCTTTTTGTGTTATAATTAACAAGATAATTACAACAGTTAAAAATAAACCAGCAAAGCAAAGTTTTACATATACAGAAGATGCGTCAATTACTAGTTGCTTTAATACATCTTGTCTTTCTGAAATAGAACTAATCAATTTTAATTTAGACGAGTGAAACTTTTCAACTAAATTTATAAACCAGGGAGAAGTTTGTAGATCTATTTCATATGGCGCTGGTCTTTTTAATCCAATTACATTTTTCACTCCTCTTGCAAGCCATTCTTCATGTTTAATAATTGAAACTATAATTTCCGCAATTAATAGTGTTGCTATCGCTAGATAGTCTGCTCTTAATCCTAAAGCTATTTTTCCAACAATATATGCTAAACCTCCTGCAAATATTCCACCTACTATCCATGAAAATAATACTGGCATTCCTAAACCGCCTAAAAATCCTGTTTTTGCAGGTTCAACGGATTCTATGCTTTCAATAGCTGGTGCAGATATAAATCTAAGCAGCAACACTCCAATTACTATTATTGCTGCAACTAAATAATTTCTTTTTTTAGACTTTTCAATTTTTTTCAAAACTTGGCGTATAGATAATATCATACCTGCAATTATTCCAAGACAAGCTAACATATTAAGTCCACCTAATTTCCAAGCTTCACCTACCGGTGCAACAGAAACAAGAACAACAGCTAATCCACCGAGCGCTGTATAACCCATAATTCCAAAATTAATTAAGCCAGCATAACCCCATTGAATATTTGCTCCCATGGTCATTACAGCTGAAATCAAACAATAATTCAAAATTGTTAAAGCTATAGACCAAGATTGAAACACGCCTACCAAAATAATTAATATTATCATTATTGAATATGCAGCTATAACGTTTGAATATTGCTTCATATTTTTTTCCCTTCAAAAATACCCGATGGTCTAAATAATAATACAATTACTAATATAGAAAAAGATATTGCAAACTTATAGTCGGTAGACAATAATTGAATCATTGAATTTGGTTCTAGAGACTCGGGTAGAAGATAAATAAAAAATCTTTTGTAAGCGTATGTTAAAAATATCTCCGCAAAAGCTATAACATAGCCTCCGAGAAATGCTCCGTATGGATTACCTATACCCCCAACAATTGCTGCAGCAAATATTGGCAACATATTATTAAAATAAACAAATGGTCTATAGCTTTTATCTAAACCATATAATATTCCACCTATTGTTGCTAATATTCCAGCTATAACCCAAGTTATTAACACTACTTTTTTAGGATCTATGCCTGATAATAAAGCTAAATCTTCATTATCAGAGTAAGCACGCATACTCGTGCCAGTTTTAGTTTTATTTAAAAACCAAAACATTATAGAAACCAAAATAATCGTAACTATTATTGTAATGGCTTGTGTAGATTTAATAGTTAGACCTTCATTTAGTCCTGTCATTTCTTTAAATTCTGTTGCTTTTAAAATAAATTTTTCTCCATCTAGAAATCTCCTGTCTGATGGACCTATAATTATTCTTATAATTGCTTGAGTGACAAACATTACTCCCACACTAACCATTGCTAGTTGCACTGGAGGACTTTTTTTAACTCTGTAATAACTAAAAACAAATTTGTCTATCGTTAACATATATAAAATCATCATAAAAATCGCAAAAGGAATGGTAAGTAATGCTGTTGGCAATATTCCAAAACTGATGCCTAGTGATTGAAAATAATACGTAAGTAATACCGCAAACATAGTCCCAAATGACATCATGTCACCAGTTGCAAAGTTAGCAAATCTAAGAATACCGTAAATTAGAGTTACAAAAATAGCTCCTAGAGCTAACTGTGAACCATAAGTTAGTGCGGGTATAACCGTATAGTTTAATAATACAATAACAGCATTTAACAAATCCATACTAAGCTCCCAAAAATGATCTTCTTACCTCAGGATCTTTAAGCAGTTCTTTGCCAGACCCTTCAAATTTATTTTCTCCAGTAACCAACACATAACCGCGATCAGAAATGCTTAGAGCTTGCTTTGCATTCTGCTCTACCATTATAATTGCAACGTTTGTTTCTTTAACTTTTATTATATGTTCAAATAACTCATCCATCACAATTGGAGAAACTCCTGCTGTAGGTTCATCCAACATTAATACTGAAGGTCTAATCATTAACGCTCTTCCCAAGGCAACTTGTTGTCTTTGACCGCCTGATAATTGACCAACTATTTGAGATCTTTTTTCTTTTAAAATTGGAAACAATTCGTAAATTTCTTCGATTACTTTATTAATGTCATCTTCTCTTAAAAACGCTCCAATTTCTAAATTTTCTCTTACTGTTAATTCTGCAAAAACATTTCTCGTTTGTGGTACAAATGAAATTCCCTTTTTAACTCTATCTTGTGGAGATAAACTAGATATATCATCTCCATCAATTGATACTGATCCAGATTTTAATTTTAGTAATCCCAACATGGCTTTCATTGCGGTAGATTTTCCAGCACCATTTGGACCAAGTATTGCTACTATCTCTCCTCTGCTAACATTTATTGAGCAAGAACTTATAATATCTGGGCCATCGCCATAGCCTGCAGTCATTTTGTTTCCTTGAAAAAAAGACATTATCTTTTTTCTCCCAAATTGTTATTGGCCCTACCTAAATAGCTTTCAATTACTTTATCATTTTTCTTAACTTCATCTGAAGTTCCTTCAAATAAAACTGACCCTTCAGCCATCACAATTACTGGATCACATAACCGACTTATAAAATCCATGTCATGTTCAATCATACAAAATGTATATCCTTTTTCTTTATTTAATCTTTCTATTGAAGTTCCAATTTCTTTTAAAAGTGTTCGATTAACTCCCGCGCCCACTTCGTCTAAAAGAACTAATTTCGCATCTACCATCATAGTTCTTCCGAGTTCTAAAAGTTTTTTTTGTCCTCCAGATAAATTTCCTGCTAATTCATTTGCTAAATGTTTTAAATTTAAAAACTCTATTACTTCGTAAGCTTTATTTCTAACTTGTTCTTCTTCCTTGCTAACCAAGCTAGGTTTTAATAATGCATTAAGAAGATTTTCTCCAGACTGATTTCCTGGAACCATCATTAAATTTTCAAGAACCGTAAGATTACTAAACTCATGTGCAATTTGGAAAGTTCTTAACAAACCTTTTGAAAACAGTTCATAAGAAGGAACATCAGTAATATTTTCATTATTAAATATGACTTTCCCATTTGAAGCTTTTAAATTTCCTGCAATTAAATTAAATAATGTAGTCTTTCCAGATCCATTAGGACCAATAATGCCTGTTATTGAACCTTTTTTAATTTTTAGTGTACAATTTGATACAGCTGCCAAACCTCCAAAATATTTTGAAAGATTATCTATTTGCAGAATGTTTGAATCTGACTGCATAGATGATTATACTTTGTTTAATCTTCTTAGAATACTATTTAATGTTTTTTCGGTTGATCTAAAGAAACCAGCTTTTCGTAGCTCTTTAACACCTTGCTCGTTCAAACCTTTTGGAGTTTGAGAATCTTTTACCAAAAATTTTAAATCTTTTTTAGAATTTACGACTGCATCTTCAGATAGTGCTACAAAAAGAGATGTTATATACTGCTGAGCTTTATCTCTTTTAACCCCACGTTTAACTAACCAATTAGACATAGTACTAAGCAATTCATAAAAAGGGGCCATCATTCCTGAGGTAGACCAAAAGTTTTTTGAAAGCTTTTCATTTCTAATTTCAACTGTTGTTCCAAGTTTATTAAAAAAGTTTCTGACTTTATTATTTGGTGGAAAAACTGGAACTGGACCTTTTCTCAATGAGATTGGTGGCAGTGGAATAGCTCTTAATATAGTTGCTTTTACTTTTATTGCTTTCTTCAGTTGAGGCAATGTCATTGTAGATATAAAACTAATTATTGTTTGATTAGATTTAAATTTTAAATTTTTTATAATTTTCTGACCTACTGTTGGTGTGACTGCTAAGAAAATCCAATTACAAGAATTGATTATTTCCTGGTTGTTTTTTGCAATAGAAACTTTTCTAAATTTTCTTTTAAGTTTTTTTGCAATATTTCTGTTTCTAGGAGATAGCATTATCTTTTTAAAAGATATTTTTGATCTACATACACCTGTAACGACTGAGAATGTAATTTTGCCAGTTCCTATAAAACCTAATTTCATAATTGAAGAACAATATACAAAACAAGCCCTTTTAACAAACTACAAAAATTATCAACCACCTAAAAATAATCTACCAACATCTGGATTTTTAAGAAGCTCATCTCCTGGCCCCGCTATTGCTGTCTGTCCAGACACTAAAACATATCCTATGTCTGCAAATTCAAGTCCTTTTTTAGCATTTTGCTCTACCAGAATTATTGTTTTTTTTTCATTTTTTTGGAGATCGTGAAGTATTTCAAAAACCATTTGAATATATCTTGGTTCTAAACCGATTGATGGCTCGTCTACTAAAAGTACTGATGGTTTCATTACTAAAGCTCTTGAAATTTCAAGTAATCTTCTCTCACCACCTGATAAAACTTTTGCTGGTTGATTTCTTCTATTTCTTAACCTGTCATATTTTTGAAATATTTTTTCTGCTTCTTCATATGACTCTTCAACTTTATCTTTTATATATCCACCCATTAATAAATTCTCTTCTACTGTCATGTCTGGAAAAACTGAATTATCTTGCAATATGTATGCTATTCCAACATTTTTAAGTTTTTCTGCAGGAGACAAATTTGTAATCTCTTTTCCATCAATTTGTATTTTTCCAGAAAAAATATTTGTAAATCCATATATTGAATGAAGTATTGTCGATTTTCCAGCACCGTTAGGTCCAATTAAACAAAGTGATTGGGCTTTGCTTACAAACAAATCGAAGTTATGTAATATTTCCATTTTTCCATAACCTGCTGATAAATTACTAATAGTTAAATGAGTATCTTTAGAAGAAAGTTTTTTTAAATCACTATCTTTTGGCGCATCTCCTAATACTGAATATTGATCTGTCATTATTGTGCTCCTAGATATGCATCTATTACTCGCTTATCGTTTTTTATTTCTTTTGGTGTTCCATTTGCTAAAAGCTGGCCATGTGCTAAACAAAAAATATGTTGAGCCAATTGCATTATCACTTTCATATTGTGTTCTATTACAAAAAGAGTAATTCCAAATTCTTTATTTACTTTTATTAATCTATCGATAATTCCGTTAATTAAAGTAGGATTTATTCCTGCCGTTGGTTCGTCTAACAAAAGCATTTTTGGTTCATTCATTAGTGCCATTGCAAGTTCTAAAAGCTTTTGTTGTCCAAATGACAAATCTCCAGCCCTTAATTTTCTTTTCTGGTACAGTCCTACAAAATTTAAAAGATTTTCAGCTTTTTCATTAAGTTCTTTTGGGACTTTTGAAAATACAGAAAATATTCCATCATTATTTGGTTTGTTACTTATAAGCATATTATCTACACAATTTAGCTTTCCATAAATTCTTGTTTGTTGAAATGTTCTAAGTAAACCTAATTTTGCAACTACTGGAATTGGTAAATGAGAAACTTCTTTTTCATTAAATTTTATAGATCCATTATCTATAGGATGGGTTCCAACTATTGAATTAAATAAAGTAGTTTTACCTGATCCATTTGGTCCAATTAAACCAACTATAGATCCTTCTTTTACTGACATTGAAATATCAACGTTGGCTTTTACACCACCAAATGATTTACTTACATTTTTAACTTCTAATATGCTCATTTTAATTCTACCTGTGCTTTTCTGTCTGCTTCATCTATTACTTCTCCAAATTTTTCTGGATATTTTTCTCTTAACCAACCCATTATTCCCTCGGGGAAAAATACAACAATCACTACTATTAAAACCCCAAGAGCAACGTACTGCCAGCCTAAAAAGAAAGTCCAAAAACCTTCTTTAAATAAATGAAATACAGTTGCACCGATTACAGGTCCCCAGAGAGTTCCTTTGCCTCCAAGAATTGCCATTAAAACCATAAAGACACCAAAAGTTGGTCCTGCGAATGCTACTTCCACTGGCTCTATGTAGCCAACCATATTACCCATTAGTCCTCCTGCAATTCCAACAAAGAAAGCGGAAACCATCCAGCCAATTATTTTATATCTCATGGTATAAATTCCCATTGCCTCAGCTTTGTCTTCATTGTCTCTAATGGCATTTAAAACTAATCCAAATCTTGTCTTGTAGGCCCATTGTAAAAACAAAAATGTAAAAATAACTAATCCAAAACAAATATAATAAAAAAATTGAGACCTAAGTTCAGTATCGCCAATATTTTTTGGCCAAGGTGGTGTGGTCATTCCTTGTCCCGCACCAATTATTTCTATTCCTCCTGCAATTTCACCGGCTGCTATTCCAAGTCCTAAAGTACAAATTGCAAAATAATGACCTCTTAATCCTAAAATTCCATATCCTATTAAACCTGCAACAATAGCTGGAATTATACCTGCCAAAATTAATCCAAATAGTAGGCCTTGAAAATATTGAGGTGGTGTGTGAACAAATGTTTTTTCTCCGCCAGCTTCTGTCCATTCAGCCAAAGGGAAAAACATTCCAATTTGAACGCTGGCACATAAATACATACCAACACCAAAAAATAGAATATTACCAAATGTGTTATATCCCATTTGACCTCCCTGAACATCCCATGTCATAGCTAAAACAATTAATATCCAAAGAAATGATATCTGTAGTTTAAATCCTGGAAAAATAAATGGTGCAACTAAACCTAAAATTAATATTGTACCATAAAGAATTAAATTATTTTTCTTCATATAATTTTTTATTTTTGTCCTAAATATTTCATCTACAGTAAATTTTCTTTAAAGAAATTTATAAATTGAGGCATATATTCGTCCATGTGGCCCCCGCCAACTGTAACTCCTCTTTTAAGACATTTTTCTTTTTTTAAAATTTTAAATGTTTTTTTCCATAATTTATTTGGGTCAACTTGCGCTAATTCATAAAAAGCATCCATAGATGGAAAAAGTTTATGTTTAGTTAACACCATATCAGGCCATTCATTTCCAACAACAAAACCATCATTATCAACAAAAAAAGCGGGACAATTATGAACTGTCATTGCTTTATATTTTTTAGGTTTTTGATCGAAATGGAATCCATGATACCAACCTTTTTTTAAATCAATCTCAATCTGGCCAGGTTCAGATTTAATTTTTTTTACATAATCTTCGCAATGATTTGGTAATGTGTAGTCATCTGCTGCACCATGAACATAAAGTAATTTAGAATTTGATGTTAGTTCTGGCTTATCAAAGAAACCTGCAAGCTTACATTCTGCTGCCTCAGGTAATATTGCATCAAATCCCCTAGTACCTTCCAAAAACAAAGATGTAAATTTTACATCTGCTACATAAAGACTGTTGTTCCCACCTCTTGAATGTCCAGTAATTCCAAATTTACCATTAGATCTTGAATGAGATTGTAATAATTTATAAGCCATAATAGCATCTATAGCTCCATTAATAAGTGGAACTTTTGATTGATCTCTCCAAGTTTCTCTTGCACCTCTATGACAAAAATTATCTACATACATTACTCCTATTCCTGCTTCTAAAAGGTTTTTAGTGCCATGATAGATAAATTGATTCCATACATATTCCTTAGGACCACCACTGCTATGTGTCCAAATAACTATTGGCACTTTATCTGAACCTTTTGGTAATTGTAGATATCCTGTTATTTCAATAGGATTATTTTTGTGACCACCAATAATAACAGTTCTTTGGTCAAAACCAGTGTAAGACTGAAATTTTATTAGCTCACCATCTTTGGTATTTTTATTTTTTGAAACCCAGTTGAGTGTGGATTTTTTTTTCGTACAATTTGCTTTGAGGTCAAATTTATAATTTTTTGTGGAGTGTGCATTTACACTTGTTGTAAAAATAATTGCGACCAATATTAAAAATATTTTTTTCATTTTTTTTCTTTCTTATTTTAAATATTCTCTTTTTCTTGATAATTTAAATCGTCTATAAACCAAAATTAAAACTAGAAGCGTAAATACAGATCCAATTCTAAATTCAGTTCCTAAAATATAATCTGCAAATTCCTCAAAAACTCCAAGTCCCATGCCAGATAATGCAACGCCTGGCAAATTTCCAAGGCCTGCAATAATCACAATCATGAAAGATCTTACAGTGTAGGGTAATCCTACATAAGGATGTAAAGTAAATGTTATTGCTATTAAAGATCCAGCAACTCCACAAAGTGCTGCATTTATTCCAAATGTGGCAGCATAAACTTTTTCTGTATTAACTCCCATAATCTTTGCTGCTCTTGCATTCTGTGCTGTTGCTCTTATTGCTCTGCCTAATTTAGATTTTCTCATATAAATCACTAAGCCTATTGCAAATGCTATACTTACTATTGCAGCAAATATTTTTGCATTTGGAAGAGTTACCATACCATCAAAAAACATTGTTGTTCCAAAGTTAGACTGAGCAACTACTACATCAGAACCAAAAATAAAATTCATTAATTGCTGAGTTAAAATACTAATTCCAAATGTTGCTAAGATAGAAATAAATAAATCTCTATCTACAACTTTATTAATTACCAGTTTGTAAAGACCCCATCCAACAAAATACATAATTATAGGAGAAACAATTATTCCAAAACCTGGATGAACTCCTGCTTTATACATAAAGTATGCAATGTACCCACCAACAATTACTAATTCTCCTTGAGCAATATTAATTATATTCATAACACCCCACTGGAGTGCCATTCCATAGGCAATCAAAGCAAATAGGATTCCTAAAAGAATTCCATCAAGTGATGCTTGCACCATTAATATTGGTGCTTGAAAAATTAATAAGTCCATAAAAAAATGCCCCCAAAATTTTGGGGGCATAAATTATTTATTTTTTATCTTTCAGACCACTTAGGAACTGGATGTACTAACTTAGCAGCAGCCCATTTTGTTGGAGCTACAACTTTGTTTTCACATTTGTCCCCTTCGCATCTTACTTGGAAAAGTACCATTGGCTTAGCAATGTTTTGGCCTGCAGGACTAAATTTTATGTTTCCATAAAAAGTTTGCATATCAGTTTTTGATAAAGCATCTCTAACTTTATCCTTATCTAAAGAATTTGCTCTTTCAAAAGCATCCTTCCAAACTAATAAAGCCGCAGATGATTCTGCTGCTTGGTAAGGTGGAGCATATCCAAACTGAGCTTTAAATTCTTTGTCATACTTCATACCATCTCCAAAAAATTTATCTTTGTAAGAAAGTGATTTATGCCATTGAGCTGCACATAATGCATACTCTGAATTTTTACCATGTTGTTTTGCTAGTTTAGACGCATCACAGTGTGTCATCGCTAACATCTTAACATCAACTTTCATTTCGGCTATTTGTCTAATTGCGGTTAAAGCACCTTTAGAGTGACCTGATACAACTAATACATCTGGCTTAGTAGCTTTTACCTTCGCCAATGTTGCTGCCATATCATTTAACTCTTTTGGAAGTTTGTCATCGATAATTATCTTAGATCCAGTTCTTTTTGCTGCTTCTACAACACCAATTCTTACGTCTTGAGAAAAAGCATCTTGTTCAAATGCCATTGCAATTTTTACTGGATTACCACCATTTTTTTCAACTGCTAGATCAATAGCTACTTCTAAATATTGATTCGCTGCTGACAAAACTGCAAAAAGATATTTATACCCTTTTGTAAATAGTGATCTTGATGCACCATTTGCTTCAACCATAGGAATTTTATTTTCCTCAGTTACTGGTGCAATAGCTTTAGTTAGTCCTGAACTATAAGGTCCTAACATGTATTGTACGCCATCTTGTTTAATCAATCTTTCTGCAAGTTGAGCTGCTCTTCCAGAATTTGACTCATCATCATAGTAAATAATGTCAAATTTGTAAGTTTTACCACCAACTTTTATACCACCCATGCTGTTTATTCTTTCTACAGCAAAGTTGTATCCATTTTTTGTATGTTCTCCGTTGGTAGAATATTTTCCTGTTAGAGAAACTGCTGCACCTAAAATTATTTTATCTCCAACTACTTTAGCTAAAGAAATACTTGAAGAAGATAAAGCAAGTGCAATTGCAGAAATAAATGTGATTATAATGTTTTTTATTTTCATTTATTTCCCCTCTATTAATTAATTAATACATTATTAAACTAAGAAATTAGTTTTAATGCAAGCAACTGATAAAAATATATTTGTCTAATATCTTTGTGTTATTGCGATTATAATTGCAATTATAATTAATACACACGCTGAAATTGAATTAATTACTTTTGGGTTTGCTTTTATCCAAATAATTAATTTGTTTGCCAAAACTGCATATCCAATTAAAGAAGCAAAATCTAAAATCATATATGTGAGTATTAAAATAAAAAATTGAGCAATATAATTAGAATTAAAATCTATAAATTGAGGAAAAATTAATGGGAAAAACATCCATGCCTTAGGACTTGTTCCTGCAACTATAAAACCATCCTTAAAAAAAGAAAATATAGTTTTTTCATTAGTATCCTCCGATTTTATTTCTTTTGGATTAGTTTTATAAATGTCATAAGCTAAATAAAGCAAATAAAGTATTCCAACCCATTTAATAATATTTAAAACACTTGGATTGTCTGAAAAAAAAGAACCTATAAAAAAAATAACAAGCGAACCTTGTATAAAATTAGCGCTTATATCTCCTAAGGCTGTCCATATGCAGCTTTTAATTCCATAATTCATAGAGTAAGAAATTATTACTATTCTAGGTGTTCCAGGTGTGATGAATAAAAAAAGTATAATTTGTAAAAATAAAAAATATTCTAGGGGGAGCATTTTTTCTGGAGACAGTCCTATAAAACCGGGAGCTAAAGATGGCTAGATAGGACTATCTAAATCAATATATCACAGCCACAAAAATCTGCATCAATCTTTTTGTCTCAATTATTTGAATTTCATTAATTTAATTGACCAAATTGGGTGATGTCTCATGGTATGGAAAAAAGTCAAAAAATGTCTATATATAAAATATGAAAAATATAATCATGTATACAGGTCCTATGTGTAATTTCTGTGATGCAGCCAAAAGGCTTCTTTCTAGAAATAATTTAAAATATCAAGAAATAGATATTTCATCTAAAGATGGTCTTAGAGATGAAATGGTAAAAAAAGCTAACGGAAGAAGAACAATACCGCAAATATTTTTCAACGAAGATCATATTGGTGGATACCAAGAATTAAGAGAATTAGAAAAAAAAGGTGAATTACTAAATAAAGTTAAATAATTTATTATGTTTTGTTAACTTTTTGGTTTAAAAATTAAGCATATACCATTGTTACAATATCTTTTTCCGGTTGGCTCTGGGCCATCATCAAAAATATGTCCATGATGTGCGCCACAATTTTTACAATGATATTCTGTTCTCGCATATCCCAATAAATAATCTGTTTTAGTTTCAAAAACCCCTGGTAATGCCTCTGTAAATGATGGCCAACCAGTTCCACTATCAAACTTGGCTGTTGATTTAAAAAGTTCTATTCCACAATTCGCACAATGATATGTTCCTTCCCTTTTTTCATAATTTAGCAAGCTTGATCCTGGTCTTTCCGTACCCTCCTCAAACATAATTTTTCTTTGCTCTGAGGTTAGATTAATATTTATTTCTTTCGGCATATTTTATTTTATTCAATTTTTCTTATGGGTTTACCATTAGCACAAGCCTCTAAATTTTCAATCATCTGGCTATAAAATAGAGAATAGTTTTCTGCTGTTACATAGCCTAGATGCGGTAGCAATAAAGCATTTTGAACAAATCTTAATTTATGATCAGCAGGTAGTGGTTCTTTTTCATAAACATCTATGCCTGCTCCTGCAATTACATTTGTTGATAAAGCTATTATTAAATCATCTTCATTAACAATTGGTCCTCTTGATGTGTTAATTAAAAAAGCAGTTTTTTTCATAATGTCGAATTCCTTTAGCTTAATACAGTCTTTATATCGTTCACCACCTTGTACATGTATTGAAATAAAATCAGAATTTTTAATTAAGTCTTCCTTGCTCGATGGTAAAACCTCTAACTCTTTACATTTATTTAGGTCTAAATTTTCGCTCCATGCCATTACTTGCATTCCAAAAGCTTTTCCTATTTTAGCTACTTGTGATCCTACTTTTCCTAGTCCTATTAGTCCTAATATTTTTCCTTTTAATTCCACACCAATAGTTGTTTGCCAATAACCTTGGTACATATTTTCTGACTCAACTTTTACATTTCTTGCTAAACCTAAAATTAGTGTCCATGTTAATTCACAGGTGGGGTTACTGTTTATATCAGTGCCTGATACTACTATTTTTCTTTTTTTTGCAGCATCAAGATCAATCGCTTTATTTCTCTTACCGCTAGTAATTATAAATTTTAAATTTTTTAAATTATCAATTAAATTTTTTGTGATTTTAGTTCTTTCTCTCATTATTAGTAATGCTTCAAAATTTTTTAATTTTTCAATAGCTTCATCCTCACTTTCAAAAGGGTCATTAAAAATTTCTATATTGTATTTTCCATTAAGTTTTTTTAAATCCAAAAACTCTTGTGACACATTTTGATAATCGTCTAATATTGCAACTTTAAGCATTTGAAGTTTTTTTGTTTGAAAGTGTTATTCCAGCAATAATAAAAATTGCACCGAGAAAGTGATAAAACATAAATTTTTCATCAAATATAATCATTGCCATTATGGCTCCAAATATAGGCATTAAATGAAGAAATGCACCCGCTCTATTTGCTCCGATTATTCCAATACCTTTTATCCAAAAAAAGAATGATGCAAGTCCTGGAAATAAAACAACGTATGTCAGTGTTAAATAAAATGGTTTTCCTAATTTTATTAAATTTCCCATACTCATTTCAATGAAGTAAATAGGTATTAAAAAAATTAATCCAGTAATTATTACAACTTGAAGCAAAGTTATTTGAGAAATTTCATATTTTTTTTTTTTTAAAAGTGATGAATAAAGTGCCCAAGAAAACATAGCGATCACCATAGTTAAATCCCCTTTATTAAAATCTAAATTTTTTACTAAATCGATATCTGCTTTGGTAATAATAAAAATAACACCGGTTAACGAAAGAGCTACTCCTATAATTTGAAAAATATTCGTTTTTTCGATGTTTAACATTGATGAAATAAAAATAATCCAAACTGGAATTGTAGATATCATTAATACTCCACTAATTACTTGAGTGTAATATAAAGAATAATAAACAATTGAATTAAATATTGTAATACTTGTAATTCCTAAAATTATAAAAAAACCCAAATTGCTAAAAATATAATTTTTTTTATTTATCAACTCTTTTATTGTAAAAGGCATTAATATTAGTCCTGCAAAAAACCATCTATAAAAATTTAGTGAAAAAGGTGGAATTTCATAAATACTTGCTGCCTTTCCAACTATAAAATTTCCTGACCAAAAGATAGTAGTTAAAATTAACAATAAATAGGCTAAATTATTTTTTTTTTCCACTGAATTAAGAAAATCTTAAAGAACTATATGGTTTTAAGTCCAGATTGGTTTTTTCATTTGCTATCATTTTAGAAACTATTTTCCCCGATATTGCTCCTAAAGTCCATCCCAAATGATGGTGTCCAAAAGAATAATATACATTTTTATAATTTTTTGAATTTCCTATTACGGGTAAAAAATCTGGCAATGTTGGTCTAAAGCCTAACCACTCATCTGTATGTTCTGGTAAACCATCTAACATATCTTTTGCATTTAAAATTAAGTTTTTAATTCTAGATTTCGTGATAGGGTTATTCAACCCTCCGAATTCTACAGTTCCAACTACTCTTAAACCCTGATCCATTGGAGTCATTCCAAATCCTCTATTTTGATATACAACGGGTCTAGAAATTAAATTATCACATCCTTTAAAATGGATATGGTATCCCCGTTCAGTGTCCATCGGTATATTTTCATGAAGCTTGTCAGTTAGTCTTTTTGAAAAAGCACCACATGCAATAACAATCTTGTCAAAAATAAATCTTTGAGCTTCACTACGCAATACAGGTTTTTCATCGTCAAAATCTAAATCTTTTATATTTACTTTTAAAAACTTTCCTCCTTTTTTCATAAAAAAATCAAAAAGTTTTAATAATATTTTTTGTGGATCTCTAGCGTGTCTGGCATAATTATAAAATACGCCTCCATGATAAAATGGTTTAATATTTGGTTCTAAATCATGAATTTCTTTTGGAGTTACTATTTGCTGTTCGACACCAATTTCTTTTCTCATGTTTATTTCTAATTCTCTGCTTTTAAGATTAGTTTTATCCCAAATATATAAAATTCCTTTATTCTCAACCAATCCTTCAAGATCAATATTTTCAAAGAGTTCATCAAATGCGGGCAGTGCTATATCTAATACTTGATGCATATATTTTGCCGTGTGCATCATTTTTTTTTTTGAACAGTTTAAAATAAATCTTGTAAACCAAGGAATCATTTTTGGAACGTAGTTCCATTTTAAAGCTAGTGGACCTCTTGAACTTAACAACATTGCAGGAACATCTAAAAGGACATCTGGTCTATTCAATGAGACAGATGCATATGGAGAAAAATGACCAGCGTTACCATATGATGCAGAGTTTCCTGGCTCGTACCTATCAAACAAAGTTACTTCAAATCCTTTTTTTTGCAAAAAAAGAGCATTGCATACGCCTTGGATACCAGCACCTATAACTCCAATTTTTATTTTTTTTTCCATTTACTAATATTGATTGTTAATTAATTTAAAAAGTTTTTTCTATCCACAAGATTAACGCGCTACAATTAAAAATTGTATTTGTTTGTTTTATCGACTATTTATCTAAGGATAGTAGGATCGCTTCTTTTACAATCTAATTCGTCTAAGGTATCAAAAAATATTTTATTAATTTCTGCTGAATGGACAGTTTTGCACTCTCTTATTTCTGAACTTTCATTAACTAGTGTTTTTGTAGATATTCCTGTTCCGTACTCAACGCCATATGATGCAGCAAGGGTGCTACCTGCCCTAGCTACGTTTCCAGTTTTAGCAACAGTTATAGATGGACCTAAAAAAGAAGAATATTCTGCACAACCATTTAAAAGTACAGTAGCAAAAATCAGTAAAATAAATTTTTTCATATCCCTTATGATAATAAATAAATATTATATTAGAAAAACACAATCAAAAAGTTATTTAATGACCAATTTGGGCTAAAAAGGGCTGGTTAATTATCTTTATCAACAGATTTGTTTTCTACTTTTTTTTTTGCTTTTTTAATTAATTCTGTGTTTTGTAAATCTAAAGCAAGACAAGTAATATCATCTCTTAATTTTTCTGCACCCCAATTTAGCTCATTAGAAATAGTGTCTACTATATTTTTTGGTGTTATATTTTCTAGTGAAGTCACAATTTTCTGAACTCCATCAGCGCCAAGTTCCTGCCCATTCTTTAAATAACCTTCGGTAACTCCATCGGTATAAACTACAAATGTCTTGTTTTTTAAATTTATGGTCTGTGATTTAACCATAGATTCTGTAAAATATTTTATAATTCCTATTGGTGGTAATTCTGATTTTATAAATTCAAAATTTTTACTTCTATCAAAAACCATAATACTTTCATGGCCTGCATTAACAAAAGTAACATCTCCAGTTTCAACATTAAATTTGCCAAACACTGCTGTTACAAACATTCCTTTAAATTTAGCTTCTACTAGTTCATTATTTACTCCAAATACAACTTTTTCGAGAGGATAGGATAAATTTGAAAGTGTACGAAATATAGAAGATGCTTTTGCCATATACATTCCAGCCTTAATACCTTTTCCTGATACATCTGCTAATGTAAAAAAGTATTCACTTTTACCAACGCTAACTACATCAAAGTAATCGCCTGATACATCTCTTGCTGGAACGTTGCTAGCATAAATAAAGTTCTCGAACCTAGAAATATCTGGAAAAAGGCTTTTTTGAACTTCTCCTGCTAGCTCTCTTTCTTTCAATAGTTTTGCTTCTTTTTGTAAATTAGATAATGCAATTTTGTTTTCTTCAACAAACCTAAAATAAAGCCCAGTTAAAAAAGTTACTGTAAGCATAAAAATAGGATAACTAATATCAATCAGCTCAGATCTAAACAAAAATATACTAAAACCAATTATTACAACAGATATAAAACTTCCAAAAAATATTGATAAACTATATTTTGGTTTTATTCTTTGTGAAAAGAAAAATGTAACACATGCAACTATAATTGAAAATAATAGCTCAAAAACATAAGTGTTAGGATTTCGGATAAGATAACTTTGATCTAAAATGTTCTCTATAACATTTGCATGAACTTCGACTCCAGGAATTGTTACTCCCAAAGGAGTTTTAACTAAATCGAATAGTCCTTGGGCGGATGCACCAATTAAAACATATTTGTCTTTAAACTTTTTATTATCAAATTTTCCATCAAATACTGAGCTAGCAGATATGTACTGACTTTTTTGTGATTTTTTATATCTTATCCAAATTATTCCATTTGGATCAGAAGAAATTTTGTGTGGTCTAGAACTTATTCTTGTTATTCCAACTTCATTTAATTCAACATATAAATTTTTTTGATTATTTCCAACACGCACCATTTCAAGTCCCATTGTTGGATATAATTTTTCATTAAATCGAACTATCAATGGGAGAGATCGAATAATTCCATCTGTTTGATCAAGAAAAGAAATTGAGCCTAATCCCTTTGCACTTTTTTCTAATTTTTCAAGTGATCCAATGGAATAAGGAAAAGAATAAGTAAATTGTTTCGGATCACCACCTTTTGAAAGAAATTTAGCTTTTGCAGATCTATCATAGTTACTGTGTGAAGAAACGTTACTTCCTAAAACTGCAATAACAGAATTTGATTTTTCTAATCCCTCCCTAAAAACTTCATCATGACCTTTAATATTTTGAAACTGAGCAACATCAGTTGGTATCAAGCTGTAGGCTTTTATAATTTCTTCAGGAGACTGTTTATCTTTTTCGGTAAAAAAAACATCAAATCCTATTGCTTTCGGGTCAGCGGTATTTACTTGGTCAATAATTTTTGCAAAAACAGATCTGCTCCAAGGAAATTGTCCAAATTTACCTAAGCTTTTTTCATCAATATCGATAATTACTACTTCTGAGTCCTGTTTTACTAATGGAAATACCTTTTGATACAAATCAAAACTTATAAAAGAAATTGATTTTATAAAGCTTGGATTAACAACTTTTAAGAATATTAACAAAATTAATAAACAAAAGAAAATTAGATAGTTTGTGTATTTTAATAATAAAGCTCGCACATTAGGAATTTAACCAGAATATAATTAAAGTAAATAAAACTTGATTAAGTTTTAAGGATTATT
>CACAFZ010000014.1 GCA_902531885.1 uncultured Pelagibacteraceae bacterium
AAAATATGATAAAAATAAACTAGTTCCTTTCGGAGAGTTTTTACCCTTTGAAAATTTTTTTTCTAAATTTGGATTAAAAAAAATTACTCAAGGATATCAATCTTTTAGTCCAGGTAATAAAAGAAATATAATTAATATATACAATAAAAATTTTCTTCCCTTAATTTGCTATGAAATAATATATTCTGGTAAGTTGAATAAATTTGAAGAAGATATTGATTTTATTATTAATCTTTCTGAAGATGGATGGTTTGGTAACTCGGTTGGTCCTCATCAACATTTTTCTCATTCAAAATTTAGAGCTATAGAGGAAGGAAAGTATTTGATTAGATCTGCTAACAACGGAATTTCTGCATATATAAGTCCAAAAGGAAAAATAATAAGTAAATTAGAATCAACTCAGAAGGGAGTAATTGAGGTAAAGGAGTTTGAAAATGTTAATAAAACATTTTTTGCAATTCATGGAAACAAGATATTCTTTTACTTTTTAATTTTTTATATTAGTTTGTTTTTTTTTATAAATAAAAGGGAGCATAAATGAAAAAAGATTATTTATTTACAAGCGAGTCAGTTTCAGAAGGACATCCAGATAAAGTCTGTGACAGAATTTCAGATATGGTGGTTGATACATATTTGGGATTGGAGCCACAAGCGAGAGTCGCTTGTGAAACTTTAACAACAACTAACAAAGTGGTTTTAGCTGGTGAAACTAGAGGACCAAATATTAATAAAGATGAATTAATAAAAAAAGTTAGAGACTGCATTAAAGACATTGGTTATGACCAAAAGGGATTTACATGGAAAGATGCAACTAAAATAGAATGTCATCTACATTCTCAATCAGCTGACATAGCCATGGGTGTAGACTCTGCAGGAAATAAAGATGAAGGTGCAGGAGATCAGGGTATTATGTTTGGTTATGCTTGCAATGAAACAGATGTTTTAATGCCTGCTCCAATTCATTATTCACATAAAATTTTAAGATTAATGGCTGAAGACAGAAAATCTGGTAAATTAAAAAATATTGAACCTGATTCAAAAAGTCAAATAACAATTGAATACAAGGATGGAAAACCATCAAACGTAAAATCTGTAGTTATATCTACCCAGCATTCAGCTGATGTTAATCAAAAACAAGTAAGAGATTTAGTAAAGCCATACATTGAAAAATCTATTCCAAAATCTTTATTAGGTTCATTGGATGAAAATGAAATTTATATAAATCCTACAGGAAATTTTGTTATTGGAGGTCCAGATGGGGATAGTGGTTTAACTGGAAGAAAAATAATAGTAGATACTTACGGTGGTGCTGCTCCACATGGCGGAGGAGCATTTTCAGGGAAAGACCCTACTAAAGTTGATAGATCAGCAGCATATGCATCAAGATATCTAGCGAAAAATATTGTAGCTTCAAAAATAGCTGACAAATGTTTAATACAACTAGCTTATGCAATAGGGGTTTCTAAACCACTTTCTATTTATGTTGATTTATTTTGTAATGATGAGGAAAAAAACAGACATATTGTAAAATTAATCAATGAAAATTTTGACTTAAGCCCGAGAGGTATTAGGGAAATGTTAGGATTAAATAAACCTATTTATGAAAAAACAGCAGCATACGGTCATTTTGGAAGAGAGGCTGATGCTAAAGGAGCATTCTCATGGGAAAAGACCGATAAAGCTGGAGTTTTTAATAGTAAATAAAGTTGAAAACTTAAAAAAAATACATATATTCACCTTACATTATTGAAATTTCAAAATGGGCTTCGGCCCATTTTTTTTTGGAGAAGATAAAAATGTTAAACAGAAGAGCTGATAAATTAGAATTATTGAGAATTGCCGAGGCTGTAGCATTAGAAAAATCTATTGATAAAGAATTAATAATTAATTCAATGGAAAATGGAATTGCTAAAGCTGCTAAATCTAAATTTGGGTCAGATAATGAAATTAAAGTTATGATAGATAGAGATAATGGTGAGATAGGAATTTATAGAAAATTAATAATTGTTGAAAAGCCAGAAAATAACAATTTAGAAATTAGTATAAAAGATGCGATTTCATTAAATGAATCCAATAAAGAAAAAAAAATTGGGGATGAAGTTTTACAACCGCTACCATCTTTTGATTTTGGTAGAATTGCAGCTCAAACAGCAAAACAAGTGATTACTTTAAATGTAAGAGAGGCAGAAAGAGAAAGACAATACAATGAATTTAAAGATAAGAAAGATACAATACTAAGTGGAATTGTTAAAAGATTAGAATTTGGAAATATAATTGTTGATCTTGGTAGAACGGAGGCAATTATTCAGAAAAATGAACTTATTCCTAGAGAAAACATAAAAGCAGGAGATAGAGTTAAAGCATATTGCTTAGATGTTAGAAGAGAACCTAGAGGTCAACAAATATTTTTATCAAGAGCACATCCAAAATTTATGGAAAAACTTTTTGTACAAGAAGTGCCAGAAATATACGATGGATTAATTGAAATAATTTCTTCCTCAAGAGATCCTGGAAGTAGAGCTAAAATTTGTGTTAAAGCAGTTGATACTTCATTAGACCCAGTTGGTGCTTGTGTTGGAATGCGAGGAAGTAGAGTTCAGGCAATAGTAAACGAATTACAAGGGGAAAAAATAGATATAGTAAATTGGTCAGAGGATCCTGCAGTAGTAGTATCAAACGCTTTATCACCAGCAGAAATTTTAAGAGTTAATGTTGATAGTGAGAATAAAAAATTAGATGTAATTTTGTCAGAGGATAATTTAAGCAAAGCAATTGGTAGAAGAGGACAAAATGTAAGATTAGCAACAAAACTTATGCACTATGAAATAAATATAATGACAGATCAAGAGGATTCTGAAAGAAGACAAATAGAATTTAAAGAGAAGACAGAAAATTTTGTAAAAAATTTAGAAGTTGATGAAACTCTCGGTCAGTTACTTGTGGCAGAAGGCTATTCATCAATTGATGATATAAAAGATGCTAGTATTGAAACATTGACAAAAATTGATGGTATTGAAGAAGATACTGCGAAAGAACTTATAGAAAGAGCACTAGAGTTTTATAAAAAAGATCAAGAAGAAATACAAAAAAGAATAAAAGATTTAGGACTAGAAAATAGTCTTATCAAACTCCAAGGACTTACTCCGGGAATGTTAGTAACTCTAGGAGAAAAAAAAATATTAACATTAAAAGATTTTGCTGACCTAGCATCAGACGAACTAACAGGTAGTTATGATGTAATTAAGGGAGAACGAATTAAAATTAAAGGTTATTTAGAAGATTTTGCGTTATCAAAAAAAGAAGCAGATGAACTAGTTATGTCCGCAAGAGACATAGCATACAAAGATTGAGAGATGAAAAATGGAAAAAAAAAAATTAACACTTTCTATTTCGAGCACAAAAAAAACAATAAAAAGTATTGAAGAAGCTAAATTACAATCAAAAAACTCTGTAATTATTGAAAAAAAACCTGGAAAATTTAGTGGTAAACCAAGATTTAGTAGACCATTAAGCAAAAAACAAAACTTTAATTTAAAGTCACCTAGTTTATCAAATAAAAATAATTATTCTAAACCCAAGCATGCAACTATTAGTGATTTTGAAAAAAGAAAACTTGCAGAGCAAAGAGCAACAAAAAGACTTAAAGGTGAGGTAACTGAGAAAGAAACAAAAAACAAATCAAATGTAAAAAAAAGAGAATTAAAATTAACAATATCTAGAGCTTTAAGTGATGAAGATAATACTAGAACAAGAAGTTTAGCTTCAATTAAAAGAGCTAGGGAAAAAGAAATAAAAAAATTACAAGAAAAAGAAAAAATTAAACCTGTTAAACGAGAAATACATATTCCTGAAGTTATAACTATTAGAGAGCTTGCTAATAGAATGGCAGAACAATCAAGCAGTATTATCAAACATCTTTTAGGTATGGGAGTAACAGTGACTATAAATCATACAATAAATGCTGATACAGCAGAATATCTGGCACAAGAATTTGGGCATTCTCCAATAAGAGAACAAAAAACGGATGAAATTATTAAAAAAATTAAAGAGGTAAATACAGAAAATTTAAAAACTCGTGCCCCAATAGTTACTGTAATGGGTCACGTTGACCATGGTAAAACATCTTTATTAGATGTTTTAAGAAAAACAAATGTAGCTGAAGGTGAATTCGGAGGAATAACACAACATATCGGAGCATATCAAATTATACATAATTCAAACAAACTTACATTCATAGATACCCCTGGACATGCTGCTTTTACAGAGATGAGGTCAAGAGGTTCTAAATTAACTGATATAGTAATTTTAGTAGTAGCTGCGAACGATGGTGTTAAACCACAAACCGTTGAGTCAATTAAACATGCTAAGGCCGCAAAGGTGCCAATAGTCGTAGCAATTAATAAATGTGATTTACCTGAAGCAGATCCTCAAAAAATAAAAAATCAACTTCTTGAACATGAATTAATTGCAGAAGAACTTTCAGGGGAAACTTTAATGGTTGAAGTGTCAACAAAAACCAAAAAAAATTTGGACAAATTAATAGATTCAGTTTTGCTGCAAGCAGAAATGCTAGATCTTAAAACTGATTTTGATACTACCTCAAAAGGAGTTGTGCTGGAATCCAAAATTGACGTAGGTAAAGGACCTATATTAAATTTAATTATAACCGCAGGAACTTTGAATAAAGGTGATTATTTTGTTAGTGGCTTAAGATGGGGAAAAATTAGAGCAATAATAAATGACGTGGGAAAAAATATAGATACTGCAGAACCCTCAACACCTGTTGAAGTATTAGGTATAAATGGTGCTTCAAGAGCAGGTGATGATTTTATTGTTTTTAAAACAGAAAAAGAAGCTAAATCTTTTTGTGAGGCTAGAATTGAAGAAACAAAAGATGGAAAAAATCCATTAACATTTGTGACGCAAGATTCTGCATTCAAAGATAAAAAATTAAATGAACTAAATATAATAATTAAATCTGATGTACATGGATCATCAGAAGCGATCAAAAATGCTATATCAAATATAAAGCATGAAGAAGTAAAACCAAAAATACTATTATCTGAAATAGGAATGGTCACCGAGACAGACGTGTCGTTAGCAAAGGCATCAAATGCGGTGTTAATAGCATTTAATATTAAACCTAATAAAGAAGCAAAAAAACTTGCAGAGAGAGAAAAAGTAACTATTTGGTCATATAATATTATATATGAAGTATTAGACTTCATAAAAAATAAAATGTCAGGCCTACTTACACCAGAGATTGAAGAAAAAATAATTGGTACCGCAGAAATTCTTGAAATATTTAAAGTTTCAAAAGTAGGAAAAGTAGCAGGATCAAAGGTAATTGAAGGTGAAATAACCAATAACGCAAGTGCAAGGGTAATTAGAGATGGTGCAATAATCTTTAATGGAAAAATAGGGTCAATTTTTAGGGAAAAAAACGAAGCAAAACAAGTTTCAGCTGGACTTGAATGTGGTATATCACTTAAAGATTTTAGTGACTTTCAAAAACAAGATATAATTGAAGTCTATAATTCAACAGTTACTCAAAGAAGCATATAAATGAATAATTTAGGAAAAACAGTATCACAAAGACAACTAAGGGTTGGAGAAATGATTAAACAATCGCTTAGTATGATTTTTTTAAAAGAGGAAGCAAAAATATCAAATTTGGATACAAATAAAATTACTGTTACAGAGGTTAGGATGAGTCCAGATTTAAAAACAGCCAAGGCATATGTTTTACCTCTTGGAGGAAAAAATGCAAATGAGGTTGTAGAAATATTAAAAGAATTTTCATTTATAATCAGAAAGGTTTTGTCTAAAAAAGTAGAATTAAAGTTTTTACCAAAGCTTATTTTTGTAAAAGACGAGTCATTTGATTATGCTGAAAAAATAGAAAACTTAATTAAACAAACACATAAAAGGATATAATTTATGAATCAAAACAAAAAGGATCTAGCTTTACATGATAAAGACACAGGTTCGAGCGAAGTACAAATAGCCGGATTAACAAAAAAAATTGAGAATTTATCAAAACACATTAAGAATAATAAAAAAGATAAACATTCTTCAGTAGGATTATTAAAAACGGTTAATAGAAGGAAGAAATTGCTAGAGTATTTAAAAAAAAATAAAATTGACTCTTACAAAAAAGTAATAACAAAACTTAATTTAAGGAAATAAATAGTATGTTTAAAGTTTATAAAAAAGAAATAGAAATAGGTGGAAAAAAAATTACATTTGAAACAGGAAAAATAGCAAGACAAGCAGACGGAGCAATCATTGCACAGTGTGGAGAAACAGTTGTTATGGCAACAGTTGTAGGTGCAAAAAAAGTCAATCCTGAAGTTGATTATTTTCCTTTATCAGTAAATTATCAAGAAAAATATTATGCAGCTGGAAAAATTCCTGGTGGATATTTTAAGAGAGAAGCGAGACCAACAGAAAGTGAAACTTTAATATCTAGACTAATTGATAGACCCATTAGACCATTATTTCCAGATGAATTTAGAAATGAAGTTCAACTATTACCAACAGTCATATCTTATGATAAAGAAAATGAGGCTGATATTTTATCAATTATAGCTTCCTCAGCAGCTCTTGCTATTTCTGGACTGCCTTTTTTAGGTCCTGTAGGTGCTTCAAGAGTTGGATTTATTGATGGAAAGTATGTTCTTAATCCATCAAAAAAAGAATTAGAAAAATCTAAATTAGACCTTGTTGTAGCTGGAACAAAAGATGCAGTTTTGATGGTCGAATCAGAAGCCAATGGTTTGACGGAAGAAGAAATGCTTAAAGCAGTAAAATTTGGACATGAAAATTTTGTTCCAATAATCAAAACAATTGAAGAACTTGCTAAAGAATGTGGAAAAACTACTTGGGAAGTTGAAAAAAAAGATCTTTCTGAAGTAAAGAAAAAAATAGAAAAAGAATTTACAAAAGAATTAGAAAAAGCTTTTTCAATTAAAAATAAAAAAGAAAGATCGGACCTTATTTCTCAAATAACAGAAAAAGCAAAAAAACTATTCGAAGAAGATGAAAATATATCTGATTTGGATGTAAATTTTGAACTAAAGAACTTAGAAAAAAGAATTGTAAGAACTGATATATTAAAAAACAAAAATCGTATTGATGGCAGAGGACTATCTGATGTAAGACCTATAATGTGTGAAGTAGGTATTTTACCTAGAGTGCACGGTTCTGCATTATTTACAAGAGGAGAAACACAAGCAATTGTAACAACTACTCTTGGAACTTCAGATGATGAACAAAGAATAGAGACATTAGATGGATTGATAAGAGAAAGATTTATGCTCCATTATAATTTTCCTCCATTTTCAGTAGGAGAAACTGGTAGAATTGGAACAGGAAGAAGAGAAATTGGACATGGAAAATTAGCCTGGAGAGCAATAAAGTCGTCCTTGCCTTCTAAAGAAAGTTTTCCTTACACTTTTAGAATTGTTTCAGAAATAACAGAGTCTAACGGCTCATCATCAATGGCAACAGTATGTGGAACCTCTTTATCGCTGATGGACGCAGGTGTTCCAATGAAAACACCAGTTGCTGGTATTGCAATGGGTTTAATTAAAGAAGGAGATGATTTTAGTGTTCTTTCAGACATTTTAGGTGATGAAGATCATTTAGGAGATATGGATTTTAAAGTTGCTGGAACAAAGGATGGCATTACCTCATTGCAAATGGATATTAAAATTACAGGAATTACATTTGAAATAATGGAACAAGCATTAAAACAAGCTAAAGACGGTCGTATTCATATTCTTGGCGAAATGAATAAGGCTTTAGATAAATCAAGAGAAGGAGTTGGTAAACACACTCCCAAAATGGAAAAGATAACTGTAGACAAAAAAGATATTGCTACTGTAATTGGAAAAGGTGGAGCAACTATAAGAGAAATTGTTGAAAAATCAGGAGCAAAAGTTGATGTAAATGATGAAGGCGTTGTAACTGTTGCTGCACCAGACGAAGAGTCTAGAAATAAAGCAATGCAGTTTATTAAAGATCTTACAGCAAAAGCAGAGATGAATAAAATTTATAATGGAAAAGTAATTAAGATTATGGAATTTGGAGCTTTTGTTAATTTTCTTGGGAAACAGGATGGCCTAGTTCATATATCAGAACTTGCTAATAAAAGAGTTGCTAAAGTTACTGACGTTGTAAAAGAAGGAGATGAAGTTAAAGTCAAAGTTATTGGTTTTGATAGAGGGAAAGTAAAATTATCTATCAAAGCAGCTGTTTAGTATTTATTTTCCCAATAACTCATTCTTTCTTCTGGTTTTTCTATAACATCTCTACAATAATAAGCATACTTATCTAAAATAATTGAGAAATTAATAAAATTTAAGCCCATTTCTTCCTGCATTTTTTCAAAAGACATTTTAACTCTTGCGGTCATAGCTTCTAGTTTCATATTAAGCTGTTCTCCAACTAAATAAGCTGACTGTAATGATATTTCTGAAGACCTTTTAAGACCAGCAATAGTTTCCTTATCTACATTTGTTCCTCTAGAAAGTCCTTCCTCAGCTATTTTGAAATAACTGTAACAAGTAGTAAAATCTTCTTGAAGATTGTTCAAAACATATGTTTTTTTTTCATCTGAAATAGCATTTCCACTTAACAAAAAACCCAGAACCATGATCCCTAGTAATGTAAATTTCCTAATCATCATTTGTTCTTCTTTTTTTCTCTTTTGAGTTTCCTTTTTTCTTTCAAAGAAAGTTTAGGTTTTTTCATTACACTGGAGTCTTTAAATGATTTACCGCTGTATCTTTTTGACACAATATTTAAGTAATATTTTTAGGGTCTGGCATCCCTACTTTATTATATCCTGCATCTACATAATGGATTTCACCAGTAACACCACCTCCAAGATCACTCAATAGGTATAAAGCTGAGTTACCAACATCATGGATATCTACATTTCTTTTTAAAAATGAGTGATCTTCGTTCCATTTATATAAAAATTTTGCATCTCCAATAGCTGAAGCTGCTAGAGTTTTAATTGGTCCCGCGCTTATTGCATTTACTCTAATTCCTTTTGATCCTAAATCTCTAGCTAGATATTTAACACTTGCCTCAAGTGCAGATTTACAAACACCCATTACATTATAATTTGGAATAGCTTTGTTAGACTCATAAGTTAATGTAAGCATACTTCCACCTTTACTCATTATTTTAGAAGCTTCTTTTGCAACCTCAGTAAATGAAAAGCATGAAATTAGCATACTTCTTAAAAAATTTTCTCTAGTAGTATTTAAATATTCGCCTGATAATTCAGATTTGTCTGAAAATGCAACTGCATGAACAACAAAATCGATTTGACCCCATTTTGATTTTATATCTTCAAAAAGTTTTATTACTTCTTCTTTTTTTTCAACATCGCAGCTAAATGTAATTTTTGAATTTAATTTTTCTGCAAGAGGAATTACTCTTTTTTTTAGAGCATCACCCAAGTATGTAAATGCTAATTCTGCACCAGATTCTGCCAATTTTTGAGAGATTCCCCAAGCAATAGATCTCTCATTAGCAACTCCCATAATTAATCCTTTTTTACCTTTCATTAAATTCATAGATTAGGCCTTTTCAAAAACCAAAGTTGCATTAGTTCCTCCAAATCCAAAACTATTTGACATGATAGAATTTAAATTTACATTTTTTTCAACTTTCATAACTATTGGATATTTTTTTGCTTCATCATCCATATCATTAATATTTATAGAAGCGGAAATAAAATTATTTTTCATCATAATTAAACTGTAAATAGCCTCATGTACAGAAGTAGCCCCTAGTGAGTGGCCTGAAAGAGATTTTGTTGAACTTATTTTAGGAACATTGTCTTTAAAAACTTCTCCTACAGCTTTAAGCTCTGTTATATCACCTACTGGAGTAGAGGTCCCGTGCGTATTTAAATAATCAATTTTATTTTTACAAGTACTTAGAGCCATTTGCATACATCTCACAGCTCCTTCTCCTGACGGTGCAACCATGTCATATCCATCAGAAGTAGCACCATACCCAGTTAATTCAGCATAAATTTTTGCACCTCTTGCTTTAGCATGTTCATACTCTTCAAGAACTAAAACACCTCCCCCTCCTGATATTACAAATCCATCTCTCGTTTTATCATATGGTCTTGAGGCAGTTTGAGGAGCATCATTATATTTTGATGAAAGCGCTGTCATAGCATCAAACATTGCGGTCATTGCATAATGAACTTCATCACTTCCACCTGCAAATACAATTTTCTGTTTACCCAATTGTATTAATTCCATAGCATTACCAATACAATGGCCACTTGTTGCACATGCTGAACTAATTGTGTAGTTAACTCCTTTAATTTTAAAAGGAACAGCTAGTGTTGCAGACGCTGTGCTTGACATAGTTCGTGGAACAACAAACGGTCCCATTTTCTTTGGATTTTTCTCTCGTGTTTTATCTGCTGCAAGGATAACATTTGCAATAGATGGTCCACCTGATCCCATTATCATGCCAGTTGTAATATTGCTTACATTTTTTTCATCTAATCCGGAGTCTTTTACAGCTTCAGCCATAGAAACATAATTATAAGCAGATCCAGGTCCCATAAATCTTATAAATTTTCTATCAACATAGTCTTCTAGTTTTATATTTGGTTTGCCATGTACATGACTTTTTAAATTATATTCTTTGTATTCTTCAGAAAAAGTAATTCCAGATTTTGAATTAATTAAAGATTGATAAACTTCTTCTTGGTTATTTCCCAAGCAAGAAACAATACCTATACCAGTTACAACTACCCTTTTCATTGTTTAAATAATCCTACTTTTAAATTTTCTGCTGAATATATTTTTTTTCCATCAGCTTTAAGGATACCATTTGCAAGTCCTACTGTAGTTCCTTCTTTTATAAGTATTCTTTTCATATCAATTTCATAACTTGCTAACTTTACATTTTTTAATACTTCACCAGTAAATTTTACCGTATTAACTCCTAATGCCCTTCCTTTTCCTGGGTTACCAAGCCAACCTAAATAAAAACCTACCAGTTGCCACATTGCATCTAATCCTAAGCAACCTGGCATAACAGAGTCATCTTTAAAGTGACATTCAAAAAACCATAAATTATCTTTTATGTCTAGCTCAGCTTTAATTAAACCCTTTTTAAATTCACCTTTATTTTCACTAATTTCTGATATTCTGTCAAACATCAACATAGGCGGAAGAGGCAATTTTGCGTTTCCTGAACCAAAAAGCTTGCCATTTCCACAATCTATTAGCTCTTTATAATTATATGATGATTTTTTATCCATAAATGTAGGTCTTTAATACTTTATTTGTGGCAATATTATAATATACAAATTTCTGAGAATTGTTATAAATTGAGCAAAAAAATGAGCAATAACTCTGTTTTTATTGAAAAATTAAGATCTTCAGGTCTACGACCTACAAGACAGAGAGTACAGATTTGTAAAATATTATTTGATAGACAAAAAACTTTTCATTTTTCTATTAAAGATTTAGCCAAAATGATTGCAAATGACTTTAGTGAAAAAGTATCTCTCGCAACAGTTTACAACACTATTCATGCTTTTAAAAAAAGAGGTTACTTAAAAGAAATTTCAATAAATAGTGATAAAACTTATTTTGATACTAATACCTCAAATCATCACCATTTTTTTAATGAAAGCACAAATGAACTTATAGATTTAGAAAATAACGAAGTTGGAAAAATTAATATAAAGAAAAAAATTCCAGGAAAAAAAATTAAGTCTGTAGAAGTGCTAGTTAAGATTGCGAATAGTAACTAGAATCAAATAGTACCAAATTATATAATTTAGGATTTAGGACAATACTGTCGTATTGACACTACTTTAGAATCATTATAAATTCTTAATATGAGTGAAGAATTAATTAAAGAACAATCAAAGTGCCCATTTACAGGCACAGGAACACCAGCAAAGCATCCGACCGGAAGAGGTACTTCCAATAGAGATTGGTGGCCAAATAGTTTAAATCTAAAAATTTTAAGCCAACATTCTTCTTTAGTAGATCCGATGGGACAAAAATTTAAATATTCAAAAGAGTTTAGAAAACTTAACTTTAAAGAACTAAAAAAAGATTTACACAAATTAATGACAGAATCCCAAGACTGGTGGCCTGCAGACTACGGTCATTATGGACCATTGTTTATTAGACTAGCTTGGCATGCTGCGGGAACTTATAGAACTGGAGATGGCAGAGGTGGCGCCGGAACTGGAAATCAACGTTTTGCTCCATTAAATAGTTGGCCAGATAATGTAAATTTAGACAAAGCAAGATTACTACTTTGGCCAATTAAGAAAAAATATGGCAAAAGAATTTCATGGGCTGATCTATTTATTTTAATTGGAAATGTTGCGCTAGAGTCAATGGGATTTAAAACTTTTGGATTTGGCGGTGGAAGAGAAGATATTTGGGAACCCGAAGAAGATATTTATTGGGGATCTGAAAAAGAATGGTTAGGCGTAAATCGATATAGTGGCAAAAGAGAACTTGAAAATCCCTTAGGAGCATCTCATATGGGACTAATTTATGTAAATCCACAAGGTCCTGATGCAAATCCAGATCCTCTATTAGCTGCACATGATATTCGTGAAACTTTTGGACGTATGGCAATGAACGACTATGAAACCGTTGCTCTTGTAGCTGGAGGACATACATTTGGTAAATCTCATGGTGCTGCCCCTGAATCTCATAAAGGACCAGAGCCTGAAGGTTCTAAAATACAAGAACAAGCAACGGGATGGAATAGTAATTACAAAAGTGGTTTAGGAGCTGACACTATTAGCAGCGGAATAGAGGGTGCTTGGACTAGCAACCCAATAAAATGGGATATGGGATATTTCGATAATTTATTTGGTTACGATTGGGAGCTTACAAAAAGTCCTGCTGGAGCACATCAATGGAAGCCCAAAAGAAATGGACATGATATAGATATGACACCTGATGCTCATCTAAAATCGAAGAAAAATCTTCCTATGATGCAAACAACAGATTTATCTTTAAAAATGGATCCAAAATATGGCCCAATTTCTAAACATTTTCATAATAATCCAAAAGAATTTGCAGATGCATTTGCTAGAGCTTGGTTTAAGCTGACACATCGTGATATGGGTCCTAGAGCTTGTTATTTAGGTCCAGAAGTACCCAAAGAACAATTAATTTGGCAAGACCCAATACCTAATTCTAAATACAAGCTTAAGAACAAGGATATAAAGTCTCTTAAAGCAAAAATAATAAAATCAGGATTATCCATTTCACAACTAGTGTCAGCTGCATGGGCATCAGCATCTACTTTTCGTGGAT
The DNA here is from genome assembly GCA_902531885.1 of uncultured Pelagibacteraceae bacterium. Classification (GTDB taxonomy): domain Bacteria; phylum Pseudomonadota; class Alphaproteobacteria; order Pelagibacterales; family Pelagibacteraceae; genus Pelagibacter. The sequence continues at coordinate 13,347 of CACAFZ010000014.1, forward strand.
CCGATAAAAGAGGTGGAGCCAATGGAGCTAGAGTTAGATTGTCACCACAGAAAGACTGGGAAGTTAATAATCCGCCTCAATTATCTAATACTATTAAAACTTTAGAAAAAATTAAAAAAGGTTTTGATACAAAAAAGAGAAATGTCTCAATAGCAGATTTAATTGTAATGGGTGGATGTGCTGCAATTGAAAAAGCAGCAAAAAAAGCTGGCCACAAAATAAATGTTCCTTTTATAGGTGGAAGAGGAGATGCTTCACAAGACCAAACAGATACATTTTCGTTTGGTTTGCTTGAACCTAAAGCAGATGGATTTAGAAACTATATTACAAAATTAAAAAATGGATCATCAAATAAACCTAACGTATCAGCTGAGGAGATGTTAGTTGATAAAGCTCAACTTATGAAACTTTCTGCACCCGAAATGACAGTGCTAGTTGGAGGTATGCGAGTATTAAATACTAACTTTGACAAATCTAAAATTGGTGTTTTTACAAAAAAACCTGAAACTTTAACAAATGATTTTTTCATTAATCTACTTGATATGGAAACGACATGGAAAGAAATTGATAAAAGTGAAGAATTATTTACTGGGAGAGATCGTAAGACAAATAAAGTTAAATGGACCGGAAGTAGAGTTGATTTAATTTTTGGATCAAATTCGCAATTAAGAGCCTTATCGGAGGTTTATGCATGCGAGGATTCTAAAACCAAATTTATTTTTGATTTTGTTTCTGTTTGGACAAAAGTTATGAACTTAGATCGTTTTGATATAAATTAAATTTTAATATTTACCCCATAGGTTATTAATATTTATCCAACCACTATAACTTTCTACTTTAACGTTGCACCAACTTGGAATACATTTTTTTATAATTGCCAGCCGGCCTTTCTTTAATTTAGCCAAAGGTCTTGAAAATTTACTTGCCTTTTTAAATAAAATTTTATCTTCAAGAACAATTACAGAGCTAGATTTCTTGAGCTGAGATATGTGTATCCACCCACTATTTTTTTTATGATCTATTATTCTTCTAAAATTTTCTTTCTTATCTATTACTTCAACAGGTAAAAATTTTTTTTTATATATAAATTTAACAGGATAATCAAAGCTTGGCCCATATCTTACATTAACTTTTTTATTTTTTAACATAAGAAAATAGTTTTTTTGCTCGGCCGATACATTTTTAAATGAAAAAATAATTAATAATAAAAAGATAATTATTTTATACATATACAATTTTTTTTTTTTAAAAAATTTACTTTTCTAAGGTTTAATGAAAGTAAATTTAAAATCAGTATTGATCCTGTTAAATCTTTTCCAACATTCAAAATTTTTTTTAACACTTCGTTGGCCTGAATATTTCCAATAATACCAGCTACGGGACCCAAAATACCTTCTGCTTCACAATTTAACAAATCATCAGATGGCATGGTTTGATAGAAACATTTAAGACAAGGTGTTTTTTTATTTTTAAAATTAAATGTAAATACGTGACCATCAAATTTACTTATAGCTCCAACAATTAAAGTTTTTCTATATTTAATTGAATATTTATTAAGTAAAAATTTAGTTTTAAAATTATCTGATCCATCAACAATTATTTCAAAATTTTTAATTATTTTGAATATATTTTTTTCTGTAATTTTTTGCTTTAGTGTGATTATTTTTATATATGGGTTTATAATTTTAATTTTTTTTTTTACAACATTGACTTTAAATTTTCCTACATCATTGGAGCTATACAAGGTTTGACGATGTATATTTGAAAGGTTAACTTTATCATCATCTGCAATTCCAATTATTCCCACTCCTGCCCTACTTAATGCGTCTACTACAGGACAACCAAGTCCCCCAGCTCCAACTATTAATACTTTTGAATTAATAATTTTTTTTTGCCCTATTATACCGATATCTTTTAATATTATTTGACGAGAGTATCTCTCAATAATATTTTTATTCAGATTGTTTTTCATTTTCCTGTTGATCCAAAACCACCTGAGCCTCTTACTGTATCAGGAAGATTATCAACTTCTTTAAATTCTATTTTTAGAATTGGTGCAAGAACCATTTGAGCTATTCTCTCATTGTTTTTAACAACAAATTCTTTATTACTATGATTAAACAATATTACTTTTAATTCACCTCTATAGTCACTATCAATTGTTCCTGGAGTATTTAAAACACTAATATTTGATTTTGCTGCTAAACCTGATCTTGGTCTAATTTGTACTTCATAATCTTTAGGTATTGCTATCGACAAACCCGTGGGAATTAATACTGAACTGCTAGGTTTTACTACAATTGGTTTATCAACAAAAGCAATCAAATCCATTCCCGAGGACCCTTCGGTTTTGTAAGATGGCAAACTAACTCTCGAGTTAAGTTTTTTTACTAAAACTTTTACCATTAAATTAATTTAATTGAGAAATCACCTTTTTTACAATTTGATCTGCTAAAAGAGATTTTCTTGTTCTAGGAATTTTTTCTATATTGTCATTATTTAATATAACAACTTCATTGAAATCAGATCCAAAACCTATTTTTGAATCAGAAATATCATTTGCGATTATCCAATCACATTTTTTTTGTTGAAGTTTTATTTGAGAATTTTCTATTAAATTGTTTGTTTCAGCCGCAAAACCAATAACAATTTTCGGTCTAAGAGAATTATGCTTAGATACGTGGCTTATAATATCAACATTTTTTTCTAGTTCTAAACTTATATTTTCACTTTTTTTTATCTTTTCCTTTTTTTTATTTGCAACTCTATAATCACCAACTGCTGCAGAAAATATTGCAACATCCACAGGAAGATTATTTATAGTTGCATTAAACATTTCTTCTGCTGAGTTAACATTAATTAAATTTATATCAGAGTTAGCGTTTAAATTTGTAGGGCCAGAGATTAGAGTAGTTTCAAATCCATTTTTAATTAAAGCATTTGCAATTTCATATCCTTGTTTTCCACTAGATCTATTAGAAATATATCTTACAGGGTCTATAAATTCATGAGTTGGACCAGCTGTAACTAAAGCTCTAAATTTTTTATTATTTTTAATAGAATTTAAATAATTTTCTAATAAGTTAATTATATGTATTGGTTCGGTCATTGTTCCTTTGCCATATTCTCCACATGCCATATCTCCAATTTCAGGTCCAATTATTTGATATCCAAACTCTCTAATTTTATCTATATTTTCCTTAGTAGACTGGTGTTCCCACATTCTTACATTCATAGCTGGTGCAATAAATATTTGTTTATTCGAAGCCAGCGCAATAGTTGAAGCCAAATCATCTGACAAACCATAGCTTAATTTTGAAATTATATTAGCAGTCGCAGGTGCAATTAGTACAACATCAGCCCATCTAGATAATGCAATATGATCTAATCCTGACTCATTTGTAGGTTCGAATAGATTTGTGTATACTTTCTCTTGAGATAAAGATGAAATAGACAATGGGGTTACAAATTCAGATCCACTTTTGGTTAGAACAGTTTTAACTATAGCTCCTCTTTTTTTTAATAGTCTTATTAACTCTAAACTTTTATATGCAGCAATACCGCCGCAAATAATTAATAAAATTTTTTTTTCATTTAAAATGTTCATTTTAGAATTAAAATACTATGAATCCTAAAAAAACAAGCAATAATAATCCAATAATACTTTGATTTCTAAATGATTTCATCTCTAATTCTTTTTCTTTTAAGGCTGAATAAGAATTTGAATTTTGAGGTATTTGACCACTTGCAAAGTAAGACAAAGCTTGATTGGCTTTATCCATGATTTTTGGTAATTCAGGTAGTCTTTTTAATATTTCCGCTGAGTCTTTTAAGGTTTCTGAGATTGAATAAAGCGGATCTTTAGTTTCTTTTAACCACTTTTCTAAAACCGGTTTTGATGTATTCCAAATATTTGTATTTGGATTTAGTTGTCTTGCAACACCTTCGACTACAACCATAGTTTTTTGTAGCAAGAGTAATTGAGGTTGAGTTTGCATATTAAATTTTTCAGTAATATTAAATAATTGCTGTAAAAGTTTTCCACCAGAAATATCTTTTACAGTTTGACCAAATATAGGTTCGCCAATTGCTCTTAAAGCTTGTGAAAATTCATCTATATTAACACCTTGAGGAACTAGGCCTGCGGTCAAATGCACCTCAGCTACTTTTTTATAATCTCTTTGAATAAATCCATAAAGTATTTCTGCAAGATATCTTCTATTTAACTTATCTATTCTTCCCATTATTCCAAAATCTACAGCTATAATTTGTCCACTGTCATCTACAAAAAGATTTCCTTGGTGCATATCAGCATGAAATAAACCATCTCTGACGGCATGTCTTAAAAAATGTTGAATAACATTAGATGCAATTTTATTAGTATCAATTTTTTTATTTTCCAATTTCTCTCTTTCTCTTATTGAAATACCATCAATCCAGTCAAGAGTTAAAACATTTTCACTAGTATAATTCCAATAGATTTTTGGAACGAAAAAACCCAAATCATTTTTGGTATTTTCTGCAAACTCATTTGCAGCTGCTGCTTCAAATCTTAGATCCATTTCGTGATTTGTAACTTCCTTTAATAGAAATACAACTTCAACAAGTTTTAATCTTTTTGTTTTTTTTACAAAACTTTCAATAAAGTAAGCTAATAGCATTAATGCATCAATTTCTTCGTTAAAATTTTTTTTTATATTTGGTCTTAAAATTTTTATAGCAACATCTTTAATTTCTTTTTCATCTTTAATTTGTGCTTTATGAACTTGAGCAATTGAAGCTGCGGCAACTGGATCACTAAAATTTATTATTGAATTATAAATTTTTTCACCCAATTCATTCTTTACTGTTTCTTTTGCTTCATTTGAGGAGAAAGGGGGCAATTGATCTTGCAATTTTTCTAGTTGCTTAGACAGAGCTTCTCCAATTATATCTGGCCGAGTAGCTAGAAATTGGCCTAGTTTTATAAATGTAGTTCCCATTTTTTCAATAGAGTTGCACAATTTTTCCTCATCAGTAGAATTTACTTTTTGATTACTGTTTTTTAAAAATGAGAATGCAAAAATATATGCAATTATTTTTATTAATAATGGGGGCTCATGTGTTTTAGAAATTATTTTTAAAGCATCTGATTGAGCTATTTTTCTTGCCAATTTAAATAATATAATAATTTTTTTTATCATTAAATTTTCCATCCAGAATGAATAGCAACTATCCCTCCGTTTAAATTTTTGTAGCTACAATTTGTAAAATTATTTTTTCTCATAATTTCAATAAGTTGCCTTTGATTTATGAAATTATCGATACTGTTTATTAGGTATTCATATGGTTTTTTGTCACCAATAATCATTTGACCGAAAATTGGTATAAGTTTTGAATAATTTTTATAAAGGAAATTTAAATTTGTATTTTCAACTTTTGAAAATTCAAGACATAAAAATCTACCTCCTTTTTTTAAAACCCTATGTGCTTCATATAAACTTTTATTAATATTTTTTGTATTTCTTAAACCAAATACAATTGTATAAAAATCAAAAGTATCATCAGGTAAGATTAAATTTTCCGCACTTCCTTTTTGAAAATTTATATTTTTAAATTTTTTAAGCTTTTTCTTTCCTTCAGAAAGCATTTTATTATTTGGTTCAATACAAAGAATATTTGATTTATTTTTTGTTGCTTCGCTGTATAATTTAGCTACATCGCCAGTTCCAGATGCTACATCTACTAGTTTTTGTCCTATAGACGGGTTCATCATGTAGATCAATTCTTTTTTCCAAATTCTATGGATTCCTAATGACATTACGTCATTCATAAGATCATATTTATCAAATACTTTGTTAAACACATTGTCCACAAGCCCTTTTTTTTGTTGGAGATTTTGTTGCATGATTTATTACTTTAATTATTTAATATAATATTAAATGCCAGAATTGCCAGAAGTAGAAATAGTTAAACAGTCGCTTTTAAGCAAGCTCAAAAATAAGAAAATCAACAAAGTTAGTGTCTTTAACAGAAATCTTAGATACAGAATAGAAGGTGGATTCGAAAAATTTTTAAAAAATCAAAAGATATTAAATATAACTAGAAAATCGAAATTTATAATTCTTCATTTCACTGATTCAAAATATTGTATTTTACATTTAGGTATGTCTGGTACTCTCCATTTAATAAAAAAAAATCATTTAAACTTTTTTACTAACTTAAGTTTTTATCAATCAAAATTTTTACCAAAAAAACATAACCATGTTTTATTAGATTTTTATAAATTTAAACTATTTTATAACGATCCTAGAAGATTTGGTTTTTTTAAGTTAGTAAAGTCTAAACATGAATTAGATGCGTTTTTCGAACCGTTTGGTCCAGAAGCCTTAGGTAAAAAATTTAATTTATTTTATTTAAAAAAAAAATTAAAAAATAAATCTAAAAATATTAAAAATTTTTTACTTGATCAAAAATTTGTATCTGGAATTGGAAATATTTATGCAAGTGAAATACTGCATACTTGTAAAATTAATCCTTTAAAAAAAGGTAAAAATTTAAAAATCGAAGATATGAAAAAAATAGTTAAATATAGCAATTCAGTTTTAAAAAAATCTATAAAGAATGGAGGATCAACAATTAAAAATTTTAAAAATGTTACAGGATCTCAAGGAAATTTTCAGAAAGAATTTAAAGTATATGAAAGAAATAATTTAAAATGTCTAAGAAAAGAGTGTAAAGGAATAATAAAAAAAATTGTTATAAATAACAGATCAACTTTTTATTGTAATAATTGTCAAAAATAAGAAATTATTTTGTTGACCAGTATTATATTGCAAGTTATACAATCGCGCGAATGGCTAATATAAAATCCGCAATCAAAAGAATAAGAAGAATTAATAGACAAACTATAGTTAATCGTTCTAGAAAAAGTAGATTTAAAAATGCAGTGAAAAAAATGCACCTGTTAATTGATGCAAAAAATAAAAAAGAAGCTTTAGCTTTTTTACCAAAATTCAACTCTGAATTAGCAAGAATTGCAAAATCAGGGATCATAAAAAAACATAATGCATCAAGAAATGTTTCTAGGATAACTAAGAAAATAAATTCATTATAACAACTTCAAGTAGTTATTAATTTTCATAAACTAAT
>CACAFZ010000015.1 GCA_902531885.1 uncultured Pelagibacteraceae bacterium
TTCCTGGACCTTTAAACGAAGGTTTATATGGAAAGGCATTGATGGAGAAAATTTGGGATTTAAAAGTAATAAATATGAGAGATTATTCTTTAGACAAGCATAAAGCCGTTGATGATACTCCTTTTGGGGGAGGATCAGGAATGTTAATAAAACCGGAAATAGTTGCAAAATCTTTAGATGAAAATATTTCTCGAGGAGAAAAAACATTTTATCTTACTCCAAAAGGAAAACTATTTAATCAAAAGATTGCAAAAAAACTTTCAAAAGAAAAAGTATTAAATTTAATTTGTGGTCATTTTGAAGGTATAGATCAAAGAGTAATTGAAAGCAGAAAAATTGAAGAATTAAGTATTGGAGATTTTATATTATCTGGTGGAGAGACGGCAGCATTTGTTGTCTTGGATGCGGTTTTAAGATTATTACCAGGAGTTATTGGTAATAGTGAATCAATTATGGAAGAAAGTTTTGAAAACGGTTTATTAGAGTATCCTCAGTACACGAAACCTCAAATTTGGGAACAAAATAGAGTGCCAGAAGTGCTTTTATCAGGAGATCATGCCAAAATTAAAGACTGGCGTTTATCTCAATCTGAAGCTATAACACGCGACCGAAGACCAGACTTGTGGCAAAAATATAAAAAGGATTAATTTGATAAATCTTAACATGAAAACTATAGAAGAAATTAACAGGGCTAATATAAAAAAAATTGTGGCTGAAAAAAAATTGCCCGATTTTTTTCCTGGCGATATAATTAAGGTAGGAGTTAGGATAACAGAGGGTAAAAGAGATAGAATTCAATATTTTGAAGGAGTTTGCATTGCCAAAAAAAACAGAGATTTAAATTCATCATTCACTGTAAGAAAAATATCCTTCGGAGAAGGTGTTGAAAGAACTTTTGCTCTTTACAGTTCGGTTGTAAGTTCAATAAAAGTAATTAGATCAGGAAAAGTAAGAAAAGCTAAACTATATTATTTAAGAGAAAGAACTGGCAAATCAGCTAGAATTGCAGAAAAAATCAAAAAGAAAATAGGAATAGATTTGTCTACTTTGCCAGAAGAAAAAATAGAAGAAAATAAAACAGAAACAATAACAGCAGAGGAAAAAAAATCTGATAAATTGGAAGCTAAAAAAGAATCTCCTAAAGAGAAAAAAAAAGAAAAAACAGAAGCAAAAAAAGAAACTCTAAAAGAGAAAAAATAATTTTTTTCTAAATGCCCAAAAGTCTTTACGATAAAATTTGGAATGAGCATCTTGTTCATCAGCAAGAAGATGGCACCTCTTTACTTTTTGTTGATAGACACTTAATACATGAAGTTACGAGTCCACAAGCATTTGAAGGACTTAGAAATTCAAATAGAAAGGTTAGACAACCAAAACTAACTTTAGCCGTTGCAGATCACAATGTTCCCACTACTGATAGAACCAAAGGTATTGCGGACCAAGAATCCAAACTACAGGTAGATACCTTAGATTCAAATTGTAAAGAATTTGGAATAAAATTATTTGGCATGAATGATAAAAGACAAGGAATTGTACATATTATTGGTCCAGAACAAGGATTTACTCAACCAGGAACAATTATTGTTTGTGGAGATAGTCACACAGCAACACATGGTGCATTTGGAGCGCTAGCTTTTGGAATAGGAACATCAGAAGTTGAGCATGTATTGGCAACCCAAACATTAGTTCAAAAAAAGTCAAAAAACTTAAGAATAAATGTAAAAGGCAATCTATCTTTAGGAGTTACATCTAAAGATGTAATACTTCAGATAATTGGAAAAATTGGTACAGCAGGAGGAACAGGTTATGTAATTGAATATGCAGGTGATGTAATTTCTTCTTTAAGTGTTGAACAGAGAATGACCGTTTGTAATATGACTATTGAGGGTGGAGCTAGAGCTGGTTTAATTCAACCTGATCAAAAAGTATTTGAATATTTAAAAAATAAACCAATGTCTCCAAAAAATGAAAATTGGGAAAAGGCAATGGAATATTGGTCAAAACTTAAAACAGATAATGATGCAGAATTTGATAAAGAAGTAACAATTAATGGAAAAGAAATTGTTCCAATGGTCACTTGGGGAACTTCGCCCCAGGATGTAGTTACAATTGACGGGAAGGTACCAGATCCTCAAAATGAAAAAAATTTAGATAGAAAAAGCTCCATTGAAAGATCATTAAAATATATGGGATTAAAACCAAATACATTAGTGAAAGATATTAAGATAGACAAAGTATTTATAGGAAGCTGTACAAATGGTAGAATTGAAGATTTAAGAGATGCAGCAAAAGTTGTTAAAAATAAAAAAATTGCTAGTCATGTAAGTGCTATGGTCGTACCAGGGTCAGGCCTGGTTAAAGAGCAAGCAGAGCAAGAAGGATTAGATATAGTATTTAAAAAATCAGGTTTTGAATGGAGAGAACCAGGCTGTTCAATGTGTTTAGCAATGAACGCTGATAAATTAAAACCACAAGAAAGATGTGCATCAACTTCAAATAGAAATTTTGAAGGAAGACAAGGAAGAGGTGGCAGAACTCATCTTGTAAGCCCTGCAATGGCCGCAACAGCAGCAATTTCAGGCAACTTGGATGATGTAAGAAAGTTTGTAAATTAAATGAAAAAATTTATCACAGTAGAAAGTATTCCCGCATATTTACCAATTGTAAATATTGATACTGATATGATTATTCCAAAGCAATTTTTAAAAACAATAAAAAGAACTGGATTAGGAAAAAATTTATTTTATGAGCTTAGGTATGATAATAAAGGTAATATTGTTTCAGATTTTGTTTTAAACAAGGAGCCTTATACAAAATCTAAAATTTTAATTGCCGGAAAGAATTTTGGCTGTGGTTCTTCAAGAGAACATGCTCCATGGGCACTTCTAGATTTCGGCATCACATGTGTAATTAGTTCAAGTTATGCAGATATATTTTACAATAATTGTTTCAAAAATGGAATATTGCCTATAGCTATAAATGATGATCTAGTCAAAGAGCTATCAGAGTACGCAAAGAGAAAAGAAAAGATATCAGTAAATTTAAAAAATCAAAAGATTATTTTTGGTAATAAAGAAATAAGTTTTGAACTAGACGAATTTAAAAAAAAATGTTTGATTGAAGGATTAGATGATATCTCTTTGTCTTTAGAGAAGTCAAAAAAAATATCAGAATATGAAAATAAGTTGAAGATAAATAAACCATGGATATTTAATGATTAAGGTAAAAAAAAGAAAAATGTTACTTTTGCCAGGAGATGGAATAGGCCCCGAAGTAATTGTTGAGGTGAAAAAGATTATAGAATGGTTTAATAAAAATAAATCTTTAGATTTTGAAATTGATGAAGACCTAGTAGGAGGTTCATCTTATGATAAACACGGAACACCTATTACTGATGAAGTTTTTTATAAAGCTTTAGAAAGTGAAGCAGTAATATTAGGAGCAGTTGGTGGACCAAAATGGGATGATTTAGAATTTTCAAAAAAACCTGAAAGAGCCTTACTTAAATTAAGAAAAGAATTAAAACTTTTTGCAAATCTTAGACCTGCGATTTGTTTTAAACAATTAGTTAATGCCTCAAGTTTAAAACCTGAGATAGTTTCAGGTTTAGACATAATGATAGTGAGAGAACTTACAGGAGGAATTTACTTCGGGGAACCACGAGGTATAAAATTAGTAGATAATGGCGAGAGAAAAGGAATTAATACCCATGTTTATACTAGTAATGAAATACAAAGAGTTGCAAAAGTTGCTTTTGATCTTTCTAAAAAAAGAAATAATAAAGTTACATCATGTGAAAAATCAAATGTAATGGAAGCTGGCCAGCTATGGAAAGAAGAAGTTCAGGCTTTGCATGATAAAGAATATAAAGAAGTAAAATTAGAACATATGTTGGCTGATAATTGTGCGATGCAATTACTGAGAAATCCAAAACAATTTGATGTTATTGTTACCGACAATTTATTTGGTGATATTTTATCAGATGAGGCTGCTATGCTTACAGGATCACTTGGTTTACTGCCATCTGCATCTTTAGGCGCTAAAGATAAAAATGGAAATATTAGATCGATGTACGAACCAGTGCATGGTTCAGCACCTGATATAGCAGGAAAAGGCGTTGCAAATCCAATTGCTACAATTTTAAGTTTTGCTATGGCTCTAAAATACTCTCTAAATTTAGATAAAGAAGCTGATAAATTGGAAAAAGCTGTACAAAATGTTTTAGATGATGGCCTTAGAACCAAAGATATTTTATCCAAGGGAACAAAAGAAGTGTCCACAACTCAAATGGGGGATGCAATTATTTCAAAATTGAAATAATTAATTAATTATCTTAAAATACAGGAATGCCAACTTATACAGCACCTTTAGAAGACATGATGTTTCTTTATGAAAAATTAAGAAACAATAAAAGTTATAACGAAATAGAAAAGTATAAAGAGATTACTTCAGAACTAGTAAAAGATATTTTACAAGAGGCTGCAAAAATTAATCAAAATATAATTCTACCTTTAGCTAAAATTGGTGACGAAAATCCAACCATTTTGGAAAATGGTATTGTTAGAACTCCACCAGGTTACAAAGAAGCCTATAAAAAATTTATAGAAGACGGATGGCAATCTTTATCATGTGATCCAAAATACGGTGGACAAGGAATGCCAAAAACGGTTAGTGCATTTTTTGATGAAATGTTATCTTCATCAAGCTTGGCATTTAAACTTTATACAGAACTAAGTATAGGCGCATATAATTGTATACATCATCATGCATCAGATCTTATAAAAGATAAATTCTTACCAAAAATTGTAGAAGGAAAATGGAGCGGAACAATGTGCTTAACCGAGCCAGTGTGTGGTACCGATTTAGGTTTATTAAAAACAAAAGCTGTAGAACAATCCGATGGAACTTTTAAACTTAGTGGACAAAAAATATTTATTACTTCTGGAGATCATGATCTTACAGAGAACATTATACATCTAGTTATTGCTAGAGCATCGGACTCACCACCTGGTACTAAAGGAATAAGTTTATTCTTAGTTCCTAAATTTATAGTTAACAACGATGGAACAATCGGCTCAAGAAATGGAGTATCTACAGGATCTATAGAAAGTAAAATGGGAATCAAAGGATCAGCAACTTGTGTCTTAAATTTTGATAACGCTATTGGATATATGATTGGTCCAAAAAATAAAGGACTAAGCTCGATGTTTACCATGATGAATTTAGAAAGAATAGTAGTTGGAATCCAAGGACTGGGAATTTCCGAAACTGCCTACCAAAATTCTTTAAGTTACTCAAAAGAAAGGAAGCAAGGAAAAAGTAATAATAGCAAATCAAATAATGGTGCAGATTATATAATAGAACATGCTGATATTAGAAAATCACTATTAAATATGAAATCAATTATAGAAGGAGAAAGAGCCTTATGTTTTTGGTTATCACAACAAACTGAAGTAAGTCTTTATCACAAGGACGAAAAAACTAGACAAGAAGCTTCTGATTTAGTGTCTTTAATGACACCTGTAGTTAAATCTCTTTTTACTGATATGGGTATGGAAATTACAAGTGATGCTATGCAAATATTTGGAGGATATGGGTATACCAAAGATCAAGGAATTGAACAATTATATAGGGACAATAGAATAACTCCAATATATGAAGGCACAAACTCTGTTCAGGCAATAGATTTAGTGTTTAGAAAATTAGTAAATAAAAATGGAAATGTAATTGATAAATATATTTCATTAATAAAAAAAGAGACCCCAATAAGTGAGAATAAAATTAAACCCTTTACTCAAAAGCTACATAAAAATATAGAAATATTAGTAAAATTTACTCAATGGATAAATGAAAAGATGAAAAATTCAAAAGATGATGCTAGTGCTGCATGCAATGATTATTTAAAGGTACTTGGTTTAATTGCCATTGCTCATTCGTGGGTTAAGGTTTTAGAGGTTAGTTATAAAGATTATGAAAAAAATAAAAAATTTTATGAAGAAAAAATTCAAACAGCAAATTTTTTCTTTAATAGAGTTCTTCCAAGAATAGAAAGTTATTATTTGACGGCAACTAGTGGAAGTAAGTATATTATGGATTTTAAATTTAATTAGTATGAGCCATTACGATACAAATTTAGATAAGAATAAAGCAAATTTTGTTCCATTAACACCACTATCTTTTTTACAAAGAGCAAAAGATATATATCCAAATTATGAAGCAATAGCCTACGAAGATAGAAAATATACATGGAACGAGGTGTACAAAAGATGTGTTAAATTTGCGAGCGCATTAGAAAAAATTGGTATTCGCAAAGGAGATACAGTTTCATTTCTAGCTTTCAATACTCCAGAAATTTTTGAGGCTCATTATTCTGTTCCTATGACTGGTGGAGTACTAAATACAATTAATATTAGATTAGATGCTAAAACTATAGCGTACATTTTAGATCATAGTGAAGCCAAAGTTTTGGTCGTTGATAGACAGCTTCATATAGAGGTTAAAAAAGCATTAGGAACAATAAAAAGAAAAATTATTGTTATAGATATAAATGATAAATTTGCAGATCAATCAAAATTGGAAAAAATTGGTGATTTAGAATACGAGGAATTTTTAAAAACAGGTGATGAAAATTATCTTTGGAAAATGCCAGATGATGAGTGGCAAGCTATTTCATTAAGTTATACTTCGGGAACAACAGGCAATCCAAAAGGAGTTGTTTATCATCATAGAGGATCATATTTAATGTCAACAGGCAGTGCAGCAGCTTGGAATATGCCAAATAGATTAAATTTTTTAACCGTCGTACCAATGTTTCATTGTAATGGCTGGTGTTATCCTTGGACTGTTCCAATGTTAAATGGAAGAACAATTTGTTTAAGAAATATAGATATAAAAAAAATTTTTGAATTAATAGACAAACATAATATAACTCATTTTGGTGGAGCTCCAATTGTTTTAAATATGATTACAGGAGCACCCGAAAGTGATCGTAAAAAACTAAAACAAAAAGTTTATGTATTAACTGCAGGAGCCCCACCTCCTAGTATTATTTTTAAAAAAATGAAAAGTCTTGGTTTTGAAGTTATGCACGTTTATGGTTTAACAGAAACCTATGGACATGTAACACAATGTGCATGGAATGAAGAGTGGAATGAGTTAGAGGAGGAAAAACAAAATGAGATTAAAGCTAGACAAGGAGTAAGATATCCTAATACAGAAGGTGTAACAATTATGGACCCAGAAACTATGAAAGAAGTTCCAAGGGATGGTAAAACTATAGGAGAAATAATGATAAGAGGAAATGTAGTTATGAAAGGCTATTTTAAAGACAAAGAAGCTACAGATAAAGCAATGAATGGTGGATGGTTCCATACAGGTGATCTAGCGGTTATGCATCCAGATGGATATGTAAAAATTCAGGACAGGTCTAAAGACATAATTATTTCTGGCGGTGAAAATATATCATCAATTGAAATAGAAAATACACTAGCCAAACACCCTTCAGTTTCAATAGCGGCAGTAGTAGCTAAACCAGATGAGAAATGGGGAGAAGTTCCGTGTGCATTTATTGAGTCTGTTAAAGACAAACCAACCACAGAAAAAGAATTAATTGATTTTTGCAAGGAAACTTTAGCTAAATTTAAAGTTCCAAAAAAAATAGAATTTTGTGAATTACCAAAAACTTCAACAGGAAAAATCCAAAAATTTGAATTAAGAAAGAAGGCTAAGGAGCTAAGCTGATTTTAGACGTTAACGATAAAGGCGTGTTCGCCTCAACTGGCGGCATGGATTTTGATAAAAAAAAACCATCAATACTTTTGATGCATGGAAGCGGACTATCACATATTGTTTGGTCATTGCACGAACAGTTTTACGTTTCTCAAGGTTTTAATGTATTATCTGTTGATATCCCTGGTCATGGTAATTCTGAAGGTCCATCACTTAAATCAATTGAAGAGATTTCAGACTGGATTAGATCACTAATGAAAACTCTTGATATTTTAAAAATTACTATAATTGGACATTCACAAGGCTGCCTTGTTGGTATTGATTTTGCATCAAGATATCCCGATTTAATATCAAAATTAGTTTTAGTTGCTGGATCTTATAAAATGCCGGTAAACAAAGATCTAATTGATTTAGCTGAAGCGGGAGATGAAAAAGCAATTTTATTAATGATGAAATGGGGTTACGAAGGCTCAAAGGCTTTTATTGGAGGAAATCCGATAAAAAAAATTATTAAATCTTCGAGAGACATTATAGAAGTTTTAGCTGTAGACTTAAATGCATGTAATAACTATAAGAATGGCGAACAGTCTTTAGAAAAAATTAATTGTTCAACACTATGTATTTTTGGGGATCTAGATAAAATGGTACCAGTTAAAGCAGGAACAAAAATGTCAGAGAGAATAAAAAACTCTGAAACAAAAATAATTTCTAATTGTGGGCATATGATAATTTTTGAAAAAGCTTTTGAAATGAGAAATATTGTAAAAGATTTTTTAACAAAATAAGAAAATGAAAAATTATTTTATTGCAAAATCAAGAAGACTTAGAAGTACACCATATACAGAGAGAATTGAAAAACAAGGTGTTACAGCATATTCGGTTTATAATCATATGTTATTACCAGCTGCATTTGGATCTTTAGAAGATTCTTATCATCATCTTAAAAAACATGTACAAGTTTGGGATGTTGCTGGCGAAAGACAGGTTGAAATTTCAGGAATAGATTCTGCAAAATTAGTTCAATTAATGACTTGTAGAGATCTTTCAAAAGCTAAGGTAGGAAGATGTTATTACTGTCCAATAATAGATCATAAAGCAGGTTTAATAAATGACCCAGTAGTTTTAAAACTTGGTGAACAAAGATGGTGGATTTCTATTGCAGACTCAGATGTAATTTTATTTGCAAAAGGATTAGCAATTGGTCACAAATTTAATGTTAAAATATTTGAACCAAATGTAGATATATTAGCAGTACAGGGCCCAAAATCTTTTGTACTTATGGAAAAAATATTTGGAAAAAGAATTACAGAAATGAAATTTTTTGGATTTGATTATTTTGAATTTGATGGAGCAAAACATTTAATTGCTAGATCTGGGTGGTCAAAACAAGGAGGTTATGAGATTTATGTTGAAAATACAAAATCAGGTCTTTCTTTATATGATAAATTATTTGAAGTTGGAAAAAATTTTAATGTTAAAGCTGGATGTCCAAATTTAATTGAGAGGATTGAAAGTGCTTTACTTTCATATGGTAATGATATGGATAATGATGATAATCCGCTTGAGTGTGGACTAGATAAATATGTTAATTTAGACTCTGATGTTAATTTTCTTGGAAAAGAAAAATTAAAAGAAGTTAGAAATAAAGGAATTACCAGAAAGTTGATGGGAGTAAAAATTGATGCAAAAGAAATAAATGTGTCTAAATCAATTGAACTTATTAATGAAAAAAATTTAAAAATAGGCGAGTTAAGATCTGGCACGTATTCACCACATTTTAAAAAAGTAATTGGTATTGCGATGTTGAATAAGCCTTATTTTGAAGTTTCTCGGACATTTAAAATATCAATAAATGATAGTGTTTTTGAGGGAAAAGTTTGCGATTTACCTTTCATTTAGTATAACTAAATCATCATGAATATCGCAATAGTAGGCGCAACGGGAAATGTTGGAAGAAAAATAATAGAAGTTTTGGAAAATAAAAACTTTCCGATTTCTGAATTATATTTAATTGCTTCATCTAAAAGCTCAGGACAAAAAATTAATTTTAAGGGCAAAGAGCATATTGTTACAGATTTAGAAAAATTTGAATTTTCAAAAGTAAAAATTGCTTTTTTTGCCGCTGGAAGTGTTGTAGCAGAAAAATGGGCCCATAAAGCAGCTGAAAAAACAATAGTGATCGATAATTCAAAATTTTTTAGAAAAGATCCCGATATTCCTTTAATAGTACCTGAAGTTAATTCAAAGGAACTGAACTATGTTAAAAATAAAAACATAATTGCAAATGCAAATTGTTCGGTAATACCACTTGTTGTTGCGCTAAAACCATTACATGATTTATATACAGTTAAGAGAGTTGTTGTATCAACTTATCAATCTGTTTCTGGAGCAGGCAAAGCCCCAATGGATGAGCTTTTGTCTCAGACTCAAGATTATTTTAATAATAAAAATTTGCAATCTGAACATTTTACAAAACAAATAGCTTTTAATATTATTCCACATATTGATAGCTTTTTAGAAAATGGTTACACCAAAGAAGAACAAAAAACTTCCGATGAAGTTAAAAAAATTTTAGATAAAAAAATTAAAATTACATCAACTTGCGTAAGAATACCTGTTCTTGTTTCACACTCTATAAGTGCCAATGTAGAATTTGATAAAAAATGTAATTTAGAAGAAATAAAAAATGTTTTATCCTCATCCCCAGGATGCAAAGTTGTTGATGAGCATAAAGATGGAGGATACATGACGCCTGTCGAGGCAGAAAACAAATATGAAACATTTATTTCAAGAATTAGAAAAGATGATTCTCAATCTAATACTATAAATTTGTGGATTGTTTCTGATAATTTACTTAAAGGTGCTGCATTAAATGCAGTTGAAATTGCTGAAAGCTTAATTAAAAAAAATTTACATGAAAGATAAAAATCCTTTATCGCCACATATACAAATTTATAATTGGCATATATCATCTTTAATTTCAATTTCTCATAGAATAATAGGAATTGTAAATATAATTATTGTAACCCTAATTTGCTTTTGGGTAGCACTTTTAATTTTGGGAAGTTCAAATTATGAATTAGTGCAGAATTTTTTTGAGACTAATATTGGTAAATTTTTTATTGTTGGTACAGTTTGGTCTTTTTCTTTTCAAGCTTTATGTGAAATTAGACACTTATTTTGGGATTTAGGATATGGTTTTGAAATAAAAACTTCAAACCTAACTGGTCTAGTAGTTATCTTTGGATCTTTTATTTTAACAATTTTAATTTTAGGAAAAAATATAATTTTATGATTAGCGCTACAAAAAAATGGATTTTTTTAAAAGTAAGTTCAGCAATATTAGTTCCTTTAATGTTATGGTTTTTATTTAATATGGTTTCGATTTATGACAAATCCTATGAAGAAGTATTATTATTTTTTACTAGCCAACCAACAAAATTTATTTTCTCATTATTTATCATTTTCGCTTATTTTTATTCTGCATTAAGTATTAGTGAGGTTTTTGAAGATTATATTGAGAATGAAAAATTAAAAAATGTCGCAAACAAATTCCTATATTTGTCTGCTATATTAATTCCTATATTAACATTATTTTTATTATTTAGATTGAGTTTATGAGTTCATACAAAATTAAAGAACACGAATACGATGTAGTAGTCCTAGGAGCTGGAGGTGCAGGTTTAAGAGCCGCAGTTGGTCTTAGTGAGGCTGGATTAAAAACTGCTTGTATATCAAAAGTTTTTCCTACTAGAAGCCATACTTCAGCAGCACAAGGTGGTATTTCTGCAGCCTTAGGAAATATGGGAGAAGATGACTGGAGATGGCATATGTATGATACTGTAAAAGGATCTGATTGGTTAGGTGACCAAGATAGCATAGAGTATTTGTGCAAAGAAGCTCCAAGAGCAGTTCTAGAATTAGAGAGATATGGAGTTCCATTTAGTAGAACTGAGGATGGAAAAATTTATCAAAGACCTTTTGGTGGAATGACTAAAAATTATGGCAATGAAACTGTTCAAAGAACTTGTGCAGCCGCAGATAGAACTGGTCATGCAATATTGCATACTATGTATGGTCAAGCATTAAAGCATAACACGGAATTTTTTATTGAATACTTTGCTTTAGATTTATTAATGAAAGATGGAGAGTGCAAAGGTTTAATTGCTTGGAATTTAAATGATGGAACTATTCATAGATTTAGATCTCATATAACAATTATTGCAACTGGCGGATATGGAAAAACATATTACTCATCTACATCTGCCCATACTTGTACAGGCGATGGGAATGCTATGGTTTTAAGAGCCGGTTTACCTTTGCAAGATATGGAATTTGTTCAATTTCATCCAACAGGAATTTATGGTCATGGTACATTAATATCCGAAGGTGTTAGGGGTGAAGGAGGTTATTTGTTAAATTCCAAAGGAGAAAGATTTATGGAGAAATATGCTCCAAAGGCCAAGGATCTTGCATCTAGAGATGTGGTAAGTAGATCAATAGCAGTTGAAATTAATGAAGGAAGAGGAGTTGGAAAAGAAAAAGATCATGTTCATCTTCATTTAAATCATTTAGATCCAGAAGTAATTGAGAAAAGACTTCCTGGAATTTCAGAATCTTCAAGATTATTTGCAAATGTTGATGTAACTAAGGAACCGATACCAGTGGTTCCTACAGTACATTATAACATGGGTGGTATTCCAACTAATTATAAAGCAGAAGTTATAACAGTTAATGGTTCTGATAAAGTTGTGTCTGGACTTATGGCAATAGGTGAAGCAGCATGCGTTTCTGTTCATGGAGCTAACAGATTGGGATCAAATTCATTAATTGATCTTGTAGTTTTTGGAAGAGCTGCAGCAAAAAGAGCTGCAGAAATAGTAAAACCAGGAACCCCACATGAGGAAATTTCAAATTCAGAAACAGACAAATGCTTAGATAGATTTGAAAAATTAAGGAATGGCAATGGATCAAACAGAACAGCTGATTTGAGATTAGCTATGCAAAAAACTATGCAGTCAAAATGTGCGGTATTTAGAACTGAAAAAACTTTAAAAGAAGGAGTAGAAGAAATAAGAAAACCATATGAAGGAATGAATTCAATATCAGTAAAAGATAAATCTTTAATTTTTAATACTGATTTAGTTGAAACTTTAGAATTTGATAACTTAATAAGACAGGCAATAGTTACACTTGACTCTGCATACGAAAGAAAGGAAAGCAGAGGAGCTCATGCAAGAGAAGATCATCCTAAAAGAGATGATAATAACTTTATGAAACATACATTATCTTGGTGTAAAGGTAGTAAAACAAAAATTTCTTATAGAGATGTACATAGATCAACATTAACAAATGATGTACAATATTTTCCACCTCAAGAAAGAGTTTATTAATGGTGCAAATAAATTTACCTCAAAATTCTAAAATTCAAAAAGGCAAATATTATAAAGATAAAAGTGGTTCAAAAAATATTAGAAAAGTTAATATTTATAGATGGGATCCTTCGACAGGTGAGAATCCACGAATAGACACCTATGAAGTTGATATGGATAATTGCCCCTCAAAAGTACTAGATCTACTAAATAAAATTAAAAATGAAATAGATTCATCTATTGCTTATAGAAGATCCTGTGCACACGGTGTCTGTGGATCATGTGCAATGAATATGGATGGAAAAAATGGGTTAGCGTGTACAAAACCTCATAATGAAATTAAAGGTGATATTAATATTTATCCTTTACCTCATTTAAGAGTTCAAAAAGATTTAATTGGAGATTTAAGCACATTATATAAACAATATGCGTCTGTAGAGCCTTGGTTAAAAAATTCTAAAAAAGATGATAGCAAAGAAAATTTGCAATCGATAGAAGATAGATCAAAATTAGATGGTCTTTATGAATGTATAATGTGCGCCTGTTGTTCCACTGCATGTCCAAGTTATTGGTGGAATGGAGATAAATACCTTGGACCTGCAGTCTTGCTCCAAGCTTATAGATGGATAATTGACAGTAGAGATGAAGAAAGAAAAGAAAGATTAAAAAAAGTTGCAGATGAATTAAAACTTTACAGATGTCATACTATTATGAATTGTACAAATGCATGTCCAAAAGGACTAAATCCAGCAAAGGCAATTGCATCGATAAAGAAAATGCTTGCAACAAGCTAGCTAGTTATATTAAGTAATTTTTACTATGAATTTAATTCAACATTTCATTAATGGCAAAATAGTTTCTGGAAATTCAAAAAGAAAAGGAAAAGTATTTAATCCTGCTACAGGAGATCAAAAATCTGAAGTTTATTTAGGAACAAAATCAGATTTAAATGAAGCTGTAGAAATTTCAAAAAAAGCATTTGAGACATGGTCACTAAAACCACCAATTCAAAGAGCTAGAATAATGTTCAAATTTAAAGAATTAATAGAAAAAAATTCTGATGAACTTACAAAAATGATTGTTTCTGAACATGGCAAAGTTTACGAGGACGCAAAGGGTTCTCTAGTAAGGGGATTGGAGGTAGTTGAGTTTGCATGTGGTATACCACAAGTTTTAAAAGGAGAGTTTACTGAAAATGTAGGTACAGATATTGATAGTTGGTCTATTAGACAGCCACTTGGTGTTTGTGCAGGTATAACACCATTTAACTTTCCTGCTATGGTTCCAATGTGGATGTTCCCTATGGCAATAGCATGTGGAAATACTTTTATACTAAAACCATCAGAAAAAGATCCTTCATGCTCAATTAAGTTAGCAGAATTATTTAAAGAAGCAGGTTTGCCAGATGGAGTTTTTAATGTTGTTAATGGAGACAAAGAAGTAGTAGATGCTATATTAACAAATAAAGATATTCAGGCAGTTAGCTTTGTGGGATCTACTCCAATAGCAAAATACATTTATGAAAATGCTGCAAAAAATGAAAAAAGAGTCCAAGCTCTTGGTGGAGCGAAGAATCATTGTGTTGTAATGCCAGATTGTGATTTAGATCAAGCAGTAAATGGATTAATGGGAGCAGCATATGGATCTGCAGGAGAAAGATGTATGGCACAATCAGTTGCTGTGGCAGTTGGAGATATTGGAGACAATTTAGTTAATCAACTATCTAAAAAAGTTGAAGCTCTTAAAATTGGACCTGGGATGGACAAAGGTTCTGAAATGGGACCACTAGTTACTAGAGAACATTTAGAAAAAGTTAAAGGATATGTAGATCTTGGAGTAAAAGAGGGAGCAAAATTAGTGGTAGATGGAAGAAATATAAAGTTACAAGGTTATGAAAATGGTTTTTATATAGGTGGATGTTTATTTGATAATGTGAAAAAAAATATGAGAATTTATAAAGAAGAAATATTTGGGCCTGTTCTTTCGGTAGTTAGAGTAAAAGACTTTAATGAAGCAACTAAACTTATCAATGACCATGAATTTGGAAATGGAACAAGTATTTACACCAGAGACGGCGACGTTGGTAGAACCTTTGCTAGTAAGATTAAAGTGGGTATGGTTGGCATTAATATACCTATACCTGTACCTGTTGCCTTTCATAGTTTTGGAGGTTGGAAGAGATCTTTATTTGGAGATCAGCATATGCATGGAATTGAAGGTGTAAGATTTTATACCAAATTAAAAACAATAACATCAAGATGGCCATCAGGCATTAGATCAAATCCAGAATTTGTAATGCCAACAATGAAATAAAATGTCAAAAATTTCTTTAATTGGTGCAGGACAAATTGGCGGAACTTTAGCCCATTTAATTGGAATAAAAGAACTAGTGCAAGAAGTAGTGTTATTTGATGTTGCTAGCGGTATAGCTAAAGGAAAAGCTTTAGATATTGCCCAGTCTTCTTCGGTTGATGGTTTTAATGTTAAATTTTCAGGAACAGATAATTATGAAGATATTAAAAACTCTGACGTTATCATTATTACTGCAGGTGTCCCAAGAAAACCTGGAATGAGCAGAGACGATCTTTTAGGAATTAATTTGAAAATTATTAAACAAGTGGCAGAAGGTGTAAAGAAAAATGCACCCAATGCTTTCGTAATATGTATTACAAATCCATTAGATGTTATGGTAATGGCATTCCAAAAATATTCAAATCTTCCAGTAAATAAAGTAGTTGGAATGGCAGGAATATTAGATAGCTCAAGATTTAAATTATTTTTATCACTTGAACTTAAAGTTCCAGTAAAAGAAATAGAAGCAATGGTTATGGGTGGTCACGGGGACACGATGGTTCCGCTGCCAAGATTTACAAAGGTTTCGGGCAGACCATTATTAGATTTAGTAAAAGATGGTCGATTATCACTGGAAAGACTAGAGAAAATTAATCAAAGAACTAGAGATGGAGGTGCTGAGATTGTTAAATTTTTAGAAAAAGGTTCTGCATTTTACGCACCAGCTGCTTCAGGAATAAAAATGGCAGAGGCCTACTTAAAAGATGAAAAAAAATTACTTCCTTGTGCAGTTCATCTAAGTGGCGAATATGGCGTGAAAGATATTTTTGCAGGCGTTCCAGTTATAATAGGTAAAAATGGAGTGGAAAAAATAGAAGAAATAAGTTTAGATGAAAAGGAAAAAAGTCAATTTATGCATTCAATAGATGCTGTTAAAAAATTATGGCAAGCAGCTTCAGCTATTGATAAAGATCTTTTAAAATAATAATGAACATTCACGAGCATCAAGCTAAAGAAATTTTAAAAAAATATGGCGCAGTTGTTCCCGAAGGATTTTTTGCACTTTCAGTTGAAGAACTTATTGAAAAGGCAAAGTCTTTAAAGACTGAAAAATTAGTATTAAAAGCACAAATTCATGCAGGAGGAAGGGGAAAGGCCGGAGGTGTAAAGATATTAAATACAATAGAAGAACTAAGCAATGCAGCTAAGGAGCTACTAGGTAAAAAATTAGTTACTCATCAAACAGGATCACAAGGAAGAGTAGTTAAAAGGCTTTATGTTGAATCATCTTCTAAAATTGATAAAGAATTTTATCTTTCCTGCCTAGTTGATAGGACAAGTTCTAAAATTGCATTTATTTCAAGTGATCAAGGTGGAATGGATATTGAAGAAGTAGCAAAAAATAATCCAGAAAAAATTGTAACAACTAAAGTTAATTTAGAAGATCAAATATCAGATGGAGATTGTAATAAAATTGTTGGAATATTTAATCTAGATGCTAGTACAAAAAAACATGCAGTAAATTTAATTAAATCTATATATAAAATGTTCATTGATACTGATGCTAATCTTGTTGAAATAAACCCGCTGATTTTAACAAAAGATAAAAAAATTATATGCTTAGATGCAAAAATGAATTTTGATGACAATGCATTATTTAGAAATCCAGAGATTTTAAATCTAAGAGATCTTAATGAAGAGGAAGAAACAGAGATAGAAGCAAGCAAACATGATTTATCTTATATAAAATTAGACGGTAGCATTGGATGCATGGTTAATGGCGCAGGTTTAGCAATGGCTACAATGGATATAATTAAACTTTATGGTGAAGAGCCAGCAAATTTTCTGGATGTTGGTGGTGGCGCTTCCAAAGAAAAAGTTTCGGCAGCATTTAAAATAATTTTATCAGATGAAAATGTTAAGGGAATTTTGATAAATATTTTTGGAGGTATAATGAGATGTGATGTTCTTGCCCAAGGAGTTGTAGATGCTGCGAAAGAAATTAAAATTGAAGTTCCTTTAGTTGTAAGATTAGCAGGAACTAAATTTGAAGAAGGTAAAAAAATTTTAGATAATTCTGGTTTAAAGCTTATATCTGCATCAGATTTATCCGATGCAGCAAAA
>CACAFZ010000016.1 GCA_902531885.1 uncultured Pelagibacteraceae bacterium
TAGAGAATAAATCTGATCAAGAAATTGTGGATATGTCAAAAAAATTAGACATAGATATCGCCGTAGACTTGATGGGATATACATACTTAAATAGATTTTTTATTTTTGAAAAAAGGTGTGCACCTATTCAAATTAATTTTTTAGGTTTCCCTTGCACTACTGCTTCTAAAAATATTGATTATATAATTTCTGATAAAAACATTATAACAAAAAATGATGAGTCTAATTATTCCGAAAAAATAATTTATTTACCTAATACGTTTATGGTAACTGACTCAGAAAGAAATATATCTAATAAAATAATTAGCAGAGATCAATATGGTTTGCCTAATGATTCTATAATTTTGTGTAGTTTTAGTAAATTTTACAAAATTACACCTAAAATTTTTGATATATGGACAAACATATTAAAAAAATATGAAAATACTATTTTATGGTTATCATTTGATAATTATGAAGGTTCTGTAAATTTAACAAATTTAATAAAAAAAAAGAATATTGATAAAAATAGAATAATTTTTGCTGATAAAATACAAAGTAATCAGGATCACTTAGATAGAATTAAATTAGCTGACTTATGTCTAGATACTTTCCCGTATGGTTCGCACAGTTCCTGTTGTGATTACATTGTTGCAGGATTGCCAATTATAACAATAAAAGGTAAATCTTTTGCTAGCAGTGTATGTTCAAGTATTCTCAAATCTATGGAATTAAATGAATTAATTGCTAAAGATTTTGAAGATTATGAAAAAAAAATTGAAAATTTAATTTCTGATAAAGATTATTTGTTAAATTTAAAAAATAAAATTATAACAAATAAAATGAAAACATCTCTTTTTAACATTGATAGATATACATCAAAAATAGAGAAGGCATATGAAATATGCTTTAATAATAAACTTAAAAATTTAAACGCAGAAAATATTATTATAGAATAATTTTATTGAATACTCGCTTGAGTCTTTTCGTTTTTTTTGTTCTCTGAAATTTTTTCTACCTCAACCCATTCAACTCTTTTGAGTTCTTTTGTTAAGGCTAACTTAATAACTTCATCTACAAATTCTACAGGTGTAATTTTTATATCTTCTTTTACTTTTTTTGGTACATCTGCTAAGTCTTTTTCGTTTTCTTTTGGTATTAATACGTGACTAATTCCAGCTCTATGTGCTGCTAATAATTTTTCTTTTAATCCTCCTATAGGCAAAACCTGTCCTGTAATTGTTACTTCGCCAGTCATTGCAATTTTTCTATTAGCTGGAATATTAGTTATTGATGAAACTATTGAAGTTACCATAGCAATACCAGCTGAAGGGCCATCTTTAGGTGTTGCTCCTTCAGGAACATGTATATGAAAATCTTTTTTTTCAAATATAGGTGGAATTATTCCATAATCTAAACTTTTTGATCTTACAAAAGATTTGGCAGCTTTAACAGACTCTTGCATTACTTCACCTAATTTACCTGTAATTTGCATTTTTCCTTTACCGGGCATGTTAACTGTTTCAATTTTTAAAATCTCACCTCCAAACTCAGTCCAAGCTAGACCTGTAACTATTCCAACTTTATCTTCATTTTCAACTTCTCCAAATTTAAATTTTTTAACACCTAGAAAATCTGATAAGTTTTTTTGATCCACTGTAACTTTTTTTTCTTCATTGTTAACAACTTTTTTAACTACTTTTCTTGTAACTTTGGATATTTCTCTTTCTAAATTTCTTACTCCTGACTCTCTTGTATAATTTCTAATTATTTCTTTTACTGTTCCGTCAGACAATTCCATTTCCCCATCTTTTACTCCATTTTCTTTAATCTGTTTTGGAAGTAAAAAATTATTCGCAATATTAATCTTTTCATCTTCAGTATAACCGGGGATTCTTATTACCTCCATTCTATCTAGTAATGGTGGTAATATATTTAATGTATTTGCTGTTGTTACAAAAAGTACATCGGATAAATCATAATCTACTTCTAAATAATGATCATTAAATGTAGTGTTTTGCTCTGGATCAAGAGCTTCGAGTAGTGCTGAGGAAGGATCTCCTCTATAATCATTTCCTACTTTATCGATTTCATCTAATAGAATTAAAGGATTTCTCGTACCTGCTTTTTTCATCATTTGTATAATTTTACCAGGTAAAGAACCAATATATGTTCTTCTATGTCCTCTTATTTCCGCTTCATCTCTTATTCCTCCTAAAGACATTCTTACAAACTGTCTATTTGTAGCTTTAGCTATAGATTTACCTAATGATGTTTTTCCTACACCCGGAGGTCCAACCAAGCAGAGTATCGGGCCCTTTATTTTTTCCATTCTTTTTTGAACAGCCAAAAATTCTATAATTCTTTCTTTAACTTTTTCCAAACCGTAATGATCTTCTTCAAGAACTTTCGATGCTTTGTTTAAATCAATATCAACTTTATCTTTTTTATACCAAGGTATATCAATCATCCAATCAAGATAATTCCTTACCACGGTAGCTTCTGCGGACATTGGGCTCATGTTTCTTAATTTTTTAAGTTCACTCATGCATTTTTTTTGAACTTCTTTAGGCATTTTTGCTTTTAGTATTGATTTATTTAAATTTGATGTTTCGTCTTTTCCATCTTCAATCTCACCTAGTTCTTTTTGGATAGCCTTTAATTGTTCATTTAAATAGTATTCTCTTTGTGTTTTTTCCATTTGGGTTTTAACTCTTCCCCTAATTCTTTTTTCAACACCGATTATACTTGTTTCATTCTCAATAATTTTAATAATACTTTCCAATCTTTTTTTAACATCAAAAGTTTCGAACAACTGTTGTTTTTCAGTAATTGTGGTTGTTATATGTGCTGCAATATTATCTACAATTTTTAAAGGTTCTTTAAGTTGTTTAATATTGTTAATTGTTTCATTGGATATTTTTTTATTTACAAAATTTAATTTTTCTAATTTTTTTATAGCAGATAGTGCTAAAGGTTTTAGCTCTTCTTCATTACCAATAATTTCATTTTGATATTCATAATTGCAAGAAATAAACTGTTCTTCTTCTTTAAATCCAACAATTTTAACTCTTTTATTTCCTTCTACTAAAACTTTAACTGTTCCATCAGGTAATTTAAGTAATTGAAGTATATTGCTTTCACATCCGTAAGAAAAAATATCAGTACTTTTTGGATCATCAATTTCTGAATTTTTTTGAGTAACTAGTACAATTTTTTTGTCGTGTTTCATTACTTCATTTAATGCCGCTATTGATTTATCTCTGCCTACAAAAAGAGGAATCACCATATTGGGAAAAACAACTATATCTCTTAGTGGTAATAAAGGTAATTTGATTTTGATTTCCATAAGTCAAATATGGATATTATATTGGATTTTGCAATAGATAAATATGCTTTATTAACTTAATAGATAAGCTAATTAAGCCGCAGAGCTCTTATCTGATTTTGTTTTAGTAGCTTTAGAATGTTGTATAATGGGTTGAGATATTCCCTTTGCCGCATTAATGTCTACTATAACCCCTTCAATATTTTCTTGACTTGGTAAATCAAACATTGTTTTTAATAAGATATTTTCAATTATTGATCTTAATCCTCTCGCTCCAGTTTTCTTGTTGATTGCTTTAAGAGCTATTTCTTTTAAAGCATTTTCATTAAAAATTAGTTTTACACCCTCAAGTTTGAATAATTCTTGATATTGTTTAGTTAGCGAATTTTTTGGTTCTTTTAATATTTTTATTAATGAAGCTTCATCTAAATCTTCCAAAGTTGCTGTTATGGGCAATCTTCCGATAAATTCAGGTATTAAGCCATATTTTAACAAATCTTCTGGTTCTAGTCCCTTCATCCATTCACCTATTTTTTTGTCTTCAACTGATTTTACTTGGGCTTCAAACCCTATAGATGAACCTTTATCTCTAAGAGAGATAATTTTATCTAAACCTGCAAAGGCACCACCACAAATAAATAATATATTTGTTGTATCTACTTGTAAAAATTCTTGTTGCGGATGTTTTCTACCTCCTTGCGGTGGAACGCTCGCAATAGTTCCTTCCATAATTTTTAATAATGCTTGTTGTACACCTTCACCTGAAACATCTCTTGTTATAGATGGATTTTCAGATTTACGACTTATTTTATCTACTTCATCTATATAAACAATTCCTCTTTGAGCTTTTTCAACGTTGTAATCAGCTGACTGTAATAATTTTAAAATTATATTTTCCACATCTTCACCAACATATCCTGCTTCTGTTAATGTTGTGGCGTCGGCCATTGTAAAAGGTACATCTAAAATTCTTGCGAGGGTTTGTGCCAACAATGTTTTTCCGCATCCAGTTGGGCCAACTAACAATATATTAGATTTTGCTAATTCAACACTTTTGGAGTTTTTATTTTCATAATTTAATCTTTTGTAGTGATTATGAACCGCAACTGATAAAACTTTTTTTGCGTGATCTTGTCCAATTACATAATCATCTAAAACTTTACATATTTCTCTAGGCGAAGGTAATCCATCCTGGTGTTTTACTAAAGTATCTTTATTTTCTTCCTTTATAATATCCATACAAAGTTCAACACACTCATCGCAAATAAATACTGTTGGACCAGCAATTAACTTTCTAACCTCGTGCTGGCTTTTGCCACAGAAAGAACAGTAAAGAATATTTTTATTGTTACTCATATTTTTTATAACGAATCAATTAAAACACTTTATTATAGTTTCATGATTGTAATCAAGTGTAGGTTGAGAATGAAACTATATCTTGTTATCTATCCTCTTTTTTCTACTACTTTGTCTATTAAGCCAAAACTTTTTGCATTCTCTGGTGTCATAAAATTATCTCTCTCAAGAGCTGACTTAATTTCCTCTACCGACTTACCTGTATGTTTTGAATAGATTTCATTTAACCTTTTTTTTAATGACATCACTTCATTAGCGTGTATCTCAATATCAGTTGCTTGACCTTGAAAACCTGCTGATGGTTGATGAACCATTATTCTTGAATTTGGAAGTGAAAATCTTTTTCCCTTTGCTCCAGCTGCTAACAAAAATGATCCCATGCTAGCTGCTTGCCCTATACATAGTGTTGTTACGTCTGGTTTAATATATTGCATAGTATCATATATACCAAGTCCAGAGGTTACAAGGCCGCCGGGTGAATTTATATAAAGTGATATATCTTTTTTTGGATTTTCTGATTCTAAGAACAATAATTGTGCTGTTACTAATGAGGCCACATTATCATTAATTGGACCAACTACAAATACTACTCTTTCTTTAAGTAATCTTGAGTATATATCGTATGCTCTTTCACCTCTACTGGATTGCTCGACAACCATTGGTACTAACGTATTCATGTGTTCGGTAATTTTATTTGTCATAAGTTGATTCGATTTACTTATACAACTTGTGATTACTTTTTGCTAACTTTTTTTGAATATTTTGTTTTTTGTAGCGATGGTTTAGGTTTTTTTGGTGTTTTTTTTTTTTCTAAAGGCTTTTTTTTAGATTTTGTTTTTTGTTCGCCTTCATGTTTATGATCATGGGAATGATCAGATAATTTTTTTTTCTCATTTAAACTTTCCTCATTCTCATCTTTTAATATTTTTTCTGCTTCTTTTTTGGTGATTTCTTTTTTATCAACTTTGGCGCCTTTTTTAATTTTTTCAATAATTTTTTCTTCATAAATTGAACCTCTAATTGCGTCAATTGCTCCGGGATTTTTTTGATAATATTCTTGAACAATTTTTTCTTGTCCTGGCATCATTCTTAATTGTTTTTGTATTTCTGAATTTACTTCTTCTTGAGAAACTTTAATATTATTTTGTTCCCCAAAAGCATTTAGAATTAAACCTGTTTTAATTCTTTTAGTTGCTTGGTTTTCTAGAATATTTTTGTTTTTATTTATTTCCTCTTCTTTCATTCCTTGAGATAAAATTTTAATTTCTTCATCTATTAAATTTTTTGGCAAATCATCTATTTTTTGTTTTTCTATCTGTTTGAGAATTTGTTTTTTTGAAATTGTATCTAAAGAATTTTTAAATTCTTCATTTATTTGTTTTGATATTAACTCCTTTAAATTATTCAAATCTTGTGCGCCTAAGGATTTCGCAAATTCATCATTTATTTCTATAGCTTGAGGTTTTTTAATTGATGTAATGTTACATTCAAAAATTGCTTTTTTATTAATTAGATTTTTTTCTGGAAAATTATCTGGCAGCGTCACTTCTACTTTTTTATTTTCTTTTTTCTTTAATCCTACCAATTGTCTATCGAAACCTTTAATAAATAAATCTTTTCCTAGTACTAGCTGTACTGCTTTTCCTTCGTTACCTTTAAAATCTTTTCCTTCGACTGTTGCTTTATAATCGAAAATAACTAAATCTTCGTTTTTTGAAACATGGCTTTCATCAACTTCTTTAAAATTATTTTGACTTTTTGCAATTTGATGTATTCGCTTATCAGTTTCTTCTGCTCCAATTTTTACAACATATTCATTTATTTTAATGTTGTTAAACGAAGACAGTTCAATTTTAGGTAGTTCTGTAACAGAAATAATATATTCAAGATCTTTTCCTTCTCCAAAAGATTTAAGATCTATTTTTGGTTGTCCTGCTGGTTTTATTTTGTTTTCTTCTAGAGCTTTAGCGCTACTTTCTTTAAGAACTTTATCTATTACCTCTCCATATAAAGCTTTTCCAAACTGCCTTTTTATAATTTCAGTAGGCACTTTTCCAGGTCTAAATCCTTTTATTGCTACATCCTTTTTAATTTCTTCATACTTTGAATTAAGGTGTTCGGATATAATTTTTTTATCTATTAAGACCTTTATATTTTTTTCTAAACCTTTTTTATTTTCAACTGTAATTTTCATAATTAATAATGGTAGGCGAGAAAGGAGTCGAACCTTCACATGTTGCCATATTGGTTCCTAAGACCAACGCGTCTACCAATTCCGCCACTCGCCCACAATTATTGCTGCTTTATATATTATACATGAAGTTTGTCCAAATATAATAATTGTGTATATATAATAATTATATAAAAAAAATGATTATTTCTCCATGCATTAGTATTTGTAAAACTGATCCGGTTACTGGATACTGTTATGGGTGTGGAAGAAGTAATGAAGAAAAAAAAATTTGGAAAGATGAGTCTACTACCGATGAATGGAAGAAAAATAACATTAAAGAAATTCAGAGTAGGCTTAAAGGTTGGCAATTAGACAGTTTTAAAGAATCCTACAAAAACAAAATTAATGAAGGAATTTCTTTATATAAAAAAAAAATATAACCAATATCCGTATATATTTATTTTTTTAGCTTAAATGCAAAAATTTTGTTTCCTAAGGGAGCCTGTTTTCCATACCAGTTGTACATAGAGCTACTTCCAGTAGAAGTAACAAGTACATATTGTTCATCATTATACTCATAAATTGTAGGTGGACTAGATCCTGAAAAAGGTAATTGATAATTCCACAATTCCTTACCATTATTCGAGTCGAAGGCTCTAATTTTTCTATCTAAAGTACCTGTGGCAAATAAAAGATTTCCTGCAGTCCCTGTGACTCCTCCCATATTTGTTTGGCCAGTAATTGATATTCCTTTTTTACTAAGTTCTTCATATTCTCCAAAAGGTATTTGCCAAATTTTTTTTCCATTATTTAGATTGATTGCAGTAATATTTCCCCAAGGAGGTTTTGATCCGGGATATCCATCCTGATCTTTCAAAACTTCTTGAAAAAATGGATACACATAATATTCATATTTTTTTCTCTGTTTTTCACTCCAAATAATTCTTGCCATATTATTTGATGGCACATAAAGTATTCCCTTACTATTATCTATGCTTGCACCCATCCATTGAGCTCCACCACCTAAACCATAAACTACGTTTTTTTTATCTGTTGAAGTGGGAACAAAAAAACCAAATGTGGTGTCTTTAACTTTATTATAAACATAATCATGACTTTCATCGGATATATTAGTAATATCTTTTAAATTGAAAATTTGCTTTGCAAAAGGCTGAGGTAAAATAAATTTTTTCTGGTAAAAAGAAACTTTTTCACCAGGAATTGTTGACAGTGGAACTTTTTTATTAACATAACCATATATACTTTTTCCAGTCATTCTGTCTAGTACAAGCGTATCACCTGTTTTTGTAACAGCCACTACTACATCTATTTTTTTATTATTTACTTCGATTGAAGATAAAATTGGTGGCGCGGCAATATCATAGTCCCATATGTCGTGTTCAATTTCTTGAAACTCCCATAGTAATTTTTTATTTTTGATATCAATAGCAACTACAGAATTTGAATATTTATTTTTTCCAGGTCTGGTAGTGCCATCAGTAAAAAAACCTGCATTTCCAGTAGAAACATATACTATTTCTCTATCAAGGTCTGCTGATATGCCTCCCCACGGATTTCCTCCTGAATAATCAAATCTTTTTCCACCATACCTAAAGTATTTTGTGTTTTTTTCTTTAAGATAAAATCTCCACAAAAGTTTACCTTTTTTCCTATCATAAACCTCAATGCTCGGTTCAAAAGTTGCAATGATTATTTTATCTTTAATAACGACTGGCGTTATTTGGCAGTATTTTTTTAATTTAATTTTACCTTTATTTCCAAATTCAGAAACATACTTTCCATTAGATGCATAAATTGCAATTAAATTTACTTGATCACAAAAATAAATTTTTGATTTTTCTTCTTTATGGAGCATCAATCCTCTTCTAGCTGGCATTCCTTCTGTTTTGTGCTCCCAAATTTTTTTCCCATTAACAGCGTTTAAAGCTACTAAGCTCCTATTCGGAGTTCCAACGTATACAAGTCCATCAAAAAATATAGGGTTCCCAGGCACATCTGACTTTTTTTCGAATGTATGTGTCCATGCAACTTCTAAATTATTAACATTTTCTGTATTAATTTTTTTTAAATTAGAAAATTTGTTCGACAAATGGTTTCCATGACTTCTTGCCCAGTTTTTAGAATTGTTAATATTTTTTCCATTAGTGATCGTTAAGTTTTCTAAAGTTGGAGGGACAGTTAATTCATCTGGTAAGCTATTATATTTTTCAATGTCTTGTGAATAAAATTCAACCTGTTTTTTTTTACTCAAATTAAAATATAACTCGCCTAAATATAGATCTACTTTTCTTACTACCTTTTTGATTTGCGGATTTTTTACGTTATTTACATCTATTGTTATTGCGTTTCTATTTACATATTTAAAATCTACTGATGTTAAATCATAAATAATAATAAGAATTATGACTAAAATTAAGTATTTAGTTATTGTAAAAAAAAGTTTCATACTACAAACAATATTATATAATAGTTTTTATTAATTTATCATTATTTTATAATTATCTTAAATGAACAATAAGTTTAAAGAGTTAAATAGCAAAATTATTAAGTGTAATAAATGTGCTAGATTGACTAGTTTTAGAAAAAAAATTGCTAGAGAAAAAAGAAAACAATACATAAATGAAATATATTGGGGAAAGCCAATAAATGGCTTTGGTGATATAAATGGTGAGGTTTTACTAATTGGACTAGCTCCTGCCGCACATGGTGGAAATAGAACAGGTAGAGTGTTTACAGGCGATAGATCTGCAGATTTTTTATACAAATGTTTATACAAATCAAAAATGTCTAATCAACCAACTTCATTGAATAGATATGATGGTTTGAAACTTTATAACACTTATATAACAACTGCTTTAAAATGTGTGCCTCCAGGTGACAAACCAACTCCTTTGGAGCTTAAAACTTGTTTTAAATATTTTAAACAAGAAATAAATTTGCTAAAAAATATCAAAGTTATTGTAGCATTAGGAAAAATAGCTTTTGATGCATGTTTAACATTTTATAAAAAAAATTATAACTTTAGGAATAAAAAATATACATTTATTCATGGAGCAAGATACAAACTTCCTGATCAAAAAATATTAATAAGCTGTTATCACCCAAGCCCAAGAAATGTAAATACTAAAAGAATTAATATTGATAAAATGGTTAGTTTGTTTAATAGTGTGAAAAAAATAGTTTGATGATAATATATATTTTTTGGTTACTTATGGTTATTTTATGGAATTATGGTTTTCCTAATGCCACTCCACTTGAAGATGTTATTATGGCTATAATAATAGGTTTTGTAGCATACAAATTAAAAAAGTTTATTTCAGACCCCACTATTCTGAGGAGAAATAAATATTTTGGTAATAAGAAATAGCTTTAAGTTTCGAATTATCAGTGTCAGTCATAATTGCCACTCCATTGAGTGTATTAACATCAAGATTGTGAAGTTTTTTAAAATGTTCTTTAACATTAGCTTTAACAGTGACCCATTCGTTTAAATTATTTTTAGTTGTCGACAATACATAATCTATTGATTTTTTTGTATATGGGCTTCTCCAACTTTCATTAACTAGGTTATTGCTTGAAAATACATA
This sequence comes from uncultured Pelagibacteraceae bacterium, assembly GCA_902531885.1. Taxonomy (GTDB): domain Bacteria; phylum Pseudomonadota; class Alphaproteobacteria; order Pelagibacterales; family Pelagibacteraceae; genus Pelagibacter. Next base: position 10,445 of record CACAFZ010000016.1, read on the forward strand.
ATTCACGGCTCTATTTGAAAGTGCGGTAGAACCTGTTTTTTTAACTACAAAAACTCTAGCGGCAAAATCATGTCCTTTTTTACTATTTTCTACAATACCAGATAGATCCTTTTCAATTTTCCAAGTAATATTTATATATGGTGTTTTTCTAAGATCTATTGATACCTCTTTACCTAGTCCAGAACCTGTTCCTTCAGCTACAGCCCTAATATAGTTTCCATTATCGTTTGATCCCAGTGTCCATTTGGTCTTTCCTTTAACTTTTCTAACTTTTAAAGTTTTAAATTCTTCTTCTGTAAATTCAAACACTATTACAGTTTCAGCATGAACATTGGCTGAAATCATGAAAAAAATGAATATTATAATTTTAAAAATTTTTATCATTTAGCATCCATATAGGGTATGAAAATAAATTTCAATTAAATTGAAAAATCAAAGTTTAGACACTATTAGGACAATCAAATTACATTATTATTGATTAATATTTGGTATATGAAAAAAATATTATCAATTTTAATTTTATTATTTTTAACTAACTGTAGCACTCACTCTGTAAAGCTGGGAAAAAAGTGTACTAAATTAGCAAGTGATAAGACATATGAAAAATCTTTCATTTGGATAGTAAACAATGAAACTTTGAATGATTTTGAAAACAAAATTAACAAAGAAAATTGTATTGAAAATGGAGAAAAGCTTTGAAATCACTATCAATATTTTTACTTCTAGTTTACTGGTCTGTAATAATTTTAGCACCCGTTGTAGCTAAAGATAAAAGAGCAAATAAGTCTATTGTTTTGCCCTTAAATAAGCCTTTAAATTAAGGAATTAATATAATTTTTGGAGCTGAACATGTGCCATCATGGATTTCTTTAAATGCTTCAGCACCACTGCTCAAATTTTTAAATTCTATCCAATTTAAATCACCTATTTTATTTTTTGAAAGAAGATTCAATGTATTTTCAAAATCCTTATTTGTATAACAGTAAGTGCCTATAAAGGTGATTTCTTGAAGCGTAGCTTTTCTAAAATCAAAAATTCCCGAAGGTTGAGATAAACCAATATGTACTATCGTGCCACCAGGTTTAATATGTTTTATTGCAGAATTTCTAGTTACTTCAAGTCCAACAGTGTCAAAAACTAAGTCAAAATCATTTTCTTTGAGACTTGGGTCTTTAGGGGTTGTTGAAGTGGATTTCAAATTTTTTGAACATACTTCTAATCTCTTTTGATTTGGTTCAGATAAATATACTTCTCCGCAGTTTTTGATTTTTTCTAATATTAGTGCACAAAGCAATCCTATTGCACCACCTCCTATAACTAAAGCCTTGCAATCATTAAAAGATTTTTTTATATTTTTTTCCCCTAATTCAACAGCATGCAAAGATACTGCGGTTGGTTCAGCAATCGGTGCTTTTTTCATTTCTAGTCCCTCTGGAAGTTCATAAATATTTTTGTTTGGAACTAAAACTAGCTCTGCAAATCCTCCTTGTCTTTCAACGGGTCTATTCATTCCTAAAAGAACTCTTTTATTACAAAGGTGTTCGCTTCCAGATTTACAATAATCACAATTTCCACATGTTATTAATGGATTTAAAACTACTTTTTTACCTTTATTAAGGCCTTTTTCAATAATTCCACTTACCTCGTGACCTAAAATCAAAGGAGGAATACGCCTTTCATCCTTACCGTGGTAAGCATGCATATCGGAACCGCATATACCTGATGCTGAGACTTTGATTATACTTTCGTTATTAACTATATTTGGATCATTGAAGTTTTTATATTCTAATTTTTCAGTTCCAGTATATACAAGAGCCTTCATTTTATTTGCTAACTAAAAGATAATAAGTAATACACGATACAAAAGCTCCAATCATCCAAGAAAATGAATGTAAAAAGTTCAATTGTGGATTCCATATTGTTGAAGCTGAAAATATAAAGCCAATTATTAAAGAATATAGTCCTTTGTAGTGCCATCCATTTGTGTAATAGTAAGCACTATTTTTCTTTGAAGAAAAAATATCTTTAATTATTAAATTTTTATTTTTAATTAAATAATGTTCTGAAATCATTATTCCAAAGATTGGTCCAAGAAAAGCACCAAATGTGTCTACTAAAGATAAAATTCCAACTTTACTTAAAACCGGCAACCAAAAAATACCGATAAAAAAACCTATTAAAATAATAACTAAACCAGAACTTTTTAAAGATAGATTTTTTGGAATTAAGTTTAATAAAACATTTTGTGAAGGAATATAGTTTGCAATTAAATTTGTTGATAAAGATGCAAATAGAATAAATAATAGAGCCACAATAGTTAAAAAAGTATTGTTCATTTTACCTATTATGTCTGTTGGATTTGTCAGCAACTGTTCTGCTTGTATCATTTTTTTTGATAAAATAATATCAGCTCCTAAAACTATTAGAACACTTAAAAAAGAAAATATAATTAAATTTAATATTAAACTTAAATTTCCTAAATTTAATTCTTTATCATTTTTGACATATCTGGAATAATCTCCATAATTAACAATCATAATTGAAAAATATGAAAACATAGTTCCTACAATAGTGATTAAAGGAAATATATTTTTTTTTGCTATTATATTTTCCATATTTGAATAAGATTTTAATAAATTAGAAATTTCATTAAAATTTTCCGATAAAATTATAATTAAAAATAGAATTAATCCAAAATACACAAAATATGCAGAAAAATTTATAAATGATTTAAGAAAATATTTTCCTCTACTAAAAAGAAAATATTGAATTAGTAAAGTAATTAAAAAAGCTATACCGTCGATAATGTTTATTCCCATAAAAAATATTAGGAATGTGTTTTGATCTAATAGATTATTATCAATAATAAAAATTACCACTCTAATTAAATAACCAATTGATTTTGAGATAAAAAATGTCTGTACTCCAAACATAAAAATACCCACAATACCTCTTAGTAAAGCAACATATCTAGAACCATTACCTCCTATTGATGTCCTTAAAATAACTGGAAATGGCAATCCGTACTTTTGAGATGGCTTGCCAATTAAATTAGAAAAAATATACACTAAAAATGCAGCTATAACAGAACCAGCTAATACGATTAAAATATTTATATCATATAAAAGATAAAAAGAAGCGATTAATGAAAAAAAAATAATTGTTTGGACACTAACACCCCAAAAACAGAATAGATCTTTCCATATCCAGTTTTTATCGACAGGATTTACAGATACGATTTCCCAATTTGTTAAAGGGAAGTTTTCTTTTTCTTGAATCACGCTTTATATATTAAACAAATATATATCACTGTCCATACAAGACAGTTGGTAACCATAGTACTATTTTAGGGAAAATTATTATTATTATTAGTCCAATAATTTGCAAAACCATAAACTGCATCATTCCTAGATAAATATCTTTCAAATCCCATTCGGGTACAACACCTTTTAAAAAATACGCTGATAAAGCAACAGGTGGGGAGAGCCAGGCGGTTTGTAGATTGACTGCTACTAATATTGCAAACCAAGTTAAATTAAAACCTAATGCTTCTATTAAAGGTAATATTATTGGAACAATGATCATTACAATTGGAACCCATTCTAGAGGCCACCCTAAAAGAAAAATTACCCCCATAACTATAGCTAAAATTAAATACCTATTCATTTCTAATGATAGCAAAAATTCAGTAAGTAACATTGGTGTACCAAGTCTAGCAAAAACTGCTCCAAAAAAGTTTGATGCAGCTACTAAAACCATAATTAAAGCAGAGATCTCTAAAGTTTTAACAAGCGCTTCTTGTAATTTTGAAAAAGTTAATTTTTTGTAAGCAAGTGACAAAAGTAAAGCTCCCATAGCACCGCAGCCAGCAGCTTCTGTTGGAGTTGCAAAACCAAACAATATACTTCCTAGAGCAGCAAAAACTAATGCGGCAGGTGGAACTAAGCCAAGAAAAAATTCAATCCAAACATCTTTCATGCTTGTTGCTCTCATGTCTTCAGGTAATGGTGGACCTAGTTTTGGATCCATCATACATCTAATAGTGGTATAAGCTGCGTATAAGCTAGCAAGTAGTATCCCGGGTATGATAGCGGCTGCAAATAGATCAATTACTGGAATTTCCATTATAGGACCCATTACAACAAGCATAATGCTTGGCGGAATTAATATTCCTAAAGTGCCACCAGCTGTAATTGTTCCTGCGGCCAATCTAACGTTATAGCCTGATCTATTCATAGATTTGGCTGCCATAATTCCTAAAATTGTAACAGACGCACCAACTATACCTGTGGCTGCA
>CACAFZ010000017.1 GCA_902531885.1 uncultured Pelagibacteraceae bacterium
CAAACTTAAAAATTTTTTTGGTGCTCGATATTGTAGCTGCGTTTCGAGTGGAACAGCTTCATTACATTTAATCGGCAAAGCACTAGGTTGGAAAAAAGGAGATAAAATTATAACAACTCCAAATACATTTGTTGCTACTGCGAATTCTATTTGTTATTCAGGAGCTTACCCTTTATTTGTTGATATTGATGAAAAAACTTACAATATAGATCTTAACAAATTAGAAAATAAAATCAAAATTTTGAACAAATATAAAAAAAATATAAAAGCGGTTATAGCTGTTGATTTTGCAGGTAACCCATGCGATTGGCCTAATTTAAAATATTTGGGAAATAAATATGATTTAACATTGATAAATGATAATTGTCATGCATTGGGTGCGAAATATAAAAATGACACTAAGTATGCTATAAAATATGCAGATATTATATCTCAAAGTTTTCAATCATTGAAAAATATTACAACCGGCGAAGGTGGAGCAGTAATTACAAATAATCAGGATATAATTAAAAAAATTAATATTTTTAGAAACCATGGATTTATCAAAAGTTTAAAATATAAAGATAAATGGAACAGAGAAATTCATGAGCTTGGGTATAACTTTAGAATAACCGACTTTCAATCCGCATTAGGAATAAGCCAACTTAAAAAAATAAATAAATTTATCTCAAAAAGAAGAGCAATTGCTAAGGTTTATGACAATTTTTTTAACCAAATTGAAAATATAACCGTTCCATATTCTAAAAAAAATCATTTTCACTCATATCATTTATATCCTTTACAAATCAATTTTAAAAAATCTAAAGTTAATAAATCTAAAATATTAAATTTTTTTTTTAAAAAAAAATTTCATCTTCAGGTCCATTATAAACCCATTCATACTTATAAATTTTACCAAAAAAATTTCTCTTATAAATTTGGAGATTTTCCTAATGCAGAAAAATTTTATAAAAGCGAAATATCTTTACCTATTCATCCTAATTTAAATTTTATTGAGCAAAAATATTTTCTTAAATTATTCAAGAATTTTATGAAATTTGAAAAAAACTAAAGATGAATTACTTTTGAAAGTTTACTATCTTTATACACGCCTCTTGTATCAATTATTTTTTTTTGATTCTTTCATTATTTTTTTATAATTAAAATTTGAATGATCAGTACATATTATTGAGAAATCATAACTTCCATAGTTTTTTACCTTTTTGCTATAAAATACCTTCTTATTTAGTGTAAAATTTTTTATATAAGGATCATAATAATCTAAATCTAATTTTTTAATTTTTAGTAATCTTTTAAATATCTTAATTGATGGAGACTCTCTTATATCATTGATATCTGCTTTATAAGCAACTCCTAGTATTAAACATTTTCTTTTATTTTTAATTAAACTTATGATTTTTCTAATAGTCCAATTTGTAATTTGAATATTCATTTTTGCACCTAGATCAATAAATTTTGTTTTATGTTTATGTTTATTTGCCACCCACTTCATAAAAATTGGGTCTATTGGTATACAATGTCCTCCAACACCTGGACCTGGCGAGAATTTTTTAAAACCGAATGGTTTTGATCCAGCAGCTTCAACAACATCGTGAATATTAATTTTCATTTTGTCTGTTAAAATTTTCATTTCATTTACAAGTCCTATATTTACAGCTCTAAAAATATTTTCAAATATTTTAGTAGTTTCAGCTACTATTATCGATTTACATAAATATATATTTTTAAAAATTGACGTGTATAAATTTAAAATTTTTTTTTCACAATTTTTGGTATGACCGGATACTAATTTTGTAATATTATGAAATTCTAATTTTTTTATTAAACTAGGGCTTCCAGGATCTATTCTTTCTGGAGAGTAAGTTAAAAAATAATTTTTACCCAATTTAAATTTCTTTCTAAGTTTTTTTAAAAAAATCTCTTCGGTTGCTCCAGGATAAACACTACTTTCTAATATTATTGTTTGGTTTTTTTTTAGATATGGATATATTTTATTAAATGCTTTTTTTATATAGGACATGTCTGGGTAATTTTTTTTTAAAGGAGTGGGTAGACAAAAAATTAAAAATTTACATTTTGAAATTTGTTCTAAATTTTCATTAAATAGAAATAGATTTTCATTTTTTAAAGCAATGATTTCTTTATTAGAGATGTCAGAAATATAGGATTTTTTACTTTTTAACATTTCAATTTTTTTTTTATTAATATCAAATCCTAAAACTTTATATTTTTTATTAGCCAGCAACATTAGTGGCAAACCAACATAGCCTAATCCAATAATACCAATAATTTTATTTGTATTTAATTTCATTTTAATTCAATCTTTGAAATCCACTTTGACAAACCGGTCCTTCTATATATTTATCTACAGATAGAGAATTATTTTCAAATTTATAAATTTGGCTAAATATTTCATCAAGTATATTAAAATAATTTTCTAATGATTTATCATCATGCTTTATAGAAACAAACAACGCGTTAGAAGCCAAATATTTTTTTTTTAGCATTTCTTGAGTAATAAAAGTTTTATATTTTATCCAATTATTTGATTTTATTGTAAATGATGATAGGGCGGGAATTCCTAGCACTTGAATTTCCAATTTATTTCTTTTTGCAATTTCAGCCCATTTTTTTTGAATTATAAGACCTTTTTTGGTTATTATTTTCCAAGACTTAATTTTTTCCATTTGTTTTAATGTTTCTAATGCTGCTACAGAGCCAGTTCTTTCAGTCCAAAAAGTGCTACTCATAAAAGAATCTTGTGCTTGGTCCATGATTTCCCGTTTTCCAATAATCGCCGAAATACTATAACCATTTCCCATAGCCTTTCCAAACCAAGCAATATCCGGATTTACACCATAAAGTTTATGCAAGCCTCCAAATGTTTCTCTAAAACCTGAAGTACATTCGTCAAAAATTAAAATTATTTTTTTTTTATCACATAAATTTCTAATTTTTTTCAAGAATCCATTTCTTGGTTTGTAGTTTCTTGACACCTCCATTTTGATTGTTCCAATATCGTGTTTATCTACAATTTTTTCTAATTCATCAAATTTGTTATATGTAAATGGGAAGGCAGTATTTTTTAAATTTTTAGGAACTCCTTTTGCTTCAAGGCCTCCCATTAAATGACTTTGTAAATTATTTTTATTATTTATATTTGCCGATAAATACCAATCATGCCATCCGTGATATCCACAAAATGCTATTTTATCTTTTCCAGATGCTGCTCTTGCAATTCTTACTGCAACTGCAGCGGCCTCACCACCAGTTTTTGCCAATTTTGACATATCCGCCCAAGGATGTAATTCTAAAAGTTTTTCGCAAAGCTTAACTTCTTCATGAGAATTTAATGTACTTCCATTACCCTTCCTAATGGCATTTATAACCGCTTGATCAACTTTATCATTTGCATATCCAAGAATATTACAGCCAACTCCCATTAATGATAAATCTTTATATTTTTTTCCATCTAAATCCCAAACATTAATACCTTTTGCTTTTTTGAAATAAGCTGGCCATTTGTTTGGATGAAATAATTCAGGTCTTTTTGACAAAAACATATTTCCCCCAGGAATTATTTTTTTTGCTCTTTTCCAAAGTTTTTTAGTAATTGTCATTTTTGATCCTTCATTTCTCTGTAAGTGAGAATTTAGTTGGTATTTTTTATTTTTATTCAATAGTAATACTATTTTTTTCCAACCAAAGTAAATATTTGGTTTAAAATAACTAAAAATTTTTTTTAAGGTTTCATAATCTTCCTGTTCATCAAGGGTCAATCTTACCTTAGAATAATTATCTGTATTTGATACGTTGTATTTTTTATTCCTTACGTTATTTATTATAAATGGTGTTACATGTTCTTTATCATACATTTTTTTTGCATTTTTATATGCATGTTTTAAGGTTTTAAAATTAAAAATTTCTATATCTAAACCATCTGGATAAGTGACTGGATCTAAATTACTTAAATAATCCACTTTTTTTTTTTCGTACAATTTTAAAAAATTATCTATTAGTTTTGGATCAGCTAATATTCCATCTGCAGTAATTCTAACTATATTATCTGCTTTAAATTTTAAAGCTGTTTTATAGTATCTACTTAAAACATTTTTATCACTTCCAATAAAATATTTAATTTTTTTTTTTTTTAAAAATTTTATTAGATGTATGCTTTTTTTAGTAGTCGCTATAATAATATCTTTTAATTTTTTTGATTTTTTAAGTCTTCTGTATAAAATTTCTATTACTGGCAGTCCGTTAATTTTTAAAAGGACTTTACCCGGAAGTCTAACAGAGGTTGTTCTTGCTTGAATTATTGCAATATTTTTATTTACCATTTTGATGGATTAATTAAATTTATTTCCTTACTAGCGTCAATTGAATTTATTTTTGTTTTGATAAACCCAGCGGATTTGATTAGCAATTTAAACTGTCTAGAATTATCTACGCCAACAATGACTTTATCAATATATTTATTCGACAAAGCATATCTTAGACAAATTTTAAATTTTGGCATTTTTAATTTATTTTGAAGTTTATGCCAATTAACAAAATATCTTTGAAATTTTGAAAATTTTTTTGGTATTTCATTTTTTTTTAAAAGAAGAAGTCCTTGTAAAAATGTTGTTCTAGTATGAATTTCTATATTTTGTTTTTTAAGATCTTTTAAAATATTAGATTTAAGCATTCTTTGGTCAAAAATATTAAATGGGATTAGAACCAAGTCAATTTTAAATTTTGATATTATTTTCTTTAATTCTTCGGGCGTATAAATTGAAACACCTATTTTTTTTATTAACCCATCTTTTTTAGCTTTAACTAATCCATTATATATTTGATATCCTTTTTTATCTAATAAATAATTAGTATTATGAACATGCATACCATAAATTTTTTTTGTATTTAATTTTTTCAATGATTTTTTTATACTTCTCAAAACCCATTCAGCTCTATTAGAGGAAGGTTTAGAAACTGGCAATTTTGAAACAAGTTTAAACTTTGAAAAATCTATTTTTCCCAGTCTATATTCAGAATTTCCATAAACATTAGCTGTATCAACAAGTTTAATATTATTATTATTGGCTAACTTTTTAATTTTTTCTATTTCTAAACTTTTTAATTTACCTTCTTTATTGGCAATTCCATATTTTAAACCAAATTGAAGCGTACCTATTCCAAGCCTACTTATAAATGCTTTATTATTTAAGAGTTCTTTTTTTTCAACCAAACCGATTAAACCATCCAATAAATTTATATTTGGAAAATAGTTTGTATCCTGACATATTTTTTTTATACTTGGGATTCTTTTGTTTATTTCTCTATCCATTTTTCTATCGCTTTGATTATAAGATATCTTATTAATTTTAATTTTATTTTTAAATATTGAACTTACTAATTTTGCAAGATTATAAATGCTTATAGGTTCTTGATTATTTCCAATGTTATAAATTGTATTTTTTTTACCATTTTCTATAATTTCAATTACTCCTTCGGTAGCATCATCTACATGACAGAATGATCTGGTTTGATTACCACTTCCATAAACATTTAAATTTTTATTTTTTGAGGCAAGTTCAATATATTTGGAAATAACAAAATTATTCTTTTGACCTGGTCCATAAACATTAAAAAATCGAATAATGTTATAATTAATATTAAATTTTTGATTATAACCTTTAACAAAATTTTCGGCCGCAATTTTACTGATAGCATAAACAGATTTATTCTGAGAAGGAAAATTTTCAAAAATTGGAAAATGTTTTTGATCACCGTATATTTCAGATGAAGAAGAAAATAAAAAATATTTTACTTTATTTTTTCTGGCAGCTTCTAGTACTTTTCTTGTTCCTAAAATATTGGAATTTAAACATTGGACTAAATTATCATCTGTATTTTTAACACCTAACGATGCTGCTAGATGAATAATAGTATCACAATTTTTTGTAGCAGAGTTTAAAATTTTAGTATTAAAAATATCACTTTTAAAAAACTTATAATTTTTATTTTTAATTAAGAGATTGTTTTCGAAATCTATACAGTTAACCTTATATCCTTTTAACAGAAGCTTATTTATTAAATTAGAACCTATAAAACCAGATCCTCCAGTAACAAGAACTTTTTTCATATATAAATTTAATTATATTTTTGGAAAAAGGATTGAATAGTATAATTTTTAAACTAAATAAAGCTTTATTTTTTAATTAAAGGTTCTAAAATTAGTAAACTTTATAATAATATTGCTTGGTAAAGTTCTATAATATGTTTTCACTTGTAAAAGATATTTTAAATCCGATTAATTGGATAAAATTAATATTAAACCCAAAAAAAATAAAAGTTTTATATGATAGAATATTTTATTATCCAGGTTTAAATTTTAAAAATATAAAACCATTTATTTTACGTGAAAAATACAAAAATTTTTTAATCTCTTTTTTAAACTACATTGGCAAAAAAAATCACAGACTAAATTATTTTTTTTATAGTGATGAAAATGATAAAAAGTATAAAAAAGTGGAATTGAAAGAAATTACTTTTTCTTTAGAAAAAAATAAAATAATTTCTAATTCTGCATTTGAAGCCTTGAAAAATTATGGAATAATTATATTTGAGAATATTTTAAGTGACAATGAAAGAGAAAAAATAATAGAAACTTTTAATAAAATAAATAATGGTGATAAAGATTTTTTGAAAAAAAATAAAGTTTTAGAATTAAATAAACATGAAAAATCTGAAGATGTTTTGGTGAAACTTTTATATTCTGAATTAGATTACTATCCGGAAATAATAAATTTTAGTAAGCAAGTTACAGAAAAAATATTTGGAAAAGTAATAGACCCTGTGGGACAATTTTTAATTCATAGATCAATCAAAATACCAGAAACAATATTTCCTGGAGACAACAACTTACATGTAGATAGATTTTTGCCAAATTTAAAATTAGCTTATTTTCCATTTGATGTAGAAAATGACTATGCACCGTTTACTTACGCTGTTGGATCACACAAGATAAATAATAGATATAAAAATTTTTTTATAAATAATGAAAATTATATATTTGATGAAAGAAATGAAAATTCCAAAACTTTTTTTAAACAAATTATAAAAGCAAATATAAAAAAAAATTCTATTATTATAACTCTTACAAATGGTTTTCATGGTCGCGCCCCTTTTACAATTAAAAGTGAGAGAAGATCACTATTTCTTACTTATCCAAAATTCAATTTACTTACTCTTTTTAGTTTTTGGTCTTTAAATAAAAAAAAAAACATTTATTCAGAAGCATGAAATAAAAAAATATATGACAATATATATGTTTATAAATACAATAAGTTTAATTATTAAGGTTTAAATAAAATGAAGAAATTAAATGATTTAAATATTAAAATATTTGCTGACGGTGCTGACTTAAAATCTATTAAAAATTTAAACAAGTATGATTATATAAAAGGTTTTACTACTAACCCTTCTTTAATGAAAAAAGCAGGAATCAAAGATTATAAGGAATTCGCTTTAGAACTTTTAAGAGAAATAAAAAATAAGCCTATTTCTTTTGAAGTTTTTTCTGACGAAATTGAAGAAATGGAAAAACAGGCAGAAGAAATTTCATCTTGGGGAAGCAATGTAAATGTTAAAATTCCAATCACAAACACTAGAAAAGATAGCACTGTAGAAATAATAGAGAGACTTTCAAAAAAAAAAATTATTTGCAATATAACTGCAATTTTTACTTTAAAACAAGTTAAGGAGATAATTGATGTTATAGACATTTCAACACCTGCAATACTATCCATTTTTGCAGGAAGAATTGCAGATACTGGAGTTGACCCAATCAAAATTATGAAAAATTCAATTGAATTATCAAAATTAAAACCAAAATCAGAAATTTTATGGGCAAGTACTAGAGAAACGTTAAATATATATCAGGCAGAAGAGATGGGATGTCACATAATAACCGTCCCTCACGAAATATTAAAAAAAACAAATTATATTGGTGAAGATTTAGAAGAATTTTCTCTAAAAACAGTAAAAGGATTTTACACCGATGCACAAGAAGCAGGATATAAAATTAATTTTAAAAAATGAAAAATCGAGATTTTTTTAATAAAAAATATTTTTAACATGTACATTAAAAAAAAAATTAATCAATTTAGTGATTTAACTAAAGTAATTTTTTTAAAAAAAGAAAAAACAAATATCACTTGGGTTTTAATTTACATGTTTTGTGGCATGATTTTTGAACTATTTGGAGTAGGTTTAATTCTTCCATCTATAAAAATTTTTACTGACGAAAACTTTTTAAAATCAGCTTATAATATATTAGGAATTTCAGAATTAAAAAAAGAAATATTTCTGATTTATGTTGTTTTATTTTTCTTAGTTTTTTTTGGATTTAAGAATTTTTTTTTAAGAGAAGTAATAAAGAAACAATCATTATTTCTCACAGGATATGAGGCAAGTCTTCAGTTAAGATTGTTTAAAGGATATGTTCAAAAATCAATAATTTATTTTAAAAAACAAAATTCATCAGAACTAGTAAATAATATTGTTAATATATCTTCTTTCTTTAGCTCAGTATATTTAAATGCAATACTAAGCTGTACTTTAGAACTTTTTATGTGCTTTGGAATTTTACTATTGCTATTATATTTTAGTTGGTTGCCAACTTTAATTATCTTTTTTTTGTTTGGTGGAGTTACTTTTATCTTATTTATGTTAAATAAAAAAATATTAGTTGAAATTGGAGAAGTGAGAAACAAACTTTCAGCTATTCAACTACAAGATGTTCAAGATGGTATTGGCGGAATAAAAGAAATTAAATTACTGGGAAGAGAATCATATTTTTTAAATAAATTTCAAAAAAACACTGAAAAGCTAGCTAACATAAATTATAGAAATTATGTTATTGCGGGCACTCCAAGACTACTAATTGAATTTTTTGCAGTATTAAGCATCTCAATAATTATTTTTGTACTTCTTTTTTCAGGAAGAACAATAGTAGAAATGTTGCCAATACTAGGTTTATTTTTTGCAGCAGCTTACAAAGTAGTTCCTTCCATGAATAAAATTTTACTTATGATAAATAGAATCAAGTTTTCAGCAGATACAGCGAGAAGAATAATTCCTATACTCAGAGAAACCCATAATTACGAGAAAGAAAAAAAAATATTTCAAACAACTAATAAAATTAATTTTTTAAATCATATAAATGTTAAAAATATTTCATACAAATATCCTAATAGAGAAAATCAAGTATTAAAAAATACAAATCTAATTATAAAAAAAAATTCATTTATAGGAATAAGTGGAGAAAGTGGAGCTGGAAAATCCACATTACTAGATATTATTATGGGAATATTGGAGCCAACTGAAGGTGAAATTTTGGTTGATGATGTCTCGCTTAAAAATTCCGCAAAAGATTGGCAAAGATCAATCGGATATGTATCACAAAATATATTTTTGATCCCTGACACAATAAGAAGAAATATAGCATTTGGTTTACTTGAAAATGAAATTAATGAGGAACTAGTTCAGCAAGTTGTTAAGAAAAGTGCATTAAAGAATTTTATCGAAAATTTAGATGAAAATATAAATACCCAAGTAGGTGAAGGGGGCGCCATGATTTCAGGAGGTCAAAAACAAAGAATTGGTATTGCAAGGGCACTTTACAACAATCCTAAGTTGCTAATTTTGGATGAAGCGACTAGTGCTTTAGATCTAAATTCAGAAAAAGAAATTTTAAAAGAAATTCAATTACTAAAAAAGGATACAACTTTAATATTTATATCACACCGGGAGTCTGCAATTAATTATTGCGATGAAAAATATGAATTAAAAGGTGGGAATTTACAGAAAACTTTAAACTAAACTATATGCAATCAATAATAATTAAAAATTATAAATAATGTACTATTTAAATAGAGTATTAAAAAAAATTAATAGAAAAAAATTTATTAAAAAATCAAAAAAAACATCAGGAATTCTTAGAGAAGCCATGGGAAATAAAAGTATAGGAATTGTAGATATTGGCGCAGGCCACAGATACCTTCCAATACTTTTGAATTTTGATGGTTTTTCAAAAATTGCAATGGTTGATCCTAATGACAATATAAATTGGTCGTATAGAAATTTTAAAAAACTATTAAATTATCCTAAAAATGTAAAAAAATATCAATTTGGAATTAGCAATAATACTAAAAAAACTAAATATTATAAAACTAAAACCAGCACAGGCTCAACTTTTGTTAATGTTTATCAGAAATCAAAAAAAAAAAAACGACTACTAGACCAAAGTTATTTTGGAAAAAAAAATGAAATTGATGCTCAATTATACTCATTTAATGATTTTGTAAAACTTTTTTTTAAACATAAAGTTGATGTGGTAAAAATTGATGTAGAGGGCCTTGAATTAAATATAATTAAATCAATTATGAAAAAACATAATCCATTTTTAATTGAGGTCGAAACTAATATGAATCATGAAATTTACAATAATACGTTTAATTCAATAAATAATATTTTAGTAAAAAAAAACTATCAAATTCTAACAGCTTTTCCTGTTTATAAAAATATTAATAATTCAACAAATGAAAAACCATTTGTTTATGGTGACTATAACAACCCAATTTTTAGATCTCCCTTAGAACAAATAGAATGTATTTATGTAAAGAAATCAAACACTAATTTTTTAGAAAAAATTGTAATTTTAATTGGATATGGATTTATATTTGAGGCTAAACTTTATTTAGAAAGTTTAAAATCAAAATTATCGAAAAAAAAATTTTTATTATTAAAAAAATTTATAGAAAAATTTAATATATAAAAAATTAAAACAATGTCTTTAATTTTTTTTTAGAAAATATCATGTTACTGTAAATTTTATTTTCTATAAGAGATTTTATTTCTACTCTTCTAAGTTCAGTTTTATTATTTTTAAATCTAAAAAATAGTATCATAAATATGTTTTTAATTAGTTTCATAATGTTGCTTACAACATATCTATCTTCATGATTAAAGTAGTAAGGATATAAATATTTATTTTTAAGCAAAAAATTAATTAACTGCTTTCTAGCAAAAATACTTTTTTCTCTAAACTCAATAAAAATAAGAGGGGAATTTTTTTTAACCAATTTTTCCATACCAATTAACGCTTTATATTCACCTCCTTCAATATCAAGTTTGATTAAATTAACATTATTATTAGTTTTAAGTATATTATCTAATTTGTTAATTTTTGATTTTATATAACCTTTTTTTTTTAAAGCTCTTCCACCAATAATATAAGTACTATTTTTTTTGAAAAACAAATGACCCTTTCGATCCGATACTCCTAAATTGTAAAGTTTAATTTTATTATAATTAGTGCAATTAAAGCTTAAGATTTTAAATGTTTTCGGATGAGCTTCGAAGGCATAAACTTTTTTACAAAATTTACTAAAAAAAATTGAATGGTTTCCAATATTTGCTCCTATATCTAATATAGTGCCATTTTTTTTAATATTTTTTACTGCAAGTAAAATTTCATTTTTTTCATAAACTCCATCGCTAATTATTTCATTCGATAGAGAATCATTAAAAAAAATTGCGAATTCAGATTTGTGAATTTTTTTAAAGGGTCTACGTTTTCTATTATAATTTACCCTTACAAAGTACTTTAATATAATATCAATAATATTATTTATACGAATTGAAATCATGTTTATTATTCTAAAAGATTTATATAAATATATAGTTTAAGTCTATGAAAATTACTTTTAACAACACAATTTTTTACCAACAAAAAAGAGGTGGGATTTCTAGGTACATAACATGTCTAGCAAATGAATTTATAAAACTTAATCAAAATATAAATATTATAGCTCCAATACATAAAAATCAGTTTTTAAAACAATTCTCAAAGAAGTATTACAGCGGAATTTACATATCAAATTTTCCTTTAATAAGTGTAATAGATAAATTAAGCAATTTTATAGTAAATAGACAATTAAAAAAAAATAATCCTCAAATTATTCATGATACTTATTATTCAAAGGATATTTGCAAACCAAATATTTCAAAAAAAATTATTACAGTTCATGATTTGATACATGAGAAATATGAAAAATTATACAAAAACTCTGAAGAGTTAATTGATTTAAAAAGAAAGGCTTTTAAAGACTGTGACCATTTTATTTGTGTATCAGAAAATACAAAAAAAGATTTATTAAATTTTTATAATATTGATGAAAGAAAAGTAAGCGTCATTTACCATGGCTCTGAACACTTAAAAAATTTAAAATTGGAAAGTGAAAAGCCCTTTGATTTTCCATATTTGTTATATGTTGGAAATAGATCTAAATATAAAAATTTTGATAAATTTTTAGAAATATATTCTAGTTCAAATAAAATAAATAAGAATTTTAATTTGATTTGTTTTGGAGGCAATAAAGCGAACTCTAAGGAAATAGACCAAGTAAAAAAACTTAATATTGAAAAAAATATCATTTTTATAAATGGATCTGACTATTATCTAAAAAATATTTATTTAAATGCTAGAGCATTCATATTTCCTTCAGCATATGAGGGGTTTGGCTTACCATTGATTGAAAGTATGAGTTTAAACTGTCCAGTTTTTTGTAGTAATAAAAGTTCATTCCCAGAAATTTGTGAAGATGCAGCAATTTTTTTTGATCCTGATGATAAAGAAGATTTTAAATTTAAATTAGAAAATTACTTATTTGATGATGAAAAGTTGAGAGATTTAAAAAATAAAGGGTTAAATCATTCAGAAAAATTTAATTGGCAACTTACCGCAAAAAAAACTTTAAATTTGTATAAAAAACTTACTTAAATATTAATACTAAAGACTTTTGATTTTCTAACAACATTAAAATTATTTTTTTTTCTTTCAAATATTTTATATCTCTGATTCTATCTCCTATATAATATTTATTTTTTTTAATAAGTTTTTCTTTTTTAGGATCAAATTCCCATCTATATATTGACTCACCTTGATTTTTAGATCCACTTAAACATGCGCTTATAAGTGTATATTTTTTCCAATTATAATTAAAATTTTTATCAACTTTAATTATTTCCGACTGAGCACAGTTTGCTGGCCACCAATATTTTAGTGGCTCAACATACCCATTTTTTTTATGATTTCTAAATTTATTTAGTCCTTGAATTTTTGCTCCGTAGGTTGCATCAGGCCAACCATAATTTTTTTTATATTTTATTAAATTTATTTCATCTCCTCCAGTTGGTCCATGTTCGGTTTCAAAAATCAAATCATTTTCCTGGTCATAAAATAATCCTTGAGGATTTCTATGACCATATGAAAATGTTTTTGATTTTCCATCTTTAATTAATAATATTTTTCCAATAATTGATTCATCTGATTTAATTAATTTAGCAAAACTTTCACTATCAATTTTTAAAGCATAATCAGGCACTGCCAATAAAAAAGATGAATTTTTATATTTGACTAATCTTCCCCCAGAGTGTGCCCAATCTCCAATGTTGAAAATTTTTTCGTCTGGAGAATAAAATTTTTTTATTTTGATAGAAAAACTATTTAAATTTATATTTCCATACAATATGTTTGTAGAGCCATAATAATTATCATTACTTAATTTTGTTCTTCCATTGGTTACTAAATACAATTTATCATCATCTATTAAAATATCTCTAATTTTTATATTTCTATATGGCTGGTTGTCTTCCTCATCAAATTCTAAATCAAGGTTTATTGTTTTAAATTTTTTAAAAATTAAATTATTATTATTTTTTATTTCATCTATGTTATTTGAATAAAAAATTGTGCCATCGTAAGAAACAAATATTATTCTGTCCATATATACGTCAAAATATCCAATTGGCCTGTGGATATATTTTTTTTTAAAAAATACTCCATATTTTTCCAATGGAAATTTTTGAAATTTATATTCATCTTTTTCAAAAAAAATTTTATTATCATCCATTATTTCTAATAATTTTAAATTTTTTCCTTCAATAATATTTTTTGTGTAATTGT
>CACAFZ010000018.1 GCA_902531885.1 uncultured Pelagibacteraceae bacterium
TGCGTCATTAAAATAAGCTGGCACAGTAATTACTGCCTTACTTACTTCTTGTCCTAAATATTTTTCTGCAGTTTCTTTCATTTTTTGTAAAACGAAAGCTGAGATTTGTGAAGGTGAATATTTTTGTCCTTTAGCTTCTATCCAAGCATCACCTTTTTCAGAATTTACTATTTTAAAAGGTGCTGTTTGAATGTCTTTTTTAACTGTCTGATCTTCAAAATTTCTTCCTATTAGTCTTTTAACAGCAAAAATTGTATTTTCAGGATTTGTTACAGCCTGTCTTTTTGCAGGTTGTCCAATAAGTTTTTCGTCATTGTCAGTAAAAGCAACAACTGAAGGTGTTGTTCTTGCCCCTTCAGCATTTTCCAAAACTTTCGGTTGTGTACCTTCCATGATTGATACGCATGAATTTGTTGTTCCTAAGTCTATACCTATTACTTTGCTCATAATTTTATATTTCCACGTTTTATATAGGTGTTATTTCTTATAGTACAAGTTGCCACACTACTTAATTTTATCCTTTTTTTCTTGGTTTTCTTCAGTTTTTTTATTTATTGATTTATTTTGATCTTTATTATCGGTGTTTTTTTTTGAAACACCTACTAGAGATGGTCTTAACAATCTATCTTTCATCATAAATCCTTTTTGTATTTCTTGTATTATCGTTCCTGACTCCTTAGTGTTATCTTCTATTTCCATCATTGCTTGGTGAAGATTAGGATCAAGTTTTTCATTAATTGATTTAATTGGTTTAATATTATTTTTACCAAATATATTTATAGTATCTTTATATATTATTTCTAAATGCTCTGAAATTTTTTTAAGTGCTTCACTTTTTTTTAATGCTTCATCATTTTCTAAAGACTGTTTTGATCTTTCGAGATTATCAATTAAATTTAAAGTTTCTTTTGCAAATGAAAATCCCCCATATTCAAAAGCTTCTTCTCTTTCTTTTTCAAACCTTCTTCTTTGATTTTCCATCTCAGCTAGGGATCTAGCCAATCTATCCTCTAGATCTTTTATTTTTTCTTCGGGTGCAAGTTCCTTTTTTTCACCTTCTTTATTTTCAGATTTTTCTAGTTCATCCTTTTCAGATTTTTGTATTTCTTCTTTTTCCATAACAACCTATATGGTATGAAAATTAAAAATTACTAGATGAAAAAAAGAAAAATTTTAGAATTATTCATAGGGTCAAATAATCAAGGAAAATTAAAGGAAATTAAAGACCTGTTGCCAAAAAATATAAAAGTTTTTTCTCCTAAAAATTTTAATATTAAAAGTCCAAAAGAAAATGGAAAAACTTTTAAAGATAATTCTATAATTAAAGCAAAATATTTTTCAAAAAAAACTGGTAAAATATGTTTAGCTGATGACTCAGGTCTGGAAATATATAAATTAAATAAACTTCCAGGAATTTACTCTGCACGGTGGGGAGGAAAAAATAATAATTTTAATTTAGCAATAAATAAAGTTTATAAAAAATTAACAAAAAAAGATAAAAATTGGAAAAAAAAAAAAATTCAAGCAAGATTTGTTTGTGCATTAACAATTTATTGGCCAAATGGGAGAAGTGTTACTAGAATAGGAAAAATAGAAGGAAAAATATCAATTTCAAAAAAAGGATTTAATGGATTTGGATATGATCCGATTTTTGTTCCGAAAGGAAAAAAACTTACTTTTGGTGAAATGAAACCTGATCTAAAATATAGAATTGATCATAGATTTAAGGCATTTAAAAAAATTAAAATATTTCTTTAAATTTATTATTTTCAACTACATAAAAATTTAGAGTGTGCCTAATTCTATTTTTGTTTATTTCAAAAATTCCTATTTTCCCTTTAAATTTATTTTTATTATAAAAAATTTTATCATCAATTATAAAATCATTTTTGTAAATTAAAAAATATAACAGCCCAACCAAATCATAACTTAAAAATGATAATTGATTAGGATTTTTATTATATATTTCGAAGTATTGATTTTTAAATTCGTCATAGTTTTTTTTATTTATTGAAGGAAAATATATTGGTTGGAGACTTTCTTCTTTTAACAAAGATTTATCAAACCATTGATTTAAACAAATATAATTAACTCTTTTAGATGTAACATCTGTATATAGTAATGATGTTGCTACGCTCTTTAAACTTTCGTCAAAATCAGCGATAATAACTGAATCAAAATTTATTCCTCCCAAAGTATCTTTTTTATTTAATTTTTCTATTTTTTTTTCTTTACCCACTTCATTAGAATTTTGTAATCTTAATATTTCATCTTCAAGATTTTGTTTTCTTATGTGATAATATGTAAGATCCTCTATTTGAGCGGTTAGTAATGTAGGGTCAGTATCATAAATAAATTTTTGTTTTAGTTTAATTTTACTTTCCAAAATAGCATTTTCAACTTCATTCTTAATTTCAGAGTCCGGTATCATAAAAATAGTTTTACTAATTTCATTTTTTTCGAGGTATCTTTTTATCGTATTAATTTGAGATAGTGCATTTATACCAGTGCTGATTACATTCTTAGGATTATTTATTAATTTATTGGTTAATGATAAAAAAATTACTTCATCTAATTTATTTAAATAAATTAAATTTTCATTAAATATTGGTCCAATTATAATTTTAATTCCTTTTTTATAAAGTTCCTCAGCAACTGCTAAAGTGGTATTCGGATTTGCTTTGGTGTCTCTAGGGTAAATTTCAATTTTAGAGTCATTAATTTTGTTAACAGCAAGTCTAGTTGCTTTAACAATTGATTCTCCAATTTCTTTGTACTCACCTGTCAAAGGGACAATTAAACCAATTTTTATATTTTCCTCAGAAAAAACCTTCTTATTAAAAGAAAAAAGAATCAAAAAAAGTAAAATAATATATTTAATTAAAGTTTTCATTTTTATTGTATTATTATATTTCTCTACATTAATGCATATAGATATTGACAAAAATAAGATTAAGAAAGGTTTATATATAATAGCAACTCCCATAGGTAATTTAGGAGATATATCAGCACGAGCTATAGAAATACTTAAAATTTCAGATTTTGTATTGTGTGAAGATACTAGAGTATCAAGTAAATTACTTTCAAGTTTTGATATAAAATCTAAATTAATTTCTAATCATAAATTTAATGAAAAAAAAAATTTAAAAAAAATAATGGATCTTTTAAATTCAAATAAAATTTTATCAATAATATCAGATGCAGGAACACCAGCAATATCTGATCCTGGGCGTATATTGATAAAAGAATGTATTAAAAAAAATATTAATATATTTTCTGTTCCCGGACCTTCAGCAGTTACAGCTGCAGTTTCTGCAAGCGGATTTTCTGATAAATATTACTTTCATGGTTTTTTATCTGAAAAAAAAACACTCATTGATAAAGATTTTAATATGTTATCAAAATTAGATTGTTCAATTGTTTTTTTTATTTCTACAAAAAAAATTAACAAAATAATTGATTCTATTAAAAAACATTTTAATAAAAGAAATATTGTAATATGTCGTGAAATTTCAAAGTATTTTGAAGAATATATAAGAAGTAGTGTTGAAGATTTATGTGAGTTTAAAAATTCACTCAAGGGGGAGTTAACTGTTGTAATTTCAGAAAAAAAAATAGGTCAAAAAAATGTAAATAAATTAAGCGAATCAGATAAAAATAAAATAAAAAAACTTATATATAAATTAAGTATAAAAGATATTGTCAATATAATTGTTGAAAAGAAAAATGTTTCAAAAAAAGAAGTTTACAACTATTGTCTATCTTTAAAGAATGAAAATTAAATTATATTTTTTTATTTTATCATTAATATTAGTGACAGGATGTGTAGGAACATCTTCAAAAGGAGTATTTGGAACTGGTGTTAGTATTGCTTTAGATCCAAGAACTTTAGGAACACAAATTGACGATTCTATTATGGATAAAAATTTAGATACTAGGTTATTAAAAATGAATAAAAGCTATTTTTTGTCTATAAAAACCAAAATATTAGATGGAAGAATATTTATTACTGGAAAAGTTGATAATCCAGAAGAAAAATTAAAAATTACAAAATTAGCATGGGAAACAAAAGGAGTAAGGTCAGTTAGAAATGATATAAAAATAAAAGAGAAATTTAGTTTTAAACAATCTGCCAAAGATATATTAATTACATCACAACTTCGATCTGCATTGATCTTTAATAAAAAAATTAAAGCTGTAAATTACAATATAGATACATATAAAAAAAAAATATACATATATGGAATAGCAAGAAGCTCAGACGAGAGATCTGAAGTTATTAATGAATCTAAAGAGATACTAGATGTAGAAGATGTTATTGCTAGTATTCTTTTATTAGAAGATTTAAGAATTCAGAAAAATTAATTTTTTTTATTATATTTAATAACCCCAGCAGAATAAGCAGCAACTGAAGCTAAATTTAAAATATCTGAAGTAGATGATCTTAAAGGGGCAATTTCTATAGCCTGTCCTAACCCAACAAGTAGAGGACCAATTACTTTTGATCCACCCAGAGTTTTCATAGTTTTATATGTTATTGCTGCACTATGCTGTCCAGGCATAACTAAAACATTTGCATTACCTACAATATCAGAAAAAGGATATAATTCTTTGTATATTTCATCCAGAGCAACATCTGGCTGCATATCTCCATCAAATTTAAAATTAACATTTTTTTTTTTTAATATCTCAACAGCATCTCTGATATGTTTAGTTCTACTAGTAATTGGTTGACCAAAGGTTGAGTGAGATAAAAAAGCAATTTTTGGATCAAAACCGAAAAGTCTAACCACTCTTGCCGATGATATTGCAATTTCAGCTAATTGATTTGATGAAGGATATTCATGCACAGTGGTATCTGCAATAAATACTGTTCTTCCTTTATTAACTACCATGTTTAAACCAAACATAATTTCACCTGGCCTAGGGTCAACAACTTTTTTAATTTTTTCAAGTGATTGAGAATACCTTCTTGTATTTCCAGTAACCATAGCATCAGAATCTCCACACGAAACCATACATGCTCCCCATATAACTCTGTCGTTTCTTACCATTCTATCACAATCTCTTTCTAGCAGTCCTTCGTCTCTATGTAATTTTTTAAATAAATAATTTGTGTACTTTTCTCTCTTATCTTTTGCAGTTGAATTTACTATTTCAATATCGAAATTTTCACTATAACCGATTTCTTTTAATCTTTGTTTTACAACTTTTTCTTTAGCAACGATTATTGGAATACCTAATCCACTATTTTTAAAAGCAATAGCAGCTTTAAGTGTATTTTCATCTTCACCATCTACAAAAACTACTCTTTTTTGTGCTTTTTTAATTTGAGAATTAATTCCCTGCATTATAGTTACCGAGGGATCTAGCCTTTGTTTTAATTGTTCAGAGTAAATTTCAAAATTTTCAATTTTTTTTCTTGCAACACCACTTTTAATTGCAGCTTTAGCAACTGCAACTGGAATAACACTAATTAATCTTGGATCGAATGTAGATGGTATTATGTAATCTTTTCCATATCTTGGTCTTTCTCCTCCCATTGCCGCAACTACTTCATCAGGAACTCTTTCTCGAGCTAAGGCAGCTATAGCATTTGATGCAGCCATCTTCATATCTTCGTTTATTGTTTTTGCTCTAACATCTAAGGCTCCTCTAAAAATATAAGGAAAACCTATTAAATTGTTTACTTGATTTGGGTAATCAGATCTTCCAGTTGCAATTATTGCATCATTTCTTACTTCTTCAATTTCTTCAGGTGTAATTTCAGGATCGGGATTTGCACAAGCAAAAATTATTGGATTTTTTGCCATTTTTTTTACCATATCTTTTTTTAAGATGTCAGCTTTAGACAATCCAAGAAATACATCAGCCCCAACAATTACTTCTTCTAATGTTCTGGCTTTAGTTTTAATTGCATGTGAAGATTTCCATTCATTTAAGTTTTTTCTTCCTTTATAAATAACTCCTCTTCTATCCAGCATTGTGATATTTTTTTGAGGCACTCCTTTGACTTTAAAAAGATTTGCACAAGCCATAGCTGAGGCACCTGCACCATTTATTACAATTTTTATATCCTTAATATTTTTTTTTGTTATGTGTAATGCATTTATTAAAGCCGCACATGTAATTATTGCAGTTCCATGTTGATCATCATGGAAAACAGGAATATCTAAAATTTCTTTTAATTTTTTTTCAATTATAAAACAATCGGGAGCTGCTATATCTTCGAGGTTTATTCCCCCAAAACTTTTTGAAAAGTTTTTTATAGAGTTAACTATTTCATTTGTATCGTTAGAATCTATTTCAAGGTCAATAGAGTCAATATCAGCAAATCTTTTGAAAAGTACTGCTTTTCCTTCCATTACTGGTTTAGAAGCTATGGCCCCAAGATTTCCAAGACCTAAAATTGCTGATCCATTACTTATAACAGCTACAAGATTCCCTTTAGTAGTATAATCGTAAGCAAGATCTGGATTTTTATAAATCGCCTTAACTGGCGCAGCTACTCCCGGTGAATATGCTAAAGCCAAGTCTCTTTTAGTTGTCATCGGTTTAGAAGATATAATCTCAATCTTGCCTGATTTATTAGTATTATGAAAATCCAAAGCCTCTTTGTCTGTGTAATGATCAATTTTTGTTTTTTTCATTTTGATAATTTAGATATACAAATGGAGCAATTTTAAGACTAATATGATTTATGAACTTAATTAAGTCAACTACCACATTTAGCTTTTATACATTGATTAGCAGAGTTCTTGGCTACTTAAGAGATCTATTACTAGCAATATATTTAGGATCTGGCCCAGTTGCAGATGCATTTTTTGTAGCATTTAGAATTCCAAACACTTTTAGACGATTATTTTCAGAGGGTACTTTTAATGCCGCATTTGTTCCAAGTTATTCATCTGAGCTTGCTATAGGAAAAAAAAAATCTCAAAAGTTTGCAAACACAATATTTAATATACTTTTAATTAGCCTATTTGTTCTAGTTTTAATTATTGAAATTTTTATGCCTGGTTTTGTATTTATAATTGCCCCAGGTTTTACTGAAAATAATGATAAATTGGAATTAACAATTTTACTTACAAGAATCACATTTCCCTTTTTACTTTTTGTAAGCTTGTCTTCATTTTTTTCAGCTATATTAAACTCCCATAATAAATTTGCAGTAGCTTCGGCAGCTCCAATAATATTAAATATTTTACTTATAATAGTGCTTCTTTGTGGAAATTATTTTAATGATCAGATAGTATTTTATCTTTCATATGCAGTAGCTTTGGCAGGAATAATCCAATTATTTTTTTTATATTTTTTTGTAAAAAAATATTATAATCCAAAATTAGTTTTACAATTTAAATTAGATAATAAAGTTAAAATTTTTTTCAATAAATTATTTCCTAGTATATTTTCATCTGGTGTTACCCAAATAAATATTTTAGTGGGAACAATAATTGCGTCATTCCAAGCAAGTGCTGTTTCTTATCTTTATTATGCGGACAGAATTTATCAAATTAATTTAGCTATAGCTGGAATAGCAATAGGCACTGTTATACTTCCTAATTTAACTAAACATATTAAATCTAATAATAAAAATAAAGTTAATTTTATTCAAAATAAATCATTAGAGTTATGTTTATTTTTAAGTCTTCCAGCAGCTGGAGCTCTTCTAATTGCTTCGGAAGAAATAACATCCTCTTTATTTGGTTATGGATCATTTGATTTGAGAAGCGTAAAAAATTCTTCACTTGCCTTATTTTATTTCGCTTTAGGTCTTCCTGCTTTTTCTATAATAAAGATTTTTTCTAGTTTTTTATTTGCCAGACATAACACCAAAACACCTTTTTATTTCTCATTTTATTCAGTAATATTAAACATATTAATTAGTGTTTATTTTTTTAATAAAATAGGATTTATAATTATTCCAATTGCAACTACTATATCGTCATGGATAAATGTTTTGCTTTTATTTTTTTATTTAATAAAAAATAAATATTTTTATTTTAACCTAAACTTTTTTGCAAATTTATTTAAAATAATATTATCAACTTTTTTAACTTTATATATTTTTTATAATTTGATCATATTTTTTGCTGAAAATCTAAATTATGATAGTGAATATAAGCTAATATATATTATATTTGTGGTGATTATAACTTTTGTGATTTATCTTATGATTTCTATGTTTACAAAAGCTTTCAAATTTTCAGATATTAATCTAAAGTATTAAATAAATGAGTAAAAAAATATTTTCTGGCGTCCAGCCAAGTGGAAATCTTCACTTAGGAAATTATATTGGAGCGATAAAAAATTTTGTAGATCTTCAAAACCAAGAAGGAAATCAATGTATATACTGTGTAGTAGACTTGCATGCTATTACACTTAGACAAGACCCTAAAGTTCTTAAAAATAACATTAGAGAAACCACAGCTACTTTTTTGGCTAGCGGAATAGATCCAAAAAAAAGTATAATATTTAATCAATCATTAGTACGAGCTCACGCAGAAGGGTCTTGGATATTAGGATGTATTGCAAGAACTGGCTGGCTTAATAGAATGACACAATTTAAAGAAAAGGCTGGAAAA
Organism: uncultured Pelagibacteraceae bacterium; assembly: GCA_902531885.1. GTDB lineage: Bacteria > Pseudomonadota > Alphaproteobacteria > Pelagibacterales > Pelagibacteraceae > Pelagibacter. Next base: position 8,586 of record CACAFZ010000018.1, read on the forward strand.
GATAAGGAAAAAGCAAGTGTTGGTTTGTACATATATCCAATACTAATGACAGCAGATATATTGTTATATGACGCAACACATGTTCCTGTTGGTGAAGATCAAAAACAACATTTGGAACTATCTAGAGATATTGCGCAAAAATTTAATTCAGATTTTAATGTAGCAAATTTTCTTAGGGTTCCAGAACCATTAATTCAAAAAAATTTTTCAAGAATAATGAGTCTAAAAGACGGAACAAAAAAAATGAGTAAATCTGACCCTTCAGATTTAAGTAGAATTAATTTGACTGATACAAATGATCAAATTTTAAATAAAATCAAAAAAGCCAAAACTGATGGAAACTTGATGCCAAGTGAAAAAATAGAACTAAAAAAAAGACCGGAAGTTGAAAATTTACTTAGTATATACTCATCTTTAAAAAATCAAAATATAGAAAAATCTATTGATGAATTCAGTGGAAAAAATTTTTCAGATTTTAAAGATAATCTTGCTGAAACAGTTGTTGACAAAATCTCACCTATTTCGAAAGAAATAATCAATTTATTAAAAAATGAAGATTATATAGATAAAATATTAGAAGAAGGCGCTGAAAAAGCTGATGCACAAGCAACAAATAAGATTAATGAAATAAAAAAAATTATTGGTTTTTAATATATTTAACTTATAAGATATATGTAATTTTTTTAAAATGTTTATACAAACACAGAACACTCCAAATCCGAACTCACTAAAGTTTTTACCAGAAAAAAAGGTTTCTAAAATAGGTCCTTTAGAAATTAAAAAAAAAAACAATATAAAAAATGAACTTGTTAGAAATATATTGTCAATAAATGGTGTTACCAGTATTTTTCTCACAGAAGATTTTTTATCAGTAAATAAAGAAGAAAATATTGATTGGGAAGAAGTTAAGCATATTATTATTTCATTTATTAATGATTATTATTCCAGTGGCAATAATGTTGTGTTAGAAGGAAGTAATGACTTAAATCAGAATAACGATTTAACAGAAATAGAAAAAAAAATAATAAATTTGTTAGAAAGCAAAATTAGACCAGCAGTTGCTAGAGACGGTGGAGATATCAAATTTAAGGAATTTAAAGACGGTATAGTTAAAGTTGAACTTCAAGGAAGTTGTTCTGGGTGTCCAAGCTCAACAGCTACTTTAAAAAGAGGAGTTGAAAATCTTTTACGCCATTATGTGCCTGAAATTAAAGAAGTTTTAGCTATATAAAGAAATAATTAAATTTTTATGATATAAAACTAAGAATCAATGAGCATCTCAGAGCTAAAAAAAAATTTTTTAAAAAATATAAATAAAATTTATAAAATTAAGAAAAAACCGATTAATAATGATTTAAGAAGCTTTTACTTAACAATTGGTTCTGCTTTTTTTATTATAGGTTTTTTTTCAATTTTACCATCTATAAGTAGCTATACTTCAAAATTTTTATTTGACTCAAGGCTAATAGATAACACATCAAAAATTGATTTTGAAAAAACTCTACAAGGAAAAAATATAGATAAAGAAAAAAGTTTGGAAGGAGATGGATTAATTTTAAAAAATCTATTTGACGATATATTTAATTTTGAAGACACGCCTACTGATGTAGTAAGATTAAATGCTTCAACAATTGAACAGTTATTTAAAGATACGAACTATAATTTAAAAGAAGTTCGAAAAACCAAAATTGTTAAACCTGTTACATTGAATTTATTACCAGAAGAAATAAGAAATATCCAAAATACAAAAAGAAAAAAAGAACTTTTTATTCAAATAGTACTTCCTTTAATTTTGGAAGAAAATAATTTAATAAAACTGGATAGAAAAAAATTATTCGTAATTCTAAATAAAAATAACAATTCTAAAAAAGAAATGAATTGGATAAATAGTAAATTTAAACAATACGGTGTTGATAAAAAAGATTTATCTACATTAAAGGTTAGAATGGATGAAATTCCTGTGTCATTAGCAATAGCTCAAGCAGCAAAAGAAACAGGCTGGGGTACTTCTAGATTTGCTATTGAAGGAAATGCCTTGTTTGGTCAATGGACATGGTCCGAAGAAGGAATTAAACCTTCTGCAGCATCAAATGATTCATCTCATAAAGTAATGAAATTCAAAATATTAAAAGCATCTGTAAGAGCTTATCAAAGAAATTTAAATACCCATTCTGGTTATAAAGAATTTAGAAAAGTTAGAGCCGAACAGAGAGATAGCGGGGAAAAATTAAATAGTTTAGAACTTGTAAATTATCTAGATAAATACGCCGCAACTGGAAAAAAATATACTGATGTTATAAAAAAAATTATTGAGCAAAATTCATTAACAGATTTTGATGATGCAAACATTCTTCCAAACAGTCAAAGGGTAAAAAATCTAATTTAATTATTTTTTAATTGAGAATTGTGCTCCAAGCCAACGCCAGCCTTCATTATCGTTTAAAGAGCAATTAATTCTACCTCTTCTAAAAATAAATTTTTCTCTAAAATTTACGGTAAGTGTTTGCTCATTTAATTTTATATTAGTATTTTCCCATTTATTACCTTCGTCTGAAAAACATTTTATTTTATCCAAATTTTTTTGATTTTTAAAAAATATTATTTTCATTTTAGGCGGATTATTATCTCTTATATATTTTTCTTCAGGAATTATTTTATTATATTGCAACGGTAAGAGGTTTATTAAAAATTTAAATCTATTTAAATCACCATATTTTTCATTTATTGGAAATCTAGGTAATTCATACTTGTCCTTGTTGAAGTCAATAACGCCAGAATGTTGACCAAAAGCATATTTAAATTTTTTGCTTATATATTTTTTTTGTTCTAAACTGTATTCTCCAAAAGGATAAGAAAAAAATATTGGATTGTATCCTAATCTATTTTTAAAAATTTCAATCGATTTATCTATATCTTTTTTAAAATTTTCAAAATTGAAATCAACTAAATACTCATGTGTGTGTGAGTGATTTCCTATAAATGCGAAGTCTTCTTTTTCTATTTCTTCTATTTGTTTCCATGTCATATAACCATATTTTCCTACTGGTTCAGTAGATAAAAATAATATAAAAGGAATTTTCTTTTCTTTTAAATAAGGCCATGCATGCTCATAAAATGAACTAAATGCATCATCAATAGTAATTAAAATTTTTTTTTCATTTTTAGGACTAGTATATTCATCATCAAAATCTTTTGGACTATAAAATTTATAATTTTTTTTCTCAATTAAATCTAAATGTTCTTTAAAAATTTCCATTTTTATATTTGTAGATGGATATTTATTTTCATTAAATCTGTGGTACATTATAGAAATAGTACCTAGGTCCTCTGAATAATATTTGTTATTATTTGTTTCTGCGTAGGTATTTATGCTAAATAGGACAATAATGAAAAATTTAATTATAGATGCAGCTGGCGATAGAATTTTTTTTAAAACCATATCTAATAAAGAATCATACACCAGTGATTATCCAAACAGTAGAGAAAATTTTGACAATTTTGTTACATTGCTTTTTAGTTTTCTAAGTGAAAACAATATAAATATTAGAGAAATAGATAATGTTTTTGTTAATCAAGGACCTGGTAAGTTTTCTGGCATTAGAACATCTATATCTGTGGTAAAAGCAATATCTATGACAAATAATATAAATTTATACGGATTTTTCTCTCATGATATAAAGTATCAAAATTATGACAGTATTATTGATTTATATAAGAAGGGAGTTTTAATAAAAGATTTGATAAAACCACAATATTCGAGTTAAAATAAATTATGGAAGAAACAATTGAACAAAAATGTATTAAAAAAGGTGTAAAGCTTACTGATCAAAGAAAGATTATTGCGAAAGTTATGTCAGAATCAAATGATCATCCTAATGTTGATGAATTGTATAAAAGAGTAACAAAATTTGACTCAAAAATTAGCATTGCAACAGTTTATAGGACAGTGAAATTATTTGAAGAATCTGGAATTTTAACCAAACATGATTTTAAAGGTGGTAAAGCAAGATACGAAGAGTTAAGTGAGCATCATCATGACCATTTAATTGATATTAAGACCGGAGAGATCATAGAATTCGTAGACGATGATATAGAAAAACTTCAAAAAAAAGTTGCTGACAAATATGGATATAATCTAGTGGATCATAAATTAGAACTTTATGGTGTTAAAAAGAAATCTTAATTAATGCAAAAAAAGATTTTCATTAAAACTTTTGGATGCCAAATGAATGAATATGATTCTAACCGTATATATCATTCTGTAAAAAATATTGGATTTGAAAAGACTTACGACCAAAAAAATGCAGACTGCTACATACTAAATACTTGTCATATAAGAGATAAAGCTAAAGAAAAAGTTTATCATGAAATAGGTAGAGTAAAAAAAATGTATAAGACTAAAAAAAAACCTATAATTGTTGTTGCGGGGTGTGTTGCTCAAGCAGAAAATCAAGAAATGATCAAAAGAGAGCCTTACATTGATTTAGTAATTGGCCCACAATCTTATCATAAGATAAATGATTCGATCAAATCAATAACGGTAAAAAAAAAAATTGAAGAAACAGATTTTGATGTCGAATCAAAATTTAATTTTTTCGATAAGATAGAAAATAAATCTAATAAAATTTCAGCTTTTTTAACTATCCAAGAAGGATGTGATAAATTTTGTAATTTTTGTGTAGTACCTTTTACAAGAGGACCTGAATATTCAAGACCTTTTAATACTATCTTAAACGAAGCAGAGACTTTAATTAAAAGTGGAGTTAAAGAAATTATTTTGTTAGGACAAAATGTTAATGCATATTCATATAATCAAAACTCTAGAGAATATAGACTTTCAAATATTTTAAATGAATTAGCAAAGTATTCTGAATTAAAGAGGATTAGATATACAACCTCTCACCCTAAAGACATGACTGATGATCTGATTGATTGTTATAAAATTAACAAAAAATTAATGCCTTTTATTCATCTTCCAATCCAAAGTGGGTCAAATAAGATTTTAAAATTAATGAATAGAAAACATACAGTTGAAGAATATATTGAAGTTTATAATAGGCTAAAAAAAATCAACAAAGAGATTGAATTTTCAAGTGACTTTATAGTTTCTTATCCTGGTGAAACTGAGAAAGACTTTAAAGAGACCATAACTTTAGTAAAAAAAATAAATTTTATAAACTCATACTCTTTTATTTTTAGCCCAAGACCAGGTACTAATGCTGCAAAACTTAAACAATTGGATCCAAAAGTTTCAAAAGAAAGATTGCAAGAGATTCAAAAATATTTATTTGACCATCAACGAAAAAAAAATAAGTTATTTGAAGGAAAAACAATTGACGTTTTAGTAGAAAATAAAATGGAAGGACAAGAAAATTTATTTGGAAGAAACAAAT
>CACAFZ010000019.1 GCA_902531885.1 uncultured Pelagibacteraceae bacterium
AGAAAACATTCATTGACAAGAAATTTAAGTCATTTATGCCATACATGGAAGAATTTACGGTATTCATGATTGTTAAAATACCTAATTTAAAAGCTGTTTCTATATCAAATCCAAATATAGTTAGTAATGATGATATAATAATTAATGAAATTATAAAAATTAATATGGTTAAAAAATATTTGTTAATTTCATTTATTTTTATATTATTTTCAGAAAACAAAAACTTATTTTTATAAACATATTTTGGTCTTGTATGCGATAGTAATTCATTTAATGAAAATTTAATTAATGAATATAATTTTATAAATCTTATACCTGAGCTTGTAGAAAAAAACGAACCTCCCACTATTACCAAAAGTAAAAAAATAAAGCTAAGATTCTGATATGTATCATTAAATGAAATTCCTATATTTGAAATACTGCTTGTTATAGAAAATAAAATTGTAGGAAAATTGTTATTTTGATTAAAAAATGTAAAAAATATGATTGTTAATGAAAAAAAATATATTAATAAATAAAAATCTTCTGTGAAAAAATTTAAATTTTTCCTTTTAAAAAAAATAATATTATAAGATAAAAATAGACTAAAAAAAGAAACTAAAAGTATCAAAGAAAGTATAATTTTCTTTAAATCTGAGGTTACTATGCTGTCTATATTATTAACAGGTAAAAAACCACCAGAGGAAATTATTGACATCGATAAATTAAAAGCATCAAATATTCTTATATTCATTAAATTTAGTAAGATAAATACTGACAATGTAAGCAAAGAATAAAAAATAAGTATTTTAAATGACTGTTTTAAAATTTCATCAGTATTGAAAGACAAAAAATTAGTTAAAGATTTCTTTAAACTTTCATCAAATACATCAATTAATAGGATTATTGAAAATAAAAAATAAATTCCACCAATCCATTGTGAGGTAGATCTCCATAGTATTAAGCTTTCATCTAGATGTTTAATATTTGAAAAAATAGAAAATCCTGTTGAAGTGAAACCAGAAACTGCTTCAAAATAGCAGTCTAAAAATGTAATATTATAAATACTTAAAAAAAAAGGAACTGCTATTAATAAAGGTATGACTATATATCCAGCCAAAACTACAATTATTTTTTCATATATAGAAATTTTTATGTCTTTTTTAATGTTAAAAAATAATGAAATTCCTAATAACAAAGAAATTATTAATGAATATATATAAGCATCTATATTTAAATATAAATTAAAATAGTAAGAGTAAATTATATTAAAAAATGAAAATATAGAGATAATAAAAAAAAATATACCTAAATAAATAAAACCAAAACGATTCATTTAATTAGATAGAACTGATTCTAAACATATTTTCAACTATAGGTAAAAAATCTCTTTTGGCTAACAAAACAACAGTATCATCTTTTTTAAACACAAAGTTTGAACGAGGTATGATAACTTCATTTTTTCTAAGTATAGCACCCATTCTAATTTCTTCTGGTAAGTCTGTTTTGACTAGTTCTTTGTTTATTAATTCGGAAGTTTCTATAATTTCTGCTTCTATTACTTCATATTCACCATTTAAAATTGAATATGCATTTTCAATAGTGCCTTTATGAACATGTTTTAATATACTTGAAACTGTGTTCATTCTAGGGTCTATAAGATCATCGATATTTAAAGAAGATTGTAGAAGAGAGTAATTTGGTTTATTTATTAAAGCCATAGTTCTTTTATTTTTTGAAAACTTCTCAACTAAAACACTAACCATTAAATTATCTTCATCATCATTTGTAAGAGCAATTACTGTTTCTACATCCTGAAGATTTGCTTCATTAAGAACATCTTCATCTAAACCATCTCCATTTATTACTATTGTATTGTTTAATTCATTTGCTATTTGAGATGCTCTTTCTTTGTTTTTTTCTATAATTTTTAATCTTGCATCTTCAAAAGATCGCTCTACATTTTTTGCAAGATTAAATCCTATATTACCTCCACCGATAATTAATATTTTATTAGAAATTTTTTCATTATGTCCAAAGGCTTTTAGTGTTTTTTCCATTTGAGAAGAGTTTATTACCACATATGCCTTATCATTAATTTTTAGTACATCATTTTTTTTTAAAATAACAAATTTATTTTCTCTTATAACACCTAAAATATTTGCGTTTAAATCGGGAAATCTTTTTGTTAAATCTTTAAGTTTTGTTTCAGCTATAGGACATTTGTCGTTAACTGAAATTTCAATTAGTCTAATTTTATTATCTGCAAAAGGAACATTATCTATAGCACCAGGTGCTTCAAGTTTTCTTTGAATAGATTTAGCAATTTCTAATTCGGGTGAAATAATAACATCAATTGGTAAATTTTCTTTATTATAAACTTTAGAAAACTTAGGGTTTAAATAATCTTGAGATCTAATCCTTGCAATTTTTTTTGGTATATTGAAAACGGTATATGCTATTTGACAGATTAGCATATTAATTTCATCATTTTTTGTTACTGCAATTATCATATCTGCGTTAGCTGCGTCTGCTTTTTCAAGAATAGATGGATAAGTAGCTTTACCGACAATTGCCTTTACATCGAGAGACTCGTTAAGTTTTTGTATATCCTCACTTGACTGATCAATTACAGTAACAGAATGATCTTGTTCAGATAATAATTTAGATATAGTAAAGCCGACCCTGCCAGCTCCGCAAATTATAATATTCATTTAATTTAAATCTTTAACTCCAAGTAATTTTAATTTTCTATATAGCGCTGATCTCTCCATTCCAACAAATTTGGCCGTTTTAGAAATGTTTCCTGAATTTTTTTTAAGTTGTGACATAAGATATTCTCTTTCAAAAGTTTCTCTGGCTTCTCGAAGTGGAAATGAGAGTGTTTCTGTAACTGAAAAGCTTTCATCTTTAGATTTAGTCAAAGATTCTTTAATTATTTCCATTATTTTATTTGAGTCACTACCTGAAGATAGAATTGCAATCCTTTCAACAAGATTTCGCAACTCTCTAACATTTCCAGGCCAATTATAGTTTAACAAATAATTATTATCTTTAATTTTAAACTTTTTAATATTGTATAAATTACAAATTTTTTCAGAAAAGTAATCTACTAAGAAAGGTATATCCTCAATTCTTTTACTTAGCGGTTCTATATTAATATTAAATACATTTAGTCTATGATATAGATCTTCTCTGAAATTACCTTCACTAATTTCATGTATAATATCCTTAGTACTTGAACAAATAATTCTAACATCTACACTTATGTCGTGATTACCATTAATTCTTTTAAATTTTTGATCTATCACTACTCTTAAAATCTTAGATTGTGTTTCTAAAGGAATTTCAGAAACTTCATCTATTAATAAAATTCCACCTGATGCTTTTTCTAGAGCTCCGTATGAAATTGATCCATCTGATCTTTCTTCACCAAAAAGTTCTTCTTCATATTTTTTTATATCTAGTAAGGCTCCATTAATAATTACAAACGGACCCTTATTTCTTTTTGACTTTTTATATATTTTTCTAGCAACTAATTCTTTACCTGAACCTGTTGGACCTGAAATAAATATTCTACTATCTGATAATGATAATTTTTCTATTTGATCTTTGATAGAATTAATATTCTGACTTTTTCCAATTAGATCATATGAGTGAAAGAGCTTAGACTGTAAATTTTTATTTTCATTTTTTAGATTAAAATTTTCAACTGCTCGATCTATAAAATTCATAAGTCTTTCTTTATCGAAAGGTTTTTGTATAAATTCAAATGCTCCAGATTTTAAAGAATTTACTGCCATCTCTATATTGGCATGACCTGATATGATTATTACGGGGATATCTTTGTTTTTTTTTTTTATGTGAATTAATAGTTCTATTCCATCATTATCACCTTTATCCAATTTGACATCTATTATTGCTACATCAGGTAATTTTTTATCTATCTCAGACAAAGCTTGATTATAATTTGCTGCTAATCTAGTTTTATAACCAGCTTCTTGGATTAACTCATCCAAGATAACTCTTATATCTGGATTATCATCAATTATTAATATTTCAGCTGACATTTATTTATGAAAAATTATTTCTACTTTTGCACCATCTTGGAAATTTTCAAATTTAATAGATCCATTATGATCATTTATAATTTTGTTAACTATCGACAAACCTAATCCTGTTCCTTTTTCTTTTGTTGTAAAATATGGTTTAGTTAGTTCTTTTGCATTTATTTTGCTAAAACCAATTCCATTATCGATAATATTAATGCTTATATAATCGCTTCCTTCATTAATTTCTATATCAATAATTTTGTTAATATTAGGCGTTTTTTTAGCTTTTTCATGAATACTTTCTATTGAATTTTTAATTAAATTGAAAAAAACTCTTCCAATTTGTTCATTGTCAGATGAAAGTATAATTTTTTTATTTATATCTTTAAAATTTATTTTAATTTCTTCATCGAATTTTTTTAAAAGTAAAACATTTGATTTAATTATATCAATTATGTTGTTATTTTTAAACAAAGGTTTTGGCATTCTTGCAAAATCAGAAAATTCATTTACAAGATTTTCAATTTGCTTAATTTGCTTATTAATTGTTTTAAGATTAAAAATATATTTTTCTTTCTTATTATCTTCAATATCATCTAAATATTTGGATTTTAAATTATCTATAGTTAATTGAATTGGTGTAAGTGGATTTTTAATTTCATGTGCTAATTTTCTAGCTATACTTTCCCATGCTTCATGTCTTTCAGAGTTTAATAATTTTTCTTGCTGGGATTTTAACTTGCTTGTCATTGCATTAAAATTTTTATTTAGTATTTCAATTTCTCTATCAGCTTTAAGCTCAGGAACTTTAGCATCTAAATTTCCACTTCCAATTTCATTTGATGCAGAAATTAAATTATTAATTGAAATAAAAAATCGGGATGAAAATCTAATAGCTATTGTAATAGATAGAAATAATAGTAGTGCAACTACAATAATATAGATCAAAGCAAAAGAAAATTTAATTCCTAAACTTTTATCTTCAACCGTATAATAAAAATTTTTTGCTTCTTGAGATTCGGTAAGATAGTTTGAAATTTCTTCATCAAGTAATTTTACTACATATAAAAAAGTATCGTTAAATTCAGATAATTTAATAATTGCAGCGGACTTATTTTCTGGGGCATTTATTATTTTAAGTGGTCTAACATCATTTAAAACCATATTTAGTGCTTTATCCTCTACAGGTATATACTTAGTGTTAGATGAAGATAATAATAATTTTTTTTTACTATTTATTAAATGTATTTGATCAAGGCCTCTAAGTAATCTTTGTGTATTTATAAAATTTTGAAAATTATTTTTATTTCTTTTTAAAATTTTAGAATTTTTATTTATATCATTTGAAATGAGGAGAATATCTAACTCAATTTTATTTCTTTTTTCCTCAACATAGCTTTTTGCAAGTTCATAAGAATTGTTTACTACTGTTGTAATTTTTTGATCAAAATATTTTTCTAAAGCGAAAGAAAATATGAATAGTGAAAATATAGAAATTAGCAATGAAGGGATCAACGTAAACAAAGAAAAAAAAATTATATATTTTCTATTAGATACGGAACCTCTTACATTTATATTATTTTTTATAGAATTCTTAATTTCTGTAAAAATAATTACAAAAAAAATTAATAGTAATAAAATATCAGTAATAAGCAGTATTTTTAAATTTTTTTCATTTAATTCAAAAAAACTTTTATCAATAAATGTTAAAAATGTTAAAAAACCTACTAATAACGTGACAAAAAAAATTATAATAATAAATATATTTTTTTTGATAAAATCAACCATTGTGCAATAAGCTCATAATCATTAAAAATTGATATGAATAATTGTTTTATATTACTAGCTGCAGGACAAAGCAAAAGGTTTAAATCCATAAAACCAAAGCAATATATATTATTTAAAAATAAACCTCTTTATCAACACTCGATTGATAAAGTTTTAAAATCAAGACTTTTTAGACATATAGTATTAGTGGTCAATAATAAAAAACTAGCTAAAGCTAAAATTCATAAATCAGTGAAAATAATAATTGGTGGTAAAGAAAGATCAGACTCATCTAAAATTGCTTTAAAATATGTTAAAAAATTTAATGTTAAGAATGTTTTAATTCATGATGCTGCAAGGCCAAATTTCTCTATAAAACTTCTCGAGAAGCTTTTAGTTTCATTAAAAAAAAGCAAAGCTGTTGTTCCATATATTTTTTCATCTGATTCAATTAAGTATACTTATAAAAAAAAAATTACAAACTTATCACGAGACAAAGCGATGCTAACACAAACTCCTCAGGCATTTAGATATAAAGATTTATATGAATTATCAAAAAATAATAAAATAAAAATTCAAGATGAAGCAAGTTTATTTATTGAAAAAAATTTAAATATAAAATTTATAAAAGGAGAAATCTCAAATAAAAAAATAACCTATAAAGATGATATGTCAATTTTTAAAATAAAATATGGAATTGGTTTTGACATTCACAGATTGGTAGAAAAAAGAAAACTATATTTAGGTGGATTAAAAATAAAATCAAAAATAGGTACACTGGGTCATTCAGATGGTGATCCTGTATTACACGCAATAATTGATGCTTTACTTGGTGCATGTAAAATGGGTGATATTGGAGATAAATTTTCTAATAAAAATAAAAAAATTCAAAACATAAGATCTACAGTTCTTTTAAAAACTATAATTAATAAAATAAATTCTAAAAATTATTTTATCAATAATTTAGACATAAATATTATCACCCAAACTCCTAAAATTCAAAAATATAAAAATAAAATGGTAAAGTTAATTTCTAAAATTTGTAATATTTCGACAGATCAAATTAATATAAAAGGTAAAACAACTGAAAAATTAGGATTGATTGGTAAAGAAAAGGCTATAGCTTGTGAAGTAATATCTTCAGTTATCAAATATGAATAAAAAAATTAATTATCTTTTTGTCACTCTATTTGGAATTGGAAAAATTAAAAAAATACCAGGAAGTGTTGCGTCTCTAATAACGACTTTATTTTTGTTTTTTTTATTTCATATTTTAAATGTTTCGGCAAATATTGTTTTAATTTCGGTTATTATAATTTTTTTTATTTCACTTTACACCGTAAATGTTTTCATCAAAGATTTAGATAATAAAGATCCAAAGGAAGTAGTGATTGATGAACTTATTGGTCAATCCATTCCAATATGTCTTTATGAAATTGCACATGAAGGAATAAAAAATACTAGCGAAGTATTAACATTTTACTTCATAATGTTCATATTATTTAGAATATTCGATATCGCTAAACCCTACCCTGTAAGTTATTATGATAAAAATTTTAAGAATAGTTTTGGTGTTATTATGGACGATGTCTGCGCTGGATTATATGTAGTAGCAGTTCTAGTTTTATACATGGTAATAACTACATGAAAAAACTTGCTATAAAACTAGTTAAATTATTAAGTAAAAAGACACTCAAAATATCTTTTGCAGAATCTTGTACTGGTGGTTTACTTTCAAGTTCAATAACTTCTATAAGTGGCTCTTCTAAAGTTTTTACACTTGGATTAATCACCTATTCAAATCAATCCAAAATTAACATTCTTAAAGTTCCTATAAACATATTAACAAAACATGGTGCTGTGAGTTATGAAACTTGTTTATTCATGGTTAAAAATCTAAACAAAATTAGTAAAACTAATATTTCTCTATCAATTACTGGTATTGCAGGTCCTAAAGGTGGAACTAGGCAAAAACCTGTTGGCTTAGTCTATATTGGTATAAAAAAAGGTAACAAAATTTTAGTTAAAAAATATCTGTTTAAAAATAAAAAAAGAAACTCTATTCAAAGATCTGCTGTTAATAAGGCTTTAAATTTAATATTGAGGTTTGTTAAATAATACCTCTGCCCTTTTTTCAAAAGCATCAGCAATTTTATTTAATCCAAGTTGAAAAGATTTGGTCATTAATATATTTAAAAAGTAGTTTTTTAATTCAAAATCAACATCGAAAGAAACTTCTGTAGAATTATTTTCTTGTTTAAAAAACCATTTGTTTTCAAGATGTTTTAGTGGTCCATCAAGATTAGTTACATAAATGGAATCTTTTTTTTTGTTAAATTTAACGTCACTTTTGTATGTATCTATGAAGGGTCCTTTTCCAATGGTTAAATCAGCAATTATCAATAATAAGTCACCTTGTTCTTTCTTTTCATGTACTTTGGCATCTACACAAAATGGAACAAATATTGGATATTTTTCTATATCAAGAACTAAATCAATTAACTGTTCTTTTTTACATTCAATTGATCTTTTAACTGATGCTTTGGGCATTAGTTTGATCTATTCTATTTTTTTTAAGTTTGGCAAAATCTTCATCTGCATGATAAGAAGATCTTGTTAATGGCGAAGAGGAGACTAGCAAAAACCCTTTTGATTTAGCAGCAATTTTTAATTCCTCAAATTCTTCTGGTGTATAATATCTATGCAAAGGATGGTGTTTAGCTGATGGTTGTAAGTATTGGCCTATTGTTAAAAAATCTACATCAGCAAATTTTAAATCATCCATAACTTGCAAAATTTCATCTTTGCTCTCTCCTAAACCAACCATTAATCCTGATTTAGTAAAAATATTTTTATCTATTTTTTTTACATTTTTTAAGAGCTCAAGTGAAGCGAAGTATCTTGAGCCAGGTCTGACCATTCTATAAAGACCAGGTACTGTTTCTATATTGTGGTTAAATACATCAGGTTTAGCTTTTATAACTTTTTTATAAGATTCACCTTTTCTCAAAAAATCAGGGGTCAAAACCTCTACAGTTGTATTTGGATTATTTTTTCTAGTTTCAAATATAACATCATGAAAATGTTTAGCTCCACCATCATCTAAATCATCTCTGTCAACTGATGTTATTACAGCATGTTTTAAATTTAATTTTTTTACAGCAGAAGAGATTTTATTTGGCTCCAATGGATCGAGGGGTTTTGGCTTTCCAGTTATAACATCACAAAAAGCACACGCCCTTGTACAGGTATCGCCCATAATTAAAAATGTAGCATGTCTTTTGCTCCAACATTCAGTAATATTTGGACAGTTAGCTTCTTGGCAAACTGTTTTTAACTTGTGTTGATTAACTATGCTTTTTGTTAAAAAAAATTCTTGGCTGTTAATAAGTTTTGATTTGATCCATTTAGGTTTTTTTTTAATTGGATTATTTGGTTTATTTACTTTTTCTGGATGTCTAACTATCATTGTTTAATTATATAAATCGTCTCATCTTTTTTTCCAAATAAAAATTTTTGTCTAATTAAAGTTTCTATATAATCTAAATCTAAATTAGTAGTTAATAAGGAATTTTTAAACTCTAAAAAATCAATTTGCTGCGACAAATTATTTTCTTTTAGTTTTAAATTTTTTAATAAATTTTTTTTTTCGATATATGATAATAGACCTCTATCTCCACCAAGAAAATTTAAAAAAAAGTAGATTAAAAGGAATGTGTATATTAATAATAAGTAGTTTTTTTTTATTTTATTGATCATTAATTAATATTATTCATTTTCGCGCTTGATCCAAGGTTTTCTTCAATTCTGAGCAATTGATTATATTTAGCAACTCTTTCTGATCTAGCCAAAGACCCAGTTTTAATTTGATTAGAATTCGTTCCTACTGCCAAATCAGCTATAAATGTATCTTCACTATCGCCTGATCTATGAGAAATAATTGTTTTAAATCCAATTAATTGTGAAAATTTAATTACTTCTAAAGTCTCTGTAACTGTACCAATTTGGTTAAGCTTAACTAGTACAGCATTAGATGAATTATTCAAAAAACCTATTTTTATTCTTTCTAGGTTTGTGACGTATAAATCGTCACCAACTATTTGAATATTAAATATATTGTTTTTCATTAATTCGTTCCATGAATTCCAATCATTTTCAGCAAATGGATCTTCAATAGAAGAAATTTTATATTTTTTTATTAAATTCTTATATTTTTTTATTGTTAAATCTGAATTAATATATTTTTTTGAGTGAATTGAATATTTGTTATTTCTATATAATTCATTTGCTGCAACATCTAAACATATTGAAATATCTTTTCCATTTATAAAGCCAGATTTTTTTATGGCTTGAGTTATTAGTTTTAATGCTTTCTCGTTATCATTTATCATGGGTGCGAAACCTCCTTCATCTCCCACTGATGTTGAGTGCCCTTTGTTAATAATCAATTTTTTTAGTTTATTTATAACAATAAAACACATTCTTATTGCTTCAGAAAATGATTTAGCACTATCAGGTCTAATCATAAACTCTTGTATTCTTAAACCATTGTTTGCATGTGCGCCTCCATTAATTATATTCATAAGTGGAAATGGTAATTTAAAATTCTTTTTAACTATAAAGTTTTTATATAGAGGTATTTTTTTAATTTTAGCAGATAATTTTTTTACAGCCATTGAAACAGCTAGAATTGAATTAGATCCTATTTTTGACTTTTGTTTCGTACCATCAAGTTTAATTAAAATATGATCAATCCTTTCTTGGTCATGAACATTTTGATTTTTTATTTTTTTTGCTATTATTTTATTAATAATTTTTACACAATTTAAAACACTTTTACCCAAATATTTTTTATTTGAAATATCCCTTTTTTCAAATGCTTCTAGGGATCCTGTGGATGCACCAGAAGGACAGATTGCTTTTGAACTAACATTATTTGAATATACTTCAGCTTCAACAGTTGGATTTCCTCTACTATCAAAAACTTGTCTTGCAACAACCTTTGTGATTTTTCTCATCGATTATTTTTTACTAAATTATCTATTTCGACAAGTTGACTAATTAAACTTTCTAATTGGTTTAAAGGAATCATGTTAGGTCCATCTGATGGTGCATTATCGGGATCTTGATGAGTTTCTAAAAAAATTGCTGCAACACCTACGGCAACGGCTGCTCTAGTTAAATGTTCTACAAATTCTCTTTGCCCTCCACTTTTATCTCCTTTACCACCAGGCTGTTGAACCGAATGTGTTCCATCAAAAACTACTGGGTAACCATTTTTTGCCATTATCGGTATTGATCTCATATCTGAAACAAGGGTGTTATAACCAAAGCTCGCACCTCTCTCGGTTACTAAAATATTATCATTTCCTGAATCAGAAATTTTCTTAGTAACATTAATCATATCCCATGGAGCTAAAAATTGTCCTTTTTTAACATTTATAATTTTTTGAGTTTTAGCTGCAGAAATCAAAAGATCAGTTTGTCTACAAAGAAATGCTGGTATTTGTAATATGTCTACATGTTTGGAAACTATTTCGCATTGTTGCTCATTATGTATGTCTGTTAAAACTGGTATATTGTATTCCTTTTTAATTTTATCGAATACTGGTAAGGATTTTTCTATACCGGCTCCTCTTTTTCCTTTAAGACTTGTTCTATTAGCCTTATCAAACGATGTTTTGTAAACAAAACCTAAATTAAACTTAGAAGCAATTTCTTTAATTTTACCAGCCATATCCATGGCATGTTGTTCTGTTTCTAATTGACATGGTCCTGCAATAAGAGAAATTTTATTTTGATTTGATATTTTAAAATCGTTACAATTTACTACTTTGTTTTTCATTATTTTAATTTTGCAGCTTTGATAAATGAGGAGAATAAAGGATGAGGAGAAAAAGGTCTAGATTTAAATTCAGGGTGAAACTGAACTCCTACAAACCACGGATGGTTGTTAAGCTCTACAATTTCTGGTAATTTGTCATCTGGTGACATGCCTGAAAATATTAATCCTTTTTTTTCAAATTTATCTTTTAAATAATTATTAACTTCATATCTATGTCTGTGTCTTTCAAAAATAGATTTTGATTTATATATTTTATTTACTAAAGAATTGTGTCTTAATTTAGCTTCATAGGAACCAAGCCTCATTGTACCACCTAATGTTTTATCAGTGCCTTTTACTAGTTTTCCATTTTTATTCCATTCATGCATTAAACCAATTACAGGAAATACATTTTTATTTAATTCTGTGGAGCCAGCATTTTTAATTTTTAGTATGTTACGTGCAAATTCAATAATTGCCATTTGCATTCCAAAACAAATACCTAAAAATGGTATTTTGTTTTTTCTAGCATAGTTTATCGCAGCAATTTTTCCTTCTGTGCCTCTTTTTCCAAAGCCCCCAGGTATTAAAAGTCCAGATACATTTTTAAATATTTTTTTAATTTGTTTTGGTTTTAATTTATCAGATTCTACTCTTATAAGGTTTACTTTGACATTGTTTCTAATACCTCCATGTACTAATGCCTCATCTAGAGATTTGTATGCATCTTTTAAATTTACGTACTTTCCAATAATAGCAATATTTACTTTTTTTTTAGTATTAAGTAAGGTTTTTGTTATCTTCTTCCAGCTTTTTAAACTAGGTATCTTTTTAGGTTTTAATTTAAAATGCTTAAGAACTTGCTTATCTAATTTTTCATTATAAAAACTTATTGGGGCTTCATAAATTGTTCTTACATCAACTGTTTCAATTACATTTTCAATTGGAACATTACAAAATAATGATATTTTTTTTCTTTGATCAAAAGGAATAGATTGTTGTGATCTACAAATAACTATATCTGGCTGAATACCAATGCTTCTTAGTTCTTTTACCGAATGTTGCGTTGGTTTAGTTTTTATCTCATCTGAAGATTTCATAAATGGGACTAAAGTTAGGTGTATATACATAGTTTTATTTTTTCCAATTTCATTCGAAAATTGTCTTATAGCTTCTAAAAATGGTAAACTTTCTATGTCTCCTACAGTTCCACCGATTTCACAAATTACAAAATCTTCATCTTTAATGTCATTCTTAATAAAATTTTTTATTTGGTCAGTTACATGAGGTATGACCTGTACTGTTTTTCCTAAATATCCACCTTTTCTTTCTTTCTTAATAATATCGCTATAAATTTTTCCTGTTGTTATATTGTCAGATTGTTTTGCAGATATATTTGTAAATCTTTCATAGTGACCAAGATCTAAATCTGTCTCAGCACCATCATCTGTTACAAAAACCTCTCCATGTTGAAAAGGACTCATTGTGCCAGGATCGACATTTAAATAAGGATCCATTTTTCTTAACCTAACTTTATAACCTTGTGATTTTAATAAGTATGCTAGTGAAGCTGATGATAATCCTTTACCAAGTGATGATACCACGCCGCCAGTGACAAAAATGTAACGCGCCATGGAAGTATTTTATAGACTTTTATTTACAAAATTACAAAGAATTAATTATTATTTTCTGGAATTTTTGGTGTTTCGTCACTACTTTCTTCAATTTTGTCTATTACAGAAGTTGTGGGTATTAATTCACCTCTAGAAATTATAGTTAATCCAAGACTACATATTATAAACAACATAGCTACAACAGCGGTTGATTTAGTTAAAAAATTTCCTGCAGATCTAGAAAACATGTAGCTTTCTTGGGATATACCTATACCTAATGCTCCACCTTCAGATTTTTGAATTAATACTAATATAACTAAAATTAATGCCAGTATAATATTAATTACAAGAAGAATATTTTCCATTGAGTCTAGATAATTGATTTTTTTATGATATCAATAAATTTTTTTGGATCTCGAGATGCCCCACCAATTAAAAAACCTTTAATATCTTGAATTTGATTTAAATAATTAATGTTTTTAGGGCTAACTGACCCACCATAAAGAATTATAGGTTTTTTAAAATTATAATGTTTTAA
>CACAFZ010000020.1 GCA_902531885.1 uncultured Pelagibacteraceae bacterium
ACATCTTTAAAATCTATTTCTTTGCTTAAATGTTTTAAAATATGAAATTTATCTCTCTCTCTATTAGCAGCAGAAGTAACAATTCTAAAATAATTTTTTTCAATACAAACTACGGTCAAATCTGTTTCTATTCCTCCATCTTCATTAAGCATTTGAGTGTAGGTTGTTTTGCCTATTTCGTTTTTTATATTTGCTGTACAAATTTTTTGTAATTCATTATGTACTTTTTCTCCTTTTAATTCATATTTTGAAAAAGCTGTGAGATCAAACAAGCCAACATTTTCTCTTGCATTTTTCGTTTCAAATTCTACTGAGGGATACCAATTTTGATAATTATAACTGTATTTAATTTCAGGCTTTTCATTTTTTTTTGCAAACCACATTGGTCTTTCATAGCCTGACGATACTCCAAAGCAGGCCCCGGCTTTTTTTAATTCTTCATGATATGGAAATAATTTCTGGTTTCTAGATGTTTTGTGTTGCTTATATGGCCAGTGCATCCCGTAAAGATCACCTAGGGTTTCAGTAATTCTTTCTTTAATAAAATTTACTTCTGAATGAAATTTTTGGAATCTTTTGATATCATAAATAAATAAATCTTCATTTATATGACCATTCATCATCCATTCAGCTGTTACTTTTCCTATCCCTCCGCCACTTCCAATTCCAATACTATTTAAACCACAACAAGCAAATAAATTTTTTATCCCAGGAACCTCACCTAAAAGAGTATTCGTGTCTGGAGTAAAAGATTCAGGTCCTGCGAAAAATTTTCTAATCCCTGCTTTTTCTAAAATAGGAACTCTTTTTAAAGCTGCTTCTAAATAAGGTTCAAAATGTTCAAAATTTTCTGGAAATTCTCCATAGGAAAAATCTTCTGGAACTCTATTAGTTTTATTAAATGCTGGAATTGATTTTCCTTCAAATATTCCAATTAACATTTTACCTGCATCTTCCTTTAAATATAAACTATCGTTAAAATCTCTCAATACTGGTATCTTTTCCGGTAATTCTTTAATTGCTTCTGTTATTACATAAAAATGTTCTGCTGGATAAAGTGGAATACTAAAACCCATATCTTCTCCTATTTGTCTGGACCACATTCCTGTTGCTAAAACTATATATTCACATTCTATATTTTTGCCATTTACTGTTACACCAGCTACTTTTCCATTTTTTTTAATTATTTTTTCTACAGGAGATTTTTCAAATATTTTAACTCCTTCTTTTCTTGCAGCTTTTGCAAGTAAATTAGTAACTCCTATAGGATCAGCTTGACCATCGCCTGGCATAAAAATACCACCTAAAATGTTACTCTCGTTAATTATTGGATATATTTTTTTTATTTGATCAACATCAAGTAATTCAACATTTACATCAAATAATTGAGCTGTAGTTGCTTGTCGTTTTAATTCCTGCCATCTTCCTTGTGTAGTAGCAATTGATAAGGCTCCATTTAGCTTTAAACCACTTGAAAAATCTATTTCTTTCTCTAATTTTTTATATAATTCTAGCGAATACTTTCTAATTTTAGTAATTGCAGCAGATGGCCCTAACTGACTTACTAATCCGGCTGCGTGCCAAGTTGTTCCGGAAGTTAGCTGATCTCTTTCAAGTAATACAGTGTCTTTCCATCCAAATTTTGCTAAATGATAGGCTGTTGAACATCCCGCTACTCCTCCTCCTATCACAACAACTTTTGTAGCCCTAGGGAGCTCTTTCATTAAATCATTTGTATGCCTACCCCCGTTTTAGGATAGGTGTAAAGATTATAATTTGCAGTTAATTCATCTCCTGGTTTGACATCTTTTACGGTTACCATGAACATAAATTTTGCGTCAATTTTTTCATGTAAGTTATAATACATGTTTTCTCTATCTGTTTTTCCATCTTTTATCTTTTCGCCGGTCATATTTGGGTCTATTTCATCGCCAAATTTTAATTTTGGTAAAGTATCTGAAACCATTCTCATTACAGTTGGATCATTTGAGTGATTATAAAATCCACCTAATGGTGTTCTAATATATTTATTCTCGAATTGTTCGTCTCTAATATGAGTTACACCAATAAAAGTATTTTTTTTAATATTAACAGTTGTAAATAAACCTAGCCCTTCAATGGGTGAATTTTTTATTGTTAATCCATCTGGTAGTGGTCTGTACATTATGTAATTGCCTCCCTAGAAGATATAAATTTATGGCCAAAAGCATCTGCTACTGCTTTATAAGTAACTTTACCTTTACAAACATTAAGGCCTTCCAAAAAATTAGGATCATCAGATAATGCTTTTTTATAACCATCTTTAGCAAGTTTGTTTAAAAAAGGTAATGTTGCTTTGTTAAGAGCTAATGTTGATGTTCTTGGCACTCCCCCTGGCATATTTGCTACACAATAATGGACGATGTCATCAACTATGTATGTTGGTTCGGCGTGTGTAGTTGGTTTACTTGTTTCAACGCATCCGCCTTGATCAATGGCTACATCAACTATGACAGATCCTCTCTTCATTTTTTTTATCATATTTTTAGTTACTAACTTTGGAGCTTCTGCGCCAGGAATTAGCACCCCTCCAACTAATAAATCACAATTTGAAATTAATTTTTCTAAATCTGTTTTACCACTATATTCTGGAATAATTTTATCTCCAAATATTTCTGTTAATTGTTTTAGTCTTGCTTCAGATTTGTCAACAATATGTACTTTTGCTTTCATTCCAGTTGCGATAATTGCAGCATTTTCTCCCACCACACCTCCTCCTAAAATTACAACATTTCCTGGTTCAACACCTGGTGCTCCTCCTAGTAGTAAACCTCTGCCCTTTTGATTTTTTTCTAAACAGTGCGCACCTGCTTGGACGGACATTCTTCCTGCAACGGCACTCATAGGTGCTAATAATGGAAGTCTACCATTTTCATCAGTTACAGTTTCATATGCTATACAAACACTTTTTGATTTAATTAAGCCTTGGGTTAATTCTTTTGCAGCAGCTAGATGAAGGTAAGTAAAAACTATCTGATTTTCTTTTATCATTTTTACTTCGTTTGCAAGAGGCTCTTTAACTTTAACTATAATTTCAGCATCATTAAATATGTCTTCAGCTTTTTCTATTAGTTTAGCTCCTGCAGATTTGTATTGTTCATTATAAAATCCAGCTTCAAATCCACCATTGTTTTCAACTAAAACTTCATGACCATTTGAAGTTAAAATTTTTACACTTTCAGGAGTTAATCCAATTCTATTTTCTTGTGGTTTTATTTCTTTAGGAACACCAATTTTCATATAAGAAAATTAATTTTTTTTGCTTTTAGAATAATTTGTTATCCCGGTTCTTAGTTTTTCAAAAATTTCGTCTATATGTTTTTTTTCAGAAATAAACATTGGTGCAATAATTAAACAATCACCGGTAGCTTTAAAATTAACACCAACTTCATAACAATGTGTAAAACATGTGAAGCCTGCTTTTCCTGGTTTTTGATTCATTTTAATATCAATACCTCCCATCATTCCGTAGCCTCTTATATTTTCCACCACATCAATGTCTTTTAGTGAAAATAGGCATTTTTGGAAGTAAGGAGCCATTTCTTTTGCTCTATTAAATATATCTTCTTTTTCAAATATTTCTTGTACCGCTAGTGCTGCTGCTACAGAAACAGGAATTCCAGAATATGTATAACCATGAAACAGTTCTATTGTTCCTTTAGGAGAACCTTCCATAACAGTGTCATAAATTTCTTCTTTACAAGCTACTACACCCATTGGCACAATTCCATTAGTTGTAGCTTTAGCCATTGTCATTATATCAGGTGTAACTCCAAATTCTTGAGCTCCAAATGCTGAACCCATTCTTCCCCAGCCAGTTATTACTTCGTCAAAAATTAATAATATTCCATGTTTGTCACAGATTTCTCTTAATCTTTGTAAATATCCTTTTGGAGGAACTAATGTTCCAGTCGAACCAGCAACTGGTTCAACTATACATGCTGCAATATTTTCTGATCCAAAGTTTGCACAAATCCTTTCTAAGTCATTAGCTAATTCAGCGCCAGTCTCTGGTTGACCAGAAACAAATTTATGTTCTGGTAAATGGGTGTGTCTCATATGAACCACGCCTGGCATTAAAACACTAGCAAAAGTTTTAACATTATTTACCATTCCACCAACTGAAGTTGCTCCAATATTCATTCCATGGTAAGCTCTTTCTCTACCTACAAATCTAAACCTTTGCCCTTCTCCTCTAGCTTTATGGTATGCTACTGAAATTTTTATTGCAGTCTCAACAGCAGTTGATCCACATATTGTGTAAAAAATTCTATTTAAATTTCCTGGAGTATGCTTTGAAATTTTTGTTGCTAACTCAAATGAACCACCAAAACCTTGTTGAAACGGTTGGCAATAATCTAATGTATTTAATTGATTAGTGATTGCTTCTATAATCTCTTTTCTGCCATGACCTAAGGGATTACAAAACAATCCTGAGCTTGCATCAATCATAGTTTGGCCTTCATGATTTTTTAAATAACACCCTTTTGCTTCAGTAATTAGCCTAGGTTTTTCTTTAAAATCTTTATTGGATGTAAATGGCATCCAATGCTCATTTAATGAATTTGGTATAGAAGTTTTATTTTCTGAACTCATAAATGTTTGTTAAAAAAATTGTATTTAAACTAATTTAAAAGCTTTAACTATAAAATTATTGTTCTATATATACAACTCATAATTGTATAAATATTTATATGGCACCGTTTCGAACATTTCTTCCATTTACATCGCTCTTATAATCAACTTAAATTGGCTTTTTAAATTTAAATTTAAAGAGGAGATTAAATGAAAAAAATAATAAGTTTTCTTCTAGGAATAGTTGTTGCTTTTAACTTATCTGTTTCAGTTGCAAATGCTGCTGCGAACGAAGTTAGAGTTGCGTTCTTCTTAGAATGGCCAACACCTAACCAAGAAGACAAGGTTAAAGGTATGTACGAAAAAGCATTAGGAGTTCCTGTTAAGTGGACAAACTTCACTAATGGTGGAGCAATGACTGATGCTATGTTAGCTGGAGATATTGATATTTCTTACTCACAAGGATTAGTACCATTTATTAATGCTGTAAAATCTAAAGCACCAATCAAACTTGTAGATATTGCTATGGAGTACGGTATGGGTGGAACAACTTGTGTTACTTCAAACGCTTCAGGAATCACAAAAGCTAATGGTTCTGAATTAGAAGGTAAAAAAGTTGCTGTTCCACTAGGAACAATGGCTGAGTACGTTTTTGATGAAAGTATGAAAGTTGTAGGAGCTGACAGAAATAAAATGGATGTAATTCAAATGGATCCTGAAGAAGGTGCTGCTGCATTAGTTAGCGGTGATGTTGTAATGGCATGTTTATTTGGTGGTAACTCTATCAAAGCTGCAACTGCAGTTGGTGGTAGATTGCTTACAGTCCAAGAAGCTAGAGATGCAGGTATCTTGGGTATAGATATTACTTCAGTAACTACAAAGTTTATGAAGGAAAATCCAGGAATGTTAAGAACTTTCATCGAAGTAACTCATGAAGCAAATGCTAGATATGCAGCAGGAAAATCTGACTTAAATGTTATAGCTAAAGATGCTGAAATGAAGTTAGCAGATATGAAAGAAACTATTGGTGGATTTAAATTTCTAACTCCGGCAGAAACTAAACAATCTATGGAGAGTGGTAATCTTAAGGGATTCTTAGATGGAATGGGAACGCCAAAAGGAAATGTAGACACTAGTTTCTTACCTCTATAATTAAATAGAGAAAGAAAAATTTAATAGGCGCCAATTTTTTAATTGGTGCCTATTTTTTTTATTAAAATTTTAATATAAAGTCATCTTATGAGTGATTTAGTTTCTCAAAATCTAAATATGATTTTTAAATCTCCAAAGGGAGAAACTGTTCATGCATTAAAAGATTTAAATTTCATAATTAAAAAAGGTGAACTTTTAACAGTATTAGGTCCCTCTGGTTGTGGAAAAACTACATTACTAAATATTGCGGCTGGTTTTATCAGACCAACATCTGGAACTATAACTTTAGGTAATAATGAAATTAATGGACCAGGTGTTGATAGAGGTATGGTCTTTCAGCAAGGTGCCCTATTTGAATGGTTAACGGTTTCTGAAAATGTAAATTTTGGGCTTAGGATGAAAAAAGAAAATTCTGAAACAACTGCAAAAAAAGTTGAAGAGTGGTTAGATATAGTTGGTTTAAAAGGATTTGGAAACACACCAACTTATCAATTATCTGGTGGTATGCAGCAAAGAGTTGCTCTTGCAAGATGTTTAATAAATGACCCAGACTTAATTCTTATGGATGAACCTCTCGGTGCACTTGATGCATTAACAAGAGAAAAGATGCAGTCACTAGTTTTAAAAATTTGGAAGGAGACAGGAAAAACAATTATTTTAATTACTCACTCGGTAGAAGAAGCTTTATTACTTGGTGAAAGACTATATGTTATGGCGCCAAGACCAGGCAGAATACATAAAGAATACAATCTTCCTTTTGCAGAAATGGGTTTAAAAGAAGATTTAAGAGAAATTAAAAAAAACAAAGAATTTTCATCAAAAAGAGAAGAAATATTATCCATGATCTGGAACATGGAAGAAGAAATTATGGGGAAAGAGAATTAAATGTTTACCCAAATCATAACAATATTAATCCTTGTATCAATTGTTGGATGTATTCTTTACGGTAGAAGATTAATAAAAACAGAAAAAGTTGATGCAGTTTTTGGTAACCCAGAAAGAGCTAAAGGAGGAACACACTGGGTAATTGTCGGGAGTAGTGCGCTCTTACTAATTTGGTTATATTACTCTTGGGATATTGCTAAAGGATTTTATCCAAAATCTGCTAATGAATTATGCCAGGTTGCTAAAGTAAATGATTCTTTGATGGGATTAAAATATCAATTTCCAATCAAAGAAAGGGAATTTAAAAGTACCTCAATAATAAAAATTGAAAATAAAAACCTTAGCAAGATCACTGTTGAAATTCAAAATTCTCAAGATTTAAATACTCAACAAAAAACAGCTTTAGTTAAATTTATCAATAAAACCACTCTGTTAATTCCTTTACTAACAAACGAGAATTTAATGGAAATGGATACTAAGACTAAAATTAAAGAAATGACTGAAGAGTTAAGATTGTTGAGTTCGAATTTTAAAAAGAAAGATTATCCATTTGAAACCGAGACAGAAAAAAATGAAAGGCAAAAAGCTATATCAGAACAAGGTAAATGGGGTATTATAAAAGTGCAAGCAGGAACAGGATCCATAGAAAATACCTTAGAAGTTCCATTGGTACCTGCTACTGATAAAGGTTTAAAATTCCATGCAGCTGCAGAAGAGCTTCAAGTAATTAATGATAAATTTTTTAAGTTAAGAAATCATAATTCAAAATTCAAAAATTCAATTAAAGAATTAAAAGAGGAGATAAAAACATATAGAAAAAACTTAGATGATACAGAAGAAGTAGCGTCAACTTATGCAAAAGATATTGTTAAAATTGCAAGAAGAATTGAGTACGCTAGCATCTACCCACCAAATGCTCTTAATGAGATGCAAAGTGAAATCATTGAATTTGATAATCTTCAAAAATCTGAGCAAGGTGGTCTAAGATTAGTTGATATACTTTTATTTCCAGCAGGAACAATTGTTGCAAGCGGTCCTAGTTGCTCTGAACAAGGTTCTGGAAGATGGTTACCTAAACCATCTGATACATTAAATAAATTTATTTTAATGTCAAAACCTAGCGTTGGTTACAAAAATATTCCTCTACTTTGGATTGACATGATGGATGTTAGTAAAATAATTGGATTTATTTTACCTGATTGGATAGCTGACATTCTACCTGGAGAATATCCTATACATACTAACGAAGGTGTTGTTAAACAAAATTTCAAAGGAAATGTTCTTAAGTTTGTCACAGGAGATTTTAAATTATTTAAAATTCCAGTTCCTTATGGACATATTTGGGATTCATTTTTACGAGTATTTTTAGGACTAATTTTTGGAATTTTAATTGGAGTTCCTTTAGGATTGTTTATGGGCTTAAATAGATTTGCCAAGGGTTTCTTTGATCCTTTAATTGAACTTTACAGACCGGTGCCACCTTTAGCCTGGGCTCCACTTATAATATCTGTATTAGGTATCGACAATACCGGAAAAGTATTCTTATTATTTATGGTATCTTTATCCATAATGATTATTTCAGCAAGAGCTGGTGCTTCTGGAACTCAACTATCAAAAATTCATGCTGCTCATTCTCTTGGCGCTTCGAAGAAACAAATATTAAGATATGTAATTTTTCCCAACTCTTTGCCTGAAATCTTAACTGGAATAAGAGTTGCTGTTGGTATGTGTTGGGGAACTCTTGTTGCAGCAGAATTTTTAGCAGGAACTACAGGAATAGGGTTTGTCGAAAATGTCGCTAAGAAATACTTCCAATATGAAGTTATTTGGATAACAATATTTATCATGGGAATGCTGGGGCTATTATTCGATATTACATTAAGAAAAATAATCGATAAAACTATACCTTGGAGAGGAAAAGGTTAAATGTCTATAGTTATTATTACTGGTTCAACTGGTCTTGTAGGTTCAGAGTCTGTAAATTTTTTTTCTGATAAAGGTTTTGATGTAATTGGAATAGATAATAATTTAAGAAAATTTTTTTTTGGTAAAGATGGATCCACTTTGTGGATAAAAAATAAACTGTTAAAAAGAAATAAAAGATTTAAAAATTATAGCGTAGATATCAGAAGTTATGAAAGTTTAAAAAAAATTTTTAAAAAATATTCAAAAAATATAAAATTAATAATTCATTGTGCTGCTCAACCTTCCCATGATTATGGAAAAAATTTTCCAATAATTGATTTTAACGTAAATGCCTCTGGAACTTTGAACCTATTAGAACTTACTAAAAAATATTGCAATGGTGCACCATTTATTTTTATGTCCACTAACAAAGTATATGGTGACAATCCTAACAATCTTAAAATTGTAGAAAAAAAAACTAGATGGGAATTAAAAAAAAATGATAAATATTTTAAAGGTATTGACGAAAAATTTTCAATAGATGAATGTACTCACAGTTTTTTTGGTGTTTCAAAAACTTATGCTGATTTAATTGTTCAAGAATATGGAAAAAATATAGGTCTAAAAACAGTATGCTTCAGGGGTGGATGTATAACTGGACCTAATCATAGCGGTGCTAAATTGCATGGTTTTTTATCATATTTAGTTAAGCTTTCTTTGACTAAAAAAGAATATTCTCTAATCGGATATAAAGGCAAACAAGTAAGAGATAATCTTCATAGCTATGATCTCGTTAACTGTTTTTGGGAATTTTATAAAAAACCAAAAAAAGGTGAAATTTACAACATTGGTGGAGGAAGATATTCAAACTGTTCTATAGTTGAAGCTTTAAATTATGTTGAAGAAATTACAAATATTAAAATAAAAAGAAATATAATTACTAAGCCTAGAGTTGGAGATCATGTATGGTACATCTCAAATTTATCAAAGTTCAAAAAACACTACCCACAATGGAAACAAAAATACAATACTAAAAGAATCATTGAGGAGTTAATTGAAAATCAAAAGTAAAAAGTTAAATCAAATCTTGATAAACATATTAAAAAGAAATGGACTTAACAAAGTTCATGCAAAAATTTGTTCTCTAGCAATCATAAATGCTGAACTTGTTGGAGCGCCTACTCATGGTTTGTCAAGATTAAAAATGTATTGCGATAGAATTCAAAAAAAAGTCATTAATCCAAAACCAAAGATTAAGATAAAAAAAATTTCTCAATCTATAACTCAAATTGATGCGAACAATAGTATAGGATTTGTTGCTGCTGATATCGGAATTAAACAAGCAATAAATAATGCTAAAAAAACAGGAGTGGGTTTAGTGGGAATTAAAAATAGTGGACATTATGGCTTATCGGGTTATTACGCAGAACAAGCAGTTAAAAATAACTTAATTGTATTTTGCTTTACTAATGCGCCACCTGCAATAGCGCCCCATGGAGCTAAAAAAAGTTTATTTGGAACAAATCCTATTTGCTTTGGAACCCCTGTATCAAATAAAATTCCATTTATATTAGATACTTCAGTTTCAGTAATTAATAGGGGTAAAATTAGAGTTGCTGCACGAACTGGTAAAAAAATACCAGAAGGTGTTGCTCTTGATAAATTTGGTAAACCAACAACAGATGCAAAAAAAGCATTAGCAGGAGTTCAATTGCCAATAGCAGGATTTAGAGGATCAGGTCTTGCATGGATGGTTGATATTTTGAGCGGTGTAATTACCGGAGGTAATCATGGAGGAAAAGTTAAAGATCCATTCGATGATTTTTCAGGTCCTCAAAATATAGGACATTTGTTTATCACAATTAAACCAAACCTTTTTGTTGGTAATTATAATCAAAGAATAAAAGAAAACATTAAACGAATAAAAAAATTACCAAAAATAAAAGGTGTAAAAGAGATTTTGTACCCAGGCCAAAATAAATTTAATAAATATAAAAAAAATCTTAAAAAAAAAATTAATATTCCACCAAATATTGTTGAAGATTTAAAAAAATTAAATGCTTAACAAAGAAGTTTTAATTAATATTTTTAAAAAATTGTTAGATGAAGCTAAGAATTCTTACGATGAATTTAATGCTGCTGATGGAAAAATTGGCGATGGAGATTTAGGAGTTACAATTTTACACGGATTAGAAGAAGTAAATAACAATATTGATAAATTTAATGATGATATGGGTTCTAACTTTATGGTTTGTTCCCAGGCTTTTGTGAAAAAGTCAGGATCTAGTTTTGGTACCTTAATTGCTTTTTCATTTATGAACATTTCAAAAAATTTAAATGGTAAAACTGAATGTAACCACGAAGATATAATGGGTATTTTTGAAACTGCTTTAAAAACAATACTTGAGCGTGGAAAAACTAAATTAGGTGATAAGACAATCGCTGATAGTTTAAATTTGATTATAAATAAACTCAAAGAAGGTAACAATTATTCCCAACTAATAAAATCTGCAACTGAACAATCATTGATAGAATTTAAGGGAAAAAAAATTAAAATTGGTAGAGCTAGAATGTTTGAAGATAAAACCAAAGAATTAGATGATCCTGGTATGTTTGCATTAAACAAATTAAGCCAAATTTTTTAAATTTAATATAATTTTAATATTATTTATGGAAGATACTTATATTTAATGATGATCAAAAAATTTCTAAGGCGTTAAATTAATTATTCTTTAGGTGCTTGTCCACCTTGTCCTTCACCTGCTAGGCCTGGTTCGCCTTCACCTGGTCCGCCTGGTCCGCCTTCACCAGGTCCGCCTGGTCCGCCCATAGCGTCACCAACTGCACCACCAATATCTCCCATGGCTCCACCCATCATGCCACCCATGTCGCCCATAGCACCGCCCATGTCACCCATGGCACCGCCCATGTCGCCGCCCATGCCTCCCATGTCGCCGCCCATGCCGCCCATGTCGCCCATAGCACCACCTGGTCCGCCTGGTCCGCCAGCCATAGCTCCAGCCATAGCTCCACCTAAACTTCCACTCATTCCATCTTTCATTGCACCACCCATGGCTTTACCCATGTCGCCTTCTCCTAGTCCACCTACTCCCATTGCTGCTCCCATTGCATGTGAACCCATAGCTGATGCTGCCGCACCTTGTGCTGACATTGCTGCTCCCATTGCTGCTCCTGCTAAACCAGCTCCAGCATCATTTGCTGCCATTGCAGCTCCTGCTACTGAACCCATTGCTACTCCTGGGTCTATACCTGTACCCATTGCAGCAGAAACTTGTCCTAAATTCATTCCACCTTCCATTGGTCCACCTGGTTCTCCTACGTCACTTAGACCTTCCATACCTTCAGGTCCTGGTCCTGCATTAGGTCCCATAATATCTCCTAATGTAGCTCCTTCTGGACCTGCTGTTACTCCCATAGCTGCGGCCATATCAGGATCCATTTGGGCATTCATATCCATTGTTCCCATTCCAATCATTCCACCGCTCATTGCTGCTAAACCCATATCTCCACCTTCCATACCCATAGCACCACTTAAGCCTTCCATACCTTTTGCTCCCATTGCAGCCATTGTACCTTGATTAACTAAACCTACTTCCATCATGTCACCCATTACTGCAGTTGACATAGATCCTTCTGCGGCCATATTTGCTAAACCTTTTACTGTTTCACTACCTAGTCCAGCAACATTTGTTGACATAACTGAAGTCACATCCATACCTGCCATTCCAGCAGAACCCATTGTTGCTACCATTCCTGGTGTTAATCCTGTTTGAGCGACCATTTTAGTCATGCCTAGTTTATCCATGTCATCCATTTCCATTCCTGTCATTGCAGACATATGTTCTCCCATATCTCCTTCTGACATTCCTCCCATAACATCACCAAGCCCTTCTCCCATGCCAGGTCCTCCTTCAGCTATTGCTTCACCCATTGCCATAGAAGTCATTCCTTCAGGTGGTGCCATTGCTCCTGGCAAACCTCCAGCTAATGATGGTTTTGCCATAATCATTGCTCCCATCATCATTCCTGACTCAGTAACATTTTCTGGCATTTCAATTGCTTCTGGTCCTGCTTCATTCATTTTACTTACAAAAGAATTTTTCATTTCTGCTCCTTGAGCAGCTGCACTTTTTGTTTCTAAAGTTTTTCCTGAAATAGCTCCACTAATCATTCCTACAGTTGATGACATTGCTCCAGCAATTCCTGTTTCAGGACCTGCAAAGGCTGCATTTAAACTTTCTGCAACTTTTTCCATTCCCATAGCCCC
>CACAFZ010000021.1 GCA_902531885.1 uncultured Pelagibacteraceae bacterium
ACATTTTTTCCATTTCATCTACATCATCAGACAACTTATTTGCTATATTCTTATCTTTGATAAATTCTAATTGAAGCTTTATTCGTGTTAAGGGCGTCCTAAGATCATGACTAATTCCAGATAGCATTTCAGATCTTTGATTTAAATGTCTTAAAATTCTTTTTCGCATTTTTTCAAATTCAAATCCTGCTTTTCTTATTTCTAATGCTCCAGATGGCCTGTAATCTTCAACCTCTTCTCCTTTTCCAAATCTTTCAGATGCTTCTGCTAATTTGATTATTGGTCGTGTTTGATTTTTTAGAAATATAATAGCTATAGCTATTATTAGTATTGCAGGAAGAGTTATCCATAATGCAAAAATTCTTGCTGAAGTACTAGTTACTCTTTCTTTAGGAACTAAAAATTGAAAATAACCATTTAAATGTTTTATTTTTAAGTCAATTGAGTCCTTAAACTTTGTTGTGTCAAACCAATAAACTATTAAATTTGACTTTAGTTCTCTTCTTAGCGTTCTATCCATTGGACTAAACCATCGTTCTTGGACTTCTTGAGGTAAAAGTTTTTGAGGAACATAAATAACTTTAACGTCGTGATTTTCTGAAAAAAGTTTTGTTAGTGAGTCTTTATTGTATTGTTCATTTTCATAAGCATTTATAAAAAATTTTATCTCGTTGACAAGAGCTCTAGTCATTCCTTTATTAGTTTTTATCCAAAGACTATCAAAGAAAACTATTGAGATTGTAATTTGTAATAATATTAGTGGAGCTGCTACAATTATTAAAGCTCTATAAAATAATTGTTTAGGTAATAAATTTTTAATTTTATTATTCAATCCATAGAACATAGCCTTCACCTCTGATTGTTTGAAGATATTTTGGGTTTTTAGGATTTACTTCAATTTTTTTTCTCAATCTAGTTATTATTACATCGATCGATCTTTCTTTTTCTAAATTAATCAAATTAGCAATTTCATCCCTTGAAAAAATTTGACCTGGAGAATTAATCATTCTTTCCAAAATTGTTTTTTCTGTATTGTTTATTTTATATTGTTCTTTTTCATTAATTATTAAGAGTTTATTTAGATCTATTTTAACATTTCCAAACTCTACAACTCTTTTTTGTTTTAAATTTTGTGTTTTTTGTAGAATGTTTTTTATTCTTAATAATAATTCTTTAGGCTCAAAAGGTTTAGGTAAATAATCATCCGCTCCAGTCTCTAGACCTTCTACTCTTTCAGATGCTTGTCCTTTTGCAGTTAGTAATATTATAGGCGTATTTAATTTTGCTTTATATTCTTTAGTAAATTCCAATCCACTTTTGCCTGGCATCATAATGTCTAATATAATTAAGTCAAATTTTATTATATCTGTTTTCTTTTTTGCATCCTCAGCACTGTCAGCGGTACTAACTAAAAAATTATTTTCATTTAAATATTGTTTAACCAAGTTTCTAATACCACTGTCATCATCTACAATCAGGATATGTTCTTTAAATTTATTCATTAATTAATTTATTTAGTACTTTATTGAAATAAATAACTTCTTTTGAATCAGAATCAATTAAAGCATTATAAATTCTTTTTTTTTGGACTGAGAAAATTTCATTAAAAATATCTAATCCTTTGGTGCTCAAATAAACATGTTTTAATCTTGTATCTGATTTACCTTTCTTGAAATATATAACATCTATTTTTATTAACTCTTTTAATACTCTGTTAAGACTTTGCTTGGTAATTCTAAGTTTGTTTAAAAGTTCTGAAATTGTTATTCCCTCATGCAAAGATATCAAATGAATTACTTTATGATGTGCAATACCAATTTTATATTTATTAAGGACTGTTTTTGCATCAGCAAAAGTATTCCTGTAGCTTATGAATATCTTTTCAATAAATTCTTTTAATTGATCATCTTTTAAATACAAAAGTTCTTTCATAATGGGTAAGTTATATTGACATATTATATATACAAAGATATTTTTTCATAAAAAAAAATTATGGTTCCTTTCGATAAAAGATCTGGTAAAATTTGGTATAACAATGACCTTGTTTGGAGAGGAAGCGAGATGATGGCAGTTTCTGCACAAAATACAAAAATACATGTAGCAATTGCAACATGGGAATGGGGAACTTATTTTGACCCAAAATTAAAAACAGAAGGAATTAAATTAAATATTTCAAGATGGAA
Organism: uncultured Pelagibacteraceae bacterium; assembly: GCA_902531885.1. GTDB lineage: Bacteria > Pseudomonadota > Alphaproteobacteria > Pelagibacterales > Pelagibacteraceae > Pelagibacter. Next base: position 2,184 of record CACAFZ010000021.1, read on the forward strand.
AAGACCAGCACCAGATACAATACCTTGGGACACAAAAGCATCAGGCTTATATATGATTTGTACTTTATCAAAACATGAAGCTGAAAAACAAGGATACTCCGACTCGTTAATGATGGACCATGAAGGCAATGTTGCCGAAGCTACTGGTGCAAATATATTTTTTAAAGATAGTAAAGGAGAGCTTCATACTCCAATTCCAGATTCTTTTTTAGACGGGATAACAAGAAGAACTGTAATTGAAATTGCAAAATCTAAAAATATAAAAATAAATGAGAGAAAAATATCGCCAAAAGAACTATCTAAGTTTGAAGGATGCTTCTTAACAGGCACTGCAGCCGAAATTACTCCAGTATCACAAATTGCTGATCAAAGTTATAAGGTATGTAATGTTATTATAGATTTGTCTGCAAGTTATGATAAATTAGTAAGAGCTAAGAAAGCAGCTTAATCTTTTTGATCTTCTGATATTGCGTGATCTATACCTTTTCTTAAATAGTCATATCCAGTATATAATGTTAAAAAAGAAGAAAGCCATAATAATATAATACCTATAGTTTGAGCATTATAATCTTGGAAATTTATAATTTTGTTTCCTGTTTCACCAGTTAATAAAATTGATATAGAAAACATCTGTAAAAAAGTTTTAGCTTTTGCTAAGTTTGAAACTGGAAGTTTTATTTTACCTCCAGCTAAAAATTCTCTTAATCCTGATATTAATATTTCTCTTGTTAAAATAATTATTGCAGCGATTACCTCATAATTTTTTATTGTTCCATCCATTACTAAGAGAATAAGTGCAGTTGCAACTATAATTTTATCTGCTATTGGATATAAAAGTTCTCCAAGCTTAGATTCTTCTTTATACATTCTTGCTAGTAAACCATCTAAAAAATCTGTGAATGATGCTATTAAAAAAAGTGTAAATGGAATAATATCCCCATAAAATCCTGGAAGATAAAAAGTTATAACAAAAATAGGAACAATTATTATCCTACCTATCGTTAAGTAATTTGGAATTTTAAATTTCATTCGTGGAAAAAATTATATATTTTTTTTGCAACTTTTTCTTCAACTCCTTCTACTGTTTTTATCTCATCTAGGCTTGCAGATTCAACTGCTCTTGCTGACCCAAAATGATTTAATAATGCTCTTTTTCTCATAGACCCTATCCCTTCTATTTGGTCTAGAAGTGACTTTGTTATTCCCTTTTTTCTTTTTGCTCTATGTGCGCTTATTGCAAACCTGTGAGATTCGTCCCTTATTCTTTGCAGAAAAAAAAGGGTAGGATCATTTTTTTCAAACTTAAAATCTTTACCGTTGTGAAAAAAAGTTTCATTTCCACTATTTCTGTATTTACCTTTAGCAATAGCTATCACTGGAATGTCATGTAAACCTAGCTCGTTCATAGTTTCTCTAGCAGACGAGTATTGTCCTTTACCTCCATCAATCATTACCAAATCAGGAAATGATAAAAAATTATCTTTCTCTTGAATTGCTCTTTTAAATCTTCTATTTAGAACCTCCCGCATCATTCCATAATCATCTTGTTCATTATTTTTTTTCTTTATATTGAATTTTCTGTATCTTTTTTTAATAAACCCCTCGTCTCCAAAAGCAATTAAAGCTCCAACACTATTAGTTCCCTGAATATGGCTATTATCATAAACTTCAATAAGACCTATATTTGTTTCAAGATTAAACTTTTTAGAAACAGAATCGAACAGCTCTTTATTATTTTGGCTTTCATAAAGTTTCCTATTCAAACTATCTTTTGCATTTTTAATTGCTTGATTAATTACTTTTAATTTTGAACCTTTTTTTGCAACAGAGATATTAATTTGCTTACTCTCTTTGTTGGTAAGTGTTTTTTCAATTAAATTTTTTTCTTCAATATCTTCTGAAAGTATTATCGAAGATGGGACACTTTTATTTTCATAAAATTGAGAAATAAATGAGTTTAAAATATTGCTTAATTTTTCATCTGGATCATGTTTAGGAAAAAAAGCTTGATTACCCCAATTTTGTTTAGATCTGTAAAAAAATACTTGTATACACGTTTTGCCCGACTCTTTGTATCCAGCAATTACATCTGCCTCTACTAAATTTGCCTCGTTAATTTTTTGTGATGACTGAATAATATTTAAAGCTTTAATTCTATCTCGTAATATTACAGCTTTCTCAAAATCTAAATCTTCACTAGCTTTTTCCATTTGATTTGAAAGATTTTTTTGTATTCTTCTTGATTTGCCTGAGACAAACTCAATAGCATCATTAACAGATCTTTTGTATTCTTCTTCTTTAATATAGCCAACACATGGTCCAGAACATCTTTTTATTTGATATAAAATACATGGTCGTTCTCTATTTTTAAAAACAGTATCGTCACAAACTCTTAAGTGAAAAATTTTTTGGATCATTTTGATTGTCCAATTGGCAGAACCTGCAGATGCAAATGGCCCGAAATAAAATCCTTCTTTAGTTTTTTTGCCTCTATGTCTTTTAATTTGTGGCCATTTATCTTTATTTCCAATAAAAATAAATGGGAAAGATTTATCATCCCTTAAAAGGATATTAAATTTTGGTTTATATTTTTTTATTAAGTTTGCTTCTAGAAGCAAGGCTTCACTTTCATTAGATGTAGTTGTTATCTCAATTTTTTTTGTTTGGGATAACATTCTTTCTGTTCTTATTATATGATTTTTTTCTGCAATATAACTTTTTAATCTATTTGGAAGATTTTTTGCTTTTCCAACGTATAATATTTCGTTTTTTGAGTTTAGCATCCTATAGACACCAGGAAGCTTAGGTATTAATGGGAGCTCTTTTTTAATTGCTTCTTTTCCTACATCAGAACTAATCATGACTTCTTTTTTTAGAAATTTGAATTCCTACTGATGAACAATCTTTCATTATTTCTAATTTTTCGATCTGAAGAGTTATTTTATCAATTCTTCTATCCTTAAATAACTCATCAAAAACATCTTCAGCCAATGTTTCAAGAAAGTTATAATGTTTATTTTTAACCAGTTTTTTGATTAATTTTACAATTTTTGCATAATTAACAATTGATTTAAGATCTTTATCATTTGATGGCTTTTTATCTTCATAGTTAACTTCAAGAGTAAATTTTACTTTTTGGGAATTTTCTTTTTCAAAATCGTAATATCCAAGCTTAAGGTCTAATATTAAATTATTAATTAGAACCTTCTTCTCATAATTAAATAATCTTTTATTTTTATCTATTTTTATAATTTTAAGATTATTTTTTTTCATTCTTTCAATCCTAATATATCAGGTGTTTGCCAGTTTAAGCTTTGACCACTATCAACTGAAATTACTTGTCCTGTAATAGATCTATTTTTAATAAAAAAGTCAACTGCACTACAGATTTGTTCAACGTCTACTTGTCTTTTTAGAGGGGTTGCCATGTACTGCTTTTTAAAGTGTTTTTCTGATTGTCGTTTATTTTTTAAAGTTGGACCTGGTGCTATGCCATTTACTCTTATACGCGGTGCTAAACTCATTGCACTGGTTTTTGTAAGTGTATAAAGGCCAGTTTTGCTTATTGTATAAGAAAAGAAATATGGAGTTAATTTAAAAACTCTTTGATCAATTATATTAATTATGTTGTTATTTTTGCCTTTGATATTTTTGGCAAATTCTTTTGATAAAAGTGCCGGTGTTCTTAAATTAGTTCTTAAATGGCGTCCCCAGCTATCAGTAGTAAAATTTTCAAGTTTATCATTTTCAAACAAAGATGCATTATTAATTAAACAATCAAAATATTTCAATTTAGATTTAGCAAATTTTAAGATTTTGTTTACATCTGTTTCTTTACTTAAGTCACCCTTAACAAGATAAACTTTGGTTTGATTTTTTGATAATTCTTTTTTTAGCTTTTCAGCTTTAAATTTAGATTTGTTAAAATGTATAACAATTTCTACTCCTGGGCCTGAAAGGCTTTTAGCAATTGCAGCTCCAATACGAGTAGCACCTCCAGTAATTATTATTTTATTTGCTTCCACTTTTTCTTTCCTTTTTGTGCTCTAGTTCCAGGCATTCCCATCGTTGATCTTCCCTTAGGATAAAGTTTATTTTTAACATCGTACTGTCTTATTTTTGGATTTAAAGTAATTTCTAGCTCAGTACTTTCTAATTTTCTTATTTCATCTCTAATTTTTGCTGCTTCTTCAAATTCTAAATTAGATGCAGAGTCTTTCATTTTTTTGTTTAATGCTTTTAAGTGTTTTTTTAGATTTCCACCTATATTTGATCCTTCACTAACTTTTACATAATCTTTTTCATAAACACTTTCTAAAATATCACTAATTTCTTTTTTTACTGTTTTTGCATCAATATTATTTTTTTTATTATAATTAAGCTGTATTTGTCTTCTCCTATCCGTTTCTTTGATTGCTTTTTTTATACTCTTGGTTTCTTTGTCAGCATATAGAATAACTTTTCCTTCAACATTTCTTGCGGCTCTACCGATAGTTTGGATAAGTGAAGTTTCAGATCTTAAGAAACCTTCTTTATCAGCATCCAATATACCAACCAAAGCACATTCTGGTATGTCTAGTCCTTCTCTTAGTAGGTTTATTCCAACCAAAACATCAAATACTCCCATTCTTAAATCTCTCATGATTTCAATTCTTTCAAGAGTATCAATGTCTGAGTGCAAATATCTTACTTTTATTCCATTTTCGTGAAGATATTCAGTCAAATCTTCTGCCATTTTTTTTGTTAATGTTGTTACTAATACTCTGAAATTCTTCTCAACAACTTGTTTACATTCATGCATTAAATCATCAACCTGGTTTTTTGCAGGTCTAATTTCTACATTTGGATCTATAAGACCGGTAGGTCTTATTACCTGGTCAATAAATTTACCTTTTGTTTGTTCTAACTCCCAAGGCCCAGGGGTGGCAGAAACAAAAACAGTTTGAGTTCTCATCATATCCCATTCTTCAAATTTAAGAGGCCTATTATCCATGCATGATGGAAGTCTAAATCCATATTCTGCAAGAGTACTTTTTCTTGATCTATCCCCTTTAAACATTCCATTTAGCTGAGGGACTGTTACATGACACTCATCTACAAATACCAAAGTGTTATCTGGAAAGTATTCAAATAGGGTAGGAGGTGGTTCACCTGGTTTTCTTCCAGATAAAAATCTTGAGTAATTTTCAATTCCAGCACAGGAGCCTGTTGCTTCTATCATTTCTAAATCAAATTTAGTTCTTTCTTCTAACCTTTGTGCTTCAAGCAACTTATTTTCAGCCTTATGTTTTTTTAAAGTTACTTCTAATTCTTTCTTAATATTTATAATTGCCTGTTCTACAGTTGGTTTAGGCGTTATGTAGTGGCTATTTGCATAAATTTTTATTAAGCTTAATTCTCTGACCTGATCTCCGGTTAATGGATCAAACTCTTCAATTTTTTCAAGCTTATCTCCAAATAAACTTAATCTCCATGCTCTATCTTCAAGGTGTGAAGGAAAAATTTCAAGATATTCACCTCTAGCCCTAAAGGTACCCCTATAAAAATTTTGATCATTTCTTTTATATTGAAGAGCAACTAAAGATTTAATTATTTGTTCTCTGTTATAATCATAGTTTTTTTGTAACGTTAAAGTCATCTTGCTATATGCTTCAACCGATCCAAGACCATAAATACAAGATACACTAGCAACAATTAAAACATCATCTCTTTCTAAAAGAGATCTCGTAGCTGAATGTCTCATTCTATCTATTTGTTCATTAATTGAAGCTTCTTTTTCGATATAAGTGTCAGATCTAGGCACATATGCTTCAGGCGTATAATAATCATAATAAGAGACAAAATATTCAACAGCATTATCAGGAAAAAAACTTTTCATTTCACCGTAAAGCTGAGCTGCAAGTGTTTTGTTTGGAGCTAAAATTAAAGCCGGTCTGTTAGTTGCCTCAATCACTTTGGCCATAGTAAAGGTTTTTCCTGATCCTGTTACTCCAAGAAGAACTTGATTGAATTCTCCTTTATTGGCGCTTTGGACCAATTTTTTTATAGCCTCCGGCTGGTCTCCAGCAGGTTTAAAATCAGATTTAATTTTAAATTTTTTACCGCCTTCAAGTTTTCCACTAATTTTTGGATTTTTACTCTGAATATCTGTAATTAAATCTTGATAAGTATTTTCCATATATTAAACAAGGTATTAGAATAATTTTATATTTCAATGAGCATAATATCAGATAGTTTAAAAAGAATTAAACCATCACCGACTATAGCTGTTACTCAAAAAGCTAGAGAATTAAGAGCAGCCGGCAAAGATGTGATAGGACTAGGTGCAGGTGAGCCTGATTTCGATACACCAAATAATATTAAGAATGCAGCTATAAAAGCTATTAGGGTTGGTGATACCAAATATACAGCAGTTGATGGAACGCCAGCTTTAAAAAAAGCAATAATTAAAAAATTTAAAAAAGAAAATAATTTAAAGTACTCAAACGATGAAATAACTGTAGGAACAGGCGGTAAACAAGTTCTTTACAATGCTTTCATGGCAACCTTAAATAGAGGGGACGAAGTAATTATTCCAGCACCTTTTTGGGTTTCTTATCCTGATATGGTTTTATTAGCAGGTGGCAAAGCAAAAGTTGTTAAATGTAATGAGTCAGATAATTTTAAATTAACACCAAAAAAATTAAGTAAAGCTATTTCTAAAAAAACAAAGTGGTTAATATTAAATTCACCATCAAATCCAACTGGTGCAAGTTATACAAAAACCGAGATAAAAAAATTATCTCAAGTTTTAATTAAACACAAAAAAATTCAAATTTTAAGCGATGATATCTATGAGCATATCATATATGACAAAGCTAAGTTTTTTACTATTGCTCAAATACCCAGTTTAAAAAATAGAACTCTTACTATGAACGGTGTAAGTAAATCTTATGCTATGACAGGATGGAGGATAGGTTACGCAGGTGGAGCAAAAGAACTTATTAAAGCTATTCGCAAAATTCAATCTCAATCAACATCAAATCCTTCTTCTGTAAGTCAAGCGGCTGCAGTTGAAGCTTTAAATGGAACACAGAAATTTATAAAAATAAGATCTAAAGAATTTAAAAAAAGAAGAGATTTTGTTGTTAAGAGCTTAAATAAAATTAAAGGAATTAATTGTTTAACGCCTAATGGAGCATTTTATGTATTTCCAAGTTGCAAAGGTTTTTTGAATAAAAAAACTAAATTAAAAAAAGATACTGATTTTGTTCAAAAGCTACTTGAAAAAGCAAATGTAGCAGTTGTGCAAGGCTCAGCTTTTGGATTAGAGGGTTACTTTAGAATTTCTTACGCGACCTCAATGAAAAATTTAAAAAAAGCCATGGAAAGAATAAAATCTTTTTGTGAAAGTCTGAGCTAGAAATTACTTTAAATCTTAAAATATTCTTTTATGTTTGTCTGAAACAATAAGTATATAGATGATATCTGTATTAAAGTATTTAAACTTAAAATAAATCTTACACCTGAACTAGTTAGTCCTATTTCTGGTAGAGGACCAAAAGGAGCAGCAAAACTGACCACTATTGCCCCGAATAAATCGAATAGACCAACTACATTCCATGAAAGTAATATACCCCATAAGACAGCATTTGGTTTTTTTATAATGTGGTAAACCAAAAATATTGCAGTTATACCAATTATAAAGTCACCTACAAAAGGAACTATCCATTCAGATGGTGCTGAACGTTCATTTCCAGTGAAAGTCCAAAATAAAAATAAGCCAGATCCTAGTGCTCTGAATGACATCCATCCCGTTGCAAAAATTATCCAATTTAATTTCATTTTTTCTAATGCGATAAAAATTTTTCAGCTTCAAGAGCAGCCATACATCCCATTCCCGCAGCAGTTACAGCTTGTCTAAATATTTTGTCTTTAACATCTCCTGCAGCAAAAACACCCGGTACATTTGTTTCTGTTGAATCTGGTTTTGTCGTTAAATAACCCTCTTTATCCATATCTAATTGATTTTTAAATAGTTGAGTTGCAGGATCATGTCCAATTGCAATAAACAATCCATCAATTTTTAATTCATCAACTTTATTGGTTTTTACATTTTTAATTTTTAATCCCTTAACATTTTTAGGATTATTGTCTCCAATAACTTCTTCAACAACACTATCCCAAATAATTTCAATTTTTTTGTTTGCCATTAATTTACTTTGAAGCATTTTTTCAGCTCTAAGTGAGTTTCTTCTATGAATTAATTGAACCTTTGAAGCAAATTTTGTAAGAAACATTGCTTCCTCTACAGCGGCATTTCCACCACCTACAACTGCAACTTTTTTGTCTTTAAAGAAAAAACCATCACATGTTGCACATGCAGATACACCAAAACCTCTAAATTTTTGTTCAGAATCAATATTTAACCATCTAGCTTGAGCTCCTGTAGATATAATAATCGAGTCCGCAGTATATTTTTGTCCACCATCTCCAATAGCCTCAAAAGGTTTTGATTTTAAATTTACTGAAGCAATATGATCTTCTATCATTTCAGTACCAACAGCTTTAGCTTGGTCTCGCATTTGTTCCATTAACCAGGGTCCTTGAATAACTTCAGCAAAACCAGGATAATTTTCTACGTCTGTTGTCGTGGTTAATTGACCACCCGGCTCCATACCAGAAACCATAATTGGTTTTAACATTGCTCTTGCCGCATAAACAGCAGCCGTATATCCAGCTGGACCGGATCCAATTATTAACACTTTTGTGTGTTTAGTTGGATTTTGATTCATATCAAAGCTATATAGTAATTAATGGGCAAATTAAAAGGGTTATTGTTAACAGAAGGACTGCATGGCATGATTAGCCAAGTTGAAGGATTGGCTAAAGCTTTAGAACTAGATTATTTTCACGAAAAAGTTGAATTGAACAATTTTTGGAATTTAATTCCACCAAACCTTACACCAGTAAGTAAATTTATTTTCAAAAATAAAATAAATAAAGAATTCGATATAATTATTTCATGTGGTAGAAAAAGCGTTGTTCCTTCAATCTACCTTAAAAAAAATTCTAATAAAAAAATAATAAATATTCATATTCAAAACCCTCTAGTGTCTCTAGAAAACTTTGATTATGTAGTTTCTCCAGAACACGATGGCCTTACTGGAGCAAATG
>CACAFZ010000022.1 GCA_902531885.1 uncultured Pelagibacteraceae bacterium
TTATAATATATTTTTCCATCTTCGGTAAATACCTCATCAGGGGAAAGCCAATTATTTTCTTTATCTTTGTAAGTTTCGTGACACACCATTCCCTGCGTAAATAGACCCAGGAAAGGTTCCTTAATTTTAAATTTTTTGTTTTTAAATCCTAAAGCTCTCATAAAAAATCTTGAATAAAGAAGGTGCAGAATTGCATGTTCAACACCACCTATATATTGATCAACCGGCATCCAGTAATTTATATCGTCATAATTAAACCCATAGCTTTTTTCATCGTTTGAACAAAATCTTAAAAAGTACCAAGATGAGTCTACAAATGTGTCTAATGTATCAGTTTCTCTAATGCATTTTTCTCCATTTATAGTTATAATTTTCCAATTTTCTTGTTTATCTAGTGGATTTCCAGTTGTTTGAAGATCAATGTTTTCAGGTAATTTTACAGGCAAATCATCTTTTGGTATTTTAATAAGTTCACCATTTGCATCGTACGCAACTGGTATGGGGCAACCCCAATACCTTTGTCTAGAAACTCCCCAATCTTTTAATCTAAAATTGATTTTTTTTGTTCCTAATTTTTTTTTTTCTAAAATTTCAATAGTTTTTATTATTGATTGATCTGGAACTTTTAGATTATTTAAAAAACTAGAATTTATAATTATACCGGCCCCAGTATAAGCCAAATCATCAATTTTGAACTCACCCTCATGGTTTTCAGGTTTTACTACTGGCAAAACGTTTAGTTTATATTTTTTTGCAAAGTCTAAATCTCTTTGATCATGTGCTGGGCAACCAAAAACAGCTCCTAAGCCATAATCCATAAGTACAAAATTTGCAAAATATACTGGTATTTTAATATTATTGTCCAAGGGATTAATAGCAATTAAGTCAGTTTTAAATCCAATTTTTTCAGCTTGTGCAATTGACTCTTCAGTCGTACCAGTTTTTGAACATTCAATTTTAAATTGATTAAATTTTTTATCACTCTCGTAATACTTGGAAATTGGATGATCTACTGATAAAGCAATAAATGAAGAACCAAAAAGTGTATCAGGTCTAGTAGTAAAACATTCAATTTCAGAAATTTTACTATTATTTAAAATTTTAAACTTTACTTCACAGCCAAAGGACTTGCCAATCCAGTTTTTTTGCATAATTTTAACTTTGTTAGGCCAATTTTCTAAAGTTTCTAAATCGTTAAGTAATTCTTCGGAGAATTTGGAAATATTAAAGAACCATTGATTTAATTTTTTTCTTTCAACTACAGCGCCAGATCTCCAACCTTTTCCATCAATTACCTGTTCGTTTGCTAGTACTGTTTGATCAACAGGATCCCAATTAACATAATTTTCTTTTTTGTATACCAAACCTTTGTCTAAAAGTTCTAAAAAAAAAAGCTGTTGATGTTTATAATATTCAGGAGAGCATGTAGAAATTTCTCTTTCCCAATCAATAGAAAATCCAAGTTGTTGTAACTGTATTTTCATTGTTTCAATATTCTTTTGAGTCCAGGTTTTTGGATCTAATTTATTTTGTCGAGCAGCATTTTCTGCAGGCATACCAAATGAGTCCCAGCCCATAGGATGAAGTACATTAAATCCTTTTAATTTTTTGTATCGAGCGAGCATGTCTCCTATAGTGTAATTTCTTACGTGTCCCATATGTATTCTTCCAGATGGATAGGGAAACATTTCTAAACAATAAAATTTTTTTTTAGTTTTATCTAATTTTGACTTAAACTCAGAATTTTTACTCCATTTATCTTGCCATTTTTTTTCAACTGTTGTGAAATTATATCGTGACATTAGATGTTGTTAAAACCCTAATTAGCTTGCTGGTTTCCTTTACTTTTATAATCAGGAAATTTCTTTTTAAACTCTTTTACTTTTTTATCTGTTAATTTTTTATCAATTTGAACAGCTTTTTTTAAAATTGCTAATTTAATTTCATCTGCAAGTTTTGTGTTTAACTTTTTAACTGTACAACTGCTTAAATTATTTATATCGCATTTTTTTTGGTGTATCAGTATATCTAATCCGTCTGCCCTAATTTCTGGAGATAAAAATCTAATTGTTACTTTTATTGACTCATTGGGCTTGCTTTCACTGTACCAGTCAGTAATTATTATACCACCACCATAATCAGCGCTGCTTAAAACCATAAAATCAAGAGTATCTAAAGTAGCTCTCCACATGGGATTTGAAGAAGCGAATGATCCTAGCCCATCTTCTCTTCCATCCATTAATTTAAAACCTTTACCTTCTTCAATATTCTGCTTAACACGCTCATCCACGTCTGTTGGCCTGTCTTTTACTGATGTTGGATTAAATCCACCGCAAGAAACTAGAAAAAAGAAAATTGCTAAAAATGCTGATAAAATCGATTTATTTTTACTCATTATTTACCTTTAAACTAAATTATTAATAAACAAAGTCATCTATGTAAATAAAATGTTGTAAAAATACAACATATTGAAAAAAAATAAAGCGTTTATTATGAAATTAACCAATAAATCTGGTATTTCCTGTATATATGCTGTGTTCATATATATGAAACACAACAAAGGAGATTAAATATGAATAAATTTAAAAAAGTAGCATTAACAGCTCTTGGAGCTTCTCTTGCTGCAACATCTGCTAACGCAGTAGATGTTTCAGTTAGTGGTAGTTCTGAAGTAGGTTATGCTACAGGTTCAGGAAACTACAGTTCAACTGGAGAAAGTTCTGCTTTCGGTGCTGGTACTGGAGTGTCTTTTTCTGCATCTGGAGAGTTAGACAACGGTTGGACCGTGTCTACAACTCATGCAACAAGTAACGCTTTTGCATTAACATCTTCTAACATTTCAGTTGACACTGGTTCTATGGGTAAAGTTAGATTCAATAGAATAGCAGCTGCAGCTTCAAATGCTAATGATGATGTATTGCCAACTGCATGGGAAGAAACTAACGATAAAGCAGCACACTCTGCAAGAGGTATGAGAGTAGCTGACGGTTTATCAAGTGGTTCAATTTCACTTATATTACCAACAATGGAATTTGGTGGTGGTACATTTGATTTAGCTGTTGATTATGACCCGAATGCTGGCGGAGCAGGTGGTGACCCAGGAGCAACAATTGCTAGAACAAGCGGTGTTGGTTCAGGTTACGGTGTAGGTGCTAAAGTTGGTTTTGGTCCAGTAACAGTATACGGAGCATATGCTAACGAATCTTCAACATTAGCAGCTGACGCTATTGACGGACAAAACGTAATGGTTCAAGCTGTTGCTAGCCTTGGTGCAGTATCAATCGGTGCTGGTGAATGGTATGCTAACGAAGAAAACGGTGGTAATGACTACAGTACAACTGGTATGAGCATAGCTTTCAACGTAAACGATGACTTATCATTATCTTATGGTGAGTTAGAAGATACTAGAGAAGCTCACGGTGCTACTACAGCTGTTGCAACAGAGATGAAATCTGTGCAAGTTGCTTACTCAATGGGAAGCATGGCTGTAAAAGCTAAGAGAGTAGAAACTGATAATCCTTATAACCAAACTACTAAGAATTCAGACGAGACTACTGAAATTTCAGTATCTTTCTCATTCTAATATAGTTTAGTATATTTAAAAATTAAAGCGGCCCAGATTTCTGGGCCGTTTTTTTTATGTACGATATAGAGGCAAAACCAGAGCCCCCAGAAATTTTTAGTTTTCTTAAATTCTGATTATTTATACCGCCCAAAGCTATAATCTCTACTCTACTTATTCCAGCTAGATTTCTAAAGTTAAACAATCCAAGATAATTTTTTTTTTTCGAGACTTTAAATAAAGGACCCAAAAAAATTTTTTTACAACCTTGTTTTATTTTTAATTTTATTTCTTTTAGGTTGTGAGAAGACCCCATGATTAAAAAATTATGCTTTTTAGGGTACAATTGATGCTTTAAGCTATTATTAAATGCTGGAATGTAAGCGCCATTTAAATTTAATTTCCAAGCCAATTTAAAGTCATTTGCAAGAAATAATTTTAATGATCTTTTTTTGCAGTATTTTTTAAGATCAATTATTTCACTAATGTTGTAATTTTTACTATAATTTCTATAAATAATTGATATTTTTCTTGAATTTAATTTGTCTAATTCACTTTCTTTAAATTCTTCAATAAAGTAATAGATATTATTTAAATTATGCATCAATCAATAAATAATCTTAATATAATAAAAGAACAAATTCTTGAAGAGATAAAAAAATTAAAAGTCGAAAAGGAATTGCCTATTATTATTGCTGTTAGTAAAACATTTTCTATGGAAAAAATAACACCTTTATTAGATTTTGGACATACTCATTTTGGAGAAAATAAAGTTCAAGAAGCATTACTTAAATGGTCTGATTATAAATTAAAAAATAATAATATTAAACTACATTTGGTTGGTAAGTTACAAACAAATAAAACCAAACAAGCTATAAAATTGTTTGATTATATACATTCTTTAGACAGTATAAAATTGGCAAAAGAAATATCAAAACAGCAAAAAATAATAAATAAAAAACCTAAAATATTTATTCAAATTAATATAGGTGAAGAACCACAGAAAAGTGGAATTAATAAAAATGAAATAATTAATTTTTATAATTCATGTAAAGAGTTAAATTTAGATATTGTTGGTTTAATGTGTTTACCACCTATTAACAGAGATCCAGATAGTTTTTTTTCTGAAATGAAACAGCTAAATAATAAAATAAATTTAAAAGAACTTAGCATGGGAATGTCAGATGATTATCTAATAGCTTTAAAGTATTCATCTACTTTTATCAGAATAGGTACAAAAATATTTGGTAAAAGAAGTTAGCTTATTTTAATTTTAGTATTTTTATTAATTAATTTTAGCATTATTTTAAAATCTTTTTCTAATAGTCCTATACACCCAACTGTAGGTTTATAATTTTTAGTTAGATGAATAAATATAGCACTTCCTTTATTAGGTATATTTTTTGTATAGTTATATTTAATTAAAATAAAATAGTTATATTTATAATCTTTTCTAAACAGTTTCTCATGTCTTATACTTTTTGATATTTTGATTTCTTTATTATATTTTTTGCTATTAGGATCATTGCACCATCCCATCATCTTGTTGATTTTTTTACATTTAAGTTTTGTTATTGGTTTAGTTTTTCTATCATGTCTATAATAGAGATTTCCAAGTTTAAAAATGCCTATTGGTGTAGTTTTGTCACCTTCAATTTTTTTTTTATTTAGACCATTTAAGCCAATACAACATTTAAATTTAAAATCTTTAAATATGAGTGTATCTTTATTTTTTAAATAAATTATCATTATTTAATTATATATGAATAAACAAACAATACTAATTTACGATTTTAGTATTTTATTTAAGATTTTGTTTGAAATTAAACAAAATTTAAATTTTGAAATACATGAAGTAAAAAATGATAAAGATTTTTCTAATTTAGATAAGAATAAATTAGGCAATTATGTAATAATTACAAAAAATCAAAAAGATAGTTTATTTTCTGAAAACTGCATTGTTTTTGAAAAATTGCCAATAAAAATTAATTCACTAATTGAAAAATTAAGCGTAAGTCTTTTAAAAAAAAAATATAATTTTCAAAATGATATAAAACTAAAAAAATATAAATTAGACTTAAATTCTAGAGAAATTTCATTAAACGATATTAAATTAAAATTAACAGAGAGAGAAATAAAAATTTTAGTTTATTTGAATGAAAGTACCACAGCTCAAAAAATAGAAAATCTTCAAAAAGAGGTTTGGGGCTATGCTTCAGATTTGGAAACCCATACTGTTGAAACACATATTTATCGATTAAGAAAAAAAATTAAAGAAGCCTTTAATGATGAACATCTAATAACAAGCGAAAAAAACGGATATTTAATTGAATGAAAAAAAGAAATTTTATCGCAAAAGATCTAATGTCAAAAAAATATAAGCCAAGAATCATTAAACCAAAAAAAGGCAAAGGAAGCTTTAAAAGAAGGAAAAAATAAATCTAAAGTCTTGCACCAATCTGTTGAATAATTTTTGAAGACATTTCTGTTCCTTTTTTTAAACTTTCTTTAATCGATAAATTATTTACATGACCATGTAAAAATCCAGCAGCAAAAAGATCTCCGGCGCCAGTTAAGTCAACAATTTTAAGATTTTTTTCTACACCACACTCAACTACATTATCTCCTTTTATTGCAACGGCTCCATTTTTTCCTCTAGTAAGTACCATTAATTTACCTAGCTGTTTAGAAAAGTGTATCACCTCATCAAAATTTTTAGCATTAATCAATGATGTAATTTCTTGTTCGTTAGCAAATGTAATATCTAATTTATTTTTAACTAAATCTAAGAAATGAGGTTTATGTCTATCGACGCAAAATTGATCGGATAATGACATTGCCACTTTATTTGCATTATTAATTGCCTTATCAAATGCTTTTTTTGGTTCACCTTCATCCCAAAGATAACCTTCTAGAAATATTATTTCACTTTTCTTAATTGCATCAGAACTAACATCGTTTTCATTAATTTTTCCTGCAGTACCCAAGAATGTACACATTGTCCTTTCAGAGTCTGGTGTAATTAAAATTAAACATGTTCCAGTTGGTAATTCTTCTTTTTTTTTGGAGTAAAAATATTCTACATTTTCTTTTTTTAATCCTTCCTCATACTTACTACCAAGTTTGTCGTCGGATACTTTACCTATGAATCCCACTTTATTACCTAACTGAGATATACCCACTATTGAATTTGCTACTGATCCGCCAGATACTGTTTTTTCTATTGTTAGGTTAGTTAATAATTTTTTAAATTCATTTTCATCAAAAATTAATTTCATCGTACTTTTAGTCAAACTGTTTTGAGTGATAAAATTGTCATCAACTTTGCAGATAACATCTACAATTGCATTTCCTATTCCTAAAATTTTCATAATTACGCTTTCTTTGTTTTTATTGGTGATTTTCTATTAGGATAACAAGTAGTACAAATTTTACAAGTCAAACCATAGCATTCTCTGGCCTTACAATATTCTCTTCCATAATAGATTATTTGAAGATGAAGCTTATTCCAAAATTTTTTAGGAAATAATCTCTTTAAATCTTTCTCAGTTTGAACAACACTTTTACCATTAGTTAAACCCCATCTTTGGGATAGTCGATGAATATGAGTATCAACAGGGAAAGCTGGATGCCCAAAGCCTTGGGACATTACCACGCTAGCAGTTTTATGACCAACACCAGGTAATTTTTCGAGATCTTCAAAATTATCTGGAACTTTTCCTTTATGTTTCTCAATTAGTTGTTTTGAAAGTAGATAAACACTTTTAGCTTTAACTCTAAATAAACCTATGCTTTTAATTAATTTTTCAATTTTTTTTCTTCCTAATTTTAAAAAGTGTTCTGGTTTATTATGTATTGGATATATGTTTTTAGTAACATTATTTACATTAGCATCAGTAGTTTGGGCAGACAACAATACAGATATTAATAAAGTAAATTTATTTCTATGCTTAAGAGGAATTGTTGTTTTTGGGTAAATTTTATTAAGAATTTTTAATATTAATTTAGCACGATTTTTTTTCACTGATTTGATGTTATTTAAAATTTAAAACATCTCTCATTGAGTAAAGTCCTGGCTTTTTATTCATTAGCCATTTAGCCGCTGTGAAAGCTCCTTCTGAATAAAGAGCTCTATCAAAAGCTTCGTGATTTAAGGTAATTATTTCTTTACCACTTGAGAATGTTACTTCATGCTCACCAACAACCTTACCTTTCCTTAAAGAATTAAAATTAATTTTTTTTCCATAAGGAAATGATTTTTTATTTAAATATTTTTTACCCATTAATTTATAAAAGTTTTCGTTCTTTCCAACAGCTATACCTTTTCCAAGCATTAAGGCAGTACCTGATGGATGATCTTTTTTATGTTTATGATGGATTTCAAAAACTTTGCTTAAAAATTTGTTTCCAAGAGATTTTGATGCAATTTCAGTTAAATACATCAACAAGTTTATTCCCAAACTCATATTACCAGCCCTCAGTATTGGTATTTTTCTTGAGTATTTTTTAATCAAATTTTCTTCTTTTTTAGAAAATCCAGTTGTTCCAATAACTACTTTTTTTTTAAGTTTTGATGCAATTTTTAAAACTTCAAAAGTACATTTAGGAATCGTAAAATCTATTATTAAATTAGCATTTTTAAAAGCCTGCTCTGTGTTTAAACTAGGTTTAATTCCATCAATTTTTTTATTAATTATTCTGTTTTCTGTGAGTGTTACTATTTTAAAATTTTTGTCAGATTTGGCAGATTTAATAATCTGCTGACCCATTCTTCCCATACATCCAGTAATAGCTAAATTAATTTTTCTCATTTAAAAGATAAAGTATAAAAGTATCATAACAACTGAAACAATTATAGCCCAAATAAATAAATTAGTTAAAAATTGTTTCAATTTTGAATTAGTTTGTAAAAAAGATGGTAGAACTAATATTAAAACAGCAATCATAAAAATTGCTGGAACAATTTGATCCCAGTTCATTTAATTTTTCCAGAAACTCTTAGCTTTTTGAAAGAATTTTTTAATACTTGGATTAGATTTTTCGTTTTCAATCTCTCTAAATTTTTCAAGTAATTCTTTTTGTTCTCTATTTAAAGAAACTGGCACTTCTGTATTTACTTGTACATAAAGGTCACCAGCACCACTTCCTCTCATATAAGGCATTCCTTTGCCTTTTAACCTAAATTGTTTTCCAGTTTGTGTTCCAGATGGTATTTTAATTTTTGCTTTTCCACCATCTATTGTTGGAATTTCTACGGCTGTACCTAGTGCTGCATCAGCAATAGAAATTGGGCATTCAAAAAATAAATTTTCTTCTGATCTTTTAAATAATTCATGTGAATAAACATTAATGAATAAATATAGATCTCCGTTACTAGCTCCTCTAGATCCAGATTCGCCCTTACCAGCTAGTCTTATTCTTGTACCGTCATCAACCCCTTTTGGAATAGTAACAGATAACCTTTTTGATGCCTGTTTCTTTCCTTGCCCTCCACAACTAGAACATGGGTTTGTAATTTCTTCTCCTGATCCTGAACATTGAGGACAAGTTTGTTGCACAGTAAAAAAACCTTGACTTGATCTTACCTGTCCATGTCCTCCACACATTGAACATGATCCTGCTTCATGACCTGGCTTTGATCCACTACCTTTACATGTGTCGCATTTTTCAGATGTCGAAAATTTAATATCTTGCTTTTTTCCAGCGTAGGCTTCTTCTAGGGTTATTGATAAATCATATCTTAGATCTGATCCTCTATTGTTTGATCTTCGACTTCTTCTTCCACCACCAAATCCTTCACCAAAAAAATCTTCAAAAATATCTGAGAAATGATTAGAAAAGTCAAAATTTCCAAAACCACCTCTTCCACCCCCACTATTTTCGAATGCGGCGTGACCAAAGTTATCGTAGTTTTGTTTTCTTTCAGCATTTGATAAAACGTGATAAGCCTCTGATGCTTCTTTAAATTTTTCTTCTGCTGCTTTATCACCTTTGTTTTTATCTGGATGATATTTTACGGCTAGTTTTCTATATGCTGTTTTAATTTGATCTTGATTTGAACTCTTACTTACACCTAAGACATCATAATAATCTCTTTTTGCCATAACTAATTTGTAGACAAATTGTTGTTAGCTTAGGCGCTTTTTTCTTTATTTTCGTCTTTATCTTTTACTTCTTCAAAGTCTGCATCAACAACGTTATCGTCTTTTTTACCTTCTTGTTTTGTATCTTTTGGTGCATCACCTGGTTTAGAACTTTGTTGGGATTTGTATATTGCTTCACCCATTTTCATTGATGCTTGAACTAATTCTTGTGTTTTTTTCTTAATGTCTTCGACATCAGTTCCTTTTAAAGAATTTTTTAAATTGGATGATGCAGTTTCTATAGCTTTCTTATCTGCCTCAGAAATTTTGCCACCATGTTCTTTTAAATTTTTTTCCGTTGAATGTAATAAAGTGTCAGCTTGATTTCTTGAATCAACAGCTTCTCTTTTTTTCTTATCAGCTTCTTTATTTGACTCAGCTTCTTTAACCATTTTATTTATTTCTTCTTCACTTAGACCTCCCGAAGCTTGGATTTGAATTTTTTGTTCTTTACCAGTGCCCTTGTCCTTTGCAGAAACATTTACTATACCATTTGCATCTATATCAAAAGTTACTTCGATCTGGGGCATACCTCTAGGAGCTGGTGCTATACCCACTAGTTCAAAATTTCCTAAAATTTTATTATCTGCAGCCATCTCTCTTTCACCTTGCAAAACTCTTATAGACACAGCTGGTTGATTATCTTCAGCCGTTGAAAATACTTGACTCTTTTTTGTTGGTATTGTTGTGTTTTTATCAATAAGTTTAGTAGAAACTCCACCCAAAGTTTCTATACCAAGTGAAAGAGGTGTAACATCTAATAGTAACACATCTTTAACATCACCCTGTAGTACTCCTGCTTGAATAGCTGCTCCCATTGCTACTACTTCATCAGGGTTTACAGATTTATTAGGTTCCTTACCAAAAAAATTTTTTACTTCTTGTATTACTTTTGGCATTCTTGTCATTCCACCAACTAAAATTACTTCACTAATATCTCCGGCCGATAATCCTGCATCTTTTAATGCTGTTTTGCATGGAGGTATAGTTCTAGAAATTAAATCTTCTACTAAAGCTTCTAATTTTGCTCTAGTCATTTTTAAATTTATATGTTTTGGACCTGTTTTATCCGCCGTTATAAATGGAAGATTAATTTCAGTTTGAGTAGCAGAAGATAATTCTATTTTGGCTTTTTCAGCAGCTTCTTTTAATCTTTGTAATGCTAATTTATCCGATTTTAAATCGATTCCGCTTTCTTTCTTAAATTCATTTAAAAGGTATTCAACAATTGTGTTATCAAAATCTTCTCCGCCCAAGAATGTATCACCATTT
>CACAFZ010000023.1 GCA_902531885.1 uncultured Pelagibacteraceae bacterium
CTATCTTAAAGATGATTACAAAAAGATAAATTTGCCTTTACGAATTTTATATTCTCTATTTTTATATGGAATAATCTTATTTGGATTTCTTAGTTCAAAAAAAGATATTAAATTTGAACATTATATTTTACTAACTTTTTCATCTATTTATATGCTCGGAATGTTAGGCTGGGCAGGTAATTCTAGATATTTTGTGCCAATATTAATTTATTTATCTATTTTCTTTGGGCACGGTTTATTGAGAATAACTGAAAAAATAAAAACGTAAATTATTTATTAGTGACAAGAATCTTACAACAGTGGTAAAGTTTTAATAATGAGAAAAAAGCTTATATTTTTAATATTTTTTTTTATTTCATTTCTTGCAACTAATGCTTACGCAACAATAACCTTTAAGCAATCAAAAGATATTTCAGATGATACTGATGAATTAAGAGGAATTTTTATAAAACCAGATGGTACACGAATATATACCACCGAAGATACCGATGAAGCTCAATCAGTCATAGAGTATTCGTTAAGCACACCTTTTGATGTGAGTACTGCGACTAAACTTAGTAAAACATCTTTAACAATTGTCGAGGGCTTTGCCGTATCTATAATTGATAACCCTCATGCGATTGAATTTAAACCTGATGGAACTGAAATGTATGTTATTAGAAGTGAAAGTGCTGCTAGAGTTTCCATTGAGCAATTTACGCTTTCAACACCGTGGGACTCTTCAACTTTATCTTGGACTTCTTTCAAAGATATAAAGACAGGATGTTTTACAAGTGTTCAAGCAAGAGGTTTAGATTTTAATCCAGATGGAACTAGAGTATTTGTTGCAAACCAAGGTAATAAAAAAATAGCTCATTATGATTTAACTACCCCCTGGGATATTTCGACTGCAACTAATCAAACTTGTTCAGCTTTTGCAGAGACAAATGTAAGAAATATACAACTTAGTTCAGATGGAAAAACTTTATACCTTGGTGGAAATACAGATGATGATATTAAAAAATATTCATTGTCTACGCCCTACGATGTTACCACAATAACTCTTCAATCAACTACTTTTTCAATAGCTTCTCAAACTGGTGCAATGAGAGGATTCCAATTTTCATCCAATTTCACAAAATTATATGTTACGGGAGATGATGGAGATAGCTCAGGTGATAATGTAATTTATGAATATGATATTAGTTGTGCTGGTACGATAACATGTAGCGATCCGTCGGGTGACAGCGATATTAAGGCAATTATAGAAGCTAATGTAGAATTATCTAAACGTGTTATTAGAAATAATGCACTTCCAGTTTTTCATAGAATTGAATGGTTAAGAAGACATAAAAATAAAGACAATTTATCAAATTTAAATGCCGAGATTGATTTTACTAATAAAAAAATTGCTAAATTTGTAAATGCACTTGAAAGTTTAAAAAAAGAAAATGACAGAACTTATAAAAGTGATGATTGGTTCCAATGGAGCGAAGGAAGAGTTAGCTTAGGTAAAAAAAATGCAAAAAAAACATCTTCGCGAGATATTAATAGTTACGGTATTTCAATTGGGGCGGATAAAATCAAAAATAAAGACAGAGATATTATGTATGGTTATGTTTTCCAATATGGAGTTGACAATATTGATATTGGAAGTAGTGGCACAAATCTAAATACAGATTCTTATAGCTTGGCTTTATATGGAACCAAACTTCGAGAAAATCAATTTTTTACAGACGGTATTATTGGACTAAGTTTATTAGATACTGACCATAAAAGAGTTATTTATGCCAATACTCTAAAAGGTGTTAGAGAAGGACAGCAAATATTTGGTTCAATTAATTTTGGAAAAAGATTATACGATGAAAAGCTTAACTTGAATCCTGGAATTAAATTAGATTTAGGATACACAAAACTTAAAGCTTTTAGAGAAAAAACTACATTAGGTGATAGTTTATCTGATGCATTAATTTATAGAGATCAAAATATTAAATCAGCTTTAGCTACAATTGGAGTACTTTTTGACAGAACCGATAAAAAGGAACAAAAAATTATTAATCATCATGGAAGATTAGAATATGTTGGAGATTTAAGTCGATCTTCAAATGCAGAATTTTATTATTTGAATAATCAAAGCACTGTTTACGACTATAAAGTAAATAACAAGTCAAAGCATAATTACAGAATGGGTTATGGTTTTGATATAACGTCAATAACAGGTTGGTCAATAATTACAAACTTTGAGAGATTTGGTGCAAGTGAAAAAGATTATTACAATGAATTTTACTTATCATTAGGATACGTTCCAATAGACGAGATGAAATTTACATTTGAACTTGAAGACTCAAACAATACCAGTTTAGGATTTGCTAATAAAATAAATGAGTATGATTTAAAGATTACTTCTAATTATAATTTCTTTAGCAATATTCCAGATTACAGTGCAAATATATTAATTAGTAATAATTTTTAGTATAAAAAAATTAAAATAAACGATTACTTGATTTAATAATAATTTGACGACAAAAAGTTAAGGAAGTGGTGCCCCCGCACGGATTCGAACCGCGGACCTATTGATTACAAATCAATTGCTCTACCAGCTGAGCTACAAGGGCATTCGTATAAACGAAGTTTTTAATGTTAAAAGTCAAATAAATCAACACTTAAAAGATTTGGTTCTTAAAAGGTAATTCTATTATTTTAACTTTGTAGCTTGTTGTAGACCATTTGTGACTAATCTGTCGGTTCGGCTGTCGGTTCGAGAGTTTGATCTATAAATTCAAAAATTTTAATTATTGATTTCTTATTAGAGGATAAACCTTAGGATTTAGATATTTTAAGTTAGTTAATAATATCAAAACTAAGGTAACAAAACCAATTGAAAGTCCTAAATAAATTAAAATCTTAAAGTCAAACATCCACACTAATTCAAAAATATTTTCCATAATAAATTTTGAACCAATCACAGCAAAGAATACTGCAATTAAAATTACAGATTTAAAGATAATGACGAATTCAATTAAAGACGAAAAAATAATTTGTTTTTTTGAAAAACCTAAAATTTTAAAAACCAAATTTTGATATTCTTTTACTTTTCCTTGAACCATAATTGCACTTGAAATTACGATTAAGCCTATAACAATGGTAATCGCTGAAATTAATGTAACCGCAATAAATACCTTATTTAAAACAGCTGTAACTTTTGATAAATAATCTGCAATTTTAATCATTGATAAACTTGGCATGATTTCAAGCATTTCAGTTTCATCAAATTTATTTGAATTAAATTTTGCAGTAGCCAAATACTCATGTGGAATTTTTTTTGCAAATTGAGGGTTAAATAACATTGCAAAGTTGATGTTTAAATCTCGATAATTAACTTCTCTAAAATTTACTACTTTCCCTTCAATTTCACGTCCATAAACATTTAAAGTAAAGATATCACCTAACAGAATGTTAAAATCCTTAGCAACTTTTGCATCTAAAGATATTTGAAGTTGATCTGGCTTTGATAAATCCCACCATTCACCTTCTAAAATTGAGTTATCTTCAGGCACATTTTCTATCCACGAGGATCGTCGTTCACTACCAATAACCCAGTAACTGTCATTATCTGGTTTAATATAAGTATTAGGATCAATACCATTAATTTTTACTATACCAGATGAAACCATTGGTACAATTTCAATAGATGCATTTGGATCCATATTTAAAATACCTTGTTCAAATTTCTCTCTTTCTCCTTTTTGAATACCGACAAAGAAATAATCAGGTGCAATATTAGGAATAGATTTAGCAATTTCTCTTTGAAAATTTGTACCAACTAAAGCTAAAGTTAATAACAAAGTAACCCCCAAGCCTAGAGACATAACTGTAATAGGAGTTATACTTTTTGTCTGAGTAATATTTTTAATTGAAACTTTTAAAGAAATTATTGGACTTGATTTGAATTTTTTAAGAAAAAAAATGATTAATTTTGAAAGTAAGAAAAATACAATTAAACAAACAAAAAAAGCAGCAAAGTAACCCAAGCTATAAGAAGGTTGTTCAGATCCAATCGTGAATAATAAAATTAAGATAGATAATAAAACAAAGCTTAAAACAACTGATCTCTTAGAATAATAAAATTCAATGTTTTGAAATACGTTTCTAAATAAATTAGAGGCTTTTACTTGATCTATAGAACTGATTGTTGGAATAGAAAAAATTACAAGAACTAACAAACCCACTAAAAATATTTTTAAAAAATTAAGTAATGAAAACACTGGATAAACATTCAATCCCAATCCATCAGATAGATATTTATCTACTATTGGTACAATTAAAAAACTCGATCCATAAGCAACAACAGTGATGATGAATAAAAGTATAAATAACTGAAGGTAATATAATGTTTTAATATTGCCTGAATAAAAGCCAACCGCCTTTCTTACAGCAATAGACATGTTGTTTTGATTGATAAAAGAAAGCAGAGTATTTGCGATTCCAATGCCTGCAATTAACATTGCACTGATTGATACAAGAGATAAAAATTGAGAAAAATTATTAATAATTCTCTTTATTCCACTAGCAGAATTTTCAGGATATCTAAGCTTTACTTTTTGATCGTCTTTAAAAATTTCTTCAATTCGTTGTTCGATTTCTTCTGGTTTATCTTTTTCGTTAAATTTTACTTTGTATTCATAGTTTAAAAAGCTTCCAATTCCATTTAGTTTTAAAATTTCTAAAGTTTGTTTTCCTGCTAAAGCCCAATCTCCAAATGCAACAAATCCACTAACATCTGGTACTGATTTAATAATTCCAATTACTGTAAAGTTTTGATCTTGAACTTTTACCTTTTCATTAATTTTTATATTAAGGGTTTTTGATAAACTTTCATTGATAAGGATAGAGTAAGGTTCTTTTTGCATTCTTTCATAAGCACCAATTGGCTCATAAAAAACATTTCCATATAAAGGATATTTTTCATCCACAGTTTTAATTCTAGTAAATAATGATTTATTTTTTTCTCTTCCTGTTGTTGAAAGCATAGTACTGAACTCAATCATTTGAGAAACAGTTGCAAATTCTTTTACTTGGTTAACTAAATCTAAATTTCCTGGATTACGATTGTAATCAATCTCTAAATCTCCACCTAAAAGTGCTTTGGCATTATCATTTAGTTCTTTTTTAAGACTGTCTTCAATTGTGAAAATAGCACTTAAGATAAAAAGACTTATAAATAGTGTAAGAATGATACTAGATATTTTATGATAATTTCTGCTTAAGTCTTTTAAAGCATATTTTAAAATCAAACTAAATTCTGAAGGATTATTTAATTTTTCCATCTTTAATTTTTATTTTTCTTTTAGCTTTGTCAGCAAGTTTAGTGTCATGAGTTACCATGATTAAAGAAGAGCCTTCTTCTTTTACATACTTAAATAGAATATTTGCAATCATGATAGAATTTTCAGTATCCAAGTTTCCGGTTGGCTCATCAGCTAAAATTAATTCTGGTTTCATTGCAATTGCTCTAGCGATAGAAACCCTTTGTTGTTCACCACCTGATAATTGACTTGGTAGATTATTAAAACGATTCTTCAAACCAAAACGATCTAATAAAATTTTTGCCTCTTTTTCTGGATTTTTAAAATTATTGAGCTCAAGTGTAAGCGCAACATTTTCAACCGCTGTGTAATTAGGAATTAAATAAAACGACTGAAAAATTATTCCAATATTTTTCTTTCTTATCTCAGATACCTCATCTTCACTAAGGCCTGTAATTTCTTGATCTTGGAAAATTATTTTACCAGAGTTAGGTTTCTCCAACCCCCCAATTAACATGATTAAACTTGTTTTCCCTGAGCCACTTTCCCCAACAACAGAAACGGTTTCTTTTTTCTTTATATTTAAATCAATATTCTTTAAAACATTGATACTATCTATACCAGTTTGGTATTTGAGATTTATTTTTTTTAATTTAAGAATAGTATTCATGAATAAAACTATATTTATAAAAATTTTGATAATCTTTCTAGTGCACATAAACGCAAGTGCAATAGAAAAGGTAGTTTTATTCGGTGATAGTTTGATGGCTGGATATGGATTACCTAAAGAACACCATTTATCAATAGTTTTAGAAAACAATCTTAAGGAAGCTGGTTTAAATATTAAAATTATTAATGGAAGTGTTTCTGGAAGCACGTCATCAGGTGGGTTGAATAGAGTTGATTGGAGTTTATCAGAACCAGGAATAGATTTAATCATTTTAGGATTAGGAGCTAATGATATGCTCAGGGGAATTCAGCCAGACGAAACAAAAAAAAATTTAGAACAAATAATAAATATTGCTAACAATAAAAAAATTAAAATTATTTTAGCTGGGATGGTTGCACCAAGCACTCATGGAAAAAAATATAAAAAAGAGTTTGATGATATTTATCCGAAATTATCAAAAAAATATAATTTACCCTTAATCTCATTTCTTCTTGAAGGAGTAGCACTTAATCCAAACTTAAATCAAAAAGATGGAATTCATCCAAATAAA
>CACAFZ010000024.1 GCA_902531885.1 uncultured Pelagibacteraceae bacterium
TTTAATGATTTTTTAATATCGTCACGGTGAGAGATAGTTCCAACATATTTGCCTTCTTTAAGAAGTATAACTGGTGAACTATGGTCTACATTGTATTCACCATCTTCTAAAAAAATTTTTTGGCTAACTATTCCCCACGATTGAGAAAGCAAAAATATTTTTTCAGGATCGCCAGTTATACCAATAAAATTATTATCAAAAGAACTTAAATAATTTTTTATAACTTCCGGAGTATCTCTTTGAGGATCAACACTTATAAAAAATAATTTTACATCTTTGTTTTTATTTTTCAATTTAGATAAAACAATATCCATTTTATTTAATGTCATTGGACAAACATCAGGACAGTTAGTAAATCCGAAAAAAATTGCTGTTAAAGGCCCATCAAAAGATTTCTGAGTTATTGTACCATTATTCATATCTTTTAAAGAAAATTTTGATCCTTTATATGATGCGACATATTCATCTTTTTTTTCCTGTTTAGATAAAAAAATTGGCAACATAATAAATAAAAAAATAAATAAGCAGCCACTTATAATTGTAATTGATGTCTTTAGTTTCATTATTGATATATTGCTAAATATAACTATATAAAATTTATGAGTGGATTTATAAAGAAACTTTTTGGCACATTAATCCAAAAGCCATGGGAAAAAGAACAGATGGCCATAGATTCATTGGATGAAGGAAGAGCATTTGATATTTCGTCACAAAAGTCAGCAGTTATAATTATTTTTGGTATTGCAACAGTTCTATTCAGTTTAGTTTTTACTGCGTATCTTTATACAATACCTCCAGAGCAAGATACTATGTATTTGCTTAAGCCAAATCTTTTATGGATCAATACTATAATTCTTTTGTTTGTAACTTATTTTTTTGGAAAAATTACCAAAGATTTAGAAAAAAAAGAAACTTTAAAAATTAAAAAAAATTTAATTATAGTTGGAGCTTTAAGCTATTTATTCTTATTTGGACAAGCAACATTCTGGTTTCAATTAATGAAAAGTGGAAATTATGTTTCAACTAATACTTATTTTTCATCATTTTATTTTTTTACAGCGTTGCATGGATTACATCTTTTAGGTGGATTATTTTTTTGGGGAAAAGTTACATCTAGAGTTCTTAAACTTAATAATGATAAAATTTTAGATGAAGAAAAAAATATTTCTGCACTATCACTATATTGGCTCTATCTATTAATAGTTTGGATTGTATTTTTTTTAATGATTTATTTATTTAATGATTCATTTATTGAATGGTGTAAATCTCTTATTTCGTAATTATAAAAATAAGACTAAAATAGTTCCAACGATAGCAATTACAGCTAATAGTATATTTACAGACTTCAAATATCTTTTAGTTTCAGGTTTCAATTGATCCTTAGAAAATGCACCTGCTCCTAAAGATATAACTATAAAAAAAAGAAATACTAAAACGAGTATTGTTATCAAAATTCCAAATTTACTAAGCATATTTTTGTTGATTATATTAGCTTATTTTAAATATTTTTATGACATTTTGTCATAGGTTTTTATATGATATTTCTTCTATATAAACGCTATGCACGCAGGAATTATATTTTTTTTGGTCATACTTGGCTCAGTTCTTTTTCACATTTTCACGCCTTGGTATTGGACTGATATTGCTTCAAACTGGGGATCGATGGATGACACCATTACTCTAACTTTCTGGATTGGCGGAGGTGTTTTTGTAGCTGTATGTCTATTTATGACTTACTGTGTTTTTAAGTTTTCCTATAAAGAAGGTCGTAAAGCAGAATATAAACCAGAGGATAAAAAGTTAGAAAGAATACTTACATGGGCAACAACAATAGGTGTGGCTGCACTTTTAGCACCAGGACTAATTGTTTGGAATCAGTACGTTAATGTTCCAAAAAATGCAATTGACGTTGATGTAATGGCTTGGCAATGGGGATGGCAATATAGATTGCCAGGGGAAGATGGAAAATTAGGTGCAACAAAAATTGTAAATATTAATGATAATAATCCTTTTGGAATTATTTTAGAAGATCCATATGGAAAAGACGACATAATGATTCAAAGTGATGTAATAAATTTAAAAAATAATCGACCAGTAAAAATTTTATTAAGGTCAGTTGATGTGTTACATAATTGGTATGTTCCACAATTTAGAGCAAAAATGGATGCTGTTCCAGGAGTTATAACTTATTATTGGTTTGAACCAAACAAAGTAGGAGAATATGAAGTATTGTGTGCGGAATATTGTGGCGTTGGACATTATGCTATGAGAGGTGGAGTAATAGTTCAATCCGAACAAGATTATGAAATTTGGTTGCAGGAACAACAAACTTTCTCGGAACTTATTGCAAAACAAAAAAAAATAGAACTTAACGAAACAAAATTGGCAAAAAAGTAATTTAAATGAATAAAAAAATATATATAAAGTAAGAAATTTATGTCAGAAGATTTTAAAAATAACAAAGAAATACACGCTCAATCTTCAGAGACTATCTCTGGGGGTACAGGTGGCTCTGCACCAGATTTAGATTATGTAAGGCCAGCAGAAGTATCAGATCAAGATTTATATCATGGGCATAGTTTTATTACTAAATGGGTTTTCTGTCAGGATGCAAAAATAATAGGAATACAATACTTTTGCCTAGCAACTTTTACTGGGATAATTGGTCTTATTCTATCTTGGTTAATGCGTTTACAATTAGGTTTTCCAGAGGCAGCTGGATTTATGACAGCCGAGCATTATTATCAGTTCGTTACTATGCACGGAATGATAATGGTAGTTTATTTTTTAACTGCTTTATTTTTAGGTGGTTTTGGAAATTATTTAATACCTTTAATGGTTGGCGCAAGAGATATGGTTTTTCCATATCTTAACATGGTAAGTTTTTGGAGTTTTTTTGTTGCAGTGTTAGTTTTGTTGGCTAGCTTTTTTGTTCCAGGAGGTCCGACTGGATCTGGATGGACACTTTATCCCCCTCAAGCGATTTTAGAAGGAACACCCGGCTCTGGTATGGGAATAATATTAATGTGTGTATCTTTAATCTTATTTGTTGCTGGATTTACAATGGGTGGTTTAAACTATTTAATTACTGTTTTACAAGCTAGAACAAGAGGAATGACATTGATGAGAATGCCCTTAACAGTTTGGGGTATTTTTACAGCAACTGTTTTAGCCATGTTAGCATTCCCAGCATTATTGGTTGGATCACTAATGATGATGTTAGATAAATTACTAGGAACAAGTTTCTTCATGCCTACAATTTTAAAAGCAGGTGAAGTTTTAGAATACGGTGGAGGAAGTCCTATTCTTTTTCAGCATTTGTTCTGGTTTTTTGGACATCCTGAAGTTTACATTGTTGCTTTACCAGCATTTGGAATAATTTCAGATTTAATTTCTGTTCACTCTAGAAAAAATATTTTTGGCTATAGAATGATGGTTTGGGCAATAGTTGGAATAGGAGCTTTAAGCTTTTTTGTTTGGGCACACCACATGTATGTTAGTGGAATGAATCCTTGGTTTGGCTTTTTCTTCGCAACCACAACACTTATCATTGCAGTCCCAACAGCGATGAAAGTTTATAATTGGATTTTAACACTTTGGAGAGGAAACATTAGAATGAATACAGTAATGTTATGGTGTCTTGGGTTTATAGTCACTTTTGTAAATGGAGGCATAACAGGTATTTTCTTAGGCAACGTTTCAGTTGATGTTCCATTGTCTGATACATATTTTGTCATTGCTCACTTTCATATGGTGATGGGTATAGCACCACTGATGGTAATTATGGGCGCTGTTTATCACTGGTTTCCTTTAGTAACTGGAAAATTTCTAAGTGAGAAATTAGGAAAATGGCATTTCTGGACAACTTTTTTAGGAGCTTATTCAATATATTTTCCAATGCATTACCTAGGATTTATTGGAGTACCAAGAAGATATTTTGAAATGTACGATAGTCCATACATGACCTCTGCAGTTGGGATGAATGAGTTTATAAGTTTAGCAGCATTTTTAGTTGGCGCTGCTCAATTTATTTTAATATTTAATATTATAAAAAGTTTGAAAACTGGAAAAGCAGCAGGAAAAAATCCTTGGCAAGCAAATTCATTAGAATGGCTTACTCCAATAGTTCCTCCTGAGCATGGGAATTGGGGTGATAGACTTCCGGTAGTTCATAGATGGGCCTATGACTATAGTGTTCCTGGAGCTAAAGAAGATTTTATAACTCAAACTACGGCACCAAGCGAAGTTACTGATACTAAAGTAGAAAAAACATAAAGATTAAATAATGTCTGACCCTAAAATAGAAGGCTACGAGTTTAAACCAGGATATAGCGGAATGGCTCAGGATACAGCTTCCGATCAAACAATGTTTAAAGGCGTGCATTGGGGTAAAGCAATGATGTGGATCTTCTTACTTAGCGATACATTTATATTTAGTTGTTTTTTAATTTCATATATGAAAGGTAGAGGCTCAACAACAGTTGAATGGCCTAACCCTAGCGAAGTATTTGGTTTACACGTTTTTGGAGTTGATGTTCCTCTTTTACTAATCGCCATTATGACATTTGTTTTAATCACAAGTAGTGGAACGATGGCTCTAGCAGTGAAATACGGTTATGAAAAAAATCGAAAGATGTGTGGCTGGCTAATATTAGCCACAGCGATAGGCGGACTAACTTTTGTTGGTATGCAAGCATTTGAATGGTCAAAATTAATTCATGAAGGAGTAAGACCCTGGGAAAATCCTTTTGGAGCACCACAATTCGGTTCATTTTTCTTTATGATAACCGGATTTCATGGAACTCACGTATCAATAGGTGTGATTTTTTTATTTATATATGCTTATAAAACTTTTGCAGGACACTATGATGAAAGAAAAAGAGGATGGTTTACTTCAATGAAAGGTGACTATGTTGAAATAGAAATCCTTGGTTTGTATTGGCATTTTGTAGATTTAGTATGGGTATTTATTTTTGCATTCTTTTATTTATGGTAAATTAAGTTATGGTTGAGACAGATAAAAAAGAACAAACAACAACACACAAGATAGGCATATATCTTTGGATATGGGGCTTGCTCTTTGTTCTAAGTTTTTTTTCATACATGGTTGACTGGTATCAGTTCCAGGGCATGCTTCGATGGTCTTTAATTTTAATATTTATGTTTTTAAAAGCTGGATTAATTATGGCTTTTTTTATGCATCTTTTTTGGGAGCGTTACGCGTTAGTTAATGTTCTATTGTGGCCAATGACAGCAATAGCATGTTTCATATTCCTTATGGTTGCAGAATTTAAATACACTTTATTTACAAGATTACTTTATTTTTTTGTAGGAGGATAATAAAAATGGATGGATATACTATACTTGCAGGGTTTTTACTTTTTTTCTTATTTTTTATTTATATTACCTGGTTTGGTTTTACCATAAAAGTTGAAAAACAAAAAGACGAAGGACAGGAAATTAAAATAAATCCATACGATCAACTTCCTCTACATAGAAAAATAATTGATAAAAAAAATCATAAGGTAGGAATTTTCGATCTTGGAAATCATATTCTTATTATTGGATTAATATTAATAGTAATATTTATATCACTTAATGTTGATTAAAAGTGACTGTTAATATAATAAATAAAAAAACTGATTCTTTTAATATTTTATCCTACATAAAATCTTTACTATTATTAATGAAACCAAGGGTGATGTCTTTGGTTATTTTTACATCTGCGGTTGGACTATTAACTGCTCCATCAGTAGTTTCTTTTAAAGATGCAATAATTGGTATTTTTTTTGTTGCAATGGGAGCAGGAGCCGCTGGAGCTTTAAACATGTGGTATGAAGCAGATCTAGATAAGTTAATGACAAGAACTTGTCTAAGACCAATACCAACCGGTAAAGTTAATAGAAGTCATGCTTTGGTATTTGGTATTTTGCTCTCAATAATTTCTATTTATGGGCTTTATTATTTTACAAATACAATTTCAGCAATTTTGTTGCTTTCTACTATATCCTTTTATTTATTTGTATATACAATCTGGCTTAAAAGACTTACTCCACAAAATATTGTTATAGGGGGTGCAGCAGGCGCCTTACCACCAGTCATTGGCTGGACAATAGCAACAGGCTCATTATCTTTTGAACCCATAACTTTCTTTTTAATTATATTTTATTGGACTCCATCTCATTTTTGGGCATTGAGCCTATATAAAGCTCAAGATTATGAAAAAGCAAAAATTCCAATGCTACCTATTACAAATGGAATTGAAGTAACAAAGAAAAAAATATTTGTTTATTCTTTATTTATGCTACCAATAGTTATCCTACCATACTACATTGGTTTTACAGGCAAAATATTTTTATTTACATCTTTACTTCTTACTCTTTATTACAATTATATTTGTTATGATTTATTAAAATTTAAAAAAAATAAATTTGAGCTTAATAAAGCTAAAAAAGTCTTTTCTTATTCAATACTCTACTTAT
>CACAFZ010000025.1 GCA_902531885.1 uncultured Pelagibacteraceae bacterium
GTTGAGATCCTCAGGTGTTTCACCTTCTTACGAAGAAATGAAATCTTCATTAAATCTAAAGTCAAAATCAGGAATTCATAGATTAATTAGTGCTTTAGAAGAAAGAGGTTTTATAAAAAGACTTCCTCACAAAGCAAGGGCTCTAGAAGTTATAAAACTTCCAGAAACTGCTTCTGCCAATGACATTTACAACTCATTTTCACCAAGTGTAATAAAAGGTGGGTTGGATGACGATAGTGCTCAAAAAAATGATACTGAAATTCCTGTTTTAGGAAACATAGCGGCTGGAACTCCCATAGAAGCAATTCAAAACGAAGTTACTAGAATATCTCTTCCTGAAAATATAGAAAAAAATGGAGAATATTTTGGTTTAAAAGTTCAAGGAGATTCAATGATAGAAGCAGGTATTAATGATGGTGATACAGTGGTAGTTAAAAAAACAGATACTGCTGAAAACGGTAAAATTGTAGTTGCTTTAATTGATGATCAAGAAGCTATGCTCAAAAGAATTAGACGTAAAGGAAAAACGGTAGCTCTAGAAAGCGCAAATAGAAATTACGAAACTAAAATATTCGGACCTGATAGAGTAAAAGTTCAAGGTATTTTAGTATCTTTGTATAGAAACTTTCATTAAAATAGTCTAAACATCATTAATGCCTAAAGTAGCAACAAGATTTGCTCCATCACCAACTGGTCCTTTGCATATAGGGGGAATAAGAACTGCATTATTTAATTGGCTTTATTCAAAAAATCAAAAAGGTTCCTTTTTTCTAAGAATTGAAGATACAGATAAAGAAAGATCAAAAGAAGAATATAAAAATCAAATAATACAATCTCTTAAATGGATAGGTATCGAAAATGATGGAAATGAATATATTCAATCAAAAAAAATAGATGACCACATTAAAGTTGCTAACGAATTACTAAAAAATGGTCATGCCTACAAATGTTACTGTTCAAATGAAGAAATCGAAGAACAAAAAAAAAGAGCAAAACAAAAAAAGATTCCTTACACATATGATAGAAAATGGAGAGATAAAAGTGAAGCTGAAGGTCCAAAAGATATCAAGCCAGCTATAAGATTTAAAAGTAGAATCGATGGATCATCTATATTAAAAGATTTAGTTCAAGGTAATATTGAAATAGAAAATAATACTATTGAGGATTTTATCATTTTAAGAAATGATGGATCACCAACTTATAATTTATCTGCTTCAGTTGACGACCATCTAATGAATATTACTCATATAATTAGAGGTGACGACCACAAAATTAATACATTTAAACAAATGCAGATTTATTTAGCTATGAAATGGGAACTACCTTCTTTTGCACATATACCTTTAATTCATACTACAGAAGGAAAAAAACTATCAAAAAGAGATAAAGCGTCAACATTAGAGGATTATTCAAAGATTGGTGTAATGCCAGAAGCATTAAGAAATTACCTTTTAAGATTAGGCTGGTCATTTAAAGACAAAGAAATTTTTACACTAGAAGAAAGCATACAACACTTTAGTTTGGAAGGTATAGGCAAATCACCTTCAAAACTAGATATAAGTAGAATCTTATCGATGAATGAACATTATATTAAACATATTAGTGAAAATGATCTATTTGATCATTTAGCAAAATACTGTGAAAATTATAAAGATAAAATTGATACTAAATCAACAAATATTAAAAAATCCTTAAGTTTTTTAAAGAATAAAGCTAAGACTCTTGAAGATATATATAATAACGCGCAATATCTTATAAAAGATAAAATAAAAATATCTTCAGAAGATCAAAAACTCTTAGATAGTTTATCAAAAACAATTTTGAACGGTTTTTTAAAAGAGTTTGTGAATTTAACAAATATAAATAAAGAAAATTTGGAAAAAATTATAAATAATTTAATAAAAGATAATAAAACAAACTTCAAAGGTGTTGGTCAGCCTTTAAGAGTAGCTCTAGTAGGATCAAAATTTGGCCCAGGTATATACGACATAATAATGTCACTAGATAAAAACAAAGTGATTGAAAGGTTAAAGGCAGTTAGTTAAAACAGAAGCTGCAATTTCTGAAGACCTATTAGTTTTAAAATCTTTTATAATTTTTTGGTATTTATAGATTTGATTTTGCATTAATTCATTATCATCTAAATAATTTGTTACTTTATTAAATATATTTTGAGAATTACAATTTGATTGAATTAATTCTGGTATTACTTCATCATTGGCAGCTATATTAATAATATTTGCATATTTTACTTTAACTAACATTTTAACTATTAAAAAATTTATAATATTCATTTTATATATAATAATAGAAGGTATTTTAGCATTACAAATTTCTAATGAGACTGTACCTGACTTAGCAACTGCAAATATAGATGATTTTAAAATTTCAGATTTAATTTTTTCATCTGATATTGATCCGCAATTTTTAAGACCTTTTTTTATTAATTTATCTTGTATCAGTTTGTTAAATTCTTTGGTTGAATGAAAAACATAAAATATATCATTATACTTTTTGTTCATCATGTTTATGAAGTCAATTAAAATTGGTAAATGAATATTTAATTCGGACTTTCTGCTGCCAGGAAAAATTGAAATAATTTTTTTATGATCTTTGATTATTTGACTTATATCGATTTTAGCTTTTTCATCATTTTCTAATAAAGGATGACCTGTAAAAGTTGACTGAATGTTTTCTTTTTCAAAATATCTTTTTTCAAATGGAAATAATAACAAAACATGGTCTAAAAAGAATTTAAACTTTTTAACTCTCCCTTCTCTCCAAGCCCATATTTGTGGAGCTACAAAATGAATTGTTTTAATATTTGGATTAATTTTTTTTACTTTTTCAGCAATTCTTAATGTAAAATCAGGGCTATCTACGCTAAATAAAATATCAGGTTTAAATTCAATTATTTTATTTACTGCTTCATTTATTTTTTTTTTTATTTTTATTATATTTAAAAAAACACTAGTAAAACCTATGTGTGTAACTTCATTAAGATCATAAATTGATTTTATGCCTAATGAATTTAAATGTACTCCACCTACAGACAAATATTTAATAGCATGATTAGTTAGTTTAACTTTAGAAATAACAGCTGAGGCCAATTTATCACCAGATGGCTCACCTGTTAAAATAAATATTTTCTTCATTTATACATTCTCCAAAGTTCACCTTTATCTGACAACATATAAATTTCACCTGTTTCTTGTTGAATTTTTATATCTCTAATTCTTCCAATATTTCCCTTAAAAATAATTTCTTCATTAATAAATTCATTATTTTTAAATTTAATTTTCCTTAAAGATTGGTCTTTGAGTGAGGTAATTAAAGCATTTCCATTCCATTCTTTAAACTCCTTGCCTTCGTAAATTACCATGGCACTTACAGCAATTGAAGGTACCCAGTATTTAATTGCTTTTGTAAAACCATCTTTCCATTTTGGTCCTATTTTTGAACCAGAATAATTTGTCCCACCCCAACCTAAAATTTTCCAACCATAATTTTCTCCATAATTAGTAGCACCAAACCAATCACCACCTCTAGGTCCGTGGTTAGTTATATAAATTTTCTTATCAAAAGGAGATAACGCAATACCTTGAGGGTTTCTAACTCCTATTTGAAAGATTTCGGGCAGCCATTTTTTTTTATCTTTGAATTTTGGATTATCATTTGGAATGGAACCATCAAGATTTATTCTTATAATGCTACCAGGATGCTTTGTAGCATCTTGGGCAATCATGCCTTTGCCTCTTTCTCCTGCAGTTATATAAAGATGTTTATTTTTTTTAACTAATCTTGAACCAAAATGATAACCTGAGTCTATTGGGGGCTCTGATCTAAAAATGTTTTTAAATTCAATTTTTTTATGATTAAATTTACCTTTTGCTACTGAGGTACTTGTCTTCCAATTACCTCTATCTTCAGAATATGAAATATATATTTGTTCATTGTCATACAATACATCAAGCAATCCTCCCTGGCCAACTTCCAAGAGTGAAAGGTTGTGTTTAATTTCAGAAATTTTTTTATCTTGCAAGTTAAATGTATAAAGTTTTCCAGGTTTTTCGGTGAATATAATCTTTTCTTTGTTAATAAAAGATAAACTCCATGGTTTGTTCAAACCATCAATTATTTTATCTAATTTAATTTCTGTAGCATATAAATTAGTAAAGGACAAAAAAAATAAAAAGATAAGTAATTTTTTCATTTAACAGTAATAAACATTTTATTTTTATTTGCAAAATTTATACATTTATTTCTTTCTAAAAAAATATTTTTTTTATTTTTTAACACAATACCCTTCAGTCCTACTAATTTACATTGTTTTAAAGTTTCAAAACCTACTGTTGGTAAATCAATTCTGAGATCTTGTTTTTTTTTTGGAAACTTAACTAATACACCTTTGTTTCTTAATTTATTAACTTGACAGCTCTCAAGCATTTTTTGAGTACCGTCTTTACCCTCTATAGCAATAATTTTATTATCTCTTGCCACTACTCCCTGGCTGAAATTATATTTACTTAACTTATTCAATTTTTTGATAGCTTTCATAATATCAGTTTTGTCTTTTTTGCTCGGTTTTATTTTAGAATAATTTCCTTTTTTTAAACTTAATTCAGGATTAAATGTTAATGAACTAATAGTTTTAATTTTTTCTTTTTTTAATATCTTTATGATTTCTTTTAATATAGCCGCATCACCAATTTTAGAACTTTTAATTATTCTAGGCATATAATAGATGCCTTTTAGATCTAAGCGAAGTTTGTAAAAATTTGGTTTTAGAACTTTACCAGCAAATAAAACTTTCTTACAATTGTTTTTTTTAAATATCTTAATTATTTTT
The DNA here is from genome assembly GCA_902531885.1 of uncultured Pelagibacteraceae bacterium. Taxonomy (GTDB): domain Bacteria; phylum Pseudomonadota; class Alphaproteobacteria; order Pelagibacterales; family Pelagibacteraceae; genus Pelagibacter. The sequence goes on from CACAFZ010000025.1 coordinate 4,850, forward strand.
CCAAACTGGCCTAATGAAACAACATGAGAATATTTATTTTTTTTAAACTTTCTTCCTTTGGTTATGTCAATTATTAAGTACTTTAATTTTTTTTGTTTGATTTTTTTAAGAATCTGTATTGGAAAATTTGTTTCACCAAATATTAAGCCAATCATTCTACTCCTTTGAAAAAGGTGTACAAATTGATCTTTTTTTACCCTTTATAATAAATTCAATTACATCTTTTACTAATAGGTTTTCCTTAAATTCTACATTTAATTTATTTAAATTGTCTGTAAGATTTTTTGTGACAAAAATTTCTTTATAAGCTTCTGTTAATCCAAGAATGTCTTTGTTTTTAAAATTAGCTCTTCTTAATCCAATTAAATTAAGACCCTGTAGATAATTTCTGTTTCCAATTGATAAACCATATGGAATAACATCATGTAGTACACCCGTCATTCCACCAATCATTGCAAATTTTCCAATTCTAGTAAATTGTTGAACAGCAGAGTTTCCTCCTATAACAACATTATCTTCTATTGTAACATGTCCTCCTAAAGGCACATTGTTTGCTATAACAATATTATTCCCTAAATTGCAATCATGTGCAACATGTGATGAAATCATAAATAAACAATTGTTGCCAATCTTAGTTACTCCACCACCTCCTATTGTTCCGGGATGTAATGTTACATATTCTCTTATCTTGTTGTTATTTCCAATTACAAGTTTAGTTTGTTCACCCTTGTATTTAGAATCTTGAGGATCATTCCCTATTGATGCAAATGGATAAATTTTATTATTATTTCCTATTTTAGTGTTTCCAGAGATATTAACATGGGATTCAATAATTACATTTTCACCAATTTCAACATTAGGACCAATAACTGAATAAGGTCCTATGTTTGCTGATTCTGAAACTTTTGACCTACTATCAACAATTGCAGTTTTGTGAATCATTATTTATTCTCCTTTATAAAATTTTTTATATCCTTGGCTGGATAGCCCATTACTTTTGTATTATCAGGTATATCTTTAATAACTCCGCTACCACCACCAATTTGAACTTTGTTTCCAATTTTTAAATGTCCAGAAATTCCTGCCTGACCACCTATCATCACATGATTTCCTAAAGTTGAACTTCCTGCAAATCCGACTTGCCCAGCTATGATGCAATTATCACCAATTTTAACATTATGAGCTATATGTATCTGATTATCTAAATAAGTATTTTTACCAATGATAGTGTGGGACATTGAACCTCTGTCAATAGTCGATCCACAACCGATTTCGAC
>CACAFZ010000026.1 GCA_902531885.1 uncultured Pelagibacteraceae bacterium
TAGCTTTTGTTGGATTATTTCCATTTGCAGGCATCTCCATCAATTTATTTTCACCTAAAATTCTAGCTACTCTTGTTGTAGGTTTTGCGCCTTGGTCTAGCCAATATTTAATTCTTTCAGATTGCAAACCAACTCTTTCTTTTTTTTCTTTGGGAAGCAATGGATTGAAGAATCCCAATTTTTCGATAAATCTTCCATCTCTTGGAAATCTACTATCTGCAACAACTATTTTGTATACAGGTCTTTTTTTTGTTCCTCCCATTGATAGTCTAAGTTTTAACATTTTTCTCCTTTTTTTATTTTAGTTGATTAAAAAGCTCTGGCGGTATCCCTTTGTCTGCCATACCTTTTAAATTTCCTTTTGACATCTTTTTCATCATTTCAGACATCATTTTAAATTGTTTTAACAATTTATTGATAGTGGCTGGATCTGTTCCAGAACCATTAGCAATTCTTTTTCGTCTTGATCCATTAATTATTTTAGGATTTTCTCTTTCTTGTTTTGTCATTGACAATATTATTGCTTCATTCTGTGCAACTATTTTCTCATCAATCCCTGCTTGATCCATTTGAGATTTAATTTTAGAAACTCCGGGTAAAAAGGACATTACTCCTTCTATGCCTCCCATTTTTTTCATTTGTCGTAATTGAGTTAGATAATCTTCCATAGAAAACTGCCCTTTTTTTAAATTTTCTTCTGTTTTTTTTAAATTTTCCTCGCCGAGTTCGTCTGCTGCTTTTTCGACCAATGAAACAATATCGCCCATTCCTAAAATACGATTAGCTATTCTCTCAGGATAAAATGCTTCGATATTATCTATTTTCTCACCAATACCCAAAAATTTTACTGGTACATCTGCAACATGTTTCATACTTAGTGCTGCACCACCACGTGCATCTCCATCAGCTCTAGTCAAAATTATTCCGGAAAGATTAACTGTTTTATTAAATTCTTTTGCAACTTCAGCAGCTACTTGTCCTGTTAACGAATCTGCAACCAAAAGAGTTTCGTTTGGATTAATTATGCTTGAAACTTGTTTAATTTCGCCCATCATTTGAATATCAATTTGTGTTCTTCCTGCGGTATCAAATAAAATAACTTCGGCTCCATTAAGTTTTGCGGCGCTTATGGCTCTTCTACATATATCTGTGGGCTGCTGGTTCTCAACTACCGGTAAAGTCAATATATTATTTTGTTCTCCTAATAATCTTAACTGTTCTTGAGCGGCTGGCCTGTATACGTCAAGGCTAGCCATCATTACTTTTTTCTTATTATTTTTTTCTAAATACCTGGCAATTTTAGCTGTAGTAGTAGTTTTTCCTGAACCTTGTAATCCAACTAACATGATTGGGACTGGTGGAACAGCATTAAGACTAATTGTAGAATTACTAGAGCCTAAAAAATTTACAAGCTCGTCATAAACAATTTTAACAACCATTTGACCTGGTGATGTAGATCTAATTATTTCTTGACCCAGAGCTTTAGGCTTTACTTTATTTATGAATTCTTTCGCTACATCCACAGCCACATCTGCTTCTAATAGAGCTTTTCTAATAGTTTTTAAACCCTCATCTACTTGTTTTTCATCAAGTGAAGGTGCTTTTTTAAATGAAGAAAATACTTCTTCAAATTTATTTGTTAAATTTTCAAACATAATTTCATCCAGCAACTAACGCACTAGTGGGCGAACCCTCGCTGACTAGTGTCGATCTCTTTGTTTCCAAAGACACCGCAAATTGTCGTTTTTTGCGGAAACGCCAACAACCTATAATAGAGGTTCAAAAAGTCAATAAATAAGTTAAGTATTTAAATATATGGATTTTAAAGCATTTAAAATGGATGGGTTAGGAAATGATTTTATAATAATTGATCAAAGATCAAAAGATTTAAATCTAACAAAAGAACAAGTTATAAAAATTTGTGATAGAAACTTTATTGGTTGTGATCAACTAATTTTAATTAATAAAGTTGACTCAAATAAAAATTCATTATTTTTTTATAATTCAGATGGAAGTATTTCGGGTGCCTGTGGAAATGGAACAAGATGTGTGGCAAAATTATTATCAGAAGAACAAGAAAAAAATATAATTAAACTTGAAACATCTTCTGGAAAATTAATTTCAAAAATATTAAACGACAATATTGTTGAAACAAATATTGGAAAAGCCACAATTGAATGGGAAAAAATTCCTTTAAGTAGAAATATAAATACAAAAAATTTAGAAATAAGTATAAAATCGACGGATGATTTAGAATTTAAAGGAGGAATAGCAGTTAATGTTGGTAATCCTCACGTAGTATTTTTTGTAGAAAATTTGGAAAAATATAATATTGAAAAAATTGGTCCAGAAATTGAAAATCATAAATTGTTTCCAGAAAAATGTAATGTCACAATCGCAAATATACTAGATGATAAAAACATTAAGGTTAAAGTATGGGAGAGAGGAGCTGGCCTTACTAAGTCATGTGGTACGGCTGCTTGTGCCACAGCATTTGCAGGATTTATAACTGGAATGATACCAAATAAAACAAATATTAAATTTGAACTAGGTGATCTTTCAATAAAGATTGAAAATGATCATACAATTTCTATGTGCGGTGCTGTTTCTAAAATAAAATCAATTCAAATAAAATTATAATGGGAATATTTGAAAAATTTAAATTAGGTTTTAAAAAAAGTGCTGAAAATATTACATTAGGACTTAAAGAAATAATAATTAAAAAAGAGATCGATGATAAAACCCTTGATGGAATTGAGGAACTATTAATTAAATCAGATGTTGGTGTCGAAGCTTCTTCGGATATTAGAAAAATTATTTCAGAAAAAAAAATTGATCCAAATTTAAATTTAATGGATGAAATAAATAAAATATTAACCGATTATATTATAAATACCATGAGACCCTTGGAAAAAAATAATTTCTTTCAGAATCAAAATAAATTAAATATTATCTTAATTTCAGGTGTTAATGGTGTTGGAAAAACAACTACTATTGGAAAAATTGGAAAAATATTAAAAGATAACGGAAATAAAGTTGTTTTTTCTGCAAGTGATACTTTCAGAGCTGCAGCAATAGATCAATTAGAAAAATGGGCAAAAAAAATTGATGTTGAAATTGTAAAATCTAATCCTGGTTCTGATCCTGCGTCAGTTGCTTTTAAAGCAATTCAACATGCAAAAGATAAAGGTCTTGACCATGTAATTATTGATACTGCTGGTAGATTACAAAATAAAAAAAATTTAATGGATGAGTATAGAAAAATTGCAAATGTTGCTAAAAAAATTGATAATGATGCACCACACCAAGTAATACTAATATTAGACGCTACTTCAGGACAAAATGTTATTAATCAAGTAGATGAATTTAACAAAATAATACCTTTAACAGGTTTAATTATGACAAAGTTAGATGGGACTGCTAAAGGGGGTATACTTCTGGCCCTAGCTAAAAAATATAAATTACCAATTATAGGCCTAGGTCTTGGAGAAAAAGAAGAAGATTTACAAATTTTTGATTCTGAAAAATTTGCTAAAGCTTTTATCCAAAAATAGTTAGCTTAAACTCTTTATAAAATTACTTATAGCATTATTTAATTTAATATCAAAAATCATCATATGATCATCATTATCTGTGAAGTACTTTGATTTTTTTTCATTTGCTAAAGAATAAATTTCTTTACCCATATAAAATGGAACAATTTTATCTTTTTTACCATGCATAATTAAAATAGGAAATTTGATATTACTAATTTTTTTTTTAGTTTCATATTTATCTTTAAGAAGAAACTTTACTGGAAAAATTGGATATATTTTTTGACCCATATCTACCATCGAAGTAAAAGGTGCCTCTAAAATTATACCTGCAAAATTGCTGTTTTGCCCAATTTCAGTTGCAATCGCTGTTCCGAGAGACTCTCCATATAATATAATTTGATCATTGGAAATTCCTTTTTTATTAAGCCATTTTATTCCACCCAGTGCATCTTTATATAAACCTTCTTCACTAGGATTGCCTGGATTTCCACTATATCCTCTCCATGCAATTATTAAAAAATTAACATCCATTTTTCCTATTGAATTAAGTTTATCAATTCTATTGTCTAAATTACCTGCATTACCATGTAAAAAAAGTATTGTTTTCTTTTTAGAGTCTTTTAAATGAAACCAACCTTTTAAAAAAAGGTTATCAGAAGTTTTAAAATTTATAGTTTCAAATTTATGTATTAAACCCTCTCCCGTTATCTGCGAGCTGAAAGGATGATAAAGAAGTTTTCTTTGATAAAAATATACAACAACTGTAATTCCAACATAGATTAAAAGTAATACAAAAAATGATTTAATATAAATATTATTCATTTCTATTATTTAGTAAAAAATATAAATAACTAAAAATACATATTAACAAATAAACAAAAAAAGAAATTTGAAAACTTTGGATCTCTCCTTTTCCAAAAAATTGGGATAAATCAATAACTAAACCGATGCCCCACTGCATTATAAAAGTACCTACAAAAATAAGTAAATTAAATGATGTAAGTGATTTTCCTGCTAGGCTAGTTGGAAAAGACAAAGCAACAGCGGGCTGAGTAAGAGTTAATACAATTGAAGTAAGTAAATAAAATGTAAAGTGTGCCGCTCCTGCATTTTCGCCTGAAATAATAATAACAAGTAATGATAAATAACTAATTGGTAATCCAATCTTTATTAATCTCATTGACTCAAGGCCAAGTTTTGTAATTTTGGGTAAAATGTAGCCAAATATAAAAAAGGCTATTAACATTATGGTATTTATCCAAAAAAGCCCTGTTGCACTTTCTAATGGACTATATCCTGAAACCCTAACCATCCAGGGTCCCGCCCATAAAGTTTGAATTGCAACCATTCCTCCATAATTGAACAAACCTAGTGGAATTGTACTTCTAAAAAATTTATTCTTCCAAATATCTGATAAAGATCCTACTTTATTTTCATGATTTTTATTTTCAATTTTCCATGATGGAATTAAAAGAAATGTTAAAAATATGACAAAAAATATTAAAATAACTATTAAACCAAATATCCATCTCCAACCGATAATTGGTAATAAAAGTTGTACGGGCAATGTTGAAAAAACAAAACCCATTGAAAGTACCATTAACATCCAGGCATTAGCTCTTTGCTGATATTCATCTGCAAACCAAATTCTATAGCCAGTTAAAGGCCCCATTAAACATGCACTAACACCAATTCCAATTAAAATTCTTGATATAAGTAAACCAGAGAAGCTTTGTGCTAAAGCAAATGCGCCTGTACCAATAATTGCAATTAATAAAAATGATGAAACAACTTTTTTAGGACCATGTCTATCAAGTAAATATCCAAGTGGTATTTGCATAGAAGCAAATCCTAAAAAATAACCACCTGCCAATAAACCTAGATCGCCAGCAGTTAAATCAAATTCTGAAGTTAATAGTGGTGATAAAGTTGCAGTAATTGCTCTTAAAAGTGCAGATATAAAATATCCACAAGCAAATACAAAAAAGATCAAAACCGCTTTTTTGATCGGTAAAATATTTTTTTCCATTAAATTATACTAAAAATTTAAAGATATATCACGATGTATAGAATTACATTTTGCAACAAATTTAGCTTGATCTTTAGTTAAACGAGACTGAAGTCTTAAACCTATGTTGTGTTTTATTACTAAATTATATTTCTCAAGCTCTGGCATCAAATTTTCTGATGCATCTTTTCTCCATTTTATTTCTTTATCAAATAACATAACAACTTCTGAGTTTGCTTCTGAAATCTTGTCTACATCTTTTTCTTCACTATCAAGTAAGGAATATAAATCATCTAA
>CACAFZ010000027.1 GCA_902531885.1 uncultured Pelagibacteraceae bacterium
GGTTGATTCATTAGGTGGCACTAAAGAGCTAGTAAATATTTCAAATGAAAACTTAAAAATTGTAGAAGAATGGATTGAAAAAAGTGATAATTTTAAATTTATGTGTGAAGATAAAAATATTAGATCTTCAACAAGTATTACAGTGTTAATTAAAGATGAATGGTTTGCGAAATATAACGAAGAAGATCAAAGAGGACTATTAAAAAAATTATTCTCACTTCTAGAAAAAGAAAGCGTAGCAAATGATATTAATGGTTACCCAAAAGCACCACCTAGTATAAGGATATGGGGTGGATCAACTGTACAAAATAATGATATGAAAGCTCTATTGCCTTGGATAGATTGGGCATATAATTCAGTAAAAAACGATGCCTAAAGTTTTAATATCAGATTCAATGAGTAAAGTTGCTCAAAAAATATTTGAAAAAAATAATATTTCGGTAGATGTAAAAATAGGTTTATCAGAAGAAGAAATTATTAAAATTATTCCTGAATATGATGGGATGGTTGTTAGGTCAGCTACAAAAGTAACTAAAAAAATAATCGAAGCTGCAAAGAACTTAAAAGTAATAGGAAGGGCTGGTGCAGGAGTGGACAATATAGATGTTCCAACTGCTAAAGAAAAAAATATGATAGTAATGAATACTCCTGGTGGAAATGCTAATGCAACAGCAGAACATGCGTTTGCATTAATTATGTCTGTACTTAGAAAAACTCCTTTTGCAAACGAAACTACTCATAAAGGTCAATGGGAGAAAAAAAATATTAAAGGAACTGAACTTTCAAAAAAAACACTAGGAATAATTGGTTTTGGAAATGTTGGAGTAAGACTAAGTAATCTTGTTAAAGGTTTTGATATGAAGATATTGGTAAACTCAAAATCATTAGAATCTAGAAAAAAAGATTATCCTCACGTTGAAAATGTAAGTTTTGATGATCTAATAAGCAAAAGTGATATTATAAGTTTTCATTGTAAGGCTGCAGCTGATGGAAAGCCTATTCTTACAAAAGAGCACTTCAAAAAAATGAAACCAACCTCCTATATAATTAATGCAGCTAGAGGAAATATAATTGAAGAAAAAGATTTAAATGATGCATTAAACGAAAACTTAATTGCAGGAGCTGCTGTCGATGTATTTTCTAAAGAACCAGCTAAAGAAAACATCCTGTTTAACAATCCTAAAGCAGTACTTACTCCTCATATAGCAGCTTCAACTACCGAAGCATCAATTGTAGTTGCTGAAATGGTTGCCAATCAAATATCTGATTTTTTACTAAATGGTAAAAAGTTAAATACAGTATAATTTACCTTTTAAATAAATTTTTTAATCCTTTAGAAGAAGCTTCACAAATTCCTTTTTCGGTTATTAGAGCCGTAACATATTTAGCTGGGGTAACATCAAAAGCTAAATTCATTGCTTTGCTTTTTTTAGGATAAACCTGAATTTTTTTAACATTTCCAATTTCATCCAAACCTTCTAAATGCGAAAGTTCTTCTGAACTTCTTACTTCAATCGGAATTTCTTTATAATCTTTAATATTCCAATCTATTGTAGAGCTTGGTAATGCAACATAAAAAGGTACATTATTATCTTTAGCTGCTAATGCTTTTAGATAAGTACCAATCTTATTACAAACATCTCCGGTAGATAAAGTTCTATCAGTTCCAACAATACACATATCAACTTCACCTCTTTGCATTAATATTCCACCAGTGTTATCTGCAATAATTGTATTTGGAATTTGTTCTTCGTTTAACTCATAAGAAGTCAAATTTGCACCTTGGTTTCTTGGTCTAGTTTCGTCAACCCAAACATGAACCGGAATTTTTTTTTTATGTGCATGATAAATTGGAGAAGTTGCAGTACCCCAATTAATTGTGGCAAGCCATCCGGCATTGCAATGAGTTAAAATATTTACTGTACCTTTTTTTTTATTGTAAATTTCTTCTATTATTTTTAGACCATTTAAACCTATGTTTTCACAAAACTTAATATCCTCTTCACAGATTTCTTTTGCTTCATTTAATGCTATATTTAAAATTTGATCGCTATTTACTCCTGAAATTTTTTTCATCATTCTATCAACTGCCCATTTAAGATTAATAGCTGTTGGTCTAGAGTTAATTAAATATTCACTAGATTTTTTTAAAAAAGTTTGATCGTTGTTTTCTATAATAGCTAAAACTAATCCATATGCAGCCGTTGCTCCAATTAGTGGTGCTCCCCTAACCTCCATAGTTTTAATTGCTTTAATTGCATCTTTTACTGTTTTTAGATCTTTGATAATAAATTTATGTGGTAGTTTTGTTTGATCAATTATTTTAACAACATTATTTTCAAACCAAATTGTACGATATTCTTTTCCTTCAATTTTCATTTATTTAGAATCCTGCCAGCAACTGTTTTTAGTTTATCTTTTGTTTTTTGCGTTCTTTTTTCTGAAGCTGTTATAATTGCTACATCTAAACAATTGTTCGTTGGATCTTTTGGATCGATATGATTTTCAAAATTGTCTATTAAATTTTTAATCATATTTTTTGCTTTTTCAGCGTTGCCTAACAATACTTTAATTACTGACTGAACATCTACATTTTCATGATCGGGATGCCAACAGTCATAATCTGTAACCATTGATACTGATGCGTATCTAATTTCTGCTTCTCTTGCTAATTTAGCTTCAGGCATATTAGTCATACCAATAACATCTGCTTTCCATGATCTATATAAATTAGACTCTGCTAATGTTGAAAATTGAGGTCCTTCCATAACAACGTAAGTTCCGCCTCTTTGATAAGGTATTTTCTCTTTCTTTATAGCATCTTCACATGCGTTCATTAAACCATTTGATGTAGGATGAGCCATTGAAACATGGGCAACAATTTCATCATCAAAAAATGTTTTATTTCTTGCAAAAGTTCTATCAATAAATTGATCAACAATTACAAATTTTCCTGGATTTAATTCTTCTTTTAATGATCCAACTGCAGAAACAGAAACGATATCTGATACACCTAGTTGTTTTAATGCATCTATGTTAGCTCTAAAATTTATTTTAGATGGAGAAATAAAATGTCCTTTTCCATGTCTTGGAAGAAAAAAAACTTCTTTTCCCTTGAATTTTGTCTTTAAAATTTGATCTGATGGTTTTCCCCAAGGGGTTTTTAAATCTAAAAGCTCTCTATCTTTAAATTCTTCTACATCATACAAACCGCTACCACCAATAATTGCTAATTTGTTTGTCATATTATTTAAAATGATTTATTTATTTATAACTCAAAAAATTATGGATTTAAAAGAATATATTAGATCAATTCCTGATTATCCTAAAAAGGGAATATTGTTTAGAGACATAACAACTTTAATAAAAAATGAAAAAGCATTTGCAGCTACAATAGATCAAATTATCGAATTATCTAAAAAATTTAAGATAGACAAAATTGCAGCTATAGAATCTAGAGGTTTTGTATTCGCATCAGCAGTATCTTACATACTTAAAAAACCTTTTGTATTATTAAGAAAAAAAAATAAATTACCAGCTGATACATATTCTGTAGATTTTGAATTAGAATATGGAACTGCCACTATAGAAATGCACAAAGACTCTATAGAAAAAACGGATTCTGTTCTAATTATTGATGATTTAATTGCAACAGGTGGAACTGCAGATGCAGCTGCCAAACTAATCAAAATGTCAGGCGGTAGTGTATCAGGATTTATATTTGTAATTAATCTTTTTGATTTAGGTGGAATAGATAGATTAATTAAAGATGGTTATAAGGTTGAAAGTTTAGTTAAGTTTCCAGGTCACTAATCTTCAATATTAACTCTGAAATATGATTTTTTTAAAAATATAGAATTTATTAATCCAAGAAATCTATACGTATAGATGGTTCTTTGTTTTTTATTTAAAGTTATCAAATAAAAAGCAATTCTAATTATTGATCTAAATAATCGAGACGAAGATTTGATTAAAGAATAAATATAACCATAATTTTTTTTATGATAATAAAAAAATGACCACATATAGTGCCAGTTTCTTATTTTGTCTGCTTGTTCTTCTAAATTTTTATTTGTAGCGAATGAGCCCTTCCATCCTAGATGGTCAAGCTTTAAATCAGGACACATATATACTTTTTCATTTTTTCTTTTTACCCTCATGCACAAATCAGTTTCTTCAAAAAATAAGAAAAAACTTTCATCAAAAAAAATTTTATCTTTAAATTTTTGCATATTAAATAAAATAGTATGACCAACTATCCAATCTACTTCATACAAATTTACTTCCTTTATAAATTTCGCTAACTTTATGTCTCTATTGTCAAAAAAACCTGCTGAATTGAAAACGGTTTTTTTATTATAAACACATCCCATTAATGTAAAATCAATTTCTCCAGACAAATATTTATTAATATTTGCAAAAAAACTATCTTCACAAATTGTATCTGGATTTAAAACTAATGCATATTTTGTATTTACTTTTCTTAATCCATAATTGTTTCCAGAACCCATTCCTATATTTGAACCAGAGCAAAATATCTCTACATTAGGAAAATCATTTTTTACTTCGTCGTAGTGCTTAAATTTTTTAGAATTTTCAACTAGTATTATTTTTACTTTTGGATCAATCGATTTTAAGCAATTTTTTAGTATCTCAATATCGGTTTTATAGGTAACAATTATCGTTGTTAATTCATTTAAAAAATTCT
>CACAFZ010000028.1 GCA_902531885.1 uncultured Pelagibacteraceae bacterium
TAAAACTTTTTGCCACGACCAAGTAATTACATCCAGCTTACTATAATCCATTTCCATAGCAAAAATACCTGATGTAGCATCACATATAGTTAAACCTTTTCTATCTCCTGGTATCCAATTTGCATCTGGAACTCTAACTCCGGAAGTTGTTCCATTCCAAGTAAAAATTACATCATTATCAAAGTTTACTTTTCCTAAATCTGGAAGTTTTCCGTAGTCTGCTATATGACTATTAACATCTTTAATTTTTAATTGATTGACTACATCTGTAACCCAGTCTTTTCCAAAATTTTCCCAAGCCAAAATATCAACTCCTTTTAAACCTAACAAAGACCAAAGAGCTGATTCTAATGCTCCAGTATTTGAACCAGTCATTATACCTACGTGATATTCATCAGGTAATTTAAGAATTTTTTTTGATTTAACTATTACTTCGTTTAACTTTTCTTTACACACTTTGTGTCTATGAGATCTTCCAATCGGAGTATTTTTTAAAATATCAATAGACCAACCTGGTCTTTTAGCACATGGACCACTTGAAAAGTTTATGTTCTTTGGTTTTAGTTTTGGCTTTTCCATAAAAATTATTTTTTAACGTATAACTATAAAAATTATTTTTTAAAAGCTTTAGTTTTATTTTATTCAAAATCATATGCGACCAAACCATCCAGTGGTTTTGGATCGAACCATGTGGATTTTGGTGGCATAGTTAGCCTTTTATCCGCAAAATTTATAATATCTTTCATCTGAGTGGCAAATAATGCAAAACCAACTTTTGCTTCTCCAGAATTAATTTTTTTCTCAATACCTTCTAAACCATGAAAACCTGCTATAAAATCAATTCTATTGTCGTATCTAGGATCTCCGATTCCTAAAATAGGTTCTAGCAAATAGTAGTGTAACAAATTTATATCTAAATTAATAATATGAAATAAATTTTGGTGAGGTTTTTCTTTTAGCTCCAAAGAATACCATTGTTTTTCTATATACATTCCAAATATTTGAGATTTTTTTGGCTTGAATGAAGAATTTTGTTTTTCCACCTTAAATTTTTTTTTAATTTCTTTAATAAAATCTTTAGATGAATATCCATATAAATCTTTTATAAGTCTATTGTAATCTAGGATTCTCGCTTGGCTTGTTGGAAATATTGCTATCATAAAAAAATTGTACGCTTCATCCCCGGTATGATTTGGGTTTTGATGTTGTTTAAATTGTGAAAGTTTTAATAATGCTTCCATTCTGTGATGACCATCAGCAATATAAATTCTATTAATTGAGTTAAACAAGTCACTAATTTTTTTAACTTTATTTTTTTCATTAATTACCCACATTTCATGTTTAAATCCATCCATACCGTCGAAAGAATATATCGGAGAATTAACTAACTCACTTTCTACTAAATCATTAAGCTCTTTGTTATCTGGATATACTGCATATATAGGACCTATTTGTGCATTTAGATTATCCATTTGTTTCATTCTTTTTTGAGATCTTTCAAAGAAAATTTCTTCATGACCTCTAATATGTAAATTATCATAAGCAGATAATTTTGCAGTTCCCACTATTCCAACTTGTTTGAAATTTTCTTTAGAAATTTTATAAATATAAAAAGAAAAGTTTTTTTCTTTTGTTATAATTGATTTATTTTTCATTAATTCAAATTGTTCTTTTGATTTTTTTTTATTTTCTGCATTAAAAACATTTAGATAGCTCCAAGGATTTTTTTTTAGGTGATTTTTTTGCATATCTTCGGATAAGTGATCTGTACTTGCAATGGTAACCGAAGAAGCATTTTCTTTTGTTGGTCTTAAAGCTTTAAATGGATTTATAAAATACATGGTGATTGCTAAATAATCTTACCAATAAGATTTATCTCCTCTAAGCAATTTTGGGTAATTTTGCTAATGCTTCATTTACTTCAGTCTCATTATATTTATCATCTGAGAGCTTGTTGCTGAAATAATCACCATATGCCTGCATATCAAAATGACCGTGGCCACATAAGTTAAAAAGAATAGTTTTAGATTTTCCATTTTTTTTACATTCCATTGCTGCATCTATAGCGCCTTTAACTGCATGAGTAGCCTCTGGTGCTGGAACAATTCCTTCTGCATTTGCAAATTTCACACCAGCTTCAAAGCATTCTTTCTGACCAAAAGCCTTTGCTTCAATTGCGCCTATATCAGTTAAATGACTAACCATTGGAGCCATACCATGATACCTTAAACCTCCAGAGTGTGTAGATGGAGGCATAAAAGAAGAACCCAAAGTGTGCATTTTTACTAATGGTGTAAAATTACCTGTGTCACCAAAATCATACGCAAACTTACCTTTTGTTAATGAAGGACAAGATTTTGGTTCACATGCTATTACTTTTATATCTTTTTTTTCTCTAAATTTTTTACCAAGAAAAGGAAAAACTAAACCTGAAAAATTACTTCCTCCTCCAGTACATCCAACCAATATATCAGGATAGTCACCAGCCATTTCCATTTGTAATATTGCTTCGTTACCAACTATAGTTTGATGCATTAAAACGTGATTTAAAACACTACCCAAAGAATATTTTGTGTCTTTATTTTGAGCAGCCATTTCCACAGCTTCTGATATGGCTATTCCTAAACTTCCAGTATTATTTGGATCTTTTTCTAGAATAGCTTTACCAGTTTTAGTTCGATCAGATGGACTTGCATAACAATTTGCACCGAATGTTTGCATAATCATTTTCCTATATGGTTTTTGTTCAAAACTAACTTTGACCATATAAACATCTAACTCAATTTTAAAAATTGAACATGCGAACGCAAGAGAGCTACCCCATTGACCAGCACCAGTTTCGGTTGTAATTTTTTTTGTTCCTTCTTCTTTGTTGTAAAATGCTTGAGCAACAGCAGTATTAGGTTTGTGACTTCCTGTAGGGCTAACTCCTTCATATTTGTAATAAATTTTTGCAGGAGTATCTAAAGCTTTTTCAAGTTTTCTTGCTCTGTATAAAGGGGAAGGTCTCCATTGTTTATAAATTTCTCTAACAGGCTCTGGAATTTCAATTTCTCTTTCTTGTGAAACCTCTTGACCTATAAGCGCCATTGGAAATAATGGAGCTAAATCGTCTGGTCCAACAGGTTTAAGTGTTCCTGGATGTAGTACTGGTGATAAAGGTTTTGGAAGATCAGCAGCAATATTATACCAAGTTTTTGGCATTTTGCTTTCTTCCAGTAAAAATTTAATTTTATCAGACATTTTATTTTTATGATAGTTTGTTATGTATAGTAATTAAAATCAAGTATTAATTGTAATGATAGAATTAAAAAAAGAAGTAATAAAATATGCTCAAAAGCTTAATAGCACAAATTTATCACCTTTAAGATCAGGAAATGTTTCGGTTAGAGCAACTCAAGATGGAGTTGAAGGGTTTCTTCTTACTCCGTCAGGTAAGAGGTACGAAACTTTAATACCCGAAGATATAGTTTTTCTAGCTTTAAAAGAAAAATACGACAATCTTAAATTGTTTAATACGGGGCTTAATCCATCATCAGAATGGAGATTTCATCAAGATATTTATTTAAAAAAAATTGAAGCAAAAGCTATAGTTCATGCTCATTCTCCACATGCAACAGCTGTTTCATCACACGGAAAATCAATTCCCGCATTCCACTATATGGTTGCACTAGCTGGTGGAGATGACATTAAATGTGCAGAATATGCAACTTTTGGGACTGATGAACTTTCAATAAATATTCTTAAAGCATTAGAAAAAAGAAAAGCATGTTTAATGTCAAACCACGGACAGGTTGCATTTGGTACAAATTTAAAACAAGCATTCGAACTTGCAGAAGAAGTAGAAAATATTTGCCATCAATACATAATTGCTTTAAAAATTGGTAATCCAAAGATTCTTTCATGGGCAGAAATGAATAAAATTTTGGATAAAATAAAGCACTACAAAAAAGCATAATTTTTGTAAATAACTTTAAGGGAGCGATGACAAAAGTAGGAGAGCACGTAACTTTAGATATAATTGGCACTAAAAAAGAATATTCACCTTCTTTTTATGAAAAGTTAGTTTACAAAATTGCAAAAAAGGCAAAAGTTACAGTTTTAGAAATTTCCAAACATAAATTTGAGCCCCAGGGTTTTACATTGGTAGCATTGTTAGCAGAGAGTCATATAAGTTTTCATACTTTTCCTGAGAAAGGAATTATAAGTTTCGATTTTTTTACTTGTGCAAATATTTCTCCAAAAGTTGCGATAGATATTATTAAAAAAGAGATTGAGCATCAAAGAATAGTTATAAAAGAATTTAATAGAGATTCTTTAGGATTATATGATGACATTTATAGTTCACCTGGTCAAAAAAAATACTATGTGGTTAAAAAGTTTCTTGAAAACTTTACATCTAAAGTAGGCCAACACATTGAAATTATAGATTTAGAAGAATTCGGTAAATCTTTATTTATTGATAATGAATTACAGGTTGCTGAA
>CACAFZ010000029.1 GCA_902531885.1 uncultured Pelagibacteraceae bacterium
TTATTATTTCTGGGACTGGAGATGTTTTGGAGCCTGAAGGAGATGTAATAGGAATCGGATCAGGAGGAAATTATGCACTGGCCGCTGCAAAAGTTTTAATGGAAACAGAAAAATCTGCAGAAGAAATTGCAAAAAAAGCAATTAAAGTTGCATCTGAAATATGTGTATTCACAAACAATAATGTAAATGTTTACAAAATCTAATGGAAGAATCTAATATAAAAACATTCGTTCCAAAAGAGGTTAAAACGAATGAACTCAAATCAACTCTTAACTCTCTTTCGCCTAGAGAAATAGTGTCAGAACTAGATAGATTCGTAGTTGGCCAAAATAAAGCAAAAAGAGCAGTTGCTATTGCGCTAAGAAATAGATGGAGAAGACAAGCTTTAGATAGCGAAATGAAAGATGAAGTTCTTCCAAAAAATATCTTAATGATAGGTCCAACAGGAGTTGGTAAAACTGAAATATCTAGAAGACTTTCAAAATTAGCTGAAGCTCCATTTGTTAAGGTAGAAGCTACAAGATTCACTGAAGTTGGTTATGTAGGAAGAGATGTAGAGCAAATTGTTAGAGATCTTCTTGAAATAGCAATTTCAATGGAAAAAGTTAAAATGAGAAAAGAAGTTCATGCTCAAGCTCAAAAGCTAGCTGAAGAGAGAGTGCTTGATGCAGTTGTTGGGTCTAAAGCAAGTGTTGCAACCAGAGAAAGTTTTAGAAAAAGATTAAGGAACGGTGATTTAGATAATAATGAAATTGAAATAGCAATAAATGAATCTTCTCAAATGCCATCTTTTGAAATACCTGGTATGCCAGGTGCAAATATTGGGATGATTAATATTTCTGATATGTTGGGAAAATCTGCAGGACATAAACCAAAAAAGAAAAAAATGACTGTAAAAGAATCCCATGAAATATTAATTAATGAAGAGTCAGATAAATTAATTGAACAAGATAAAATCATTAAATCTGCAAAAAATTCTACAGAAGACAATGGAATAGTTTTTCTAGATGAAATAGACAAAATTTCGGGAAGAACTGATAGAGTTGGTGGTGACGTATCAAGAGAAGGTGTCCAAAGAGATTTGCTGCCTTTAATTGAAGGAACAACAGTAAGCACAAAATACGGTCCAATTAAAACTGATCATATATTATTTATTGCATCTGGAGCATTTCAGCTTGCAAAACCATCTGATCTTTTACCAGAATTACAAGGAAGACTTCCTATAAGAGTTGAATTAGATGCACTAACAAGCGATGATTTTAAAAGAATATTAAAAGAACCAGACAATAGTTTAATTAAACAATATAAAGCACTTCTTAAAACAGAAAATGTTAATCTTGAATTTAGCGAAGATGGCATAGATGCGATTGCAAACATTGCTACTGAAATAAATTCAACAGTAGAAAATATAGGAGCTAGAAGACTTCATACTATTATTGAAAGAGTTTTAGATGATATTAGCTTTACTGCAACTGATAGATCTGGTGAAAAAATCATAATAGATTCTAATTACATAAAAAGTAACATTGGTGAATTAGTGAAGGATACAGACTTATCAAAATTCATTCTTTAATTTTTTTTAAAATTATTTCAAAACTTCCAAAATAAATATCATTAATTTGATTATAGTTAATTTCCTTTATTTTATTCATTAAATATTTTTTTGATTCTATATAATTTGGGACTGAATATTTTAAAATAGACAAATCCCTAGATTTATAAGGATCGTCAACATTTTTTGATCTGCTACCTTTCCCTGTGATGACTACAATTTTATTTACTTTTTGTTTAAAACAATTTTGAATAAAATCATCAATTATAATATTTGCATTGTCTAAAGAATGGCCATGTAAATCAATTATTTTTTCCTCTAATTTTTCAATAGGTTTCTCTTTATCTTTATCAAAGATTTTTTTTTTACTATTAATAAAATTAAGCCAATCTTTTTTATCTTTTTGAGATATTTTTTTTTTCAATTAAACTTCGGTTTCCACTAGAAGCCAGTTAGGATTCGACGATCTAACATCTCTTGAAAACTTCCATGTATCATGAACTTTTTTTATTTTTTCAGGATCACCAGAAATGATTTTTTTTTCTTTATCTCTAACACATGAAATAATTTCACTTACAAAATCAACTGTAACCTCTAACATATTATTGGTTTCCTTGTGATTTTTTATTTCTGCTGAGCTTATGCCAACAAAAGTAGTATCGGATGTTAATCCTTTTGAGTCTCTTTCTTTAATTGCATTTTTAAATTGATCAAAAATTTTTATGTCTAGTAAAGACTTTATTTTTTTTAACTCTCCTTTTGAGAAATCTGTAATTATTGTTTCATAAGCAATTTTTGCACCATTTAAAAATTCTTTTTTTGCGTCTTCATCAAAATTTTTTGCATTAATTCTTTCTTCATTTTCTTTAGGCGCAACGTCATGAGGGAATGATGTGGAAATATTTTCTTCAAATCCAGTTTTTTTTCCTAAAATTCCTCTTAATCTAAGAAATATAAATCCTGCAATCATTGCAAGAAGTATAATATCAATGTATTCAAAACTATAATTCATATGGAAATAATAAGTACTATAGTGTTTAATTTCAACCGTACAAATTGTACGAAATGAACAAAATTTTATTCCTAATTATAGCAATACCCTTAATAGAAATATATTTATTTATTAAAATTGGGTCAAAAATAGGTGCTTTAAACACAATTTCTCTAATTCTGATTACAGCAGTTATTGGAATTTATTATGTAAGATACGAGGGAATAAACACTCTTAAGTCTGGAATTTCTGAAATGATCAATAATAAACTGCCCATTTATGAAATTATATCTGGTGCAACTTTGGCTTTTGCATCTGTTTTATTAATTTTACCTGGCTTTGCAACAGACATTATAGGACTATTATTAATATTTCCTCCAACCAGAAAATTATTATTTAATCTTTTATCTGTAAAACTATCTAAAAAAAATAAAAAAAAAGACTTTATAGAAGGAGAGTTTGAAGATATTGACGACAAAAAAAAATAAAAATGGAAAAAAAATACACTATTTTAGCAAAATTTATAAAAGATATTTCAGTAGAAACGAAAGACACTCAAACTTATCTTTTTGTAAAAGATAATATTAAAAACTACCATCTTAAAATTCATATTTTATCAAAAGCAATTAAAAATAAAATGATAGAAATAGATACTAATTTAGTTTTTGAAGACAAAAAAGGAAACGAATTTAGGTCTAATTTTGAAATGACATATACTTCAGTAATAAAATTAACTGAAGATAATATTGATAAAGAAAAACTAGAAAAAATTATATTAATTGAAGTTCAAAACGAAATTTATCCTGAATTAGAAAAATCATTTTTAAATATGATACACGATTCAGGATATGACGATTTTACTATAGATAAAAAAATAAATTTTGAGGAATTATATAAAAGTAGAATTAGTTAAAAATAATTTTTTTTAATATTTTCTTTTGTAAACTTTTTATGTAATTTAGTTTCATCATCTGTGGGAATAATAATTTGATTACAATACTCTGCGACCTTTGAAAAATTGCTTAAACTAGTACTTAATTCTTCTGTTTTAAAATCTAGCTTAGGTTCTTTTTGATCAATCAAATTTATATAAACTTTTGTTAATAATTCACAATCAATCAAAGCAGTATGTTTTTTTCTTCTAGAATTATCTATTCTGTATCTTTTACAAAGAGCATCTAAATTAATTAATGAGCCGGGATACTTATTTCTAGCTAATTCTAATGTGTCAATAACAACATCTTTGGATATGGGGTTTTTACCCACTAAAGATAGTTCATTATTTAAATGAGATAAATCAAATTCAGCATTATGAATTATAAGTTTTTTTTCTTTAATAAATTCTAAAAATTCATCAGCTATTTCTTTAAACTTTTTTTTGTTAGCCAAAAATTGATCAGTATATCCATGGACTTCTAAAGCTTTTTCTGAAACTTTTCTTTCCGGATTAAGATGGCAATGAAATTTTTTTGTTGTCGGTATTAAATTATCAATTTCAATACATCCTATCTCAACTATTCTATGGCCCTCTTTTACAGATAAACCTGTTGTTTCAGTATCAAGAACTACTTCTTTCATTATTTAATATTTTTATTTTTAACAATTTAACATTTTTTTTAATATTTGAACTCTTAAAATTATTTTTAATAATATAATTAGATTTTTTTTTTTTTATTTCTATAGGAAGTTGAATTTTTTTTAACAAACTTATTATTTTTGGATTATAATTTGGTCTTTT
>CACAFZ010000030.1 GCA_902531885.1 uncultured Pelagibacteraceae bacterium
TACCGTTAACAGTTAAAATGTTAACAATAGATTGACCATCAATTTTTTTTCCATCATTTTTTATCTGATTGATCTTTGCTGTTACTTCCTCAATAACTTTATATTTTTCTTCATCCTTGCAATAAGGTCCCATCGTCGGGCTTTGAAATGTATTTGGTAAATTTTTCACAAGTTCACTTATGGTTTTATTGTTATTATTTAAGAGTTTGCAAATTTGTATTGCTGAATTTATTCCATCATCATATCCCAATCCCAAAGGTTCGTTGAAGAAAAAATGTCCACTTTTTTCAAAACCAGCAATGGCTTTTTCTTCATTAACTTTCCTTTTGATATATGAATGTCCTGTTTTCCAATAAATAGTTTTACAACCATTTTTTTTTAAAGTTTCATCTTTTTCAAATAGACCTGTCGATTTAACATCAACTACAAATTTTGTATTTTTATTATTTTCAGAAATATTTCTTGCAATTAAAAGGCCTATTTTGTCAGCAAATATTTCATTTCCTTTATTATCTATAACTCCAACTCTATCACCATCTCCATCGAAACCAAATCCTACATCTGCATTATTTTCTTTTACACATTTAGCTATTTCATTTAGCATTTTCATATCTTCAGGGTTAGGATTATATTTTGGAAAATTAAAATCCAAATTACAATCTAATTCAACAACTTCGCAACCAATATTTTTAAGTATTTGAGGAGCAAATATTCCTGCTGTCCCATTACCACAAGCAGCTACTACTTTAAGTTTTTTTGTTATTTTATTTTTAGATAAATAATCAATATATTTATTTTTATAATTTTCAATTTTTTTATAATTTCCTTTTCCTTCAGTAAACTGTTTATTTAAAACTATTTCTTTCAGTTCTTTCATTTCATCTAAACAGTGAGTTAATCCTTTTTCTATACCCATTTTTATACCAGTCCATCCATTTTCATTATGACTAGCCGTTATCATTGCTACAGCATCTGTATTTAAATCAAATTGAGAAAAATATATTGTTGGAGAAAGACAAAGACCTATATCTTCAACATTACAGCCAGTTGAAATTAAACCATCAATAAAATTTTTTTTTACTTCCTCACTATATGAGCGATAATCATGACCAACAGAAACTCTTGGATTTTTTATTTTTTTAATTATTTGAGAGCCAAAGCCTTTGCCTACTGTTTTTATTCCTTCACCATTTATGCTTTCCGGATACAACCATCTTGCGTCGTATTCTCTAAATCCTAAAGGATCAATTTTTGATGAATTACTCATGTTAATATATGTACAATTTTTTCAATTTTTTTATTGATAATTATTTATATTGTTCTATATATGTTCTATTGATTTCTATTTTATATAGTATATTAAGGAAATCTGCATACAACATCTAGTTGTTTTACAAAAAACGTAGTAAAAGGGAGTTAAATGAACAAGGTTTTGTCTCAAGCAATTAAGAAAGCTGTCTCTGAATTTTCACCTAATATAGTTACTGAAGATAATAAAAAGAGGACAGATTTATTTTCATTAAATAACGATACTGAACTGTTCCAGAATTCAAAAGGTATTACAATTAAAATTGATAGATCAAAAGACTCAAATTTAACAGAGTTTGGAAAAGCAACTTTAAGTGATAGATACTTAGGTTTTAATGAATCTTTCCAAGATTTGTTTGCAAGAGTAGCAAGTTATTACGCAGACGACAACTTACATGGCCAAAGATTGTATAACTATATAAGTAATCTTTGGTTTATGCCCGCAACACCTGTGCTTTCAAATGGTGGAACAAAAAGAGGATTACCAATATCATGTTTTTTAAACGAAGCAGGTGACAGTCTTACAGGAATTTTAGATTTATGGAGTGAAAATGTTTGGCTAGCAGCTAGAGGTGGTGGAATAGGAAGTTATTGGGGAAACTTAAGATCTATTGGAGAAAAAATTGGAAGAGTTGGAAAAACTTCTGGAATCATTCCATTTATTAAAGTCATGGACTCGTTAACAATGGCAATTAGCCAAGGATCTTTAAGAAGAGGATCCGCAGCGTGCTATCTTCCAATTGACCATCCTGAGATCGAAGAGTTTATTGAAATGAGAAGACCTACGGGCGGAGATCCAAATAGAAGATCGTTAAATTTGCATCACGGCGTATTAGTTTCTGATGCGTTTATGAGAGCAGTTGAGTTAGACGAGCAATGGGCTCTAAAAAGTCCTAAAGATGGTTCAGTCCAATCAGCCGTGTCTGCAAGAAATTTATGGATAAGATTATTAACGGCAAGAATTGAAACAGGCGAACCATATATAATTTTTATTGATACTGTGAACAGAATGATACCACAACATCATAAACTTGCAGGATTAACAGTTAAAACATCAAATTTATGCAGCGAAATAACTTTACCCACAGGTATTGATAAAGATGGAAAAGATAGAACAGCCGTTTGTTGTTTATCTTCTTTAAATTTAGAAAAATATGATGAATGGAAAAATGATGAAGCTTTCATACCAGATATAATGAGATTTTTAGATAATGTTTTAACAGATTTTATAGAAAAAGCCCCAGAGTCATTTTCTGACGCAACTTACTCAGCTTCAAGAGAAAGAAGTGTTGGACTGGGGGTAATGGGTCTTCATTCATACTTTCAAAAAAAAATGATTCCTTTCGAGTCTGTGATGAGCAAAGTGTGGAATAAAAAAATATTTGAAAATATTCAAACCCAAGTAGATAAAGCATCAAAAGACTTAGCAGAAGAAAGAGGCCCTTGTCTTGATGCTGCTGAATATGGTTTTAATGAGAGATTTTCTAATAAAACTGCGATAGCTCCCACAGCTTCGATTTCTATTATTTGTGGAGGCACTTCCCCAGGAGTAGAACCTATTGCTGCTAATAGCTATACTCACAAAACTTTATCGGGCTCCTTTAATGTGAGAAATAAATATCTTGAAAAAATATTAGAGAAATATAAAAAAAATAACGAAGAAATTTGGTCAAGTATAACAACCAACCAAGGCTCTGTTTCCCATCTTGACTTTTTAAGTAAAGAAGAAAAAGATGTTTTTAAAACAGCGTTTGAATTAGACCAGAGGTGGATAGTTGATTTAGGAGCCGATAGAACTCCACATATTTCACAAGCCCAGTCTATAAATATCTTTATACCTGCAGATATTCACAAAAGGGATTTACACCAAATTCATTTTCAAGCATGGAAAAAGGGATTGAAGAGCCTTTATTACTGTAGATCTAAATCAATACAAAGAGCAGAAAATGTAAATGATACAAAATCTACAGATGTAACAGCAAACGTTTATAAATCTAATAAAGAACAAAATGAACAACCCGAATACGAGGAGTGCCTGTCATGTCAGTAGAAAAATTAAAAGAAAAAAAACAAAATGCAGATGAACCCAAAAAAACGGGACTGCTTGTTGAAAATCCAGTTTATAAACCATTTAGATATCCATGGTGTTATGATGCTTGGCTTACACAACAAAGAATTCATTGGCTACCAGAGGAAGTGCCACTAGGTGATGATGTAAGAGATTGGCAAAAGAATCTATCACAAGCAGAGAAAAATTTATTAACTCAAATTTTTAGATTTTTCACACAAGCTGATGTTGAAGTTAACAACTGTTATTTAAGACATTACACAACTGTATTTAAACCAACAGAAGTTTTAATGATGATGACATCATTTGCTTCAATGGAAACAGTTCATATAGCAGCTTACTCTCATTTATTAGATACTATTGGAATGCCAGAATCTGAATATTCAGCTTTCATGAAGTATAAAGAGATGAAAGATAAATATGATTACATGCAAAATTTTAATGTAAATTCAAAAGAGGATATTGCAAAAACAGTTGCAGTATTTAGTGCTTTTACTGAAGGACTTCAGTTATTTGCAAGCTTTGCAATTTTATTAAATTTTCCAAGATTTAATAAAATGAAAGGTATGGGTCAGATTG
>CACAFZ010000031.1 GCA_902531885.1 uncultured Pelagibacteraceae bacterium
ATTTTCACAAATTCCTTGTAGTTTTTTATATTTCTAGGAAAACATATAACTGGTGTTTTTAGAGATTTAATATAGTCAACAAGATCTGTGGTAGGATTATATATATATTTAGATAATTTTTTTTCTTCAACAAGTCCTGCCCAACTGTCAAAAATTTGAATTAATGATGCTCCATTATTTATTTGATTTTTAATATGAATTTTTAAAAATTTATTAATTATTTTTAATAAATTATTAATTAAATTTTCATCACTAAACAAATTATTATTAATATTTTTTTTTGGTGATTGTTTATTTAACATGTATACTAAAATTGTCCATGGGGCCCCTACAAAACCAATTAAATCTTTTTTATTAAGTAAAGAATTTTTTGATGTTAGTTTTAAAGATTTATATATTGGATCTAATTTTTTTTCAAAATCACTTTCTAATACTTTATTAAAAACATTTATATTAATATTATCAAGTATAGGTCCAAAATTTTTTTTGAATTCAACTTTTTGTCCTAATCCGTAAGGTACAACCAAGATATCAGAAAAAATTATTGCAGCATCTAATTCAAATCTTTTTAGTGGTTGTAAAGTAATTTCGGATGATAATTTTTCATTTAAACACAACTCAATGAAATTTTGGTTTTTACTTCTTATTTCTCTAAATTCAGGTAAGTATCTTCCAGCTTGTCTCATAAACCAAACAGGAGTTTCCTGAGTTTTCTTATTTATTATACATTCTTTTATTGGGCTCATTTATAATATTACTTATATACTTTAGTAGTCTTTGTATATCTTGTGAATAACGTAAATTATTTTATTGTCACATTTTACTAACTTTTTACTAACATTATCTTTTAAATTAAAAATGTTGCAAATTAACCTTTTTTGTAAAAAAACTACCAATATTTACAGTATATGTATAATAGTTTTATACATGTTTAACTTTGTTAGTTAAATATGGGTAATTATATTAAAAAAATAAAAAAATTAATCCTTAATATATTTAGTAAATTTATTAATAAGTTATAAACGTTATATACATGACAATTGTACATCATATATTCTTAATCTCCGACTCTACCGGCGAAACCATAGATAGAATATTTATGGCACTAAAAGCTCAGTTCAAAAACTTTAAATATGAAGTTCATCATTTCTCATTTACTAGAACAGAAAACCAAATTGATAAAATATTAAATGAGACTAAAAAAAAAAAAAATTCAATTATTTTATATACAATTGTAGAGAGTAAATTAGCAAAATACCTAACCAAAGAGACCCAAAAAAAAAAATTACCATGCTTTGGTGTTTTAGGAGATTTAATATTAAATTTTTCAAAGCTATTAAATCAGCAAGCAACCCATATTCCAAGCGGTCAGCATGTTCTAAATGAAGAATATTATGAAAGGGTAGAAGCCATACAATTTACAATGAACCATGATGATGGAAATATGATTAATGATATAAAAAATTCTGATATAGTGTTGTTGGGAGTTAGCAGGACTAGCAAAACACCTACATCAATATATTTAGCTAACAGAGGATATAAAACTGCAAATATTCCTTTGGTTAATGAAAACTCCTTGCCAGAATATTTAAAAATAAATCCCAATAAAATTTGTGTGGTAGGATTAACCACTGACCCAAAAAGACTTATAGACTTAAGAAAAAACAGAATGAGTTCTATAAAGGAAAAAGAAAGCACCAACTATACAAGCTTAGACAAAATAATAAAAGAAGTTGAAGAAGCAAAAAAAACATTTAAAAAATATAAATGGCCAATGATAGATGTTACGAGGAAATCTGTGGAGGAAACGGCCGCATCTATAATTAAAATTCATGAAATAACAAAAAAAAATGCATAACATTATTCTTGCATCAAAAAGCAAAGTAAGAAGAAAAATTTTAATTGAAAATGGAATTAATTGTTCCGTTGAGCCATCAAATATAGATGAAGAAACAATAAAAGAAAGCATGCTAAAACAACAGGCTTCTCCAGAAATAATATCGAAAAATTTAGCAGAACTCAAAGCTAATAAAATAAGCCAAAGGAAAAATGAAGAAATTGTAATAGGAGCGGATAGCGTAATTGATTTAAATGGTGAAATTATATCAAAACCGACAAATAGAAATGAAGCTTTAGAAATATTAAAAAAACTCAATGGAAAAAAACATTATTTGATTAGTTCGGTATGTGTATCTAAAAATGGATCAATGATATGGAATCATACAGATAAAGCGGCCCTAACAATGAAGAAAATGTCTTTAAAGGAACTAAATTCTTACTTAAATAAAATAAAAGATGAAATTTTATATGCATATAATGTTTACCAGATTGAAGGAGAAGGAAAGAATTTATTTTTAAAAATTGAAGGTGATAAAAATACAATTATGGGATTACCAATTAAGGAAATTAAAAATTATTTAAAAAATTATGAATGATTCTGTATTAATTATTGGTTCTGGCCCCGGACTTAGTGCTTCACTTGCTCGCTTATTTGCTTCAAAAGGATTAAAAGTAGTTTTAGCTTCAAGAAATATTGAGAAATTAAATGATTTAAAAAATGAGATAAATGCAGAAACAATTATTTGCGACTCTAGCAACCACGAAAGTGTTTTAAATCTTTTCAAAAAAGTCGATAAAATAGTAGGAACACCAAATTTGGTTATTTATAATGCTTCTGCACGTCCAAATAAGGGACCTATTAATGAACTAAATCCTGCAGAAACTCAAAAAGCGATTAATATAACATGTTTCGGTGCTTTTTTAGTAGCTCAAGAAGCAGCAAAAAGAATGGTAGATAAAAAAAAAGGTAGTATATTTTTTACAGGGGCAACTGCAGGCGTAAAAGGTTTTCCCAACTCTTCGGCATTTGCGATGGGTAAGTTTGGGCTCAGAGGTTTAGCGCAATCGTTAGCGAGAGAGCTGCATCCAAAAGGCATACATATTGTCCATTTTATAATTGATGGTGGAATTGGAAAAGAACCAAAGGGTGATTATCAAACAATAAACCCAGATGAAATAGCAAAAACTTACTTTCAATTTTATAAACAAGATAAAAGTGCTTGGGCTTGGGAAGTAGAATTAAGAACATCAATGGAAAAATTTTAATGAAAAAATATTTAGTTATAGGTAACCCAATAGAGCATTCTCTTTCTCCAACATTACATAATTATTGGATTAAAGAAAATAATATAAATGCGGTTTACGATAAAAAGCTTATTAAAGAAAATGATATTAAAGATATAATTTTTCAAATTAAAAGTAAAGAAATTCAAGGTGTTAACGTTACAGTTCCATTTAAGAAAAAAGTTATTCCATTCTTAGAAAAATTAAGTCCTGAGGCAATGGAATCACAATCGGTAAACACAATCTATTTGGAAAATAAAAAAGTTACTGGCCATAATACGGATATTGCAGGATTTGAACTAAGTCTTAGGTACCACAAATATAATGTAAAAAATAAAAAAGTTTTAATTTTAGGAGCAGGGGGGGTGGTTCCTTCAATTATTTTAGGGCTAAAGAAAATGGGTGTTGGAAAAATAATTGTTAGCAATAGAACAAAAAATAAAGCAGAAGATTTAAAAAATAATTTTGACAATTTGGAAATTGTTGATTGGGGGGAAACACCCTGTTTTGATATGGTTATAAACGCAACTAGTATTGGATTAAAAAATGAAGATGGTATTAAAATTGATTATTCTGTTGTAGGTCAAAATAAATTTTTCTACGACGTAATTTACAATCCAAGAGAAACTATTTTTTTAAAGAAAGCGAAATTTTTTGGAAACAAAACAGAAAATGGCAAAATGATGTTTGTGTATCAAGCACACCAATCATTTACTATTTGGCATAAAATTATGCCTAAAATAGAAGATAAAATATTAAAACTTTTAAATTAATGATAAAAATTGGAATTATTGGAGATATTGGTTCTGGGAAAACTTAT
>CACAFZ010000032.1 GCA_902531885.1 uncultured Pelagibacteraceae bacterium
GCAATTAAAAAAAACGCCACTAAATTGAAACTGCTTGGATCAGGTGATTTTGAGGAAAAAATTAATATTTTTTCAGATTTTGCGTCAAAATCAGCAAAAGAAAAAATAGAAAAAAAAGGTGGATCGTTAACTCTGAAAAATAATAAATAATCTTTATGAGTGAACTGTCTCAATCAAACGATTTAAGAAATCGAATTGTTTTTACAATTTTGATACTTGCTGTTTATAGATTAGGCACATTCGTTCCGATACCTGGTATTGATCCAGAACAATTACAATCAATAATGCAAGGTAATCAAAAAGGACTTTTAGGAATGTTTAACGTTTTTGCAGGTGGAGCAGTTCAAAGAATGGCAATATTTGCTTTAGGCATAATGCCATATATATCGTCATCAATTATAATACAACTTTTAACAGGAGTTTCTGATTACTTTAAAAATTTAAAGGCCCAAGGAGAAACTGGCAGACAAAAAATTACACAAATAACAAGGTATGGAACTGTCTTGTTAGCTACAATACAGGGATATGGTTTATCTGTAGGATTAGAATCCTCAGCAGAGCTCGTAATAAATCCCGGGATGTTTTTTAAAATATCGACAGTAACAACCATTGTTGCCGGAACAATTTTTTTAATGTGGCTAGGAGAACAAATAACTCAAAGAGGGATAGGAAATGGAATTTCACTAATTATATTTTCAGGTATTGTAGCAGAGATACCTAGAGCTTTAGTATCAACATTTGAGCTAGGAAGAACCGGAGCAATATCTACAGCAATGATTTTAGCAATATTTATTTTACTTGTATTAACAATTATATTTATTGTTTTTATGGAAAGAGCCTTGAGAAAAATACTTATAAATTATCCAAAAAGACAAATGGGAAATAAAATTTATGGTGGAGAAAGTTCCTTTTTGCCATTAAAAATAAATTCAGCTGGAGTTATACCAGCCATATTCGCTTCAGCACTACTTTTGTTACCAGTTACTTTTTCAAATTTTAATGTATCTGAAAACGATTTACTATTAAATATATCTTCATATTTTTCTCAGGGACAGCCTTTATATATGTTAATATATGCTGCTGGTATTATATTTTTTACTTTTTTTTATACATCTCTAGTATTTAATCCAAATGAAACAGCAGAAAATTTAAGAAAATATGGAGGTTTTATACCAGGCATAAGACCAGGAGAAAGTACAGCACTTTATATAGACACTATATTGACAAGACTTACAACTATAGGTGCTCTATATTTAACTTTAGTTTGTTTGATGCCAGAATTTTTAATAGCTAACTATCCAATACCTTTTTATTTAGGAGGAACTTCAATTTTAATTGTAGTAGTAGTAGCAATAGATACAGTTACACAAGTACAAACTAGATTAATGAGTTCACAATATGAACAATTAATTAAAAAAACTCAATTTGGTAAATAAATTTGAATATCATTATATTTGGTCCACCAGGCGCTGGTAAAGGAACTCAGGCAAGAAATTTAGAAAAAAAATTAAATAATTTTCAAGTATCAACTGGTGATATGTTGAGGGATGAAATTAAAAAAGACACAAATATTGGCAAGAAAATAATAAATTATATGAATGAGGGAAAATTTGTTGATGATGAAATTGTAAACAAGCTAATAAAAAATGTAGTATTTGACCCCCAAAAAAAGAATAAGTTGATTTTTGATGGCTATCCCAGAACAATAGAGCAAGCAAAAAATTTAGATGTATTGTTAACTGGCTCAAATCAAAAAATTGATTTTATTTTTTTTCTTAATGTGAAGAAAGATACAATAATAAAAAGAATTGAAAAAAGAAAAATGTTAGAAAAAAGATCAGATGATGACTTGGACACTATTCTTAAAAGATATGATACTTACATGGAAACAACCAGTCCTGTCCTAGATTATTACTCAACTAAATCTAATTTTAAAGAAATCGATGGAGGCTTAGAAATTGCTGAAATTACTAGTAAAATCAGTGATATTTTAAAGGTTTAAAAGTTGACTTTAAAAGATCTTATTATATAAATGGCTAAATTTTAATCACAATTATGGCGCGTATAGCAGGAGTAAATATCCCACAGAATAAACTTGTCCAAGTGGGTTTGACATATATTTATGGCATAGGTAATAAATTTTCATTAGAAATATGTAAAGCCTTAGAAATTCCAAAAAGTAAAAGAGTAAATGAGTTGACGGATGATCAAATATTAAAAATTAGAGAATATATAGATCAAAAATTTACAGTTGAAGGTGACCTTAGAAGAGAAAATTCTTTAAATATTAAAAGACTTATAGATCTTGCGACATATAGAGGATCTAGACATAGAAAAAAACTTCCAGTAAGAGGTCAACGTACAAGATGTAACGCTAGAACAAGAAAAGGTAAAGCAATAGCTATTGCGGGCAAAAAATTAACACCTCTTAAAAAATAAAATATGAGCAAGGAAAAAATAGATTCTAAAGAACAATCAAAAGAAAAAACAAAGGTAGTTAAGAAAAGTAGCTACTCAAAAAAGAAAAAAATAAAAAAAAATATTCTTAATGGTATAGCTTATGTTCAATCAACATTTAATAACACTATAGTTTCCATTGCTGATACAAACGGTAATGTTATTTCATGGGCTTCTGCTGGACAAAAAGGATTTAAAGGATCGAGAAAATCCACTCCATACGCAGCTCAAGTTGCCGCTGATTCAGCCGCTTCAAAAGCTTTAGAAGCAGGAATGAAAATCTTATCTGTCGAAATAAAAGGACCAGGATCTGGTAGAGAAACTGCATTAAGAGCTTTGCAAGCTAGAGGTTTTAAGATTATATCTATTAAAGATACGACACCAATGCCACATAATGGCTCAAGGCCACCAAAAAAAAGGAGAGTATAATGGAAAGTACACAAGTTAATATTAAAAACTGGAAATCATTAATAAAACCAGGAAAACTAGATTTAGTTTTAAGTGAAGATAAAACGTACGCAAAAATAACAGCTGAACCTTTAGAAAAAGGATATGGAATGACTTTAGGAAACTCTTTAAGAAGAATATTATTATCTTCAATAAGAGGAACAGCTGTAACTGCTATACAAATAGATGGAGTGCTTCACGAGTTTTCTTCAATAAAGGGTGTTAGAGAAGATGTAACAGATATAGTATTGAACGTAAAATCATTAGCTTTAAAAAGTTCTTCAGAAGGAGTTAAAAAACTAGTTTTGGATGCAAAAGGCCCAGGTGAAATTAAAGCATCTAATATAACACCTATAACAGATATTGAAATTTTAAACCCTGATTTAGTAATTTGTAATTTAGATGAAAATACAAATTTCCATATGGAAATGGTCGTTGGTAATGGTAAAGGTTATGTTTCTGCAGATATAAATAAACCAGAAGAACCGCCATTAGGTTTAATTCCTATTGACTCATTATTTAGTCCAGTAAAACAAGTTTCTTATTCAATTAGTACCGCAAGAGAAGGTAAGGCTTTAGATTATGATAAACTAACTATGGAAATACAAACTAATGGATCGATCTCAGCTGATGACGCAGTAGCTTATGCAGCAAGAATCTTTCAAGATCAATTAGCAATGTTTGTAAATTTTGATGAACCACAAGAAGTAATAACTAGAGAAAAACCAACTGAGCCAGAATTTAATAAAAATCTGCTAAGAAAAGTAGATGAACTTGAATTATCTGTTAGATCTATGAATTGTTTAAAAAATGACAACATTATTTATATAGGTGATTT
>CACAFZ010000033.1 GCA_902531885.1 uncultured Pelagibacteraceae bacterium
TCTAGATCTTCTTTTGTTAATTGTTTTTCAGCTTCACTTATCAATTTTTCAATATTAGTTTTATTTTTTTCTTTCAAATTAAAAATTGAACTTGTAAGAATAGATAGTTCATTTTCTTTAAATTCTGCAATCCCGTCTTCTACGTAAAAATCTTCATTACCATCTTTTGTAAAAACTTTAATTATTCCTGGTTTTAAGAAAGAAATTAAAGATATATGGTCCTTTAAAACTCCCATTTCACCTTCATATCCTGGAATTACAACCTCTATTACATTTTGATTTTTATAAAAGGATTTTTCAGGACTTATGATTTCTAATTTAAACTCTTCACTCATTATGCGGCTGCATCCTTGGCCATTTTTTCAGCTTTTTGAATAACTTCCTCTATCGTTCCAACCATATAAAAAGCAGCTTCAGGCAAATGATCGTATTCGCCTTTGCATATTGCATCAAAACCTTTAATAGTTGAGTCTAACTCGACAAGTTTTCCTGGTGAACCTGTAAAGACTTCCGCAACAAAGAAAGGTTGTGAAAGAAATCTTTGTATTTTTCTTGCTCTAGCTACAGTAAGTTTATCTTCTTCAGATAACTCATCCATGCCCAGAATAGCAATAATATCCTGTAAAGATTTATAAGTTTGTAATATTTTTTGAACCTCTCTAGCAACTCTATAGTGTTCATCTCCAACTATTCTTGGGTCTAAAATTCTAGAAGTTGAATCCAATGGATCAACAGCTGGATAAATTCCTAATTCGGCGATTTGTCTGGATAATACCGTAGTAGCATCTAAATGAGAAAATGAAGTGGCTGGCGCAGGATCTGTTAAATCGTCTGCAGGAACATAAATTGCCTGAACTGATGTTATTGATCCTTTGTTTGTTGTTGTAATTCTTTCTTGTAAATTCCCCATATCAGTAGCTAGAGTAGGTTGATATCCAACAGCTGATGGAATTCTTCCAAGTAATGCAGAAACTTCTGAACCTGCCTGGGTAAATCTGAAAATATTATCAACAAAAAATAATACATCTTGGCCTTCCTGATCCCTAAAATATTCAGCAACAGTTAAGCCAGTCAAAGCAACTCTTGCTCTAGCACCAGGAGGTTCATTCATTTGTCCATAAACTAGAGCTGCTTTTGACCCAGACCCCTCAGACTTAATTACACCTGAATCTATCATTTCATGATAAAGATCATTTCCTTCTCGTGTTCTTTCTCCAACACCAGCAAACACTGAGAAGCCACCGTGTGCTTTCGCAATGTTGTTTATAAGTTCCATAATGATAACTGTTTTTCCAACGCCTGCTCCTCCAAACAAACCTATTTTACCACCCTTTGCATAAGGAGCTAACAAATCAATAACCTTAATTCCTGTTACTAGGATTTCTGTTTCAGTAGATTGATCGTTAAATTCTGGTGCTAGCCTATGTATAGGCCAACTTTCTTTAGTTTTAACCTGACCTTTTTCATCAATTGGTTCACCAACAACATTTATTATTCTTCCTAAAGTTTCAGGTCCTACTGGAACTTTTATTGGAGCTCCGGTATCAGTTACTTCATCGCCTCTTTTTAAGCCTTCGGTTGCATCCATTGCAATTGTTCTAACACTTGATTCTCCCAAATGTTGTGCCACCTCTAATACTAATCTACTGTCTCCATTTTTACATTCAAGTGCTGTTAAAATTTCTGGTAAATCTCCTTCAAACTTTACATCTACCACTGCTCCAATAACCTGTGTAATTTTGCCTTTTTTCATAACTATAAACTTTCTGCTCCTGATATTATTTCTATTAGTTCTTTAGTAATTGCTGCCTGACGACTTCTGTTATATTGAATGGTAAGCTTATCAACCATTTCACCTGCATTTCGAGTTGCATTATCCATTGCAGTCATTCTTGAACCTTGTTCGCTGGCTGAATTTTCCAGCATAGCTTTAAAAATCTGAGTTGAAATATTTTTAGGCAGTAAATTACTTAAAATTTCGTCTTCTTCAGGTTCAAAATCATAATTATCTTTAGACTCAGACTGCTTTATTACCTCAGAAGCTTTTAAAGGAATAATTTGTTGCTCTTGAGGTATTTGAGTAATTACATTTTTAAATTGGTTATAAAAAATTGTACATACATCAAATTCTTTTTTTTCAAATTTATCAATTATAATTTTTCCAACTTTGTCAGCATCAAAATAGTTAGTGTTTTTAGATTCCTTAAAAGATATCTTGTCAATTATATTTTCATTATACGTTCTTTTTAGTTGATCATATCCTTTTGATCCAACTGTAATAATTTTTAAAGTTTTTCCTTCATTTATAATTTTTTGGAAATAAGATTTTGCCTTTCTAATTATGTTGCTATTAAAACCACCGCATAATCCTCTATCGGAGGTTAAAACCACACATAAATTTACCTTTTCATCTCCTGAGCCGGTAAGCAATTTTGGAGCATTCTCTTTATCAGAAATTCCATTTGATAAATTGAGAATAATATTATTCATTTTTTCAGAGTAAGGTCTTCCTTTTTCTGCATTCTCTTGTGCCCTTCTAAGCTTTGCTGCGGCAACCATTTTCATAGCTTTAGTAATCTTTTGAGTGGATTTAACACTTTGTATTCGTTTTTTTAAATCGTCTAAACTTGCCATTTTCTAAGAATTATAATTTTTTTTAAGTTCAGTTATTACTTCATTTAATAAATTTTCAGTATTTTCTTCAAGTTTGCCTGAACTAGATATTGAACTAATAATTTCTGGTTTTTCAGATTTGCATTTTTCTATAATTTTTGATTCAAATTTAGAAATATCTTTTAGCTCTACATCGTCTAAATATCCCCTTACTCCACAAAATACAGAAATCACTTGTTCTGCTACAGTCATCGGCGAGTATTGATTCTGTTTTAAAAGTTCAGTTAATTTTGAGCCTCTATTTAATAATTTTTGGGTAGAAGCATCCAAATCTGATCCAAATTGAGCAAATGCGGCCATTTCCCTATATTGAGCAAGTTCTAATTTCATTGAACCTGATACTTTTTTCATTGCTTTTGTTTGGGCTGATGAACCAACTCTAGATACGGACAAGCCAACGTTAATAGCTGGTCTAATACCTTGGTTAAATAAATTTGTTTCAAGAAAGATTTGACCATCGGTAATTGATATAACATTTGTGGGTATGAAAGCCGAAACATCTCCACCTTGAGTTTCAATAATCGGTAAAGCTGTTAAAGATCCACCACCATGATCGTCGCTAAGTTTAGCTGCTCTTTCTAATAATCTGCTATGCAAATAAAATACGTCTCCTGGGTAAGCTTCTCTTCCTGGAGGTCGTCTTAATAATAAAGACATCTGTCTATAAGCAACAGCTTGCTTGGATAAATCATCATATATAATTAAGGCATGCATACCATTATCTCTAAAATATTCTCCCATTGCACATCCTGTGTATGGAGCTAAAAATTGAAGTGGGGCAGCGTCAGAAGCTGTGGCAGCAACTATTGTTGTATATTCCATTGCTCCTGCCTCTTCTAAAGTTTTTTCGATTTGTCTTACTGTAGATCTTTTCTGTCCTATGGCTACATAAACACAATATAGTTTTTGCTTTTCGTCATTAGATTCATTTATTTTTTTTTGATTTATTATTGTATCTATTGCAACAGCAGTTTTACCTGTTTGTCTATCACCAATAATTAACTCTCTTTGCCCTCTTCCTATTGGAACTAAACTATCAACTGACTTAAGTCCT
>CACAFZ010000034.1 GCA_902531885.1 uncultured Pelagibacteraceae bacterium
TCACACTTCAATATTAAAATTTGTAAAAAGTTATTTAGGAGAGAAAAAAGTTCCAACATTATGTGATGATCCAAACTTAGCTCCTTATGGTGCATGTAGAGTCTGTTCTGTTGAGGTTGCTTTAGAAAAAGATGGACCAACTAAAATGGTAGCTTCTTGTCATACTCCAGTTGCAGAAAATCAACATATTTTTACAAGCAATGAAGATATAAAAAATCTAAGAAAGAACATTGTTGAGTTAGTACTAACCGATCATCCAATGAATTGCGGAACATGTGAAGTTAATAATAATTGTGAACTTCAAGATGTAGCAAATGATTTAGGTATTAAGGATCATAGATATAATAATCCTAAGCAAAATAAAGGAGTTCCTAAAGATACTTCACACTCATATATGAGAATGAATCTAGATAATTGTATTAATTGTGGAAGATGTGTAAGAGCTTGCGATGAAATTCAAGGCTCATTTGTTTTAACTATGAGTGGCAGAGGATTTGAATCAAGAATTACAACAGATAACGATATGCTTTTTGGAGACTCATCTTGTGTCTCTTGTGGAGCTTGTGCACACACATGCCCTACAGATGCAATTTCAGATGTTTTTGCATCAAAATCTGCAGACTATGATAAAAAAGTTAGAACAACCTGTTCCTATTGTGGTGTTGGATGTAATTTAGAAGCTTCAATAAAAGATGGCAAAGTAATTTCTATTGATACACCAAAAGAAACTGAAGTTAACGCAGGACATACTTGTATAAAAGGCAGATATGCTTTTGGTTTCTACGATCATAAAGATAGATTAAGAAGTCCTCTTATAAAAAGAAATGGAAGTTTCGAAAAAGCTTCATGGGATGAAGCGTATGACTATATTAAAAATAAATTAGAAAAAATTAAAAAAGAAAATGGTCCAGATGCTGTTGCTGGTATTTCTTCAGCGAGATGTACAAATGAAGAAAATTATGTTTTTCAAAAAATGATTAGAGCCACAATTGGAACAAACAACATTGATTGTTGTGCAAGAATTTGTCACTCACCAACAGCTTGGGGTATGCAACAAACATTTGGAACAGGTGCCGCAACTAATTCAACAGAAGATATATATCATGCAGATCTATTCTTAGTTATAGGCGCAAATCCAACTAATGCTCACCCTGTAACTGGTGCAAAAATAAAACAACAGGTGATGAAAGGTAAAAAACTTATTGTACTTGACCCAATCACTACAGATTTGGCCAAACTTGCAGATTATCATATTAAAGTTAGACCTGGAACAAACGTAGCGGTTTTAAATATGATGTTATATTTCATTGTAAAATCAAAATTATATAAAGAAGATTTTATTTTGAGTAGAACAGAAGGTTTTGAAAGCTTTCTTAAAGGAATTGAAAAATTAGACATAGATCATTTAGCTAAAGTTGCTGGAGTAGATAAACAAAAAGTAAAAGAGGCCGCTATAGCTTATGCAACTGCAAAAAATTCCATGGAATTTCATGGTTTAGGAGTAACTGAACAAGAACAGGGCTCCAAAACAGTAATGTTGATAGCTGATCTTGCGATGATAACTGGTAACATTGGAAGAAGAGGTGTTGGAGTTAATCCTCTAAGAGGACAAAATAATGTTCAAGGTGCAGCTGATATGGGATGCCAACCACACCAGGGAGCTGGTTACTTTCCAGTAGCAGATAAAAAAATCCAAGAATTTTATACTGAAAAATACGGAGTTGTTCATCCAACTAAAGCTGGTTTAAAAATTCCTGAGATATTTGATGCTGCGATTAATAAAGAAGTTAAGGCATTATGGATTATAGGAGAAGATGTAGTTCAGACAGATCCCAATAGTGCTCACGTTGTTAAAGCAATGAATGCATTAGACTTATTAGTAGTTCAAGAAATATTTATGAGTGAAACTGCAAAACATGCTGATGTAGTTTTACCAGGAACAACTTTTTTAGAAAAAGATGGAACTTTTACTAATACTGAAAGAAGAGTCCAAAGAGTTAATAAAGCAGCAGAACCTTTACCAGGCACAAAACCAGATGGAGTTATAGTGACTGAAATGATGCAGAAACTTGGTTATAATCAACCAATGTATGACGCTGATGAAGTTTTAGCTGAAATTGCAGATGTTGTTCCTTTCTTCAAGGGTATAACTAGAGAAAGACTTGGAAAATTAGGATTACAATGGCCAGTAAAAGAAGATGGAACAGATACAAAAATACTCCATGAAAAAGAATTTAAATTAGGAAAAGGAAGAATTAAATATTTTGATTGGAAAGAAAGTACTGAAATAGCAAAAAATAAAAAAGATTATCCATTAATATTAACTACGAGTAGAGTATTGCAACACTATAACGCTGCAACAATGACTAGAAGAACTAATAATATAGAAATTGTTGATGAAGATATTTTGTTAGTTCATCCAAAAGACGCAAAAAATAGGGATTTAAATACTGGCGATATAGCAAGACTTTATTCTGGAAGAGGCGAAGTTTCTTTAAAAGTTGAAGTTACCGATAAAGTTAAAGAAGGTATTGTATTTACTACTTTTCATTTCCCTGAACACATGGTCAATATGGTGACTGGTCATGGTAAAGATGAAGAAACTCAATGTGCAGAATACAAAGTTTCATCAGTAGAAGTTCAAAAGATTTCTAACATGTTTAAAACTGAAGTGGACACTGATAAAGATAAGGCTGAGGTTAGACGCGCTTAAAAAATTTTATAAACCATTCATAATTACATATATTTTTTTGTCAGTTGCTATAAGTTTCTATCCATCGTTTAATTTTTACTCATTAAAAGGCCAGCTAATTATATTATTTGTTTCAGTTTTTAATGGAGTAATGGGAATTTATGTAAAAAAACTATAATACGTAGGGTTCAATTCTTTCCTTTTTATTTAAAATTCTTTCAATCCCAAAACAATTAAGATCAATTGTTTGATACGCTCCTGTTGTAATTAACTCTGTTAAACCTCTTCCTATTCCTGGTGATTGCATTAAGCCTCTACCAGTAAAGCCTGTTGCTAAATAAACATTCTTATATGAAGGATGTTTGCCAACGATTGCATTATTATCTAACTTGTTTGTGTCATAATAGCCAGCCCATCCACCAGTAAGTTTTAGTTCTTCAAACGCAGGTATCCTTTTTGCTAATCCTGGCCAAACTAATTCTTCAAAATCATTCCATTCTGGTTCAAGATCTTCACAATCCCATTTTGAAATAGGTGATCCTGCTAAATATTCATTGCCTTCAGGTCTCCAATAGACTCCAGTAGTTAAATCTCCAGTTAGAGGCATCTCAGGTATATGTTTTGGACACTTAACTCTAAATACCGTATGTTTTTGAGGAAAAACAGGCACATCATTCAATAATTCATTTGTCCAACAACCAGCTGCTGAAACTATTATATTTGCATTTATATCTTTTAAACTTTTTACTTCTCCTTTTTCAAATTCTGCGCCCAGTTCAATCGCTTTATTTTTTAATGCATTATGTAGTAAATAAGGATCTATCCATCCTTCAATTTTAGTATCTGTGTATGTGGCTGTTTCTATTCCGTTATTATTCACATAAGGAAATATGTTAGTTAGTTCCGAACCTTTAATATTTTTTGTTCCAGCTTCACATTCTGCATGATTTTCTAAAGCTTTATATTGTTCTTCTGCATGTTCTGGTCCAAATAAAAGAAGATATCCATTTGGCACCATGCTGGCTGTAGGGT
>CACAFZ010000035.1 GCA_902531885.1 uncultured Pelagibacteraceae bacterium
AATCTTTTTTTTTCTGGCTCAACTGATAGAATTTTATCAAATCCTTTAATTCTTATAATTTCCTCAACTAAATCAATTTGACCGGATATATCTGGTCGCCAACTTGGAATTTCCACACTAAGCAGTTTTCCCTTTTTTTTGATTATAAAACCTAAGCCACCCAAAATTTTAATTATCTCGATAGTTTTTATTTGTATTCCAACTATTTTTGCTGCAAGACTAGGGTCAAATAATAATTTTTTATTCACTATTTTTTTTGTTGATTGAATATCTATTTTTGATACTTCGCCGCCACAAATTTCAATTATCATGTTAGAAGCTTTTTCAAGTCCAATCGAAATAGAATTTGGATCAATTCCTCTTTCAAATCTAAATTTTGCATCACTATTTAAATCTAGTTTTTTTGCTGTTTTTCTTGTGATTTGAGGATCAAAATAAGCAGATTCTAAAAGAATATTTTTTGTATTGATTTCTGTTCCTGATCTTGTTCCTCCTATTATTCCTCCTAAACCCAAAACTCCTTGATGATCAGAAATTACACACATACCATCGTCAAGTTTATATTCTTTATTGTCTAAAGCTTTAAAACTTTCACCTTTTTTAGAATTTCTCACAATTATTCCTTTATTTATTTTATCTAAGTCGTAAGCATGAAGCGGTCTGTTTAAATCAAACATTACATAATTTGTTATGTCAACAACTGCCGAAATAGGTCTCAATCCTAAAGAAAGAATTCTCTTTTTTAGCCAATTTGGACTTTCCTGATTTTTTATATTTTTAATTAAGCAACTTCCAAATATAGTACACGCCTGTTCTTTTTTATTCTCAATTTTTACTTTTAAATTTTGCTTGCCAGTTTTTTTTACATTGTTGATTTTATTTTCTATAAGTTTTCCATATCCGCTAGCAGAAAGATCTCTTGCTATTCCTCTAATACCTAAACAATCTGGTCTGTTTGGAGTTATTGATAGCTCTATTACATTTTTTGAATTATTATTAAAAAAGCTTTTTCCTATTTTTTTATTGTATTTTTGATTTAATTCGATAATTCCTTCACTTTCATTTGACAAATTAAGCTCTGATTCTGAGCAAAGCATGCCGTGTGATGTTTCTCCTCTTATTTTGGATACTTCAAGTTTCATGTTACTTTTGGGAATTACTGAACCTGGTGGAGCATAAATAGTTAGCAAGTTATTTTTTGCATTTGGTCCTCCACATACAACCTTTACCAATTCTTTTTTTCCTATATCTACTTGGCATAATTTTAATCTGTCGGCGTTTGGATGTTTTTCTGCTTTAACAATTTTAGCAACAATAAAATCACTTAACTCATTTTTCTCGGGTTCTACTTTTTCTACTTCTAGGCCAATTTGGTTTAATTTTTCAACAATTTGGGCTTCAGTTTTATTTGTTTTTAAATGATCTGCAAGCCAGTCTTTTGTAAATTTCATTTGCTTAGACCTCTGTAATTCGTTGGAACATCCAAAGGATCAAAACCATAATAATTTAACCACCTATAATCACACTCAAAAAATGATCTTAAATCATTAATTCCATATTTTAACATAGCTAATCTATCTATGCCTATTCCAAATGCAAAACCTTGATATTTATTTGGATCAACTTTTGAATTTTTTAAAACATTAGGATGAACCATTCCACATCCAAGTATTTCTAACCACTTGTCTCCTTCACCAATTACGATTTTGTTATTTTCAATTCTATATCCTATATCAACTTCTGCAGAAGGTTCAGTAAAAGGAAAATGGCTAGGACGAAATCTCATTTTAATTTTATCTAATTCAAAAAATTCTTTTATAAAATAATTTAAACAACCCTTTAGATGTCCCATAGTTATATTTTTATCAATATGAAGACCTTCTAGTTGATGGAACATGGGGGTATGTGTCTGATCACTATCACTTCTATATGTCCTACCAGGTGCTATAATTTTAAACGGTGGTTTTCCTTTTAACATTGTTCTTACTTGAACAGGGGACGTGTGTGTCCTTAATAATGTTTTCATATTTTCTTCAATATAAAAAGTATCATGCATATCTTTTGCAGGATGATTTTCAGGTGTATTAAGAGCTGTAAAATTATAATATTCACTTTCCACGTCTGGGCCCTCCTCAACACTAAAACCAACTTCAGAAAATATAGATGAAATTTCATCAATCACCTGTGATACAGGATGTATTTTTCCTATCTTAAAATCTTTTTCGGGAAGTGTTACATCTGTTTTTTCTTTTTTTACTCTTTCATCTATTTCATAAGATTCTAATTTGGACGCTTTTTCATTAAGTAATTTTGTTAAATCTTGTTTGGCAGTATTTATTTCAGAAGCTACTTTTTTTTTTTCTTCTTGAGACAATGATCCAAGTTTTTTAAACTCTAAATTTATTAAACCATTTTTTCCAAAAATTTCTGTTCTTATGATGTCTAATTCTTTGGAGTCTTTGGTTTGAGTTAGTTTATTTTTGAGTTCATCCTTTATTTTTTCAAAATCCGACATTTTTACAGATTATTTCTTAACTTGAGAAAAACAATAGTGAAGATTAATTAAGCGCAGCTTGGGCTTTTTTAACTATAGTTTTAAAGGCCTCTGGATTATCATAAGCTATTTCTGCAAGAATTTTTCTATCTATTTTTATTCCTGACTTATTAAGACCGTTAATAAACTTTGAATAAGTTAAGCCTTCGGCTCTAACTCCTGCATTAATTCTTTGTATCCATAATGATTTAAATTCTCTTTTTTTGTTTCTTCTGTCTCTATAAGCATATTGCATAGCCTTCTCCATTGCTTGCCTTGCAACTCTAATAGTATTTTTTCTTCTTCCCCATTGACCTTTTACAGCTTTAAAAACTTTTTTGTGTTTTGCGTGACTTGTTACTCCTCTTTTAACTCTGGGCATTTTTTATCCTCTTAGGTTATACGGCATATATGACTTAACAATTTTACTATCTTGTTTGGACATTATTGTCGTACCTCTTTGATTTCTAATTTGTGTATTTGTTCTTTTTATCATTCCATGTCTTTTGCCAGATTGGCTCATCACAACTTTTCCTCTTGCTGTAATTTTAAATCTTTTTTTTGCTGAACTTTT
The DNA here is from genome assembly GCA_902531885.1 of uncultured Pelagibacteraceae bacterium. Taxonomy (GTDB): domain Bacteria; phylum Pseudomonadota; class Alphaproteobacteria; order Pelagibacterales; family Pelagibacteraceae; genus Pelagibacter. Next base: position 3,108 of record CACAFZ010000035.1, read on the forward strand.
AGTTTTTAATTTAGGCATATTTTTTTTGAACGGTTTATACAAATATTAATATTAATTTACAACTAGATAATTTCTATATTGGTTGGATTACCATTATCATTTGTTTTCCATCAAACTTAGGGTGTAACTCTACCTTACCAATATTCTGCATATCTTGTATTATTTTATCCATTAATCGATTACCAAGATGGGTGTGCTGCAACTCTCTACCTTTAAATTTAACAGTAAATTTTACTTTGTCACCTTTTGAAAGAAATTTTTGAGCGTTTTTAATCTTAAATGTATAATCATGAACTCCTGTAACTGGCCTCAATTTTATTTCCTTTAATTCAACTTTTTTTTGATTTTTTTTTGCTTTGCTTGCTTTTTTTTGCTGATCATATTTAAACTTACCCATATCCATAATTTTACAGACAGGTGGATTTGCATTAGGAGCGATTTCAATTAAATCGAGACCTTCATCTTTTGCTCTTGAGATTGCATCATTTGTTTTTAATATGCCTAAGTTTTCCCCTTCGCTAGAAATTACTTGAACTTC
>CACAFZ010000036.1 GCA_902531885.1 uncultured Pelagibacteraceae bacterium
GTTTTGTCTGAGGTTGGAATGTTACCCGCTGAAATTATGGGACTTAATGAAATAAAATTTAAACGTTTAAATTATTTAGTAAATAAACCAAAATTTATAAAACTTCTTTGTGATAATGTTGAAAAAACATTATCTCTAACTAAAAAAAAGAAATTAAACTCAATAATTTTAAATTATGATGAAAAATCTGAAAACCTTTTTAAATGGTATCAACAACTTATTTCTGAAAGCTTAGGTAAAAAATCGAGGGGTATTTTGCCTATTATATCTTCCATGCCCAAAGATAATCATAGTTTATTACAACTTTATTTAGATGGTCCAAAAAATAATTTTTTCACCTTTTTTTATGTGTACAATAGAAAATCAAATTTTGTGAAAAATAAAATTTTCTCAAAACAATTTACTTTTTTAAAAGGAAAAAAAGTAAGTGATATAATTTATGCTCAAAAACAGGCAACACAAAATGTTTTTTTAAAAAAAAATATTCCATTTAGAAATTTTGAAATACTTGATAGAAGCGAAGAAACACTTGGAGAATTATTTTGTTTTTTTGTTCTAGAAACTATTCTTTTAGGTAAAGCTTTAAATGTAAATCCTTTTGACCAACCTTCCGTAGAACTAATAAAAAAGGAAACAAAAAAAGTTTTTTTCAAAAAAAACTAATTTCCAAAAAAAATATTTGAAATTCCATATGTCTTTTTTTTAATAATTTTATATTCTTCACTTAAAATTTTATTATCATTTTTATGTCTGTGAAGAATTATTAGACCATTTTTTTTAAGTAGATTTGAATTTTTAATATCTATTATTAATTTATTTACATGTTTATATTTGAATGGAGGATCTAAAAAAATTAAATCAAATTTATCCAATTTTTTTAGTTCTTTAATAGATATCTCTCTATTAATTATTTTTGTTAAATGATGACAATTTAAAATATTAATATTTTTCTTTAATATAGTTATAGCGGGTTTATAGTTTTCAAAAAATGTTACATTTGAGGCACCTCTGGAAGCACATTCTAGACCAAAAGATCCTGTGCCCGAGAACAAATCTAAAATTTTTGCATTATCAATTTCAAAAATCATTACGCTTGAATGTTTAAGTATATTAAATATAGACTCTTTTACTAAATCTCTTAAAGGTCTTGTAAATTTGTCTTTTGGAAGAAAGATTTTTTTTCCTTTGTATTTTCCAGAAATAATTCTCATTTTTCAATCACTTTATGTCCAATATCTTTTCTAAAAAAACCGCCTGTCCAGTTTAAACTTCTTATTAATGAAATAATTTTTTCTCTAGATTTTTTAAAATTCTGAGACAAATTTACAAAATTTAATACTCTACCTCCATTTGATAAAATTTTGTTATTTTTTTTTAAAGTACCTGCGTGAAAAATAAATTCTTTATCAGATAAATTAATTTTATCTAAATTATTTATTTCTATATTTTTTTCATATTTGCCTGGATATCCTTTGGAGCAAACCACAATGCATAAGCTTTTAAAATTATTCCATTTTATTTCAACTTCTGAGAGTTTTTTGTTACAAGCTTTAATAAAAATTTCCAAAAGATCTGTTTCAAGAGTCGGTAGTATAGTTTGGCATTCTGGATCGCCCATTCGTACATTGTATTCAATTAGGAATGGTTCATTATCTTTCACCATTAATCCAGCATACAAAAACCCAATGTACTTAGAGCCCATATTATTTAAAGCTAACAAAGTTGGTTCTATAATTTTTTTAAGTATTTTTTGTTCAAGATTTTTGTCAGTTAATCTTGAGGGACTATAAGCTCCCATTCCACCAGTATTTGGACCTTTGTCTCCATCAAATACTCTTTTATGATCCTGAGCAGTACCAAATTTTTTGTAAGACACACCATCACTAATAATAAAAAAACTCATTTCCTCTCCTTCTAAAAATTCTTCTATAAGAACTTCTTTAGCTTTTCCAAATTTTCCGTTAAATATTTCCTCAACTGATTTTTTAGCTTCTGATAAGTTTTGACAAATACTTACACCCTTGCCCGCTGCAAGACCATCAGCTTTAACAACAATAGGAAATTTTTTTTTATTTAAAAAAAAAATTGAATCATTTAAATTTGAAAATATTCCAAATTTTGCAGTAGGTATGCTATATTTTTCACATATTTTTTTTGTAAATATTTTAGAACCCTCAAGTTTTGAACATTGTTTATTAGGACCAAAAACTTTAATTTTTTCTTTTTCTAAAAAATCAGTTATTCCATTTACAAGAGGCTCCTCAGGACCAACAATCAATAATTCTATTTTATATTTAGATATAAATTTTTTTAACTCTGGAAAATTTTTTAAATCTAAATTAACATTTTCAGCGATTTTTGAAGTTCCTGCATTGCCAGGAAAACAGTATATTTTAGAAATTTTTTTTGAAGTATATAACTTTGAACAAATTGCATGCTCACGTCCACCACTTCCAATAACTCCAACAATCATATATATTATATCTTATAAATTACTGATGGCAGATAAATTAGCAAAATTAAAGTATTTTCCAAACAATTTTCAGGTTTTATCAACCGGCGATCACGTCATATGTGCAGTATCAGGGAAAAAAATAAAATTAGAAAATTTAAATTACTGGAATGTTGAACTGCAAGAAGCATATTTTTCATACAAAGAAGCAGCAATAAGAAAAGAAAAAGGTTAGTAAAATTTTATTTCCAACGATTATGTGACCAAATCCACTGGCTTGGATTTTTCATAATCATTTTTTCTAAAAGATTATTTAATTTTTCAGAAATTAATTCCAATGAATCATTTTTTGTTAGTTTTAGTGGTTCATTTATTTTCATTTTAAAATAATGTTTATTATATCTCTCAATATAAATAGGTATTATAACACACTCATATTTTGAAACTATTTGAGCAGGTATTGTTGTGGTTAAGGCAAGTTTGTTAAAAAATTTTATTTTTTTTCCTTCACTAACTCTTTGATCTATCATTAATGCTATAGAAGTGTCTTGATTTAGGTATTTTAAAATTTCTCTAGTACCACTCTTTCCTTTTTTTACTTGTTTTTTACAAATATGATTTAGTCTGATTTTTTCTATTTTTCTATTCATTAATATATTGTTTAGAGGCCTATATATAGCTGCCAAATCTATACCCATATTCTCCAATTGCATTGCCATTAACTCAAAATTATTAAAATGACCTGATACAAATACTGCTTTTCTATTTTTAAATTTTATATCAGATAAATATTCTTGTCCCTCAATAGTAATGTAGTTTTTAAATTCATTTGTTTTAAATTTTTTTAAGAATGGATATTCAGCTAAAATTCTTCCATAATTTTCCCACATTTCATCAATTATTTTTTTTTGACTAATTTCATTTTTAATTCCTGCATTTTCTAAGTTTTTTTTAATAATATTTTTGGATCTAAAAAATGGACCAAACACCTTGCCTATTTTGGCTCCAATATTTGAAGATTTTTGGTATCCAATAAGTTCGAAAAA
>CACAFZ010000037.1 GCA_902531885.1 uncultured Pelagibacteraceae bacterium
GATTTTTCTGACAATGTAAGATTTCCAATTTTTGGAGGTCTTATGCAACCAAGTGGAGGTACTGCTAGACATGATGCCGTAGCTTGGGGTTATGCGCGTCAAGCAGATTCAATGGGTGTAGATATAATTCAACACTGTGAAGTGAATGGATTTGATGTAGTAAATGGTAAAATAAAAGGAATAAAAACATCGAAAGGAAATATTAAAGCGAAAAAAGTAGGACTTTGCGTTGCTGGTAGCACATCAATACTAGCAGAAATGTTAAACATGACACTACCAATTGAGACTCATTTGTTACAAGCGTGTGTTTCTGAACCTATTAAACCAATATTAGATAATGTTGTAACATTTGGAGCAGGACATTTTTATTGCAGTCAATCAGACAAAGGAGAAATGGTAATGGGAGGAGATTTAGATGGCTATAATAGTTACGCACAAAGAGGAAACCTACCCACTTTACAGCATGTCCTAACTGAAGGAATTGCTATGTTTCCATTTCTTAGTAAATTAAAAATGTTAAGAACTTGGGGCGGAGTTATGGATATGTCAATGGATGGATCTCCAATAATAGACAAAACACATATTGAGGGATTGTATCTTAATTGTGGATGGTGTTATGGTGGGTTTAAAGCAACTCCAGTATCTGGCTGGACATTTGCACACACTATAGCGCAAGATAGAGTTCATGAATTAAATGCAGGATTTAACCTTAATAGATTTAAAACTGGCCATCTAATTGACGAAAAAGGACTAGGAACTAAAACTTGGATTTCATAAATGTTGTACATTAAATGCCCATATTGCGGAATGAGATCACAAAATGAATTTTCATATGGTGGTGATGCATCTGTTAAAAGACCTGAGCTAAATAAAGAAATATCTGACGAACAATGGGATAAATTTGTTTATTTAAGAAAAAGTCCAAGGGGAAAGCATCTTGAACTTTGGCATCATATTTCAGGTTGCAGACAGTGGTTTAAGGTTCAGAGAGATACTGTAACACATGAAATTTTTAAAACTGCAGAAATGGGAGAAGATATTTAATTTATGTTGCAAAGTTATAGATTAGACAATGTTGGTTTAATTGATAGAAATAAAAAGGTTTCATTTAAGTTTAATGGAAAAGAATATTTTGGTTATAAAGGTGATACTCTTGCTTCAGCATTGATTGCTAACGGCGTACATCTTGTTGGAAGAAGTTTTAAATATCATAGACCAAGAGGATTTTTTGGTGCGGGAGTTGATGAACCTTATGCAATAGTTCAATTATATAGAAATGGAGAAACAGATCCAAATTGTAGAGCAACTGAACAAGAACTTTTTGAAGGTCTAGAAGCGAAAAGTGTAAATTGCTGGCCAAGTGTAAATTTTGACATTGGAGCAATAAATAATTTTTTAAATATATTTTTTCCCGCAGGTTTTTATTACAAAACATTTATGTGGCCAAAAAGCTTTTGGTACAGAATTTATGAACCATTCATTAGAAAAGCAGCAGGCTTTGGAGTTGCTTCCACAAAGCATGATAAGGAACGTTATGAGCACAAATACGAATATTGTGATTTATTGATTGCAGGATCAGGTCCATCAGGTTTAGCAAGCGCTTATGCTGCTGCAAAAAATGGAGCAAGAATAATTTTAGCTGAAGAAAAACCAAGATTTGGAGGTAGTTTGTTAACCAGTGAAGCAAACATAGGCAACCAAAGTGGAAAAGATTGGTCAGAAAATGTAATAGCGGAACTTAAGAAAATGCCTAACGTGATATTAAAAAATAGAGCTCAGGTTTTTGGTTACTATGATCATAATATGATAGTAATGTCTGAACGATTAAGTGATCATCTGTCTCAAACAAAAAAATATACTCCTAAACAAAGACTTTGGTACATTAGAGCTAAAGAAGTAGTTATTTCCTCAGGTTCTATTGAAAGGCCAATAATTTTTGGAAACAATGATACACCCGGAGTAGTTCTAGCTTCAGCTGCAAAAGAATATTTAAAAATATATGGAGCTTTAGTTGGAAAAAAACCAATCATATTTACAAATAATGACAGTGCATATGAGACTGCAATTGAATTTAAAAAGAACGACATTTCACCTATAGTTATAGACACAAGAAGTAGCCCTGAGTCAGAAATAATTCGAGAAGCTAAAGCCATGAATATAGAAATAAAATTTTCACATGTAGTTTTAGCAGCCAAAGGATATAAAAAAGTAAGTTCAGCTGAAATTACAACAATATCTAAAGATAAAAAAAGTTTAGGAAAAATTGAAAATATTAAATGTGATTGTATTTGTGTATCAGGCTTTTGGACTCCCACAATACACTTAGCTTCACAATCGGGAAATAAAAGTAAATTTAATGATGAAATAGATGCATTTGTTCCAGGAAAATCAAAACAATCAGAAACTACTTTGGGATCGGCAAATGGAATATTTACTTTAGAACAAACTTTAAAAACTTCATTCGAAGCAGGTCATGAAATATCAAAAAAAATAACAAATAAGGATAACAAATCAACTATCCCAAAAGTTTTAGAGAAAAAAAACACTAAACATGATAAATTTTGGTGCGTCCCACTACCAAAAGATAAAAAATATAAAAGATTTTTAGATTTTCAAAATGATGTAGTAGTTTCTGATATAGAGCTTGCATTAAGAGAGGGATATAGATCAATAGAGCACGTAAAGAGATATACAACATTAGGAATGGCAACAGATCAAGGGAAAACAAGTAATCTAAATGGACTGCAACTAGTATCAAACTTTGAAAATAAAATAGTACCATCTGTTGGTCATACAACTTTTAGACCTCCTTATACTCCTGTTACTATCGGTGCCATTGTTGGTAGAGAGATTGGTAAACATTCTAAGCCAACAAGAAAATCCCCGATGCACTCTTGGCATGAAAAAAATAATGCAGTTTTTGTAGATGCAGGGCTTTGGTTGAGACCCAGATATTATAAAAAAGGAAACGAAGGACTATTTGAAGCTTCAAAAAGAGAAGCCGAAAATGTAAGAAAAAATGTAGGTATTTGTGATGTAACTACATTAGGAAAAATAGATATTAAAGGTGCCGATGCTGCGGAGTTTTTAAATAGAGTTTATACAAATGCATGGCTCAAACTCCCTATAGGAAAGGCAAGATATGGGGTTATGCTTAGAGAAGATGGAATTGTGATGGATGATGGAACAACAACAAGAATTTCAGAAAATCATTATCATATGACTACTACTACTGCCCAAGCTGCTAACGTCCTTTCACATTTAGAATATTATTTACAAATTGTTTGGAGCGACTTAAATGTAAATGTTGTATCAACCACAGAACAATGGGCAGGTGCTGCAATTGCTGGACCAAATTCAAGAAAACTTTTACAAAAAATGTTTC
>CACAFZ010000038.1 GCA_902531885.1 uncultured Pelagibacteraceae bacterium
TTTTCATCAAAAAAAGATCATATTAATTCTAAAATTGGACAAGTTTATAAGATAGAATTTTTTGTAGAAAATGAAGGACAAAAACAATCTTCTGGCAAAGCAATTTATGATATTAAACCAAGTTTTTTTAAAGAGTATTTTGTAGAAATGGACTGCTTTTGTTATAAAAAACAAACATTGCTACCTGGTGAAAAATCTAATTATTCAGTAACTTTTTATATAGATGATAGAATATTAAAAAATTCAAAAGTAAAAGATATTAATGACGTCAATATCTTGTATACTTTTTTAAAAGTTAGTGATCTTTAAAAACATTTATGAAATATATAAGCACAAGAAATAATTCTAAAGAGTATAATTTTGAACAAGTTTTCATTAAAGGTTTGGCGGATGATGGAGGTCTTTATGTGCCAAAGTTATTAAAAAAATATAGTGCTGACGAACTTGGGAAATTTAAAAATTTAAACTATAATGAACTTTCTACAGAAATAATAAATCTATTTTCATCGGACTTTATTTCAAAAGAAGAACTTTCATCTTTAATTAATAAATCTTATTCAACATTTAGAAAAAAAGAAGTAGTTAAACTTTCAAATGTTGGAGAGATGAAATTATTAGAATTATTTCATGGACCAACATTAGCTTTTAAAGATATTGCGATGCAATTCATTGGAAACTTGTATGAATATTATTTAAGTAAAAATGATAATAAAATAAATATAGTTGTCGCAACTTCAGGAGATACAGGGGCAGCAGCAATAGATGCTATTAAGGGAAAATCAAATTTAAATATATTTGTCCTACATCCAAATAATAGAATTTCTTCTGTTCAAAGAAAAATAATGACTACTGTGGAAGAAAAAAATGTTTTCAATATTGCAATAGATGGAAATTTTGATGATTGTCAAAATATTGTAAAACAAATGTTTTCTGATCTAGAGTTTTCTAAATCAATAAATATGTCAGGCGTAAATTCAATCAATTGGGCAAGAATTATTGCTCAAGCAGTTTATTATTTTTACTCATATTTTAGATTAGATAAAGAAACTGTTTCATTTTCAGTACCAACTGGAAACTTTGGTGATGTCTTCGCAGGTTACCTTGCAAAGAAAATGGGATTGCCAATTGATAAATTAATTGTTGCAACAAACGAAAATGATATTTTGCATAGAGCTATTTCAAAAGGAGATTATGTTTCAAAAGAAGTTAAAGAAACATTATCACCTAGTATGGATATTCAATTAGCAAGTAACTTTGAAAGATTAATTTACTATGTAAATAATTCTAATTCTGAAAAAACAGCTGAAATTATGAAAAAAGTTAAGCAAAATTCTTATCAAATTGAAAAGAACAATTTAGATATAATTCAAAAGGATTTTTTATCTGAAAGTTGTAATGAACAAGAAACGTTAGGCATTATTAAAAAAAATTACGAAGAAAATAATATAATATTAGATCCCCATACAGCGGTTGGAGTAGGGGCTGCAAAAAAACTATCTTTTAATGATTGTGTAGTTTTATCAACTGCACATCCATGTAAATTCCCAGATGCTACAAATAATGCAATAAATAAGCGTGAAAAATTACCTGAGGAACTTCAGCATGTACTAAATAAAGAAGAAAATTTTCAGGTATTAAAAAACAATACAGAAGATGTAAAAAGATTTGTTAAAAGCAAATTTTAAAAATGTCCTCCTTAACCTCAGATCAACTTAAACAATATGAGGAACAAGGATATGTCGCGCCTATAGACGTTTTATCTAAGGAAGAAGCTAAAGAAATTAGAGATGAAATAGAATTTATAGAAAAAAAATGGCCAAATGAACTTGAAGGATTAGGAAGAAACTATATTCATTTAATTTCTCCAGTTTTTGACAAAGTCTGCAATAATACAAAAATTTTAGATGCGGTTGAGAGTCTTATTGGCAAGAATATACTTATTTGTGGAACTACACTTTTTGTTAAAAATCCAAATGAAAAAGGCTTTGTTAGTTTTCATCAAGATGCGAAATATATTGGCCTTGAACCTCACAATTGGGTCACTGCTTGGGTAGCGATAACAGATGCCAATGAAGAAAATGGTTGTATGAGAATGTGGTCAGGATCTCATAAAAATGATCTTCAATATCATAACCAAAAATTTGATGAGAATAATTTATTAACCAGAGGTCAAACAGTTGAAAATGTACCAATGAATGAAACTAAGCCAGTTATTTTAAAACCAGGACAAATTTCCCTACATCACCCGAAGGTAGTTCACGGATCAGGTTTAAATAAAAGCAATGACAGAAGAATAGGATTTGTTATTCAAAGCTATATTGGAACCAACGTAAAACAGGTTTTAGGTAAAATGTATGTTCAACAAGCAAGAGGCAATGATACATTCAATTATCATGAACACGTTGCAAAGGCCAACCAATTGATGAATCAACAAGGAATTAAATTAAGAAAAAAAGCAAATGAAGAACTATCTAAAATATTTTATAGCGGATCTCAAAAAGTAGGAAAGTATTAAATAGTATGCCACTGCTGTGCCAAGAATCAATTTTAACTAATAAAGTCTGAAATAAATTATATTTTTAAGGGATGTTCTGTTGTAGGTCGCTTTTATTTTTTTTTAACTTCATTCCAGCCTAATTTTAAATAATGTTTTCGTAGGATAGAGTATGTAAAAAATGGATAGATTAAATGAATAACTCCGAATGAGATTATTGCTAAAATTAAGTGTACAACGGCATGGCGCCAAATTCCTTTTACTGCCCAATATATAGGACCAAACAAAAAAACCCATAACCAACTTATTGGTGTAGAAACTGTTTCTGTATAATTATTTCTAGTATTTTTAAATTTCACAGAAATATTCTAATCAATTTTTGTTTATATTAAAAGGGGCGTTCTATTGCCAGGTACCCCGAACTTTTTATCATTATTTGGGAATATTAGGTATTCGCCATCGAGAATTCTCTCTAACAATAAAGCCAACACAATTTTTAGATCTACATTTGCAAATATGATCTTTGTAATTACAGTCAAAGCTAAATCCATAGTCATAAGATAATTCTTCGTTTTTTTTTATATCTTTCATTGCTGTAATCCATAAGACTGGTTTTTTTTCTTCAAGAACTTCACAATTGGGATTACATGAATGATTTATTAGGCGAGCTGTATTAAATTTAAAATCTCCATCTAAGACATATTTTTTATTAAGCGTAAATAAATAGGTAATATCATAGCCATACTTAGTATTTTCATTTGCCTGTTTGTGGGTAATTTTTTTTCCTTTATATTCAATTATTCTTTCACCTTTTTTTATATTACGTGCAGCACAAAGACCCTTAC
>CACAFZ010000039.1 GCA_902531885.1 uncultured Pelagibacteraceae bacterium
GATTTTACTCCAATTATTTCGTCATCCTCTATGTCTTGATATCCATATATCGTGTCATACCCAAGTGTCCAGAATATGGCACCAAAATAAAAGATAATAGGCGTAAAATTTAATTGTTCATTAATTGAAGTCCATCCGAGCAAAAGCCCATAGTTAAAAGTTACTCCAAGAAATAACTGAGGCCAATATGTAAATCTTTTTATGTAAGGATATGCGAACGCCAAAGGCATTGATAATATTGCCAAAAAAATAGTTAGCAAATTAAAATTTATTAATACAAGCAAAGCCAAGATGCAAAGTATAGCAGAGTAAAAGAGAGCTAATTTTATAGAAACTTTGCCTGAGGCTATTGGTCTATTTTTTGTTCTTTTAACTTTTTTGTCAAAATTTCTATCAGCAATATCATTTACGATACATCCTGCAGATCTCATCAAAATAGATCCTAGTAAAAATAAAATTGCATAAAAAAAAAATTTATCTATTCCTATTTGAAAATCGTATGACAAAGACAATCCCCAAATACAAGGCCAAAATAACAACATAAAGCCTATTGGCTTTTTCAACCTTGTAAGTTCAATGAATAAAGTTAAGTTTTTCATAAGAAATTACTTGTAAATAACAAAGGCTGGATTCATAATCAAACTGATTCGTCATGAATATAGATTACACTGTAACAGCTTTAATGTTTCCCGCAATTCCATTGATGATGAGCGTGTACGCAAATCGTTTTCATACTTTGAGTAATTTAATCAGAAAAATACATGATGAATATGTTTGGGAAAAACACATTCCACCAGAATGGGAAAAGCAACTATTAAATTTAAATGGAAGAATAAAATGGCTAAAGTTTACATTGGCTTTTGCTAGTTTTGGATTTTTATTTAATATGCTAACAGTTTTTGCGCTTTATTTAGATATGTTATTTGTTGCAAGAATAATTTTTGGATCTTGTTGTTTGGCAATGATAATTTCTGTTATTTTTTTTATAAGAGACATAAACGTTTCAACAGAAACTTTAAAGCTACATCTTTCAGATATGAAAATTAATTTGGATTAGGGCACTATAACTGCGGGGCCAATAATTTTTCTTGATTCGATGTCAATATGTGCTTGCTTTACGTCATCTAATTTATATTTTTTAAATATTTCTACTTTAACTTTTCCAGATCCAACTTTCTCAAATAAAGTTTTAGACGCTTCGTCCAATTCTTCTCTAGTATGTAAATACTGGCCCATTGAAGGTCTTACAAAGAATAATCCTTTTGGTTGTAAAGATTTTGGAACATTAATTGGATCTAACGCTCCAGAAGCATTCCCAAAAGAAATCATCATTCCTTTTGTTTCTAAGCATTTAACTGAATTTTCAAATGTTGATTTTCCAACTCCATCATAAACTACTGGTACACCTTTGCCATTAGTTAGCTCCATAACTTTTTTTGCAAAGTCATCTTTTGAATAGTTTATTACTTCATCACAACCATTTTGTTTTGCTATATTAATCTTTTCATCACTTCCTACTGTACCAATCACTTTTACTCCTAGACTTTTAGCCCATTGGCAAAATATTTGACCAACACCTCCCGCAGCTGCGTGAAATAAAATAGTTTGACCAGAAGAAACAGGGTATGTTTTATACAATAAATAAAATGTTGTTAGGCCTTTGGTCATTAGTGTTGCTGCTAAAGTCAAATCAATTTCGTCTGGTACTTTGACCAAACTATTTGTTTTAAAAATTCTATGAGTAGAATAAGCACCTAAAGGTACTGAAGCATAAGCAACTTTATCACCTACAGAAAAATTTGTAACATCTGAACCAACTTCTTTAATAATCCCAGAAGCTTCCATTCCTAGACCGGAAGGATAAATAAGAGGATACAAACCTGATCGGTGATAAGTATCAATATAATTTAGTCCGATAGCCACATGCTCAATTATGACTTCATTTTTAACTGGTTTTCTTAAAGTTATATCTTGTAGTTCCAATACTTCTGTTCCACCAGCTTTTTTAATCTTTACTGCTTTCATTATTTTACAAATGTACCATTATGATAATCTTCGTTAGCTTGCAAGATTTCTGATTTAGTATTCATTACAAATGGCCCACCTCTTGCAATTTTTTCACCAATAGGTTTACCAGATATCAACAAAAACTTAGATTTTATTAAAGCAGATACTTTAAGTTGCCCTCCTTTATTCAAAAGAATCAGAGTTGAGTCCTTAACTTTATTATGAGTTTTAATACCAATTTTAATTTCACCTTCAATTAAATATATAAAAGAATTATGTGTTGATGGTAATTTAAAATTAAATTCTTTGCTTTTTTCTATTTCAACATCAAAATAAATAGGTTCCACATTATGTTTATTAATTGGACCTTCTGTTTTTTCAAATTTACCTGCAATTACTTTTACAAATTTATTTTCATCCTTATGAGTTCCTATTTTATTTGAATCAATATAGTGGTACTCAGGTTTGCTCATTTTTTTACTTGCAGGCATATTTATCCATAATTGAAATCCATGAAGCCTACCTTCTTTCATTGCTGGCATTTCAGAATGTATAATTCCACTTCCAGTTTTCATCCATTGCACATCTCCAGCTGACATTCTACCTTTACCACCGGTGCTATCTTCGTGTTCAAAATCACCAGCCAACATGTAGGTTACAGTTTCAATGCCTCTATGAGGGTGGGGCGGAAAGCCAGCAATATAATCATCTTTATTTTCAGAACCAAATTCATCTAACATTAAAAACGGATCAAAGTAATTTGGCTCTACACCAATACTTCTTTTTAATTTTACTCCCGCTCCATCAGTTGTTGAAAAAGGGACTACAATTTTACTTACTTCAATGTTTTTCATATAGTGTTATATTTTAATAAATTAAATTATTTTAACTTTATGAGCAATATCAGATTATTTTCTAGTGAAAGATTGTCGCTGAATTTAAATTCTAAACTTAACAAATCTCAATCCCATTATATCAATAAAGTTATGAGAATTAAAATGAACGAAAAATTTTCACTTTTTAATAGTCTTGGGGAATGGGAAGCAAAAATAAATGAAATTTCAAAAGGAATAGTTGATTTCACTATTGTTAAACATTTAAGATCTCAAGAAAACTCAAAAGAAATTTGGTTGGCTTTTTCACCAATAAAATCAAACTATTTTAATTTTATGATACAAAAATCTACAGAGCTTGGAGCTACAAAATTTATTCCAATTATTACAGACAGGACTATTGTTAGAAAAATTAATATCAATAGATTAGAAAAAGTAATTAT
>CACAFZ010000040.1 GCA_902531885.1 uncultured Pelagibacteraceae bacterium
AAAAAAAATCCTTTTGGAGGTAAATTTATTCAATTTTAGGAAAAATATTTATAATAAAAAATTAACAGTTGAGTTTTTAAAGTTTATAAGAAGAGAGAAGAAATTTAATGGAATTAATGAGTTAAGAAAACAAATTAAAGCCGATTTAATTAAAGCGAAAAAAATTAAATAAATATTTATGTCCAAAGAAAATATTAACCTTCCTAAAACAGCCTTTTCAATGAAGGCAAATTTGCCTACAAAAGAACCTGAGCTGGTTGATTATTGGGACAAAATAGAGCTATATAAAAAACTAAGAAACATCAGCAGAGGTAAAGAAAAATTTATACTTCACGACGGACCTCCATATGCAAACGGAAATATTCATATGGGAACAGCGTTAAATAAAATTTTAAAAGACATTATAATAAAGTTTCATCAAATGGATGAAAAGGACTCCGTATATGTTCCAGGATGGGATTGTCATGGTTTGCCTATAGAATGGAAAATTGAAGAACAATATAAAAAAAATAAAAAAAACAAGAATGATGTTCCAATAAATGAATTTAGAAAAGAATGTAGAGATTTTGCTACAAAATGGATAGATGTACATAAAAAACAATTTAAAAGATTAGGTGTAATAGGGGATTGGGAAAACTATTACTCAACAATGAGTTTTGATGCTGAAGCTCAAATTGTTAGAGAATTGGGAAAGTTTTTAAAAGAAGGGAGTTTATATAGGGGCTACAAACCTGTTTTATGGTCTACTGTAGAAAAAACTGCATTAGCTGATGCTGAAGTTGAATATTTAGATCATAAATCTGAAACTATTTTTACTGGTTTTAAAGTTAAAAAATCAAACATAAAAGAACTCATAGATTGTGAAGTAATAATTTGGACAACTACTCCATGGACAATTCCTGCAAATAGAGCTCTAGCTTATAATGAAAATTTTAATTATGTGATTATCAAAATAGAGGATGAAACAGATTTTAAAAACAAACAAATTGTTGTATGTGAAGATTTATTAAAATCGGTCATAGAAAATTGTGATATAAAAAAATATAAAAAGATATCAAGTATTTCTGGAAAAGATTTTAAAGGAACTATATGTAGTCATCCATTTTTAGCAATAGAATTCAATTACGATATTCCTATGCTAAATGCAAATTTTGTTACAAAAGAAGAAGGCACTGGAATAGTTCATTGTGCACCAAGTCATGGTCCTGATGATTTTAATTTATGTCTTAAAAATAATATTAAAGCAGAAGAAACAGTTGACGATGATGGAAAGTACACAAAACATGTACCATATTTTGAAGGCATTCATATTTTTAAGGCAAATAAAATAGTTATTGAAAAACTTAGAGAGCAAAAAAAACTTTTATCAAATGGTGAGTTAATTCACTCCTATCCACACTCTTGGCGTTCCAAAGCACCTTTGGTTCATAGAGCTACTCCACAATGGTTTATTTCAATGGAAAGCCATGACTTAAGAAAAAAAGCATTAAAGGCTATACAAGATACTAAATTTTACCCCAGCAAAGGAAAAGAAAGATTAAAATCCATGATTGAACTAAGACCCGATTGGTGTGTTTCGAGGCAAAGAGTATGGGGAGTTCCTATTCCTGTATTTATTTCTAAGAAAACCAAAAAAGTATTATTGGATGAAGAAGTAACAGAAAATATAGCAAATATTTTTGAAAAAGAAGGTGCTGACTGCTGGTTTGATGGAGATATTCAAAGATTTTTAGGAAAAAAATATAAAAGCGAGGATTATATAAAAATGAACGATATAGTAGAAGTGTGGTTTGATAGCGGATCAACCCATGCCTATGTTCTTGAAAAGAGAAAAGATTTAAAGTGGCCCGCATCTATGTATTTAGAGGGATCAGATCAACATAGAGGATGGTTTCATTCTTCCCTACTAGAGTCTTGCGGAACTAGAGGAAAAGCACCTTTTGAAACTATATTATCCCATGGTTTTGTGGTTGATGGCAAAGGTCATAAAATGTCTAAATCTTTGGGAAATTCTATTGCTCCAGAAGATATATTAAAAAAGTACGGGGCGGATATCTTACGAATTTGGGTATCAGCATCTAATTACGCGGAAGATCTTAGAATTGATCACTCAATATTAGAGCAGCACGCAGAGTCATACAGAAAAATTAGAAATACATTCAGATATTTATTGGGTAATTTAAATGACAATTTTAAACCATCAGATTTTAGCTCATTAAATTTAAAACAATTACCAGATCTTGAGCAATACATGTTGCATCAGCTGTATGTTCTTAACCAAAGTTTTATCAAGAATTTTCAATCTTACAATTTTCATACATTGTATAAAGATTTATTAATCTTTTGCACTGTTGACTTGTCAGCATTTTATTTTGACATTAGAAAAGATGCGCTTTATTGTGATCCCAAAAGCTCAGATAAAAGAAAAAGTTGTATAAAAGTATTAGAAATTATTCTTGAAACTTTATTAAGCTGGTTTGCACCGATATTGTCATTTACGACTGAGGAGATCTTTAGATTAGTAAATAAAGAAAAATACGAAAGCATACATTTAAAACAATTTGTGAGAATTCCGCAAAATTGGAAAAATGAAAAACTTAGTGAAAAATGGATCAACTTAAAAAAAATAAGAGATGTTTCAAATATAAGTATTGAAAGTAAAAGGTCAGAAAAAATAATTGGCTCAAGTTTAGAGGCAAATGTAAAAATAAAACTAAACAAAAAATTATATGACTTAGCAAAAAATTACGATTTTGCAGAAATTTGTATTACATCAGGTGCAGAAATTTCTACAGATCAAAATTCAGATGATGAAATAATAGTCGAAACATTCAAAGCAGAAGGGGAAAAATGCAAAGTTTGTTGGAAAATAAAAAAAGGAAAATGTGAAAGACATGGTTAATTCCCAAGTCATGGATTCTCAAAAAATAAAAAAAATTATAATAAATTTGTCAATTGTATTTTTAATTTTTTTAATTGACAGGATGTCTAAAATCTACATTTTAGGAATTGTAGAGACCCAAGACCAAATAGATATTTACATTAATCCTTTTTTAAATTTTGTATT
>CACAFZ010000041.1 GCA_902531885.1 uncultured Pelagibacteraceae bacterium
TCCACAGCCAGCCTGGCACAAGTGAGAAATCCATTATATAAATCTTCTATAAACAAATGGGAAAAATTTGGAAAAGAACTTAATGTATTAAAGAAATTGATAAATTACTAATTTAATTACCTTTATTCATTGAATTAAAGAATTCAGCGTTATTTTTTGTTAGCTTTAATTTTGAATTGATAAAATCAATGGCGTCCATGGCTCCCATCGGAGCTATAATTCTTCTCAAAATATTCATTTTCCCAAGATCATTCTTATCAAATAAAAGCTCTTCTCTTCTTGTTCCTGATTTGGTTATATCAATTGCTGGAAATATTCTTTTCTCTGAAATTTTTCTATCCAATATTAGTTCACTATTTCCTGTTCCTTTAAATTCTTCAAATATTACTTCATCCATTCTGCTTCCAGTATCAATTAAAGCTGTTGCAATAATAGTTAAAGATCCACCTTCCTCTATATTTCTTGCGGCGCCAAAAAATCTTTTTGGTCTCTGTAAAGCATTAGCATCAACACCACCTGTCAAAACTTTTCCTGAGCTTGGAACAACTGCATTGTAAGCTCTACCTAATCTTGTTATTGAATCTAAAAGAATAACCACATCTTTTTTATGCTCGGTTAATCTTTTTGCTTTTTCAATAACCATTTCAGCAACAGCTACATGTCTTTGGGCAGGTTCGTCAAATGTTGAACTTATAACCTCTCCTTTAACTGTTCTTTGCATATCTGTTACCTCTTCCGGTCTTTCGTCTATTAATAAAACCATAAGATAACACTCTGGATGATTTGCCGTTATTGAGTTTGCTATACTTTGTAAAATCATTGTTTTACCAGCTTTTGGCGGTGAAATAATTAATGATCTTTGTCCTTTACCAATAGGACTTACTAGATCAATTAGTCTTGGAGTTAAATCTGGTTTCTTTTCTACTTTCTCAGATTCCGTTTCCATTATCAATTGTTTGTTAGGATATAGTGGTGTTAAATTATCAAAAGCTATTTTATGTCTAATTTTTTGTGGATCTTCATAGTTAATTTTGCTTACTTGTAAAAGAGCAAAATATCTTTCACCATCCTTTGGAGCTCTGACTGGTCCTTCTACTGTATCCCCTGTTCTAAGTCCAAACTTTCTAATCTGATTTGGACTAACGTAAATATCATCAGGTCCTGGAAGATAATTAGATTCTATTGCTCTTAAAAATCCAAATCCATCTTGCAACAATTGAAGCACTCCTACTCCAGTTATCTCCTCTCCTTTTTCTGCATACTTTTTAAGTATTGAAAATAGTATTTCTTGTCTTCTTAATGTACTGGCATTTTCTATTCCAAGTTTTTCTGCATCGGATATTAATACTTCGGAAGTCTTATTTTTTAATTCTTGAATATTCATTTTTTGGGAGTTATTTTTTTTAGATTTAAATAATATATATACTAATGTTAAAATTTCAAGTCTATAAAGGCTTAAATATAATTACAAATACCGAAAATATAAGCAAAACAGTGGGGATTTCGTTAATTATTCTAAAGAATTTTGATGACCTTTTGTTGGTTTTTAGTTTAAGTGACTTCAAACATTTTCCAAGATATTCGTGATAAATTGTCAATAATATTACTAAAAACAATTTTAGCTGTAACCACAAGTATGAAATAGCTTCATGCCCAATATTGTAAATTAATATAATTCCAAAAATCCAAGTTAATACCATCGCTGGCCGCATTATATAAAAATATAATCTTTTTTCCATAACTTCAAAAATTTCTGTTGTTTCTTTTTTTTCTAAATTTTCTACATGATATACAAAAATTCTAGGCAAGTATAAAAGGCCGGCCATCCAAGAAATTACGGCAATAAGATGTAGAGATTTAAATAATAAATAAATATTCATATTAGTTTATATCTGACATGGACATTTTTTAAATTTGTTTGGGCATTGAATTTTTGGAGGATATAGGTCATTTTTTAGTTTATATTTTTCTCTATTTAAAATTAAATTTGATAGACCTTCTATAAAGGCTTTATTGGTCCCAAGTGCAGGCACTCTTTCATAGTTAACACATCCATTTTCTTTTGCTAATTTTTTATATTCAATGTCTAATTCTACAAGAGTTTCAGAATGCTCAGAAACAAAAGCTATTGGTACTAATATTATACTTTTTCCTAGTTTAGAATTTTCCACTATAACATCGTCTGTCGAAGGCCCTATCCATTTCAAAGGTCCAACTCTGCTTTGATAGCTTAAAATATAGTCAAGGTTTCTAGTATTTATTTTTTTTATTATTTCTTCTACAGTTCTTTCAATTTGCCATTGATAAGGATCACCATTTTTAATATTTTTTTCTGGTAATCCATGAGCTGAAAAAATTAACTTTTCATTTGTATTTTTTCCGATTTTCTTTGTTATTTCATCAATATGTGCATCAATAAAATTTTCGTCTGTTGGATAGCAGCAGATTGTGCTTGTTTTAATTTTATAATTTTTTTTACTACAAACATCTTTCCATTCGCTAATTGATGATCCAGAAGTAGAATATGAAAATTGAGGATAAAGAGGTAATAAAATTACTTCATTAGGTTCAAAATTTATAATATCTTTTATAACTTCTGAAGCACGAGGCTTCCAACATCTCATTATTATAAAGGTTTTATAATTTATTTCTTTTTGATTAAAGTTAAGAGATTTTTCTAATTCTAAAGCTTGTTTTTTTGTTAATTCAAGAATAGGGGAAGAGCCTCCTATTTCTTCATAAATTTTTTTTGCTACAGGCGTCCTTCTTTTTGATATTAATTTTGCTAAAGGATATCTTAAAAAATTTGGAAGGCTAATTATAGCTGGATCATTAAACAAATTAAATAAAAATGGTTCAACGGAGTTTAGGCTATCTGGGCCACCTAAATTAAATAAAATTACTGCTTTCTTCATTTAAAATCTTTAACTAATTTTACCAAATACTCCACATTACTAGGATCCGTTTCTG
>CACAFZ010000042.1 GCA_902531885.1 uncultured Pelagibacteraceae bacterium
AAGTTTTCCAAAACCCAAATAACCAAAGACAAAGCCTAAAAATATTAAAGTAAAAGAAATTGGAAAACCAACAAATATAGAAAAAAGCATTACTCCAATTAAAATAAAACCTAATATGGCTGGGTCAATAAATTCAGCAATCATTAATTACCTGGCCACTTTCCTTTAGTCATTGCATAATAGCTTTTAAATAATTCTGAAATTCCTTGTATTAATAAAAAAACAATTCCAAACCATAAACATGATTTTATGGGCCACATATATGGCATCCAAGTAGTATCCATGCCTCTTTCACCTCGCATTATTGACTCCTGAAGGAACCCAGTAGTCATATATAAAAAAACAAATAATCCTGGAAAATAAAATAAAATGTATAAAACAAAATCAATTAAACCTTGATTTTTTACTTTAAAATTTCTGTATAAAAAGTCTGCTCTTATATGAACTCCTTTTGAAAGTGCATAGCCAGCACCCAACATAAATAAAGCACCATAAAGAAATCTGCTAATATCGTAGGCCCAAATTGTAGGTGCTAAAAATAATTTTCTTGCAAAAACTTCGTAAGTCATTGCTAAAATTAATGGCATTAAAATCCAACAAACTATATTGCCTATTATCTTGCTAAATTTATCAATTGAAGTAATTGATTTTGCCATCCATTTAGGCATATCTTCAGGCATTTTACCTGATCCACCTCGCCTTTCGGCAATCATTTCATCTGAAATATCTAGTCTACCTGTTTCTTTTGTCATAATGCCTTATAAAAAAATAAAGCGGACTTTAAAGTCCGCTTTATTCTAATTTGATTATAGTTTTTTATTTAAACTATATTACTTCAATGTCGCTGCGTGAGCCATTCCTAGCTTAGCATTAGACATTTGAGCACCACTCCAGAATGGAACAGCTATATCAGCAAAAGCTTTTTGAGAATCCCAAACTTTTTTGAAAAATGCATTTCCTGCTGCATTTTTATTCAAAGTAGCTTTAGCTGCTGCCATATACTCCACGAAATAATCAGAAGGAGTATCTTCTAATATAACACCATGCTTAGTTGTTAATTCAGCAAGAGCTTTACCGTTTTCATATATTCTGTAGCTTAATGATTTTGCTAAAGATGCATTAGCTGCAACTTCAAGAGATTTTTTCTCATGAGCAGTTAAACCATTGTATGTTTTTCCAGTCATGTAAAAATCAGCATTAACCACTACTTGGTGTAAACCTTGTAGGTAATAATGTTTTAGAACTTTGTAAAAACCAAACACCAAGTCAGGTTTTGGACAACACCATTCAGCAGCATCAATTGTTCCTGCTTGAAGAGCTGGAAGAATATCTCCACCGCCCATAGCAACAGATGCTATACCAATGTCTTTATAAGTTTGTCCTGGAATTCCCGGAGGAGTTCTGAATTTATAAGTTCTAAAGTCAGCCATATCTTTAATTGGTTTTGGAAACCAACCTAATGCCTCTGGTCCAACTGGTTGAAGCATAAATCCTTTTATGTCTCTTCCCATTTCTGACCATAGTTGATCATATAATTCTTTTCCACCGCCATATTGGAACCAAGATAAGAATGCAATATTGTCAATTCCTACTCCTGCTCCTGCTACTGGCGAACCAAATAACATTGCCGCTGGGTGATCGCCTGACCAGTAGTGTGTCCAAGCAAAACCACAGTCAATCAAACCTTTATCTACTGCATCTAGAGTTTCTTTAACCCCAACTACTGTACCAGCAGGCATGATTTCAAATTTTAGTGATCCACCTGTTAAAGCAGTAACTGTGTCTGTGAAGTCTTTTAACATAACTACTTCATCAGCTTTAGCACTGATAACAGTTTGGCACTTTAATGTTTTTGCTGCATTAGCATTTGAGATAAAACCAAATACTAAAGTAATAGCAAACAACATCGAAATGATTTTTTTCATGTTTTTCCCTCTTTAGTTAATTTTTAAAAAACTAAGTGTTTCAAATATTATAATTATGACAAGTAAAAATTTTATCAAATACAACCTGATTAAACCTTGGTTATACTGGAGTTTTTTAAATAACTGATTATAAGCATTCTAACATGGAAAATTTCGATTACATTATAATCGGAGCTGGATCAGCAGGATGTGTTTTAGCAAATAGGCTAACAAAAAATCCAAAAATTAATGTTTTGTTATTGGAAGCAGGTGGAAAAGATTCAAACCCTTGGATACATATTCCAGGAGGATATTTCAAAACAATGCATAACCCTGAAACGGACTGGTGTTTTACAACAGAGAAAGAGCCAAACTGTAATAATAGAGAAATGGTTTATCCAAGAGGAAAAACTCTTGGTGGAAGTTCATCTATAAATGGAATGCTATATATAAGAGGTCAATCTAACGATTATAATTATTGGAGACAGCTAGGAAATGTTGGTTGGTCTTGGGAAGATGTATTGCCATACTTTAAAAAATCTGAAGACTTTCAATTTGGTGCGAACGAATTTCATGGTTCTGGTGGTCCTATAAAAGTTGAAAAAATCAGAGCAACCTTCAAAGTTTTAGATTTATTTTTAGAAGCTGCGGAAGAGTTTGGTTATAAAAAAACAGAAGATTTTAATACTGGAAATAATGAAGGTATGGGCTATTTTCCTTTCACAGTTAAAAATGGCTTTAGATGTAGTACAGCTGTTGGTT
>CACAFZ010000043.1 GCA_902531885.1 uncultured Pelagibacteraceae bacterium
AATAATCCAATTAAATTTTCAGCTGTATCACCTTTCTTCATAATTGCTTTTCTGTAAAGATTTCTAAATTGTCTTTCATTAATATTTCCATAATAAGATTTAAGTTTTTGTTTTGCATGGAGTTGTACGCCATAATCAGATGGTTTCGAAGATTTACTTTGACCGTGCTGGCCCGGGGGATAAGCTCTGGCATTAAATGGACTTTTAGGTCTTCCCCACAGGTTTACTTTTAGTCTTCTGTCAACTTTGTGCTTAGAATTTAATCTTTTTGTCATTAAGTAAATCGCTTTATAAACTTAAGAATAATTTTGTCAATGAACGTTTTATTTTGAAAGATTTGCAAATACACTTGATAAAATACGAGTTTCCTTTTCAGATAACTCCATTTTGTAAAAGATACTTCTTAAATTTTCTAACATTATTGGTTTTTTTTCTGATGGTTTAAAAAAATTTCTATCTTCTAGTTGTTTTATACATAAATTAACCATTGCCTGTATATCTTTCTTAGATGCCGATTTAACTTTTGGTGATTTTTTGTACTTTGATTTTTTTAATTTAATTAAACTTGAAACAACCTGAGCTACTATAATTACACTGTGTGATAAATTTAGTGATTTAAAGTTAGGGTTAGTAGGTATTTGCATAGTGCAATTAGCATATATTATTTCTCTATTTGAAAGACCAGATGCCTCTGATCCAAAAAGAAAACCTATTCTTTTATTAAAATCTAATTTAGATAAATCATTTAAATTAATATGTTTGATATTTTTGTTACGAAATCTTGCAGACGTTGCAACTAGATAGTCGATTTTTTTAATTGAAGACTCTAAATTATCATAAACTTTACAATTTTTAATAATTTCCTTAGCTCCTACTGATGTAGCAACAATCTTATCGTTGGGAAATAATGGTTTAGGATCAATAATTGACAGTTTGTTAAAATTAAAATTCTTAATAGCTCGAGCACAAGCTCCTATATTTTCAGATAACTGTGGTTTATGAAGAATAAATGTAACAGAAGACATTAGTTACTTGCAGGAGCATTATCTTTAAATAGTTTATAGTCCAAACTATCAACCAAAGCTTTAAATGAAGCATCAATAATGTTTGTTGAAACTCCTATTGTAAACCAATTTTTTCCTTTTGAATCTGTACTTTCTATAGAAACTCTTGTTATAGCTTCAGTACCAGTATTTAAAATTCTTACTTTATAGTCTACTAGTTTTAAATCTTTTAAATACTTTGAATATTTAGCCAATCTATCGACATTGTTTCTTATAGCATTATCTAGTGCGTTAACTGGTCCATTGCCCTCGCCTTCACAAATAATTTTTTCTCCATCTACCTCCAGATGTGCTTTTGCAGATGAAACTATATTTCCCGAAGAATTTTTTTTTACAGAAACATCATATTCTTTAATTAAAATATATCTAGGTATCTCACTCATAATTCTTCTGGCTAACAATTCAAATGATGCATCTGCTCCATCATAGCTATAGCCTATAAATTCTCTATCCTTAACCTCATCTAAAAGTTTTTTAACCCTTGGGTCGTTTTCTTTTATTTCAATTCCTATAGTTTTTAATCTTGATATAATGTTTGATTTTCCAGCTTGATCAGACACAACAATGTTTCTAGCGTTTCCTACTTCTTCTGGATTTATATGTTCATAAGTTTTTGGATCTTTCTGAACTGCAGAAACATGCAAACCTCCTTTATGAGAAAAAGCAGCTGCACCAACATAAGGTAAATGTTTGTTAGGTTTTCTATTTAATATTTCATCTAAAAGTCTAGAACATTGTGTTAAATTTTTAATATTATTTTTTTTAATATTTATTTCAAATTTATCCGAGAAATCTTTTTTTAAATAAAACGTTGGTATTAATGACATTAGATTTGCATTTCCACATCTCTCACCCAATCCATTGATGGTTCCTTGAACTTGTCTAGCGCCAGCTAGTACAGCAGCTAAAGTATTTGAAACTGCGTTTCCAGTATCGTTATGAGCGTGAATTCCTATATTTTTTCCTGGAATTACTTTTACAACTTCATTAACTATTTTTGTCACTTCGTGTGGTAGTGTTCCTCCGTTTGTATCACACAAAACTACCCATCTGGCACCATTGTCGTAAGCAGCCTTAAGGCATGATAGTGTGTATTTGGGATTTGTTTTATATCCGTCAAAAAAATGTTCTGCATCAAACATAAATTCTTTTTTTTCTTTAACAAAAAGTTTTGTACTTTCGCTTATATTTTCTAGATTTTCGTCATTTGAAATACCTAAGGCAACATCAACATGAAAATCCCATGATTTACCAACTATGCATACTGCTTTAGTATTGCTATCAATTAATGCTGATAACCCTGGATCATTGTCTGCACTTCTACCAGTTTTTTTTGTCATACCAAAAGCAGTTATTGTGGAATTTTTACAATTAATTTTTTTTTGAAAAAATTCTGTATCAGTGGGATTAGCTCCAGGCCAACCACCTTCGATATAATCAACACCAAGATTATCCAATGCTTGGGCAATTTTGAGCTTATCATCAATAGAAAAATCAACACCTTGTGTTTGAGCGCCATCTCTTAATGTTGTATCAAAT
>CACAFZ010000044.1 GCA_902531885.1 uncultured Pelagibacteraceae bacterium
TTTCAAATTCATTAAAATATAATTATAAATACTTAGCAAATTGAACTTATCCACATTCAAATTATTCATTTGCAAATAATTCAATCAACTATAATTTGTTGCTCGATGAGAATTGAGGAAGATCTTAAACTAGACTATTCAGACGTTCTATTTAGACCAAAAAGAAGCACTTTATCAAGTCGTAAGGATGTCGATTTAAAAAGAACTTACAAATTCAAATATAGTAAAAATGAATGGTCGGGTATTCCAATTATGGCAGCAAATATGGACGGCGTTGGTGAGTTAGGAATTGCAGAAAATTTATCAGAATTTGAAATGATTACATGCTTAACTAAACAGCATGATGTTAATAAATTAAAAAAGTATAAAAAATTAAAATCAATTTATAAAAACATAACTTTGAGTATTGGTATTAAAAAAGAAGATTTTGAAAGGTTAGACAAAATATTAAAAGAATTTTCTTTTATAAAATTTATTTGTGTTGATGTTGCAAATGGTTATTCCGAACATTTTAGTGCATTTATAAAATCTGTAAGAGACAAATATCCAACAAAAACAATAATTGCCGGAAATGTTGTTACTGCTGATATGACTCAAGAACTTGTGTTGAGTGGAGCTGATATAGTTAAAGTTGGAATTGGACCAGGAAGTGTATGTACCACAAGAATTCAAACTGGTGTTGGTTACCCTCAGTTAAGTGCCGTTATAGAATGTGCTGACGCAGCACACGGCTTAGGTGCACATATAATTGCAGATGGAGGATGCACTTGTCCAGGAGATGTCGCAAAAGGATTTGGTGGCGGAGCTGATTTTGTAATGCTTGGAGGAATGTTCGCTGGACATGATGAAGGTGGTGGTAAAGTTTTTAAATCTAATGGAAGTAGATATATTGAATTTTATGGTTCAAGTTCTGAAAAAGCAAATAAAAAGCATTATGGAGGATTGTCTTCCTATAGAAGTAGCGAAGGAAGATCTGTAAAAGTTAAATATAGAGGAAAAATAAATGACACAATATTAAATATTCTTGGTGGCGTCAGAAGCAGTTGTACTTATGTAGGAGCCCCATCATTAAAACAATTAAGTAAGTGCACAACGTTCGTGAGAGTTAGCAATCAATTTAACGATACTTTTACAAAATAGAAATTTTTTCACCTACTTTAATTGTTCCAGAATTTAATATTTCACATATAAGACCACCTCTTCTTAAAAATTCTTTCAAATAATTAGTGGCACTTAGTTTTTTTTCAAGTTCTTTGCAAGGTCTACAGAAATCAGTTCCTTTTACTTTAATTTTTCCAATAAAAAAATATTTTCCAACTAATTGATTCAGTGAGATATTTTTTGTAATTAAATTTCTTCTAAAGTCTACATAAGAAAAATTTAAATTATATTTTTTATTATAATAATCTATATTTTCGCTCTCAATTAATGTTAGCTGTCTATCTGAATCTTTATTTGCACTAAATGTTCTATCGCCTTTAATTCCTTTTCCTTGCTGAACTTCAATGGAATTAACTTTTTCAATTGGATTGCCTTTTTTTTTGGTTATTCCAATTTGAATAATTTCTGACATGAAGATGCACTATATCTTCTTTAATCGATAATTTATAATTATTTACAATCTTAAAGAGATACTATTATTCCACAAATTAATACTACAGAACTTATTAATCCTAAAAAAATATAACCTTCTATTTTTTCTTTTTCTTTTTCTTTTCTAACTTTATTCAAGAGAATATTAATATCTACTTTTCTTGAATTTTTTTTAGAAAGATTTTGTTCCGCTTCTGCGTGATAATTGTTATTTATTGATGTCTGTTCCCCACTCATTCCACCTATGAGTTAATCATGCGACAGGTTTTCAGTCAATATTATTTAAATTTTCTATGCTCAAAATGGTTTTAGAATGGTTAATTATACCATTTATGAAATTCTAGCTTCTATTTTTTTTTAAATTTTGATTTAAGGGCTTTAAAAGTACACTTGCTGGATACCTTTTTTTTTCAACCTCTATATAAAGCTCTTTGTTAACCAGGTCTTCTTTAGAAAAATTTGAATTAACATAGCCAAAAGAAATATTTTTATTATAATTAAATGAATAATTTCCCGATGTTGTTCTTCCAATTATTTTATCATTCAAATAGATAGGTTCGTCATGTAATAATAATGGTTCACCAGGTTTACTTTCATTTAAACATAACATTAAAAAATTTTTAGATGGTTTTTTGTCTTTTATTTTTAATAAATTTTTTTTTCCTACAAAATCTGTATTTTTTTTGTAACTTATTACAAATTGAAGGCCGGCTTCATATTGGTTTTCTTCTGGAGATATATCATGTCCCCAATGTAAAAAACCACTTTCCATTCTCATGGTGTCCATGGCAAATGTTCCGCAATGTGACAAGTTAAACTCTTTGCCTTTGTCCACAATAAAATTATATAATTGTTTAGCAACATTTATGTTTATATAGAGTTCAAAACCTAATTCACCTACATAAGATAATCTTTGAACCCA
>CACAFZ010000045.1 GCA_902531885.1 uncultured Pelagibacteraceae bacterium
TTTTGTAGTTGGAAAAGATTTTAAAGCGCAAGAATTAATTGAAATTATTTCAGGTGTGGACAGATCTATAATTAAAAATGTTAAAATTTTTGACGTATATGAAGGAGAAAATATACCAGCTGATAAAAAATCGATTGCTTTAAAAGTTACCATTCAATCAGATCATAAAACTTTAAATGAAAAAGATTTAAGTGAAATTTCTCAGAAAATTATTTCTAATGTCGAAGAAAAAGCTGGTGCTAAACTAAGATCTTAATGAGTGAAATTGATCATATTAGAAATTTTGCAATTATTGCACATATAGATCATGGAAAATCAACTATAGCAGATAGAATAATTCAAAAATGTGGAGGTCTTAGTGACAGAGAAATGAAAGAACAGGTTCTGGACTCAATGGAAATAGAAAGAGAAAGAGGAATAACAATTAAAGCTCAGACAGTAAGACTTTTATATAAATCTAGAGATGGTAAAGAATATATCTTAAATATTATTGACACACCAGGCCATGTAGATTTTAGTTACGAAGTAAGTCGATCTTTGTATGCATGTGAAGGATCAATTTTAATTGTTGATAGTTCTCAAGGAGTTGAGGCCCAAACTCTAGCAAATGTTTATCAAGCCCTTGAAATAAATCATGAAATAGTTCCTGTATTAAATAAAATTGATTTACCAGCATCTGATATCGAAAAATCAAAAAAACAAATAGAAGATGTTATAGGAATAGAAACTGTTAATTCAGTACCTTGCTCTGGAAAAACTGGAGAGGGTGTCGATGATATTTTAGAAAAAATAGTAAAAATTCTACCTTCACCCAAAGGTTTAAAAAATGAATTATTAAAATGTTTGTTAGTTGATAGCTGGTACGATTCATACTTAGGTGTAGTAATTCTAGTAAGAGTTTTAGATGGAAGTATAAAAAAAAATATGAAAATAAAAATGATGTCGAACAATCAAGAATATCAAATTGAAAGGGTGGGAGTATTTACTCCAAAGCCAAAAGATGTAAAAGAATTAAATGCCGGAGAAATAGGATTTATTATCACTGGAATTAAAAGTTTGTCAGAAACAAAAGTTGGGGACACTATATGTGATGCCCAAAAACCAATAAAAAAAGCTTTACCAGGATTTAAACCTAGCAAGCCTGTAGTTTTTTGTGGACTGTTTCCAGTCGATAGTTCTGAATATCAAAAATTAAAAGATGGTCTTGCCAAACTTCAATTAAATGATGCAAGTTTTTCTTATGAAGCAGAATCTTCATCAGCATTAGGATTAGGTTTTAGATGTGGGTTTTTAGGTCTATTACATTTAGAGATTATTAGTCAAAGACTTGAAAGAGAATTTGATATAAATTTACTAACTACAACTCCTGGAGTTGTATACAAAGTACACTTAAATAATGGCGATATAGTAAATTTACAGAACCCGTCTACCTTGCCAGATCCAACCCATATTAAATTTATTGAAGAGCCCTGGATAAAAGCAACTATAATAACTCCCGATCAATATCTTGGATCAATAATTAAAATTTGCCAAGACAAAAGAGGAGTACAAACTAACTTAACATACTCAGGTAACCGAGCAGTTTTAAATTATGAATTACCTTTAAATGAAGTTGTTTTTGATTTTTATGATCGTTTAAAATCAATGACAAGTGGATACGGCAGCTTTGATTATGAAATCACAGGTTATAAAGAAGGAGATTTAGTCAAGCTTAGCATATTAGTAAATGGGGAGCCTGTGGATGCTCTATCTATGATGATACATAAGGAATTTGCACAGTCTCAAGGAAGAGTGGTATGTGAAAAACTAAAAGATTTAATACCAAGACATAATTTCATGATTCCTATACAGGCCGCAATAGGGGGAAAAATAATCGCAAGAGAAACTATAAAAGGATATAAAAAAGATGTACTAACCAAAATTCATGGCGGAGGTGCTTTGGATAGAAAAAGAAAACTTTTAGAAAAACAAAAAAAAGGAAAAGCAAGAGCCAAACAATTTGGAAGAGTTGAAATACCACAAGAA